>JBJXFB010000006.1:0-2703 GCA_046155895.1 Planctomycetota bacterium | reverse complement strand
CGCGCTCGCGCAGGCGTACACGCTCGCCGGGGACGCCGCGCGCGCCTCGGCCGCGGCCCTCAAGGCGCGCGAGCTCGGGGAGACGCTGAGCATCCCCGACCCCGTGCGCTTCCTCGTCGTGCAGATGGGCCGGAGCTCGCGACTCGTGTCCGAAAGGGAGCGCCTCCAGGCCCGATGAGCCTCTCCCGGACCCTCCTCTCCGAGCTCGACCACGAGAACGCCTCGACGCGCAAGCTGATCGAGCTCGTCCCCGACGCCCGGTTCGCCTGGCGACCCCATCCGAAGTCGTGGACGGTCGGCGAGCTCGCGGCTCACCTCTCGAGCCTGCCGACCTGGATCACGCGGATCCTCGACGCGACCGAATTCGATCTCGCGCCCATCCTCGGGACCCGCTTCGAAGTCCCGGCGAGGTGGGGGCTCGCGGACGTCCTCGCGCGCTTCGACTCGAACTGGGAGTCGGCTCGCGGCGCGATCGCGCGCGCATCGGACGCGGACCTGGAGCGTCCCTGGACCCTGAAGCGCGGATCGAGTGTCCTGGGGACGATGCCGCGGATCGCCGCGCTGCGGAGCTTCGTGATGAGCCACGCGATCCACCACCGCGGGCAGCTCACGGTCTATCTGCGGCTCCTCGACGTGCCGCTCCCGGGGATCTACGGGCCTACCGCGGACGCGCCGCTCTAGTCGACGTGCGAATGCGTACCCGAGTCCTCCTGGTCCTGGCTTCCGCCTGCGGCGCGTGCGGGGGCGGCGGGTCCCGGCCGCCGGCAGCCCCCTGGTTCGTCGACCGCACGCGCGGGCTCGGCCTCGACTTCCGCTACGAGGCCGGAGACACGGGGAAGTTCCACCTGCCGGAAGTGATGGGGGCCGGCGTCGCCATGCTCGACGCGGACGGCGATGGCGACCTCGACCTGTTCTTCCCGGACGGCAACCTGGATCCCGTCACCGGCGCGGCTTCGGGCGGCTTCGCCGATCGCCTCTTCCGCAACGAGTCGAGCTCGCGCTTCGTGGACGTCAGCGGGAGCTCCGGTCTGTCGGACGGGGGGTACGGCATGGGCGTCGCGGTCGGCGACATCGACAACGACGGCGACCAGGACGTCCTCGTCACGAACCTCGGCGGCGCGCGGCTGTACGAGAACGTCGGCTCGGGGAGCTTCCGGGACATCAGCGCCGCGGCCGGCGTCGACGTCCCCGGCTGGTCGAGCTCGGCCGCTTTCCTCGACTACGACCGCGACGGCCTGCTCGACCTGTACGTCGCGCGCTACGTCGCCTACGACCCGGAAATCAGCTGCCGGGTCAACGCCGGCCGCGCCGACTACTGCAGCCCCAGGAACTTCGAGGCGGTCTGCGACGTCCTGCTCCACAACGAGGGAGAGCGGCGCTTCCGGGACGTCAGCGCCGCCGCCGGGATCACGGCGGCCCGCGCCCCGGGCCTCGGCGTCGTCTGCGCGGATCTCGACGACGACGGCTGGGTCGACGTCTACGTCGCCAACGACGGTGCGCCGAACCAGCTGTGGATCAACCAGCGCGACGGAACCTTCGAGGACCTCGCGTGGCAGATGGGCGCCGCCGTCAATCTCGCCGGACACGCGGAAGCGGGCATGGGGATCGTCGTGGCCGACCTGGACGGGGATCTGACGCTCGACCTGTTCATCACGCACCTCGTCGGCGAGAGCAACAAGCTCTACAAGAACCTCGGCGGGAAGCGCGGATTCCAGGACGCGACGGGGAGCGCGGGCCTCGCGTCGTCCAGCATCCCGTACACGGGCTTCGGCGCCGCGGCCATGGACGTCGAGCTCGACGGCGACCTCGATCTGCTCGTCGTCAACGGACGCGTGACGCGCAGCGAGCCGAATCCCTTTTCGATCGCCCCGCCGCCCTGGGACCGGCTGGCGGAGTCGAAGCTCTTCTACGTGAACGACGGGAAAGGACGCTTCACGCTGGACCGGGAGCACGCGGGAGAGCTCGCCACGGCCGTCGAGGTGTCGCGCGGGGTGGCGGTCGGCGATCTCGACGCGGACGGCGATCTCGACGTCGCCATCGGCAACATCGAGAGCCCGGCGCGGGTCTTCTTCAACGAGGCACCGCGCGCGGGCCGGTGGCTGATCGTGCGCGCGGTCGACCCGCGCTACCGGCGCGACGCGCTCGGCGCCCGGGTCGTCGTCGCGGCGGGCGGACGCCGATTCCTTCGGCCGATCGAGTCGAGCTCGAGCTACCTCACGAGCCGCGATCCCCGCGCGCATTTCGGCCTCGGCCCGGTCGCCGCGGTCGAGAGCGTCGAGATCGCGTGGCCCGACGGGATGCGCGAGTCTTTCGCGGTCGGCTGCGTCGATTGCGCCGTGGAGCTGCGCCGCGGCGAGGGGCGGGAGCTGAAATGAGGGCCGGCCGCCGGAAGGGGGGGCGCACGCGGCGGCCGCGCTGGCCGATCTTCGTGATCGGGCTGGTCCTGGGCGGCGCCGCGGTCGCCTGGTGGAGATCCTCGGCGTCCTCGGTGGCTTTTTCGGTGCCCGATCCGGACACATCGGAGCGAGAGGCGCTCGTGGTGGAGAGCCTCACGAAGGCGCGCAACGCCGTCCTCGCGAAGCCCGATTCGCCCGAGGCCTGGCGCCACTTCGCCGCCGTGCTCGACGTCTACGAGCACTCGGCGGAGGCCGAGATCGCCTACCGCCGCGCGCTGGAGCTCGCGCCGGGAGACTTGTGGTGCAT
>JBJXFB010000183.1:0-3311 GCA_046155895.1 Planctomycetota bacterium | reverse complement strand
CAGCTCCTGTT
The DNA here is from genome assembly GCA_046155895.1 of Planctomycetota bacterium. GTDB lineage: Bacteria > Planctomycetota > UBA1135 > UBA1135 > DASYPQ01. The sequence goes on along the minus strand of JBJXFB010000183.1, from coordinate 3,300 downwards.
GCCTCGTCGGCTTGCGCTTCCCGATCGCCATCGCCTGCCCTCCTCGGTCACGTCAGGCTATGCCCAGGCTGCTGGCTCCCTCAAGCGTGGTGGAGACTTTCACCACGGGCTGCTAGTCATGATGTGGGGGAGCAACTCCGCGGAGGTACAATCGCCGCCTTCTCCGGATCACGAGGCTCACGGAAAATTCCAGGGATGGGCCCGACCTAAGCTCCGTGAAGACAAGATGTAGGGCGCGTCATGCCGGACTTTGGATTCGGACGCTTGAGAACGATCTGGCGGAGAGGTGGAGTCGGCCCTTGGCTCAACGAAGGACCCGGGTCCGACCGCGGACCAGGCTCATTGCCTAAATACCTGTCAACATACAACTTAGACATCGGCTCGCAGCGCGCGCAGAGGCTGACCTTTTCCCCTCGGACCCGACCCCTGACCCCCTTCCAGTCCGGAATACGACCTTGAACCCCACGCCGACCTCCCTTCTGAGAACCGCCCAACCCTCCGTGTCCCGCACTTCCGTCGACGCCCTCGCCGAACTCGACGCCATCGCGCCTCCGCAGGATCTCCCCGATCCGGACCTGACCGAGAACGCGCTGACTGTTCTCGAGCGGCGCTACCTCAAGAAGGACCCGCATACAGGGAAGGTCTGCGAGACGCCGCGGGAGCTCTTCTGGCGGGTGGCTTCGGCCGTCGCGCGGCCCGAGATCGACTTCCCGGGCGGCAGCCCCGAGAAGGCTCTGGCCGTCGCGCGCGAGTTCTACGGCTTGATGTCGCGCCGGCATTTCATGCCGAACAGCCCGACCCTCATGAACGCCGGCCGCGAGATGGGGATGCTCTCCGCCTGCTTCGTGCTCCCGGTCGAGGACTCGATCGAGGGGATCTTCGACTCGATCAAGGCGACAGCGCTGATCCAGAAGGCGGGAGGAGGGACGGGCTTCAGCTTCTCACGGCTGCGTCCCCAAGGAGATCTCGTGCGCAGCTCGGGCGGCACGACCGAGGGTCCGCTCTCCTTCATCCAGGTCTTCTCGAAGGCCACGGACGCGATCCAGCAGGGAGCCTTCAGGCGCGGAGCCAACATGGGCATCCTGCGCGTCGACCACCCGGACATCATCCAGTTCATCTCGATCAAGGACAACCTGGGGATGTTGACGAACTACAACATCTCCGTGACCGTCACGAACCGCTTCGTGCGCGAGGTGCGCACGAAGCCCGAGACGATCCACCAGGTCCAGAATCCGCGGACGAAGCAGTGGTCAGCGCTCGCCAAGCGCGACGCGGAAGGCAAGGAGACGGGCGCCTACTGGACCGTCGGGGAGATCTGGGACCTCATGGTCGAGCACTCCTGGCGCACCGGAGAGCCGGGAGTGGTCTTCATCGACCGCATCAACGAGCGCAATCCGATCAAGAACGTCGGCCTGATCGAGGCCACGAATCCTTGCGGCGAGCAGCCGCTGCACCCCTTCGACTCCTGCAATCTCGGCTCGATCAATCTCGGCGCCCTCGTCCAGGGCGAGGGAACCGCGGCGCGCTTCGACTGGGACGAGTACAAGGCGATCATCCACACGACGACGCGCTTTCTCGACAACGTCATCGAGGCCAACAAGTACCCGCTGCCCCAGATCGAGAACATGTCGAAGACGACGCGCCGGATCGGTCTCGGCGTGATGGGGTTCGCCGACGCGCTGTACAAGCTCGGCATCCGCTACAACTCGCAGGAAGGTTGCGCCTGGGGCGAGCGCGTCATGGAGGTCCTCGACGACGAATCGCACCTCGCCTCGGAGCTCCTGGCGGGAGAGCGCGGCGTCTTCCCCGCCTGGGAGGGTTCGGACTGGGAGAAGCGCGGCCGCCGGATGCGCAACTCCTACACGACGACCGTCGCGCCCACCGGCACGATCTCGATCATCGCGAACTGCTCGGGCGGCATTGAGCCGATGTTCAGCCTGGCCTTCATCCGCCAGGTCATGAAGGACACGCGCGGCCGGCCGACGATCATGCGCGAGGTCAACTACGTGTTCGACCGCACGGCGAAGGCCCGCGGGTTCTACTCGGACGAGCTGATCGACAGCATCGTCGAGGCGGGCACGCTCCAGCACCGCGAGGAGATCCCCGACGACGTCAAGCAGGTGTTCGTCACGGCGCACGACATCACGCCCTACTGGCACATGAAGATGCAGTCGGCCTTCCAGCGGCACTGCGACTCGTCGATCAGCAAGACGATCAACTTCCCTCGCGAGGCCACCGTCGACGACGTGCGCCGGATCTTCGAGCTCGCGATCGACGAGGACGTCAAGGGCGTCACCGTCTACCGCGACGGCTGCCGCGATCTCCAGCCGATGGCGCTCAAGCACTCGAATCAGGGCGCGGGCCCCGCGGCGGAGGCGGCCCCGGCCCCGACGGGCGGCGTGGATACGAGCGGCGCTCCCCTCGGTCTGCGCACCAAGCGCGGCGAGAGCGGTCAGGAGGAGCTCAACCCGATCAAGCTGCCCGAGATCATGAGCTGCCTCCGGATCCGGCAGATGACGCCCTTCGGCAACATGCACGTGAAGGTCTCGGTCGATCCGGTCGCCGGATGCGAGCGCGAGGTCTTCGCCCAGCTCGGCAAGGGTGGCGACGTCGCGAACTCGGACCTCGAGGCGATCTGCCGCATCCTGTCGCTGTGGCTGCGCGCCAACGGCAGCCTGAAGATGGCGATCAAGCAGCTCGAGGGGATCGGTTCGAGCCTCTCCGTTCCCACGAAGGACGGCCGGATCATGTCGCTCGCGGACGGCCTCGCGACGGCTCTCCAGCGCTACCTCGACGAGAAGGAGAAGGTCGGCTTGCACTCGCTCCTCCTGGGCGGAGCCGCACCGGATCTTTCCCGCACCGATTTCGTTCCGCGGGCGGCCGCTCCGATCGCCGGCGTGCAAGGCGAGGGGCACAGGGCTCCCCCGCGCAACAGCGCGCAGTACAAGCTCAAGTGCCCCGCGTGCACCTCCGTCCTCTCCTTCGAGGAGGGTTGCGTGAAGTGCCACGCTTGCGGCTTCAGTCAGTGTTGATCGTCAGCACGAGCCTCTGAGAGAGCGAAGGGCGGCCGCAGTGGCCGCCCTTCGTGTTGGAGAGCTCCAGCGCGGATCAGTTCGATACTGACTGGCTTCCGTGTGGCGGCGAGAAGCGAGGTAGTGCTGGCTTGTCCCACAGGAAGGCGCTTCAGGCCGCTCGAGATTCGGCCGCGAGGCGATCCGCGACACTCTCGCAGCGCGTCGCCAGTGGATGGATGCTCTCCTTCCCCCAGTCCTGCCTCCACCCCAGCACTTCGGTTTCCTC
>JBJXFB010000177.1:0-10715 GCA_046155895.1 Planctomycetota bacterium | reverse complement strand
CGGCGCCGAGCGCGCGCGCGGAGACGAGCTTGCACAGGTTGCGGTAGCCCTGCGCGCTCTCGGCCAGCGCGACGACGCGGCCCGGCTCGCCGGAGGGATCCGAGATCTCGGCCCCGACGATCGCGCGAAAAGGTCCGCCGGTGCGCTCGCGCGCATTGCGTGCCGCGACGAGGAAGTCGACGAGGCCAGCGAGCGTATCGACGTCGCAGAGAGCGAGACCGGGGAGGCCGAGCCCGATCGCGTGGTCGACCAGAGCAGCCGGCGAATCGACGCCGGTGAGCATCGAGTGGTGCCCGTGGACGCGCAGGGGGAAGTACATCGCCGCGGGTCGGGGCCGGAGCCGTCTGCCCGCGGGGATACCCTAACGGAACCCTAATTCATGCGGGAGGCCGGATCCGGCTGGCCGGGCGCGAGGAGCACGCAACCTCTTGAGGGACAGAGATCTCCGGACGTCTCGCCTGGTCGAAGGTCGCCTTCGGCCTGCCGCGCACGATCGCGAACTGGAGCTCGATGCGTTGGCCTGGCTGGGCGTCACCGAGGACCTGTACGGGCGGAAGCTGTACCGATGAGGCGCAGCGGACCCCGGAGCGCCGGGCCCGCGACTTCAGATCGGGAACACGACGTGGAACAGCTCTCCACGGCTCTGCACGCCCAGGCTCCCGTACGCGCTCGAGAGGGTGTTCTTGACGGTCTGCTCGGAGAGGCCGAGCTTGCGCGCGATCTGCTTGTTCGAGTCGCCTCGCAGCACGAGCTCGACCATCTCTCGTTCGCGCGGGGCCAGGGGGAGCCGGTGCAGCCGGCGACGGAAGAATTGGGTGATGTCCGCCACGCCGTCGCGTCGGTCGGCCGTCAGCCGCGCGAGCAAGGAGGCGAGCGTCTCGACGCTGAACGGCTTCTCCAGCAGATAGTCGGCCCCGAGATTCAGGACCGCAACCACCCGGTCCTTGTCCGCGAAGCTCGTGACGACCACTCGCTGCGCTCGGTGCTTGCGGCGGTTCATCTCCGCGAGCAGTCCCAGGCCGTCCATGACCGGCATCACGATGTCCGTGACGACATAGTCGATGCCGTCGTCCAGCAAGGCGATCGCTTCCGCGCCGTCCGCAGCGGTCGAGACCTCGTACCCCGATCGTGCCAGGCCGCGAGCGAGCAGGTCTCGCCCGGTCGCCTCGTCCTCCACCAACAGCACGTGCCTACTCGGCAAGACGTGCCTCCCGCAGGACCGGCAGCCGGATCGTCGAGTGCACGATCCCAGCTTCCTGGACGACAGAGAGCGTGCCCTGCGCGTGCTCGATGATCTGACGCGAGATGGCCAGCCCCAGTCCGAGTCCACTGGGGGAATCGGGAGATCGCGGACGCGCCTCCAGCGCTCCTTCGTTCGCGATGCGCAATTCCCACGTGTCGTCCACGAATCGCAGATCGAGCGAGACGGGACGATCACGGGGCGACGCATCGGCCGCGTTGCGAAGCAGGTTGTCGACGACGAGGCGTACATCGAAGCGGGAGGCCGCAACCGGCGCTCGGCTCGGACACGCTCCCCACTCGAAGCGGCCTCGCCCGGGAGCGATTCGTTCCAGGCCGGCCACGGCATCGCGCGTCGTCTCCGCCAGGTCGCCCGATTCCGATTCGACGAACTCGGGCCGGGCCAACCGGTACACCAGCTCGACGGCATGGTCGATGCGCTCCAGGCTGACCTCGACTTCACTGCGCAGCGCGTGCGTATCCAGAGCCGGGATCTCCAGCCGCTGTTCATCGATGATCAGGCGCAAGGTGTGCAGCGGATTGCGCACTTCGTGTGCGACGGACGCAGCCAGGCTGCCGAGCATCTGCAGGCGGCGTTCCCGTTCCTCTCGGAGCTTGCGCAGGCTGCGCGTGCGCATCGCGGCGATCTTGTCCACGAGCAGCCACGCGGTGATGCCGACTCCGAGCGAGGTACCCATGAGCTCGACCACCTCGACCGCCTGATGGAACTCGGGGATCCGGCCTTCGAGCACGCCGGACACCTGGTCGACGGCAAAGAAAAGGGCCCCCGCCAGCGCCAGCGATCCGGACGCGAGCCACGGCAGGCTGCGCTCCGAGAACGAATCCAGCGCAGTCGTGACGGTGCGCGATCGCGGCCGTTCGGACCAGTCCAGCCAGCCCGCTCGGCGGAACGCCACGGCGACGACCGCGGCCACGACCCACGCGATCGCGGCCGAGAGCGGTTCGTGGGAGGGTTGATGAGCTCCCCGCACGTGCTGTCCCAGCGCGAACAACCCCCCGAGGAGCAGGCCCGGCGCGAGCCAGAGCCAACGATGTCTTGTGCTCAGGGCCGCTCCGACAAAGTACAGCGACAACCAGGCGAAGCCGGAAGCCGCGTGCGCGCCCGGCGAGTCGATCCAGCCCACTTGCTCCGGCCAGGGCCTTGACCCGCCGAAGCCGACCGTGTTCCAGGGTGTCACCCGGTCCGCGAGATCCTTCCAGATCCCCGCGACCGAAACGGTGACCAGGAGGCATGTCGCCAAGTACGCCGCGCGCCGCGCACTGCCGCGCCAACGCGGGGAGCGCCAACCGATGGCCGCCCAGACGATGAGGCCTACCGTCGCGACCACGACCAGCGCACGACCCCCGATGTGCAGCACGTCGTCGAACAACCATTCGCGCCGCAGCGGGAAGGTGCCGGAAGCCTCGTCGAAGAACGGCACGAGCGAGGCACGGTCGAATCGCGAATGGCTGAGGGCGGCCGAGGCGGCCAAGAGGACCATCACGGGCAGGACGACGTAGATCGTCCACCACACGACTCTTCCGGTCCGATCAGGGCGCATCGAGTACACGATACCGTCCCGACTCGTAGAGCGAGGAGGCGCACTGGAAGACCGCCGCGGCGGCGTCGGCTCGACCCTCCGTGCGCCGATCGCATTCGACGCGTTCGAACGAATCGCTCGACCGGTCGGAGCGCGCATAGCACGTCGTCGACTTCTGCAGGCCCAGGACCGTGAGTGTCGTGTCCGTGAGGAGCCCGATGTTGCGGTTGTGGATCACGTAGGCGCGACCCGGACCGTCGGGATCCTGTTTCAACAGGTCCTTGCCGAAGAACGGCGCGACGTAGTCGACGCCCGCGAGCGAGAGGAGCGTCGGCGCGAGGTCGATCTGCGAGCACAGTCGCGAGATCGTCTTGCCCACGTACTTCGCGTCGGGCGCGAGGAACAGGGCCGGCACGCGGTAGCTCGCCGTCGGGATCTCCTCCGAACCGTAGACACGGGCCCCGTGATCGCCCACGAACAGCACGACTGTGTGGTCCAGCAGGCCTTCCGCCCGGGCGCGATCGAAGTACTGCGCCAGCGCACGGTCGGCGTATCGCACCGCCGCCGTCCGGCTGCCCCTCGGCTGGGCGATCGTCCATGCACAAGCACCGAAGCCGACCCACGCGACCACGAACGCCGCGATCACCCGACCCCGGGATCGAGCCGCGAAGATCCGCCAGGCCGCGAAGCTTGCAGCCAGGAGCACGAACGAGGCCAGAGCTTCCTTCTTCAGCTTGTCCGGACGGAGTCCGGGGGCCGGACCGTCAGGCGTGAGGAACGGCTTGTGATTGCTTACGGTGAGCGCAGTGCCGAAGAAGGGCACTCCCGCGTCGTGCGCTAGGCGCTGGCGCTCGATCAGCTTCTCGAAGAGGGTCTCATCGGCGACACCCCAGATCGTGCGGAACGCATTCTTGGGATAGCTCGAATCGCCGAGGACCGAGTCCTCGAAGAAGGCGTTCCAACCGTTCTTGAGGGCGAACGACCTCATGCGGTCGAACGCACCGTCGCCGCCATAGAGGAACTCGGTCCGATAGCCCTGGTCGCCGAGCACGCGCGCGATCGTGGCGGTGCCCTCCGATTCGGAGCGCTTCCAGATCGAGTCCCCGGGCAGAGGCACGAACGAGCACAGGACGCCTTCGAGGCCTCGAACCGTGCGGTTCCCCGTGGGCACGACGTTCGTCAGGAAGAGCCCTCGATCCGCCCATCGCTCCAATCCGGGTGCGCACGGGTGGCGGCCGCCGAGGCGGCCGACGAATTCGGAGCCGAAGCTCTCGCCCAGGATGACGACGACGTCGAGAGGTCGGTCGCGGCGCTCGACCGCCGGGAACGTCCTCTGGGCGTCATCTGCGGAGGGCCAGCCGAGCGTGAGACACGCGATCTCCGCGCGCTTGCCCTCGCCCACCGTGCGGTAGTAGCTCTCGTAGTCGAGGCCTGCCGTGTGGAACGCGCGTGCGAGCTGCACGAGGCCGTTCGACGCGACTTCGTTGACACGCCGATCGGCCGCGTGGGTGGGCGGGAGGACTCGCAGCATCGCGAGCGCGAGCGTGCAGGCAAGGAGCACCGCTCCCGCGGAGCCGAGTCGCGCGCCCAGCGTGCCCGTGGGGAAATCCTGGGCCCCGAGACCGCGATTCACGAGCCGCGAGGCCGCGACCCCGCCCGCCAGCGCGAGAACGACGTAGAGCGGCAGCGGGTAGCTCTCCCATACGTTGCCGATGACCTCGCCAGGGAAGAGGAGGTAGTCGAGCGCGACGTGGTTGAAGCGTGCGTTGAACTCCTCGAAGAAGAAGTACTCGACGAACGAGCCGAAGATCGCGGCAGCCACGACCGTCGTCACAAGAGTGTGACGGAACCAGGCGCGGCGCAGGAACGAGCCTCCACCCAGTGCGATCGCGAGCGCGATCGGCGCCAGCACGATCACGGACACTGCGGCATCGAGCACGACGCCGTGCGCGAAGAGTGGAAGAGCCTTCTGGAGCACGTCCGCCTCCAACGCGATGGCGACGCGGGTGATCGTGGCCGCCCCGAGCAGGAGGGCGAAGACCGGGAGCAACAAGCGAAACCGCCCAGGCAGGGCGGTTGGAACCAATAAGGGCATGCGGTGACCTCCGAGGCTGGACACTACGCGCGAGCCGGCGCCTCGACATCGGTACGTTCGTACCGTCTGCGGCTGGGCCCGCTGCCGGGCGTGTCGGCTACCGCCCCCGAACCACCAAACCGACCCCCGCGAGGATCAACCCGCTCCCCGAGAGGGTCCACGCCGTGATCGGCTCCTTCCCGACGAGCCCGCCGAGCAGGAGCGCCACCGCGGGCGTCACGTAGGCGATCAGGCCGAGCGTGTTGGCCGGGACGCGCCGCAGGAGCCAGAAGTAGAGGCTGAACGTCACGACCGTGCCCGCGAGCGCGAGGTAGGCGACGCTCGCGATCGCCGCTCCGGTCCAGGCGACCGGCGCGCCGCGCTCGAAGAGCCACGCCGCCGCGCACAGCATCGCCGCGCCGATCCACATGCCGTCGCGGTTCACGAGCACCGAGCTCACATGCGCGCCGCCGCGCTTCAGCACGGTCGTCCCGACGACGGAGATGATCGGGCTCACGAGCAGGATCGCTCCGGACTGTACCGCGCCCGGACCGATGCCGCGCAGGTCGGTCGCGAAGAGCAGCGCGACGCCCAGGAACCCGACGACGAATCCGGCCCACTGGCGGCCGCGCAGCTTCTCCGCGGGCAGGTAGAGGTGTCCGCTGATCGCCATGAGCATCGGGAACACCGACCAGAGCACGCTCACGAGCGACGAGGGGAGGCGCGTCTCCGCCCAGTACACGATCCCGTAGCTGCCGCCGAAATTCAGCGCGCCGAGCGCGAGCGAGAGCTTCCACGTCGGACGTGCGCCGCCCTCGCGCCGGTGGAGGAAGTGCGCGACCACGCTCATCGCCGCGGCGGCGACCACGAACCGCGCCGCGGCCGACGTGAAGGGCGGCAGGTCGCGCAAGCCGCCCTGGATCACGATCCACGTGCTGCCCCAGATCAGGCAGAGGAGGGCGATCAGGAGCACCGTCCTCGACGCGGGGGGGCTGGCGGGCTGGTTCACCGGGTCCTGTTCACACCGTCCATGCGGCGGGAGAGTTTCCGCTATCCTCGGCGGCATGAAAACGGCCTCCGCCGCGCTCGTCGTGTTCCTCGCCGCCGCCTGCCAGGCTCCGCAGGAGAATCCCGCCCGGGAGATCGATCCGGATCCTCCGCCGCGCCCCGAGGCGATGTCCGTCCAGGGCGAGCCGCTCTTCGCGCTCGATCTGCCGGCCGACGTCCGGAAGAAGCGCGAGGAAGAGCTCCGCGCGGCCGAGCTGGCGCTCGAGCGCAACCCCAAGGGCCGCGACGAGCTGGTCTGGTACGGCCGCCGGCTCGCGTACCTCGGTCGCTACCGCGACGCGATCGACGCCTTCACGCGCGGCATCGCGATCCACCCCGACGACGCGCGCTTCTACAGGCACCGCGGACACCGCTGGATCACGCTGCGGAGCTTCGAGCGCGCCGTGGAGGACCTCCAGCGCGCCGCGCATCTCGTCGAAGGCCGGCCCGACGAGGTGGAGCCCCCGGGCCTCCCCAACGAGCGCGGGATCGTCGTCGACACGCTGAACCACGGCGTCTTCTACCACCTGGGGCTCGCGCGCTACCTGCGCGGCGAGTTCGAGCTTTCCCTCGCGGCTTGGCGCGAGTGCGCGAAGTGGTCGAAGAACCCCGACGCCCTGTGCTCGGTCACGCACTGGCTCTACATGACGCTGCGGCGCCTGGGGCGCGAGGACGAGGCGCGCGCGGTCCTCGAGCCCATCCGCGCCGACCTCGACGTCGCCGAGTACCACGCCTACCACCGGCTCTGCCTCGCCTACCGCGGGGAGATCTCGTTCGACACGCTTTGGGAAGAGCTCCAGGCCGGCGACAGCGCCAGGGCGGACTTCGCGACGATCGGCTACGGCGTCGCCAACTGGCACCTCTACAACGGCCGCGAGCGCCTGGCGGCGGACATGCTCCGCACGGTCGCGAAAGCCCCGATGTGGGCGTCCTTCGGCCGCATCGCGGCGGAGGTCGAGGTCGCTCGTCTCGACGCAGACGTTCACTGATTGAGCGACGGCGTCCGCAGCTGGAACCCGTCCGGCCCGAGCGGATGCGTCCCCGCCAGCGGGAAGCTCGCGCCGCGCAGCACGCGCCCGAAGCCGTGCTTCTCGCGCAGGCGGTCCAGGGCGCGGTCGAGGCGCCGGTGGCGATCCTCGCGGCTCGCCGCCGCGCCGTCCTCCGGCTCGCCGAACAGGTGGTTCTGCCAGCCCGCGCGCGGCGCGAGATCGACGAGCGTGACCCCGACCGTCTTCACGAGCGCGCGGCGGCGCGGGAGCTCGCGGAGGAGCGCCCGGGCATGGCGCAGGAGCTCGTCGGTCGAGTCGCTCGGCGAGGCCAGCTTCCGCCGCCTTTCTGCGGTTCCCGGGGAGTCCCGCCCGGCGCGGATGACGTCGACCGGGCGCGTGTCGACGTAGACGATGCGCACGGCGAGAGCGCGCGCGACGGCGTCGTGGGCGCGCAGCCGGTGCGACGCGCGCTCGACCAGGTAGGCCAGCATCGCGAGAACGATCTCGCGGCGGCCCTCCTCGGGCTCGAAGGTGCTGTCGCGGCGGATCGTCCGCGGGATCCGGAGGCGCAGCGTCCCGTCGGGACCGGCAACGTGCGTAGGCTCGACGGGATCGCGGTCGATCCCGCGCGCGCGCGCGTGCAGCACGAGGCCGTCGGCGCCGAAGGCCGCGTAGAGCGCCTCGCGCGGGACGAGCGCGAGATCGCCGCATCGGGCGATCCCCATCCGCGCGAGCTTCGCTCCGATCGACTTGCCCGCGCCGGGCAGGTGCTCGAGCGGCATCGCGCGCAGGAAGGCCTCCTCGTGCCCGGGCAGGATCTCGGCGATCCCGCCGGGCTTGGCGAGCTTGCCCGCGATGCGCGCGACCGTCTTGCTGGTCGCGATCCCGATCGTGACGGGGAGCGAGAGCTCGAGGCGGACCGCCGTGCGGATCGCCTCCGCGACGTCGAAAGCCGCCCCCTGGAGACGCGCGGTGCCCGTGAGGTCGGCGAAGAAGTCGTCGATCGAGGCGATCTCGACCCGCGGCGTCGTACGCAGGAGGACCGCGGCGACCGCCTCGCGCATCCGGTTGGCGGCCTGCGAGTCGCCGCGGCGGAAGATCGCCTGGGGACAGCGCCGCGCGGCCTCCGCCAGCAGCATCCCGGGCCGCACGCCGAACGCGCGCGCCGGATAGGAGCAGGACATCACCAGGTTGCGCTCTTCCGGCAGGCCGCCGACGACGACGGGCAGGCCGGCGAGCTCGGGGTGCACCGCCTGCTCGACCGACGCGAGAAAGGCGTCGACGTCGAGATGGAGGATGCGCGGAGTGCGCGGCGGGAGTCGGGAATCGCGGTGGGGGGAAAGGACGGGCATCGCACCGGCGACGACCCTAACAAAAACCGAATCGAACGTCCTCGTCCGTCGGAAAGTACTGAACCAGGTTCGTTTTCTCGCACCTCGCCGTTAGTCGCGGGCAACGCCGCGTCGAGTGGCGAGGTGCGAGAAAACGAACCTGGTTCAGTACTTCACGGCAGGAAGCTCTTCACGTTCTTCAGCTTCCTCGGCAGGTACTCCTCGATCACGAAGTTCAGGCCCCACTTCGCCAGCGCCTGCTGCTCCGCGCGCACGCCCATCGACAGCATCTGCTCGATGGCCTTGATCCACGGCTTGTGCGCCATGAAGAACGGATCGTTCTTGAGGGCGTCCTTCGCGCGCTTCACGTCGACTTCCTGCAGCTTGTGCGTCGCGTCCTGCAGCTTGAAGTCGTGGATGTCCTGCGGCGTCACCCCCAGGTACTCCGCCTGCGGGACGCAGAAGAACCGGTTGATGTGCGCCGCGTTCCCCGAGCCCACCTTGAGCGTCCGGTAGATGTTCGCGATCCCGTAAGGATCGCAATCGACGAACGCGTAGACCGGGATCTTCTTGTGGTCCGCCAGGCGCCGGATGAACCGCCGCGTCGCGCGCGTCGGCACGCCGGCGGTCTCGACCAGGATGCAGTTCGCGGTCTTCCAGTACTTGTGGTTGTTGAGGCGCTGGAACATCCCGCCCGTCTCGATCGCCAGGATGAACTTCGCGTCGGTGCGGAAGCCCAGGTGCTCGACCGAGTGGGGGATCGAGTAGCTCCCCGAGCCGAATCCCGTGCAGTCGATCTCGAGCGGTTTTCCAGTCTCCGCGTCCGCATCGATGACGATCAGGCTGCCCGCCACGGATCCTCCGTGCTCCTCCGGGTAGTAGCGCAGCTGCTCGCGCGAGAGCCCTTCCAGACTCGCCAGCGCCTCGATGTCGTCCATCACCGTGTCCGACTCGACCTGCTCGTTGAACTTGCACTCGCCCCAGTTCTTGCTGACGTAGTACGCCTCCCGCTTGGTCGCGAAGTCGTTGTTCTCGACCATCTCCTTGCTGATCGCCATCAAGCGGAGCGTCTGCGCGAAGCTCTTGACCGTGTTCACCGACAGCGCCCGCGCCTTCTGGCCCTTCCCCAGCTCGAAGTAGCCGACCTTCGCGTCGTACTTCACGTTCGACAGGGCCCGGGTCGGGAACCGCAGCTCCGGCAGCGCGCGCTGGTCGATCTTCAGCCGGACCCTGGTAGCCGTGCTCTCGATGAGCGCCAAGGTCTTCTGGTCGAGCCCCTCGAGCTTGCGCGGCGCCCGTCGGATCGCCTTCTCTGTGCCGGATTCGTCCTTCTTCTTCTTCGCCATGGTGCTGGGACCGTCGTTTCGGCGTGTGAGTCTGCGGATGCAGGAGCGAGGCGCCGCAACCGGGGCGGCGCGGCATCGAGGCCAGCGTCCACTTCGCCGCCAGCCCATACAAGCCCTGCATTCGAACCAAGCCTCGAGGCGGGAGCGGAATCGCCGGGCCCTGGGTCGAGTCCAGCAGGCACGAGGGGAACGAGTGGCCGTTCCGCGTGCAGCAGGCCGAGAATGCGCGAGGCCGACCGGAAAGCCCGGTCGGCCTCGCATGAGCTCTGATCCGCATCCCTCGGCTCGAGGCCGGAAGATGCGGATTCAGACCAGGATCACGGAGCCCAGGTCACGGCACCCATGTTCGTCAGGTTGGTGGTGGTCAAGGGGTTGTTGCAGTTCGCCGCTTGGCTCGCCTGCCCGTCACGGTAGACGTTGAAGTAGTGGCGAGTCTCCCCCGAGACGATCGCATGGCCCGTGAAAGTCGCCGACTTGGCGCTGACGCTGAGGTCACCCATCCCCGGCCTCGTGATCGACCCGCCCGAGGCGTTGCCGGTGTAGAGGCGCTTCAGGGATCCGCCCGTTCCCGTGCAGCGCACGCCGGCGCCGCTGACGATGCCCGAGGTCGGCGTGGCCGTTCCCGGCTTGTAGCTGAAGAACACGTTCAGGACAGACGCCGTGGGGCGCATGCCGCTGGACGTGATCGACAGCGTGTCGGCGGCCAGGGACGCATTCCCTGTACCGGTCAGGACGCCGCCGGCCGTGGAACCCGCACCGTGGTTGGCGCAGCCGCCGGCCGGATTCGCCGGGGCCTGGCTGGGGCACGGGCAAGTGATGACGCCGCCGGTGCCGGGGAAGCACTGCCCGATCATCGGCGAGCCAGGGCCGCAGCCCGCGCGAACCATGAGGTTGCACGCGAAACCGTTCCCCGCGAAGGAATCCGGCGGGAAGATATTCAGCTGCGGATTGGTGTAGTTCACCGCGGCACCGGTGTTGTCGCCGAAGAACCAGGTCCGGCCCTCGCAGTCGGGAGTCGTCGTGTCCATCGTGGCCACGAATTGGCCTGCAGCGTGGATCACGCCGGCGCCGGCGAAGAAGTACCCGTTCATCGAGACCGGCGTCACGGCGATCGTGTTGAAGGTGTCCGTGTCCACGTTGGCCACGGT
>JBJXFB010000170.1:0-4299 GCA_046155895.1 Planctomycetota bacterium | reverse complement strand
CGGTGGCCGCCGTCGCCCTGGGCCGCGCGCTGCCGGGACTCCGCGTCGAGGCGTTCCTCACCGACCCGAGCGGGGCGCTCGCCCCGGGCGATCCGACCCGGCGGTACTGGATCTGGGTGCTCGCGGGAGCCGGTCTCGCAGTCGTCGCAGCCAGCCTTCTCGCGATCCGCGCCGTCTCGCGCGAACTGCGGCTCGCGCGGATGAAGAGCGACTTCGTGAGCAACCTCTCGCACGAGCTCCGTACGCCGCTCACGAGCATGAAGCTGTTCGTGGAGACGCTCCAGGAGGGCCGGGTGCGCGACGAGAAGGAGGCGAAGGAGTGCCTCGACGTCGTCGCGCAGGAGACCGACCGCCTCACCTCGTTCGTGGACCGCATCCTGACGTTCTCCGCGTTCGAGAAGGGGCGCGCGGTCGTCGATGCGAAGCCCTGCGATCCCTCCGAGGTGGCGCGGACCGCGGCCGAGGTGTTCCGGCGCCGCGCCGCATCCGCGGGGGCACGACTCTCGGTGGACGCCCCGGCCGGCCTCCCGGCCTGCCATCTCGACCGGGATGCGATCATCCAGGTCCTGCTGAACCTCTTCGACAACGCGCTCAAGCACGGCGGGCTCGCCGGCGGCTCTCCTGACAAAGCCGTGAAGAAGGACGGCGACAAGGAAGGGGCCACGATCCGGCTCACCGTCCGGGCGCTCGATCAGGGCGGCACGGAGATGATCGTCGAGGACGACGGACCGGGCGTGCCCGGGAAGGAGCGCGAGCTCGTGTTCGAAGAGTTCTACCGAGGCGACGACACGCTCTCCCGCCGCACGCAGGGCGCCGGGATCGGTCTCGCGCTCTGCCGCCGCATCGCACTCGCGCACGGCGCAACGATCGACGTGTCGCGCTCGGAGTCGCTGGGCGGCGCGGCGTTCCGGTTGCGGCTCCCCGGAGGCCGCGCATGACCAAGGTGCTCGTCGTCGAGGACGATCCCGCGATCCTCCTGGGGATCGTGAAGAACCTCCAGTACGAGAACTACGAGGTCGTCCAGGCAAAGGACGGCGAGCAGGGGCTCGAGCTCGCGTTCTCGGAGCGTCCCGACGCGATCGTGCTCGACGTGATGCTCCCGAAGATGAACGGGTTCGAGATCTGCCGCGCCGTCCGCAAGCACGATCCGTCGGTCGTCATCCTGATGCTCTCCGCGAAGGGCATGGAGCAGGACAAGGTGGTCGGACTCGACGTGGGCGCCGACGACTACGTCACGAAGCCCTTCTCCGTGAAGGAGGTGCTCGCCCGGCTCCGCGCGCTCCTGCGCAAGCGGCGGGCACTCGAGGGCGAGACCGACGGGTACCGCTTCGGACGCACCGAGATCGACTTCACGTCGAGGCTCGTGCGGGTGGACGGCTCCGTGATCGAAACGAGCAAGAAGGAGTTCGAACTGCTCCGGCTCTTCATCCGCAACAAGGGCCGCGTCCTCTCCCGCGACCAGATCCTGAACCACGTGTGGGGCTACGACTACGACGGCACGCCGCGGACGATCGACAATTTCGTCCAGAAGCTCCGCGAGAAGGTCGAGAAGGACCCCGACGACCCGGAGTTCATCCGCACGGTCCGCGGAGTGGGCTACCTGTTCGACGCGCCGGGCGCCGCGCCTTCCGTCTGAACCTCCGGGCGAATCTTCCGGTTAGATGTCAGAGTGATATCATTCTGACATCCAGTCGGAGCGGCCCCCCCGAAGAGGGCCCCCGCGAGAGGAGACGGATCATGACGAACGGAACGAATGCGGCGGGACCTGCATCCGCACTGCCCGGGGTGCCTCGGACGAGCGAGAGGCCCACGAGCGCGATGAGCGGCTTCGGCATGCTCGCGCTGGTGCTCCTCATGTGGGTCGGCGCGATCGCGCTCATCATCACGGGGGCCGTGCAGCGACGCGGCGAGCTGGTGGGACTGGCGGTCCTGATGATCATCCTGAACTTCTTCCTGATGCCCGGCTTCTTCACGGTGCAGCCGAACATGGCCCGCGTCCTCGTGCTCTTCGGACGCTACGTCGGGACCGTCCGCACGGGCGGCTTCCACTGGACGAACCCCTTCTACTCGAAGAAGGCGGTGTCGCTCCGTGCCCACACGCTGAACGGCGAGAAGCTGAAGGTGAACGACAAGTCCGGCAATCCGATCGAGATCGCGGCGGTCGTCGTGTGGCTCGTCCGCGACACCGCGCAGGCGGTGTTCGACGTGGAGAGCTACGAGGAGTTCGTGCACATCCAGAGCGAGACGGCGGTGCGCCACCTGGCGAGCACGCACCCCTACGACGGCGGGAGCGACGAGGAACCCTCGCTCCGCGGGAGCGGCGACAAGGTCTCCCAGGAGCTGCGCGATGAACTGCAGGCGCGGCTGGGCATCGCGGGCATCGACGTCGTCGAGGCGCGGCTCTCGCACCTGGCCTATGCCCCGGAGATCGCGGGCGCCATGCTCCGAAGGCAGCAGGCCGCGGCGGTCATCGCCGCGCGGAAGCTGATCGTCGAGGGCGCCGTGACGATGGTCGAGATGGCGCTCCATCAGCTCGAACAGAAGTCGGTGGTGACGCTCGACGACGAGCGCAAGGCGACGATGGTGAGCAATCTCCTCGTCGTCTTGTGCAGCGACCAGCAGGCGCAGCCCGTCGTGAACACCGGGACCCTCTACGGCTGACCGAGACGCACGTGTCCGCCCCTCCGGAACGCAAGCCGTTCCTCCTCAGACTCCCGCCGGACCTGCACGACGAACTGCGTGCCTGGGCCGACGCGGAGCTTCGCAGTCTGAACGGCCAGATCGAGTTCCTCCTGCGGGAGGCGGTCCGGGGGAGGCGCGGCAGGTCCGAGCCGCAGGGCGGCGGACGGGGCCGGCGTCCGCCGCATCGCCCGAGCTGACTCCAACAGCGGCGACGCCGGGTTTCCCGATGAGGACGGCATGCGCGTCCTCGCAGCGATCCTGGTCCTCGCCGCCGTGCCGCTCGGTGCATCGGCGCAGGAAGATCCGGTGAACCGCGCCATCGCCGAGAACGAGCGCCTGCGCGCCGCCCAGATGCGCCAGTTGCACCGCGCCGAAGTCCGGACGCAGGTGAATCCGTACGGCGGCGACTTCGTCGGCGGCGATCCGAAGTCCGCGCGCCCGGCGACGGCGATCGAGATCCCCAGGGAGAAGGGGAAGGGCGAAGGCGCTGCGCCGTGGCTCATCCCGTCGGTTCTCGGCGCGGCCGCGCTGCTCGTCGCGATCGTGTCGATGAAGAAGCGCAACCGCTGGTCGGCGCTCCCCGGACACGAAGGGCTCTCCGCGACGCGCCACGAGGATCGCCGCATCGCCGAGGCGAAGTCCCGCGCGGACCCACCCCGCCGGCTGCGCTGAACGGAACTTGGACCGACTGACGGCGCGGGGCCGCGTAGAGTCCGGACGTGCGAAGGATCCTCCCGTGGCTGGTCGTCCTTGGCGTCGCGTTCGCGTCGCCGCACCCGGCGCACGCCGGCGATGCGCCCGCTGCCGAGACGTTCCGCCGCGCCGAGCTGACCGAGCGCTCTTCGACCGACCTCGCCCGTGCGGCGGAGCAATACGTCGAGGCGGCGAAGCAGGCGGCGGGCGACCCCGAGTTGCGAGGACTGGCGGAGGTGCGGGCGGCGTCCTGTCTGCGCCGGCTCGGACGTCCGGAGGGCCTCACGCGCGCGCGGGAGATGCTCCAGTGGTGGAGCCGCGACGACTCGCCCACGTCCCCGGCGGTCCGCGCAGCAGCCGCGGCCGAGCTCGACGCGCTCGCCAACGGTGAAGCAGCACCCGTCTCGCCGAGCCGCGCCCCCGCGGCGGCCGACCAGTCCGCCGTGCTGGCCGAGCAGGAGCGTCGGTGCGACGAACTGCGCGACGCGCTCGAGCTCGCCCTCTCCCGAGCGACCGCGCTGGAGGCGAAGCAGGAGGACCACGAGAAGCTCCTGCGCGACTACCGCAAGCTCCAGGCGGACATCGAGCAACTCCGCCGCGACAGCTCGCCCGCCGAGCCGACCGAGGCCGACGAGGTGATCCAGGTCAGGCGGATGCAGATCGAGCGGCAGCGGGACCGGGACCGCCGCGACGCGAAGACCGCGGTCCTGGTCGCGCGGCTGCGTCACAGCGAGGGGAAGTTCCGCGAAGCGCGCGAGATCCTCTACGAGGCCGACAAGCGGGATCCGTCGAATCCGGAGGTGCGCGCCCTGCTGGCGCTCGTCTCGGCGCCGCTCGGCGAGCGCGAGGCGCTGTTCGAGCGGATCCTGGAGACGGCCGCCCTTACGCGCGAAGTCCGCTCTGCGCGGATCTCGGCCGAGGTCG
>JBJXFB010000149.1:0-9129 GCA_046155895.1 Planctomycetota bacterium | reverse complement strand
ATGGCCTCGTCGCGCGAGTCCCGGAAGATCTTGAAGCCGCGCGCCGGATCGCCGCGGTGCTCGAGCGCGTAGCGGCGGACGTCCTCGAGCCCGGTGACGCTCGCCTCGCGCGCGAAGCCACTACTCGGCTGGCGCAAGAATTGACCTGGTACCGTATTCCGGTTGGTACCGTATTCCGGTTCCTACTTCCCGCGCAGCGTCGTCAGCCACTCGAGGAGGTCGACGAGGTCCTCCTTCGACATCGTCGTCCACAGTCCGTCGGGCATGACGGACGTGTCCAGCATCCTTCGCTCGGCGACGTCGCACTGGTCGATCGTCTGCAGCTCGCCGTTCGTGTCGTGGAGCAGGATCTCCTCGGCGGTCTCCTTCTGGACCATCCCGAAGAGGATCCGGCCGTCCACGAGCTCGAGCGAGGTCGAGCGGTAGCCCTCCGCGATGCGTTGCGAGGGCTCGAGCATCGAGGCGAGGATCTCCTCGCGCCCGTAGCGCGCGGCGATGTCGGAGAGATCGGGGCCGACCTGCTCCCCCACGCCGTAGACCGTGTGGCAGCGGATGCACATGGCCTCGTCGCGCGAGTCCCGGAAGATCTTGAAGCCGCGCGCCGGATCGCCGCGGTGCTCGAGCGCGTAGCGGCGGACGTCCTCGAGCCCGGTGACGCTCGCCTCGCGCGCGAAGAGCGGACCCGTGGGCGCGCTCGCGACCTTGACGTTGAAGGCCCAGCCCCCGGTGTTGTTGACGACGCGCACGAGGAGCCGGTTGCGGCCGGAGGCCGCGAGACGAAGCCGAAAGCGGTCCTGGTCGGCAGACCAGGCGCGGTCGCCGGGCGCGTCGTGGACCTTTTCGCCGTTCACCCAGACGGCGACGCCGTCGTCGCTGCCGACTCGCGCGTCGACTTCGCAAGCTGCGGGCGAGGCGACCTCGGCGAGGGCGTAGGCGGCGAGCTGGGCCTGGCCCGAGAGGAGCTTCACGAGGTCGACGTAGCCGTCCCTAGGCTCGGCCGTGTGCTCGATCCAGGCGAGGCCCGCGTCGTCGTCGAGGCGCGAGACGTCGGGCTCCTCGCCGCGGGCGAATGGCCCGAGGATCCGCCAGCGCAGGACCGGCTGCGGATCGCGGTAGATCGACTGGACGGCCGCGAGCTGCGACTCGTCGAGGCGGCGCGCCGCGTGGAGCGACTCGAGCGCGCCCAGGACCTCCCCGCGGATCGCCGCGAGCGCCTGGAGCGACGCGTCGCGCACGGGAATGCGTCTCTGGCCTGCGTGGACGCCGAACAGGTACGCCTCGAGCGCGCGAGGATCCGGCGTCGCCGCGAGCGCGAGGATCGCGTCCTCGCGCGTCGCCGGGTCGTCGGCGAGCGGGAGGAGGCTCGGGACGCAATCGGCGATGCCTAGTCGCGCGAGACCGCGCAAGGCCTCGAGGCGAACCTCGACCGACGAGTCGCCGAGCCGAGGAACTAGCGCTTCCGCGGCCGCCGCGCCCCGCAGGTCGACGAGCGCTGTGATCGCGGCGATGCGAATGCTGATCTCGGGATCCTCGAGCCGGCGCGCGATCACGTCCGCCGTCCGCGGCTCGCCGATGCGCGCGAGAGCCCGGAGACAAAGCACGACGCGGTCGGCCGGCATCGAAAGGTCGGTGACCACGCCGACGAGGAGGTCGATCATCCCTCCCGTGCGGATCGCGCAGGCGGTGTCGATCGCGCGCTTGCGCAAGTCCTCATCGGCCTGCGGATCGCGCACGATCGACTCGAGCAGGGCTTTGGCTCCGTCGTCCTTCAGCGCGCCGAGGACGTCGAGGATCGTGGCTCGGAGACTCTCGTTCTCCTCGAGCGGCCAGCGGGCACGAACGGAAGGGGCCGCCGTGCGATCGCCCATCTCGCGCAGGGCCTCGAGCGCCGCACGGCGGACGATGCTCTGCTGGTGTCCGAGGCTCTCGACAATCGTGTCCCGGATGGAATCGGAGCACTCCCACGCGATCGTGTGAGCAGGCGGGGGCGCCTTCGCCGGCTGGATGTTCCACCAAGTCCCGTCCCAGGGCTCGGGCTTCCGCCAGAGTTCCGCCAGCACCGAGACCGCGAAGGCCGCGAGCTCGGGGCGAAACCGAGTGGCGACCGCCTTGCGCAGCTCCTCGACGACCTCGGGCTCGTAGGCCCCCCGGGCCGCCTCGATGAAGACGAGTCCCATCGGATCCGAAGCTCGACTTGGATCGAGGCGGATGCCGAGTCGGCGGAACGCCGCCGCGCTCGCGAATCGGACGAAGCGGTCATCGGAACGAGCCGCCCGATGCGAGAGATCCTGTGCGAGAGTTCCTAGGTGACGCTCCAGCGGGACCCTCGCCACGCGAGCGAGGGCGGAAGCGACCTCCCGACGAGTCACCGGATCCGCGACCCTCCACAGTCCGGCGAGTTCGGACCCCGCGTCCGGTTCGGTCTGCCCGATCGCCCGCGCCGCCTGCGCAGGGAGGTCCGCGCCCATCGCGGTGACGCTTCCCAAGCTCGCGCGCCGAGTCGGCCCTCCGATCGCGGTGATTGCCCACAGGGCGTGTCGCCGCGCGCGTTGCCCGGCGGCGTTGGGGAGGCCGTTCAGGTCCCTCTCGAACACGCCGTGGAGCACCGGGATCACTACGCTCCCTCGCCGGGCGAGCGCGCGCTGCGCGCGTAGGCGGTGGTTGAAGCTCGGGTCGCCGAGCGCCTCGACGAGGCCGTCGACTTCGCCCGGCAACGGCTTGGCCGCGCTCGGCACGCGCGGGTCGTCGTCCGCGCGGCGGATCCGCCACAGCCGCCCCGCCTCCGTCGGGCTCGTCCAGCCCTCGTAGGCCCAGTCCGACACGTACAGGAACCGACCGTCGGGCGACTCGCACACGTCGAAGGGCTTGAAGGTCTTCACGTCGCCTGCGCGCGCGAAGTCCTCGGCCGTCTTCACGCGGAAGGTCGCGCCGTCGGGCTCGAGCACGAAGCGCCGCAGCGCGCTCTTCCCCCACTCGCAGAAGAAGAGGCTCCCGCGGTACTCCTCCGGCCACGCGGCCTCGCGGTACACGAGCCCGCCGCACGGAGAACCGCCGCCGTACTCCGCCATGCACGGCAGCATCCGCTCGGGATGCTTCTGGTAGTCCCACGGGTACCCGTAGTAGCCGCCGGCGATCACGTGCGAGAGCCGCGTCCACCATCCCAGTCCGTCGTCCGTGTTGTCGTACGTGAACATCTCGCCGCGCTCGTCGATCGCGACGTCGAGGATGTTCCGCAAGCCCGTTGCGACGACCTCGAGATCGCTCCCGTCCGGCCTCACCCTCACCACGCCGCCGCCGCGGAGCTGGATCGTCTTGCCGTCGGTCCCGTGCGCGCCCGGGATCCCCTTGTCGCCGACCGCGATGTAGAGGAACCCGTCCATCCCGAAGCGCATCCCCGAGACGATGTGATCGTTGAAACCGCCGGGAAAACCCGGCGCGGGCGGCCCGAGGTCGCTGATGACCTCCGCGCGCTCCTCCGCGACGCCGTCGCCGTCCGCGTCGCGCAGACGCGTCAGGTGCGGCATGTTCATCACGAACACGTCGCCGTCGACTTCGGCCAGGCCCATCACGGCGAAGAGACCGCTCGCGAAAACGGTCTTCTCGTAGCCGCCGTCGGGCTTCCAGCGCAGGTGGATCAGGCGGTCGACGGGCTTGTCCGTCGGTCCCGGCATATCCATCCGGTCTTCGCCGACGAGCAGCGAGCCGTCGGGGAGGCAGGTGACCGCGCTCGGCCAGAGGATCTCGGGCGCTTGCGCGATGAGGTCCGCAGCGAAGCCGTCGGGCACTTCGAGCGTGGGGCGCCGCGCATCGCCCGATTCGGGCTCGGGCCGCCGCATCGCCCAGCGGAATCCTCCGGCGAGGTGCGCCAGGAAGCGCTCGTCCTTCCACACTTCCGGCCGGTGGCCGAGCGCCGTGTAGAAGACGCGGCCCTTCCCGTGCTCCTTCGTCCACGCGAGCGCGAAGTCGCTGTCCTTGCGGTGCACGGATTCGACGCCGAGGTCGACCGAACCCGTGTCGAGCGACATCAGGACGTGCAACCTCGACCGGTCGTACGGCGCCCGCATCTGGTAGATCTCGTCCGCGATCGCGAAGGAATCTCCCAGATGCTTCGTCGAGGCGTGCGCGCGGTCCTCGACCTTCACGCGCACCTCCTGGTGCCAGGGGTGCCCATCGAAGTACGCGCCGATCATCTCCCCGTACTCGGGCACCTCGTAGAACGTGTCGGTCGCGCTGTGCGAGCCCGCGAACGCGCCACCCTCGCGCACGAAGGCGAGCAGGGCCTCCCGCTCGTCATTCGACAGCGGCAGCTCGCCGGTCGTGTAGAAGAAGACGAGGTCGATTCCCGCGAGCTTCGCGGGAGTGAAGTCACGGGCATCGCGCGTGACGACGGCCTCGAACTCTCCGGTGCGATTCCCCAGGTCGACGAGCGCGCGCTCGACGAGCGAAAGCTCGCCGGCCTTCTCCCGATGAACGACCTCGTGCTCGAAGCCGGCCGAGACGGTGTACAAGAGCACCCGCGGGAGCCGCGGAGGAGGACTCGGGGCGTCCTGCGCCGCCGGCCAGGCGAGGAAGCCGAGGGCGAGTGCGGGGAGCATCGTGGGTCTCCGCGCCTCGATCCTCTTGCGGACGGCCTACTTCGCCAGCGCCGCCACGAGCGCGTCGATGGCCTTCTGGTCCATGAACGCGAGCAGCTCGTCGTCGGACAGCCCGCTCGAATTGACCTGGACCATGGTGTTCTCGATCATGATCTGGAGCTCGTAGCTCCCCGAGCCGGAGTTCTTGAGGACGCCCTTGTGCGTGCCGTACTTGATGAGCTCCGAGCCCTCCTCGAGCATCGCCGGGTTCGCGATCACCATCCCGAACACCTGCCCCATGGGGGAATCGATCGTCACGACCACGCCGATCGACTTCGAGTCGCTCGAGTAGTCCTGGTTCACCATCGTGCCCACCGTGCTCGCGAAGGCGGCGGCGAACCCGCCCATGGAGGAGTCGTCGGGAGCCGACTTCTCCATCCCCTTCGGGGCCGCCGGCAGCGCCGCGCGGATCAGCTTGGCGCGTTCGGCCGACACCAGGGCGCTCGCCTCGCGGAGATCGGCCAGGCAGGCGGAAAAGCGGCCTGCCCCGAAGGAAGTCCCCGCGCGCGTCAGGATCTCCGGCACGGTGGCCGGCGTCTTGGGCTTGGTCCGCTCCTGGGCGAAGCCGGTCAAGAGAAGCGTGCCGATCGTCACGACCACCACGGCGAGCATCGAGTTCTTCATCTGGGATCTCCGGGAAAGGGTTCCGCGCGAGGATACGCGCGGACCGACCACGTCGCCAGCCGGACGGGAGCCGCGCGTCCTGCGCGATGCAGTCGAAAAAAAGAGACGGGCATGGCGCGGAGGATCAGTCCACGTCATGCCCGTCTCCCCTCACCGAGTGAGGTGCGGAATTGGGCGCAGGGGCCTCGCGTTCTCCCCCTCCAGAGCTTTGAGACGTACCGGCGGCTTTGGCGCAGCGCTATAGACGCGCGCTCGCTCCTCGTCTGACGTTGCCGCAGTCTTCAGGGCTTGCTGGCTCGGGTGGTAGCGCATCCGAATCGCCTCCGCGATCGTTCCGCGCTCCCCTCCAGACCTCTCTCGAAGTCCTACGAGGGTATTCCCGACCCGTCCTGGCGGCTTCCGGAGCCGCAGCTCCGCATCCGCATCCCTCTTGACCTTGGGCTCGCCTTGCGAGTTTGCACCGTCGGTCTCCTCGCAGGCTGCGTCCGCCTGCGATGGCTCTCTTGAGGTTCCTCGTCTCCACAGCGCTCGAGGCTCGGCTGATCGGCTTCGGGTCTTGCGCCCCGAATCCATCCGTCCCCTGGGTTCGTCCCACTCGACGGCTTCGTCCCGGCCGGCCCTGCCGACGGATCCTGTTGTCGGCGGCGCTCGCGAGATTCCTCTCTCGAAGCATGCTCCCCACCCGGATCGGTGCCGGTTTCCCGGCCCATGCCTTCATGCGGTTTCGCGTCGACGTTCCAACGCACGATCGCGCGCCGCTTCAAGGCTTCGTTCCCCGGATGGAGTCGATCGAGGTCGTGGTTCGACCTCGCCCGGCTCCCGCAGAGTTTCCCTCTAGGGTCTTCTCCTCCGCCGCCCTGGCTCACGGTTTCGTTCCCGGGCCATCCTCTCTTGCGCTTTGCACCACGCGCGCGTGCGCGCGCCGTCCGGCGCTCCAGAGTCTTGCGTAGCGGCAGAATCGGCTTGCCACGGATGGCTGCCGACCCTTTGGGGTTTTTCGACCTTTCGGTCACGCGGGGTTGATCCCCCGCGCCCAATTCCAGTTCTGAAAGACCGACGGTGCAGGCGCTCGTGTTCGTCGCTCGCAGCGGTTCGCGCGTTCGTGGGCGCGACGGCGGTTCTTGTATCGCGCTCGAGCGGGAGCGCCAACGGAAAAGAGCTGTTTCCCCAGGAAAAACGGGTATGCGGGAGATCAGCAACGGGCGTTCCGGTGACGCGCGAAGTGCAGAAAGTGTTCTCGTCCCCGCTCACTCATCGAGAGCTCTCCACGGCTCTCAACATTCCACATGCGATGTGGAGAAGAGCAAAGGACGCATCCGCTTGGGGTTGTGACCGCGATCGCCACGGTCGGCTGCGTCGGAGAGGAGAGCGGTTCGAGTCGCGTGTGGAGAACTTGTGGAACCATTCGTGGGAACGATTCACTTCCAGGCGAAGTCGAACCACCCCGCCGTGAGGACGCCGTCGTCGCCGCGCTCGAGGACTTCGGGCCCGAAGAGGGTGAAGTCCGGGAGCCCGACGCCCGAGACGAAGACGGGGATCGTCGTGAGGAGGCGCGTGCCCTTCGGTCCGCTGTCGGCGAAGGCGCCGACGAGGGCGGGAGCGTCCGCGCGCGGGTAGACGAAGAGACAAGCGAGCCCGTCGCCTTCGTGCTTCTCGCCGCGCAGCTCGATGGATCCACGTCGCGCGCGGACCGGACAGCGATCGGGCAGGACGACCTTCCACGCCGCGTTCGTGTCCTCGTTGCCGAAGAGGATCAGGTTCCCGTCGTGCCGCAACTTCCGAGATAGGAACTCTGCATCGGTCAGGATCGACGCCGTGCCGTTGCCGCGATACCACCAGCATTCGGCGGTGTAGCGCGCGAGGTCGAGGAGCTCGCGGTCCTCGACGTCGTCGCCATTCGTGCCGGGGACGAGGACGAAACGGCGATCGAAGGCGCGCTTGAATGGGCCGCTCGAGGTCGGCGACTTCTCCGACGCGGGAGGTCCTTCCGCGTCGGGTTTCCAGCCTCGCTCGGTGAGGAGGTACCAGCCCGTGGTCGATGGATCGACGGCTGCATCGTCGAGGAAACGCTTCGCGAGGTTCTGGAGGCCCGTTGCGTCGATCCGCAACCGGCGCACGTTCTCGGTGGTCAGATTGACGACGGTCTGAACGTGGGTGGCATTGAGCCCGTAGCTGCCGCGCACGCGGAACGGGCGTCCGTACTCGACCGGTTGCGCGACCTCGACCCAGGAATCGCGAGCGTCCACGCTCGGGTCGACCGAAATCCAATCGACCTCTCTCCGAGGCTGCGGAGGCGAATCACCCTGGGATCGCAGGTGCCTCCGGAACATCTCGAAGAGCGCAGGCCAGTCGACGCAGTCGGCGCCGGGCGATGCATCCCCGTCCCACCAGTGGCCGGCTCCCTCCTGGACGTGGAGCGCCATTCGCCGCTTCATGTCCTCGGGCATCGCTGCGACGACGTCGCGAGCCTCCGAGACGGGCACGTTGTCGTCCGCGCTGCCGTGGAGGACGTAGATCGGCGCGCGGCGGAGGTTCGAGAGGAGATCGAGCGTCCTCGACGCGCCGTCGGCGCGCTGCCAGAGATCGGCGAGCGTGCCCTTCGGCCGCCCTCCGTACGTGTCGAACGAGATCCAGCCGGCGCTGGGCGCGATCGCGGCGAAACGATCGGGGTCGTTGGCGCCGAGGTGCCAAGTTCCGTGGCCGCCCATCGAGTGGCCGGTCAGGTACACACGCTCGTCAGCGACGCCCGAGAGTGCGAGCGCGCGGTCGAGCGCCTCGTACGCGTCGAGCCGGCCCCAGTCCTGCCAGTCGAAGCCGAACGGCCTGCGGTTCGTCGGCGCGACGATCCAGAAATCCTCCTTGGCGGAGTAGCTCCGTGCTTGGCCCAGCGCGTCGACGCTGGCGCCGTGCAGGGTCAGCACGAGGCCGAAGCCCCACTCTGGCGGCTCCTTCGCCGCTGGCGGCAGCACCGCGTAGTACTGCACCGAGCCGTCGATCCCCGAGCGGAACGTAACGCGGCGCGCTTCCGGCGCGGCACGAAGCTCGACTTGGAGGCTCTCGGTCGCCTTCGCGTCGGAACCCTTCGCCGCGACCTCGACCGGCAGCGCATGCGCTCCGATCTCGAGCTTCCCGAGGTCGAACGCGAAAGGAACCTTCGTCGCCTGGAGCGGCGCGAGGTGGAACTTCGAGGGAGAGGAGAGCTCCACGGCCCGTTCCGTCGCGTTCATCACGAGGATCGCGCCCTCGCCCGACGCCGAATCGGGCAGCGTCGCGTCCCAAGCGCCCGCGACGAGCGGTCCCGCCGGCTCGCGCAGCCGCAGCGAGAAGCCGCCGCGGATCCCGGTCACGTAGACGTCGTTCCGCCCCTCGCGCAGCGCGACAGGAACGCCTCGGAACCCGTAGCGGTAGACGTCGCCCACGAACGCCGTCCCGTTCACGAAGAGCGTCGATGCGCCGGACAGCTCGGCGATCGCGACGCGCGCGCTCGCCGACTCCACGGCGGCGTACGCCCAGCCTGCGCCGCCTTCGAGTTCGCCCGACTCTTGTGCGCGCGACGGCGCCCAGGCGACCTCCTTCCCGAGCTCCCCCGTCAGCTTCTCGCCGGCGACGGGCGGCTTGGAATCGCGCGCGAGGAGATGCTTGGCGAACACCGCGTCGCAGCGGATCGGCCTGCGACCGGAACGATCGACGGGATCGATGACTAGCCAGTCATGGACGACGATCTCGGACGCCGCTGCGGCCGGTGCTAGCCCGCATCTCTCACCAGGCGTAGCGCGGTAGCTGGGGAGACCGCCAGGGCGATGCGCTCGGATCATGGGAGCTTGGTCGGGGCCTTGAGATGCGTCTGGTCGCCCGCTTTCGCGGGTCACGC
>JBJXFB010000169.1:0-7032 GCA_046155895.1 Planctomycetota bacterium | reverse complement strand
GACCTTGATCTTGGCCCGGTTGCCGATCCCCGCGTGCGAAAGCGACTCGTAGATCGATTTGTACGCGTCGTGCAGCTCGGTGTATTTGCCGACGAGCGCGATCTCGACCTCGTCCTTGGTGTGCTTGATCTGCTGCAGCATCGCGCGCCAGTCGTCGATCTGCGTGTGCACATCCAGCTGCAGCCCCAGGCGCTCGGCGAGCAGGTTGTCGATTCCCGCGTCGACCAGGTTCGTGGGCACCTCGTAGATCGAGAAGTCGACGTCGCGATCACGGAGATCGGGGGGACGGTCGGGGACATCGAGAGCCTGCCGTTCCTCGAGGCCGCCCGGCAGTTCGCGCTCGAGAAGCCGCGCGGCGACGTCCTGTTCGTGCACCTGACGCTCCTTCCCTACCTGCGCGCCTCGGGCGAGATGAAGACGAAGCCGACGCAGCAGTCGGTCGGCAAGCTGCGCGAGATCGGGATCCAGGCCGACATCCTGATCTGCAGGACGGAACGCGAGATGACGCGCGAGATGGGGCAGAAGATCTCGCTCTTCTGCAACGTGCGGCCCGAGGAGGTGATCGAGGAGCGCGACGTCGAGTTCTCGATCTACGAGGTGCCCGTGAACCTCGTCGCCGCGGGCCTCGACCGGCTGATCGCGGAGAAGCTGTCGCTGCCCGTGAACTTCGAGACGCGCCTCGACGACTGGCGCGAGATGCTCGCTGGCATCCAGTCAGCGCGCGAGACGGTCGAGATCGCGCTCGTCGGCAAGTACATCGAGCTCCACGACGCCTACAAGTCGATCTACGAGGCGTTCAGCCACGCCGGGATCGCGAACCGCTGCAAGGTCGTGGTGCGCAAGGTGCGCGCAGAAGACGTGCTGTCGGGAGGCACGAAGCTGCTCGAGGGCGTGAGCGGGATCCTCGTTCCGGGCGGCTTCGGCGACCGCGGCCTCGAGGGGAAGATCGCGGCGATCCGTCACGCACGCGAGAAAGGGATCCCGTTCTTCGGCATCTGCCTCGGCATGCAGTGCGCCGTGATCGAGTTCGCGCGAAACGTGCTCGGCCTGGAGGAGGCGCACACGACCGAGCACTCGGCGCGGACGCCGCACCCGGTCGTCTGCCTGATGCCGGATCAGGAGAATCTCCATGAGAAGGGCGGCACCATGCGCCTCGGCGCGTACGAGTGCTCGATCGAGTCGGGCTCGCTCGCGCATCGGCTGTACGGCCAGACGAAAATCCAGGAGCGCCACCGTCACCGCTGGGAGTTCAACGACGACTACCGGGAGCTCTTCACGAGCGGCGGGATGCGACTGTCGGGCATGAACCCGCAGCGGAACCTGGTGGAGATCGTCGAGATCCCCTCGCACCCCTTTTTCATCGGCGTTCAGTACCACCCCGAGTTCAAGAGCGCGCCGCTCGCGTGCCAGCCGATCTTCAAGGGCTTCGTCGCGGCCGCGCTCGCGCACGCCAAGAACGGCGGCCGAGGGCGCGTCAGGGAAGTCGAGCACGCCTGATGGAAGCCGTCCGGCGAGCCAGCGACGTCCCGCTGCCGGGCGGGAACTTCCACCTCTTCGTCACGCGCCTCTCGATCCAGGCCATGATCTCGATGGGGCTGCTCGAGAATCCGCTGACGAAGCGCAAGGAAGCGACTCCGGGCAACGCGCGGATGCTGCTGATGGATCTGGAGATGCTGCGCGAGAAGATGGTGGGCAACCTCGACGACGAGGAGGAAGCACACCTCGACAAGGTGATCGCTGATCTCGAGAGCGCGCTGACGCGTCTGCAGCCCTGACCGCTTCAGCCGGCCACGGCGAGCGTTCGTCCCGCGTGATCCTGGATCTCGGCCCTCTCGCCGGCCGCGGGCTTGCGCAGCAGGAAGATCATCTCGTCCTGGAGCCGCAAGAGTTCGAAGCGCCCCGGCGCGAGCGCGCTGCGCAGGCGGAAGCCCGTGC
This sequence comes from Planctomycetota bacterium, assembly GCA_046155895.1. GTDB lineage: Bacteria > Planctomycetota > UBA1135 > UBA1135 > DASYPQ01. The sequence continues at coordinate 5,097 of JBJXFB010000169.1, read as the reverse complement.
CCGAGAAGCCCGCTTCGACGAGCCGCTCGACCAGGTCCTCGCCGTGGTCCCACCAGTGTCCGTTCGCCAGCGGGTTCGCGCGCCCGAAGCAGACCGATTCGCGCCGGTCGAAGGTCATCGGGACGTTGAAGACCGCGAGTCCCTCCGGATGGAGCACGCGCGCGAGCTCGCGCAGGGCCTTCTTGTCGTCGGGGACGTGCTCGACGACGTGGAAACACGAGAAGAAATCCACCGAGCCGTCTGGGAAGCTCAAGCCCTGGATGTCCTCGATGTACCGGACCAGCTCGTTGATGCGGCGGATGTCGACGCCCTCGAGCCCCGTCACGTGCCGGCCGAGCATCATCTGCATGCCCGGCTCCGGCGCGAAGAGGAGGCGCAGGCCGTCCTTCGGGCGCAGCGACTCGATCTCGCGCCCGAGGCGCATCTCGAGCAGGTCCGCGAAGCCGCGGTGGCGCGGGTAGGCCATGCAGCGCGGACAGAAGGCGTCGAGATTGACGTAGCCCGCGCCGCAGTGCGTGAGGAACGCCCGCCCCCGCCAGCCGCACACGTTGCACTCGGCCCCCGCGCGGCCGGGAGCGGCCTGCGGCCCAAGGCGCAGGTAGGTGTTGCGCACGACCTCCTCGCGCAGGAAGGTCCAGCCCGCGCGCGCGCCGCCGTCGTGCGCGATCGCCGCGCCGCGGCGCAGCTCGCGCAGGGCCTTCGTGGCGGACTGGGCGAGCGATCGGTTGCGTTTCCAGGCCACGGCTCGAGGGACTCCCGGGATCCAGGATAGAGGAAACCCCGGATCTTGGGTGTGACCGGCCCGGCCGAGCCCCTGCTGACCCGGGGCGATCGCGATGAGGTATGCTGCGGCCGGTCCCGGAGGGCTCCCATGATGGGGTCGATCCTCTGTCTCGCTTTCGCAGGCATCCTGGCGCCTTCGCAGTCCCCCGCTCCGGATCTCGGAGTCGGCGGTTTGCCCGAATGGGTGCCGCTCTCGTCCGAGGCGCCGGCCCTCCTGCTCGGGCGCCCCACGGTCACGATGCGGCTGCGGCCGAAGTCGGACGGGAAGGTCACGATCTCGGCCTTCTCCTTCGACTTCGACGTCTTCCTGCGCGTCGAGCACGAGGCCGGCGACATGCTCGAGGAGGACGACGACGGCGGCATCGAGACCAACTCGCGCCTCGTGGTCCCCCTTCGCGCCGATCGCGACTACCGCGTGCTCGTCGCGAGCAAGTCGGGCGAGGCGGGGATGTTCCAGATCAGCTGCCAGCCCGGCGAGGAGCCCGTCCCGTCCCGCGAAGTGAACCTGGAAACCGCCGTCCTCTTCCACGCCGGGTCCGCGAGCAGGGCCCTCGCCCGAGGCGAACCCGCTTCGGCCGCGGCGCACGCCGAGGATCAGGGCGCCCTCCTCCTCGAGCTGTCGCGCCACGAGGACGCGGAGGAAGCCTGGGACTCCGCCCGCGTCCTGTGGGCCGAGGCCGGAAACAAGAAGCGCGAGGCCGCGGCCATGCTCGAGCTCGGCCGCCTCGCGACGGCGCGAAAGGACGCGGCCGTGGCGGAGGAGCGCTTCGCGCGGGCGCTGGCCGCCTACCGGGCGATCCCGAACGCCGCGGGCGAAGCGCGCGCGCTCCTCGCGATCGGGGAGACGCGCGTGGTCCTCGGGGATTTCGCCGCGGGAGCGACGCGGTTCGGCGAGTCCCTCGCCGCGGCGAAGGGAGCCGACGACTTCGAGTGCGCCGCCCTCGCGCTGGACGGGCTCGCCCGCGCGCGCCGCGCTTCCGGCGATCGGCGCGGCGAGCAGGCGGCGGTCGAGGAGCTCGGCGATCTCTGGCGCGACCGCCGCCAACTCGAGAAGGCCCGCGCGAGCCACGAGCGAGCGCGCGAGATCGCGCTGGAGATCGGGGACGAGGCCGGCGTGGGCAGCGCCTGGTCGGACCTCGGCGAGGACTGGCACGCTGCCCGCGAGGAAACCCACGCCCGCGAGTGCTTCGAGAAGGCGCTGGGGATCGCGCGCGAGACGCGCGGCAAGGTCGCGGAAGCGGCAGCCCTCGAAGGGCTCGGGAAGATCGCCTTCGGGGCGAAGGACTACCGGGGCGCGTTGCGATTCCACGAGCAGCAGGCGGAGGCCGCCGGGGAGGATCCGCTGCAGTCGTGCAGGGCCAGCCTCCTGATGGGGATTTGCCACCAGGCCCTGGAGGACGACGTACGAGCGCGCGCCAACCTCGAGGCCGCGCTCCTGAAGGCTCGCACGGCCCAGCTCCATCTGCAGGAAGCCGAAGTGCTCGATCGTCTCTCCTTGATCGAGCAGCGGGCCGGCCGCATCGAGGAGGGACAGGAGCTCCGGAAGCGCTCGGTGGAGCTGCGGTCGCGCTCGAACGAGAAGCTGCGCCTCGTGTTCGGCGAGGGCGAAGACCTCTTTCATCGCGGGGATCTCGCGCAGGCGCAGGCGGCCTTCGAGGAATGCCTCGAGGAAGAGCGTTCGAGCCGTGACCCCTGGTGTCGGATGGTCACTCTCCTGCGTCTGGGAGAATGCCTCGAGAAGCGCGGCCGCTACGCCGAGGCGATCCGCTGCTCCTCCGAGATGCTCGGACTCACCCGGACCCTGGGATGCCGCTTCGACGAGGGCGAAGCCCTCGAACGTCTGGGCCTGCAGTACCGCGGAGTCGGCGCGCTCGAGGGAGCGCTCGAGCATCTCGAAGAGGCGCTCTCGATCGCGCGCGAGCTCGGCGATCCCGGGCAGGTGCTCGACGCCCTGAACGGGGTCGGCGCCGTGCGGTTCGACCTCGACCAGCACGAGCAGGCGCTCGCCGCCCACCGCGAGATCCTCGAGCTCGCCCGCGCCGCCGGAATGCCGCTCGTGGAAGCGGTGGCGCAGAACAACATCGGCCTCGATTACTGGGACTCCGGCCGCTACGAGGAGAGCCGCCAGCCCCTCGAAGCCGCGATCCAGCAGGTCCGGGAGCTGCGGGCTCCCGAGTACCTGGCCGAGTTCCAGGGGAACCTCGCGCGGACGCTGCGCAGGCTCGGCGAGCGGGAGGTGGCGCTCGAGCTGGCGACGAAGTCCCTCGAGACGCTCGGCGCGCCCGAGTTCGGCAATCCGCGGAAGTCGCTGATCCCCCTGGAAGCGCTGGCGGGCCTCGCGCTCGACTCCGGCGACGTCGAGGACGCCGGGAAGTTCCTGGCACGCGCGGCCGAGCTGCTCGAGGAAGTGCGGCTCGATGCCCAGGCTGCGCCTGACGACGTGGGTGTGAATCCATGGCTCCTGTGCCTGCCCTGGGACCGCTTCGGCCAGGACTCCGTCCGACTCCTCGACCTCGAGGGAGGGCTCGAACCCCCCGATCGATTCGAGCTCCTCGGAGAGGGCTTCCGGCTGGCAGACCGGGCTCGCGCTCGTCAGCTCACGGGTGGAATCGTCGAGCACCGCCGCGGGACTCGATCCAAGGAAGCGATGGCCGCCCGCGCCCGATGGAAGAAGTCGCTCGCCGACTTGCAGGAAGTCCAGCGGACGATGTCCTCCGCGATCCGCGAGGGACGAGACTCCGAGGAAGTGGACCGGCTCCGGCGCGAGGCGCAGGCGCGGCGCAAGCGGGCCGATGACCTCGGGCTCGTGCTGAGCCAGAGCTCGCAGCGCGACGCCGCGCTCGATCTGCCCGAGGGAGCCGGGCCTCGAGCCGTCCGCGAGGCGGCGGTCGGGAAGGGGTGCGCGCTCGTCGAATTCGCCGAGGGGGACACGGACCTCTTCGCGTACGTCCTCACCGATTCGAAGCTCGCCCTCGTCGACCTGGGTGGACGCGCGGCCGCCGACGAGGCCGTCCGGCGCTATCTCGGGTTCCTGACGCGCAAGAATCCGCCGGGCGCAGCCGAGATCGCCCAGGTCGGGCACGAGCTCTTCCAGCGCCTGCTCGCCGCCCCTCTCGCGGCGGCGGGGGCAGGGATCGAGCGCCTCCTGATCGTGCCCACCCCGTCGCTCGCGGTCCTGCCCTTCGACGCGCTCGTCGTCGAATCCAAGGCGGAAGTGCGCGGGTTCGGCGATCTCGTCTTCGTGATCGACCGTTGCGAGGTGGACTACTCTCCTTCGGCGTCGATCCTGGTCGAGCTCTCGTCGCGGGGTCCGCGCAAGCGCGCCGGGAGGATGCTGGTGCTCGCCGACCCGGTCTACCCGACCGAGTCTCCCCTCGTCGAAGCCTCCGCGCCCAGGCCCGGCGCCTCCCACTCGCTGCTCGCGGGCCGGCGCCGTGGACTCGACGAAGAGGAGTTCCGGCGCCTGGTCCAGACGCGCGAGGAGGCCTTTGCGATCGCCGGCGAGCTCGTGGGTCCGACCGAGACCGAGGCCCTCGCGCGGCTGTCCCATCTGCGGACGGAGCGCAGCGGATCGTTGCACGCCCGCGAGCTCGACCTCCATCTCGGCGCCGAGGCGAACGTAGCACAGCTTTCGGGGAACCTGCTGCCCTACGAGATCCTCCACCTCGCGGCCCACGGCTGGATCGACGGGCAGGCCCCGCGCAGGACGGGCATCGCCCTGTCGTGGACGGGATCGGGGTCTTACGAGGGGCTCTTCACCATCGCGGACGCGAGCGGGCTCGACCTCGACGCCAACCTGGTCGTGCTGTCGGCGTGCGACACGGCTCGCGGAGCGATCCTCGCGGGAGAAGGAGTCGAATCGATGGCGTGCGCGTTCCTGCGCGCCGGGTCGCGCGGAGTCGTCGCGAGCCTGTGGCACGTCACGGACCAGGTGGCCGCGGAGACGATGAAGTCGTTCTACGCGGGGATCTGGGACACGAGCGCGGGCAAGGCACCGGCCGAGTCGCTGCACGCGGCCAAGCTCGCGCTCCGGCGCGGCTCCGGCACGCGCGGCTTGTCGATCGGCCAGTCGGCCGGCGGCAGCGAAGGACACCCGAGCGCCTGGGCGCCCTTCATCTTCATCGGCCCGCCCCGCTAGCCCGCATCTCTCACCACGAGTCGGCTGCGACGACGCAACTGCCGGCGTCTGCGGCGTCAGGCTCGGTCGGCCTCCTCGGCGACCTTGCCAGGTCGCCTGTGGTGGCCTCGGGCGCCTTCCTTGCATCCACCGGCATTTGCGTCGTCTCGCGCGACCCGTGGTGAGAGATGCGGGCT
>JBJXFB010000140.1:0-21838 GCA_046155895.1 Planctomycetota bacterium | reverse complement strand
GGACTCCCCCTGCGGGGCGGGCCGAGTACGGCCCGCCCCGAAGCCGGAGTTCAATTTAAGAGGCGCGGGTGCTCGTCAGCTCTCCACTTTTTCTCTTCGGTCGGCCAGGTCGGCCAGCACCGGCAGGACGAACTCTCGTGCCAGGATCACGAGCGACGCGGTCAGCGGCAGCGCGATCAGGAGGCCGAACATGCCGAGCGAGGCGGCGCCGGCGAGCAGGGAGAAGATCACCACGATCGGGTGCAGCCCGAGGCTGTCGCCCAGGATCTTCGGGATCAGGAAGTAGTTCTCCAGGCCTTCCGCGATCAGGAACACGCTGCCTGTCCTCCACAGCGCCTCCCACATCGGGTACTCGAGGAACGCGACGAGCAGTGCGACCACGAATCCGATCAGCGAGCCGACGAACGGGATCAGCGTCAGGAAACCCGTCCCGAACCCGATCAGGAGCGAGTACGGCACGCCCAGGATCGCGAGGCCTCCCGCGAGCACGAGGCCCTTGCACAGGCACACGAGCAGCCGGCCGCGGAAGAAGTTCGACAGGACCTCGCCGATCTGCGTGCCGATCTTCACCAGCCGGCTGCGCTCGCGCTGCGGCAGGTAGCGCTGCACGAAGGAGTGGATCCTCTCCAGCTCGAACAGCAGGAACCACGTGTAGATCGGCAGCAGGATCAGCAGCGCGAGGAACTGCACGACGCCGCCGAACACCCGCTTCAGGAACGGGACCGCCATGTTCGCGGCGCCCCGGCCCGCCTCCACCGCGTATCCGCCCTGCACCCACTCGTCGAGAGCCTGCTTCAGCACACGCTGGAGATCCTCGTAGCTCTTGAGCTGCCCCTCGGCCACGAGCGGCCTTCCTTCGGGGTCCGACGGCCCCGCGATCTCCTTGTGGAAGAGTTTCAGGACCCAGTCGATCTGCCCCTGGTACTCGTGCAGTCCCGCGTCGATCCGCTCGCGCACGCGCGTCGAGATCCCCTGCTCGACCACCAGATCCTGGTAGATGCCGCGCCCCTGCAGCACCACCACGAACCCGAACAGCGTCATCGCCAGCGCGAACCCGCCGAAGATCGCGTTGACCGCCGTGCGGCGTTTCCATCCGCGCTTCTTCTCGAGCCAGAGCACGAGCGGGTGGAGGATGAACGCGAGCAGGTAGGCGAGGATCAGCGGGTTCAGCACCGCCCGCACGCTCCAGCAGAACCACGCGAGCAGCGCGGAGAGCACCGCGAGCGCCGCGTTGCGCGCGACGGGTGACAGGCGGTCGATCACCGATCAGCCTCCGCCGGCCTTGGTCTGGTCCTCGCCGGGCTCCGCGGGGTGCGCGAGGACCTCGGGCGGGAGCCTCGGCTTGTACTTCTTCACGAAGGCCTCGTCGAAGTCGAAGCCGTCCTTGAAGTCCTCGATCCGGTCTTCGTCCTGGCGGTTCAGGAGCCCCGCGTCGACGAGCAGGAACACGATCCTCCCCCAGTCGAGCGTGTCGCGCACGCCCCAGCGCCGCCACACTTCCCCCGCGAGCGGTCCGAACATCTCGACCGCGTTCGCGCGCATCCCGGCCAGCAACTCCTGGCCGCTGACGTGCCGCTCCAGCCCCTGCGCGTTCTCGCGACCCGCGAGGCGGACGGCGTGGTCGAGGGACTCGTAGAGGAACGTGAAGGCTTCCGGCGCGTAGCGGCCGTCCTTCAGCGCGAGTTTTCGGAGAGGGTCGCTCAAGGAACTGCTGGCGAGGGATGTCGACCCGGCTCGAGGGCGAGCAGCGCGCGCTCGAGGATCGCGTCCGGGAGGAGGTTCGCCTCGACATCCTGCCGGGCCTGCAGGCAGACTTCCAGCCGCGCGCGACGCCGGGCGTCCCCCGCCGCCGCGACGCGCGCGGCGAGGTCCCCGTGGGCCAGCGCCTCGGCAGCGAGCCCCGCGCCCGCGCGCTCGAGGTCGGCGAGGACGGCGAGGACGAGATCGAGGAAGGTCTTCGCCCGGGCGCGCGCCTGGCTCGCTGGCGTCCTTCCCGGGAATTCGCCCTCGAGCTCCCCGATCCTGGCCGCGGCGGCGAGCGGATCGAGATCCCCGCGGAGCACCTCCTCGATCGCGGTGCGCATCGCCGCCGCGGAGCGCGCGTGCAGCCCGAGCGCGGCGCCCGGCGCGCCGGAGCTCCAGCGCGCGAGGACCGCCGCTTCCTCCGCCTCGATCCCCTGTCCGCGCAGGATCCCCGCCGCGGTCGCGCGGTCGAGCGGATGGAGGACGACCGGAACGCAGCGGCTGCGCGTCGTCGGCAGGAGCGCCTCGGGCCGTGACGCGACGAGGACGAGCAGCGTGTCCGTCCCGGGCTCCTCGAGGGTCTTGAGGAGCGCGTTCTGCGCTTCCTCGTTCATGCGGCCGGCGTCGCGGAGGATCACGACGCGCCAGCCCCCTTCCATGGGCTTCAGCGCCAGGAAGTCGCCCACGTTCGGCTGCGGATCCTTCTCGCGGTACGTGATGCGCGAGATCTTGATCTCCTCCTCGCCCTCGGCCTCCGGGTCGACGATCAGGACGTCGGCGTGCGTCCCGGCGAGGAGGCGCTTGCACGGCCCGCAGGTCCCGCACGGACGTGCCGGCCCGCGCGCGCACAGGAGCCCGAAGGCGAGCCATTCGGCCGCCAGGAACTTGCCGATGCCCTCCGGCCCCGTGAAGAGCAGCGCGTGCGCCAGGCGCTTGCCCGCCGCGGCGCGCAGGAGCTTCTCGATGCGCTCGACGTGCCCGACGGGCTCAAGGAGCCGCACGGAGCACCTCCGCGAGCACGAGCTCGTGAACCGCGGCCTCGGGGAGCCCCGCGTCGACCACGGCGACCCTCCCGGAGCTCGAGAACCGCTCGGCGTAGCGCCGGAAGCCCGCGGCGACCCGGCGCTGGAAATCGAGCCCCTTGTCCTCGATGCGGTCCCCGCGGCGTTGTCTCGATCCGAAGATGCGCTGGGCGGCGATCTCCGGCGCCAGGTCGAGCAGGATCACGCGGTCGGGCCGCGGCGAACCGGCGAACCGCTCGAGGAGCTCGACCACCGCGTCCTCGCCGAGCCCGCCGGCGACGCCCTGGTAGGCGAAAGTCGAGGGATGGAAGCGCTCGACGACGACGTTCGCACCGCGAGCGAGGGCCGGGGAGACGACTTCGTCGAGCATCTGGCGACGCGCCGTCGCGAAGAGCAGCGCCTCCACCGCGGGCGAGACCTCGCCGCCGCGCTCGAGCAGCAGGCCGCGCAGCGCCTCGCCGAGCTTCGTGCTGCCCGGCTCGCGCAGGTGGAGGGTCTCCCGCCCCGGGTGGCCTCCGATTCCGCGGCGCAACGCCTCGGCGAGCCGCGCGGCCTGCGTGGTCTTTCCGCAGCCGTCGATCCCGTCCAGGACGAAGAATCGCCCGCGCGCTCCTCCCTTCGGCCCGCTCATGGCGCAAGCCTAGCGCCGCAGGGTAGAAGAGGAAGCCGAGGCCCGTGAGCTCCCCGATCCGAATCACCGCCACGCCCGACGGCCGAGGCTGCCTCCTGGGCGTGAAAGCCCAGCCCGGCGCGCGCAAGAGCGGCCCCGCGGGAGCCTGGAACGGGCTGCTCAAGGTCGCCGTCACCGCGCCGGCGGAGGATGGCCGCGCGAACGAGGACCTCGCGCGCGTCGTCGCGGGGCTCTTCGGCTTGAAGCGGTCCGCGGTCGAGCTCGTCTCGGGCGCGCGCTCGCGCGTGAAGCGCTTCCGGCTCGCCGCGAGCGCGACGGCCGTCGAGCGGAAGCTCGGGGAGTATCTGACTTGAGCCCGACCGCCGCCGAGCACCCGCTGGACGCCGCCGTGCGGACGAGCCTCGCGGGACTCGCGCGCATCCCGGCGCCGCGCGCGCTCTTCCTGCTCGGGACGGGCGCCGGCCTCCTGCCCCTGCGGCTCGAGAACGCATCGCGCACGAGCCTGGCGGGAGTGCCCGGCGTGCCGGAGGCCTGGCGCGGCGTCGATCTGCACGCCGGGAAGCTCGGCGGGCTCGCCTGCTGGATCCTCGAGGACGCGCCGGGGCCTCCCGATCGAGGCGCGCTGCCCGCCGCGGACGAGCCGGCGTGGGTGCGCGGATTCCCCTGCTGGCTCGCGGCGCAAGCGGGCGCGGCCGTGCTCGTGCACTCGAGCGCGGGCGCGACTCTCGTCGAACGGATCCCGCCGGAGTCGCTGGCGCTCCTCTCCGACCACCTGAATCTCTCGGGGCGCACTCCGCTGCTCGGTCTCTCGGCGTCGAAGCTCGGCCCGCTCTTTCCCGACCTGATGCGGTTCCATCACGCGGATCTGCGAGCCCGCGCGCTCGAGATCGCGCGCGGGATCGGGCTCGCGGCCCATGAAGCGGTCGCGGCCGCTTCTCCCGGTCCGGCTCTCGAGACGCCGGCCGAGCGGCGGTTCTTCGCGCGCGCCGGAGCCGACGTCGTCGTGCAGGGCCTCGAGGGTACGCTGCTCGCGGGGGCGCACGCGGGCCTCGCCGCACTCGCCATCGTGTGCGTCACCGACCGGGGAGAGGGCGAGGTGGACCTGCGGCAGATCGTGGAGGCGGCGGAGCGGATCGCGCCGGGCCTGGAGGATCTCCTCGTGCGGCTCGCCCCGGAGATCGCCCGCGCCGCGAGCGATCAGGAAGTCGAGGCGTGAGCGCCCGGGAGGGCCCCGCGATCGCCGTGCTCGTCTCGGGCGGCGGGCGATCGCTCGAGAACCTCGCCGGCGCGATCGAGCGAGGCGAGCTGCGGGGACGCATCGCCCTGGTCCTCTCGAGCACGCCCAAGGCTTTCGCGCTGAATCGGGCGGGGCTTCTCGGGATCCCCTCGGTCGTGATCGATCCCGAGCGCAAGCTCTCGCCCGAGGAGTTCTCCCGCGACGCGTTCGCGGCGATCGAGAGCTTCGGCTGCGAGGTCGCGGTGATGGCGGGCTTCCTGCGCCTGCTCCGGGTCCCGGAGCGCTGGATCGGCCGGGTCCTGAACATCCATCCCTCGCTCCTCCCGGCCTTCGGCGGGAAGGGGTTTTACGGGAACCGCGTGCACGAGGCGGTGCTCGCGAGCGGCGTGAAGGAGACGGGCTGCACCGTCCACTACGTCGACAACGAATACGACCACGGGCCCGTGCTCCTCCAGCGGCGGATCGAGGTGCGCGCCGGCGACACGGTCGAGAGCCTCGCCGCGCGCGTGTTCGAGGAGGAGAAGATCGCGCTGCCGGAGGCGCTGCGCCGGCACTTCAGCGGGGAGCCCGGGCCTCCCGGCCGAGAAGCTCCAGGAGCGGCGTCGTCGCGAGCGTCGTGACGAGCGCCATCAGGACGAACATCGCGAACAGCGAGGGCGAGAGGACGCCCAGGTCGAGCCCGACGTTGAGGACGATGAGCTCCATCAGGCCGCGCGTGTTCATCAGGACGCCCAGCTCCGCGGCCTCGCGCCAGGCGGATCCGGTCGCGCGCGCGGCGAAGAAGGTGCCTCCGAACTTGCCCGCCGAGGCCACGGCGACGATGGCCCCGCACGTGAGCCACTCCGCCGGACCGTCCAGGAGCCCGAGCTCGGTGCGCAGCCCGGTGAACGCGAAGAACACGGGCAGGAGGAGCACGACGACGGCGTCCTCGAGCTTCCCGCGGATGTCGCGCGCGACCAGGCTGTCGTGCGGGATCACCGCGCCGAGCAGGAACGCGCCGAAGAGCGCGTGGATGCCGATCGACTCCGTGACGAGCGCGCACAGGAGCAGCGCCACGCAGGCGACGGCCAGGGTGCCCTGCGAACGCTCGGGCGCCCGCCCGCGGGCGGCGACGAAGCTCGCGGCGAGCGGACGGACGACGAAGTAGAGGACCCCGATGAACGCGGCGGTCAGACCCGCGGTGACGAGGACCTGGCTGGGATCGGAGCGCGACACGCCGACGACCAGCGCCAGCAGGCACCAGGCGGTGACGTCGTTGATCGCCGCGCAGGCGAGCGCCAGGGAGCCCAGCGGGCTCCGGTTCATGTTCCGGTCGCTGAGGATGCGCGCGAGGACCGGGAAGGCCGTCACGGACATCGCGACGCCGAGGAAGAGGGCGAAGACGGGAAGCGGAGCGCCGGGAGCGGCCCACTTCCGGTGGAGGACGAGCGCCAGCGCCGCCCCGAGGAGGAACGGCGCGAGGATGCTCGTGAGCGAGATCGCGACCGAGGCCTTGGTGCGCTGCCGGATGACGCCCGTGTCGAGGTGCAGCCCGACGAGGAACATGTAGAGGATGACCCCGACCTGCGCGAGCACGCCGAGGTGGGGCGCGACCGAGGGGGGCAGCAGGAAGTCGTAGGCGTCCGGCGCGACGCGCCCGAGGAGCGAGGGACCGAGGAGGATGCCGCCGAGGATCTCCCCCATCACGGGCGGCTGGCCGATGCGGCGGAAGAGCGACCCGAGGCCGCGCGAGACGAGGATGATCACGACGAGCGCGATCAGCACGTGGGCGAGGACGTCGACGGGAGCAGGGGGAGGCAAGCCGGCGATCGTATCCGGCGGCCCGGTCGAACTCACGATGCGCGAGAGATGCAGCGCTGCGCGCGCCGGCGCAGGCGCTCCTCGGCGGCGGAAAGCGCTCCTCCTCCGCGCTCGTCCGCACGCGCGAACCACTCGAGCGCTCCAGCGTGCTCGCGGGCGATCGCCAGGCACTTCGCGATCCCTCGCGCCCGCGGCGCCGACGGCCCGGCGAGCGGCGATCCGTCCGCGCGCGTCTCGTCGAGCGTCCGGGCGAGGTGCGCGGCGAGCGTGACGAGCGAGAGCACGTCGTCGCGGTTGTGGCGGAACACGCCCTCGAGCTCGCTCTTGCGCCCGTGCAGGAAGTCGAACCAGGCCGCGGGGGCCCGCGAGCCGGGGAGGTCGTCCTCGCGCTCGACGCCGCACAGCCCGCGCTCGAGCGTCTTGAGGCGCGCGTCCGCGAACCCGGATCCGTAGAGGCGCCGCAGCGGATGGTAGAGATCCAGGTGCGGCCGGCCCGCGAAAGGCGGCGCGATCCCGTGCAGCCGCATCTTGTCCTCGAGGCGGTGTCGGTCGAACGACTTGCCGAAGAAGGAGACGATCGCGCTCGCGCTGGCGATCCTCGCCGCCGCCTCGGCGAGAAGCTCGCGCTCCTCCGCGGGCTCGGCCAGGAACCCCTGCCAGACCTCGAAGCGCCCGTCGCGGAAGCTCCCGAGCCCGACGAGGAACACCCAGGTGCCCGCGCCGCCGGAGAGGCCGCTCGTCTCCGTGTCGAGGTACAGCGCGCTCGCGAGGTCGACCGACGCGAGGCCGGGATCGTGCGCGACGAGGGCCAGCGGGCGCGGATCGGCGCCTAGCGCCTCCGCGAGCCGCCAGTCGCCGTGCGTGTGCTCCGGCGCGAGCGTCTCGCGCCGCGCCAGGACGCCCGAGTCGGGCTCGCACGCGATGCCCGAGGGGAGGGCGGGCGCCGCGAGCTTCGTGCGGGCCGCCCGCGCGCGCAGCTTGTCGGCGACCGATTCCACGCTCGCCTCGGGGGGCGGCGAACGCAGCAGGCGCGCGAGCCTGTCCCGGACGGCCTCTCCGCTCAAGTCGCGGCCACCTCCTCGGGCACCTGCGCGATGGCCAGCTCGGGTCCGCGCACGAGGTGCTCGAGCACGGCGAGCGCCGTCTCCTTCCCCAGGGCGCCGACCTCCTCCGGCGGGCCGACGCAGGCGGGACAGCCGCGCCCGCAGGCGCAGTGCGCGACGACGTCGAGCGCGGCCGAGAAGAGCGCGCGGTGGCCGGCGAAGAGGAGCTCGGAGAGCCCGACGCCGCCGCGGACGGCGTCGTAGAGGAAGATGGCGGGCCTGCGGAAGTGGGGCGAGCGCACCTGGGTCGAGACGCCGAGGTCGCGCGGCTGGCAGCGCAGGAAGAGCGGCGCGACGCGGCGCAAGAGGCTGCCGAGGCCGTGCCAGGCGGATCCGCGGTCGCCGGCGGAGAGCCCGAGGTCGGCCGCCGTCTCGTCGGAGAGGCACAGGACGAAGGCCTCGGTGTCGATCTCCTCGGGAGGCAGGTGGATGTCCTCCGCGCCGACGTTTTCACGCGTGTAGTAGCGGATCTTCTTGTACTGCGTGGCGACGCTCGTCACGTGCACCTCGGCGCGCCAGATCGAGGCGTCACCGAGCCCGTCCTGCCGCGAGCGCTCCCGCAGCGCCTCGCGCCGCAGCACGCGCAGCTCCGTGTCGACCTCGGCTTCGGTGAAGTAGTCCGTCTCGACCGCGCGCACGTAGGCGCGGCGGTTCTTGTGGTCGAAGCGCTCGACGATCCAGGTCTCGCCCTCGACCTGGTAGATCGCTCCGTCGTGGACGCTCGTGAGCGCGCCCGCGCGATCGATCTCCCCCACGGCCTTCTTGGTGTCCGCGTCGAGGATGAGGACGTTGTCGGGCTCCTCGCCGTCGAGCGAGACGTCTTGCGCGGGGTAGGCGTCGGCCATCCAGTACCAGGCGTCGCCGCGGCGCGAGAGGAAGCGCGACTCCTCGGCGAGGTAGTCGAGGACGGGGCGGGCTTCCGCGACCTTCCCGTACGCGGCGTCGTCGAGCCCTTCGCTGTCGTGGCGTGCGCGGAAGGGCAGCTCGAACGCGGCGCACTTCAGCTGCTCGGAGAGGATCACGAGGTTGTCGGGGTCGAGGCCGATGCGCTCCTTCGGCGCGCCGAAGAGGTACTCGGGGTGCCGCGCGAGGTACTGGTCGACCGGCTCCGAGCGCGCGATCTGGACCACGAGGCTGGGCTTCCCGCGCCGGCCGACGCGGCCCGCGCGCTGCCAGAAGGAGGCCTGCGAGCCCGGGTAGCCGACGAGCACGGCGACGTCGAGCGCGCCGACGTCGATGCCGAGCTCGAGGGCGTTCGTCGAGACGACGACCTTGACGGCGCCGGAGCGCAGGCCGTCCTCGATCTCCCGCCGGAGATTGGGCAGGTAGCCGCCGCGGTAGCCGCGGATCGCCTCCGGCGCGAGCCCGAGGTTCGCGGCGCCCTCCTTGAGGTAGCGCGTGAGGACCTCGACGGCCGTCCTCCGGCCGCAGAAGAAGATCGTCTGGTGGTCGCGCCCGCACAGGAGCGGCGCGAGCTCGCGCGCTTCCTCGAGCGCATTGGCGCGCAGACCCGCGACGGGATTCAGGATCGGCGGGTTGTAGACGCCGAAGATGCGCTCCCCCGCGGGCGAAGCGTCCTCGTCGACGACCAGGACTTCGCGCCCGAGGAGACGGCGGGCGTGCGCCGCCGGCTCGGCGAGCGTGGCGGAGCACAGGACGAAGCGCGGATCGCTCCCGTAGTGGCGCGCGATGCGGACAAGGCGGCGCAGGACGTTCGCCACGCTCGAGCCGAAGACGCCGCCGAGGGTGTGGACCTCGTCGACGACGATGGTGCGGAGGTCGCGGAAGAGCTCCGACCACTTGGCGTGGTTCGGCAGGATGCCCGCGTGGAGCATGTAGGGGTTCGTGAGGACGAGATGTCCGCGGTCGCGCAGCGTGCGGCGGACGGAGGGCGGAGTATCGCCGTCGTAGGTGAAGGCGTGCCAGGGCTGGCCGAGGGATTCGACGAGAGAGCAGAGGCCGGCGGACTGGTCCTGCGACAGCGCTTTCGTGGGGAAGAGGAAGAGGGAGCGCGCGGAGCCGTTCGAGTCGAGCAGGCGCTGGAGCGCGGGGATGGCGTAGCAGAGCGTCTTGCCGGAGGCCGTGGGCGTGGAGACGAGGACGTCGCGCCCTTCGAGCGCCGCCCTGATCGCGCGCGCCTGGTGCTCGTAGAGCTCCTCGATGCCGCGCGAGCGGTAGAGATCGACGAGTCGCGGGTCGAGCGACGCCGGGAACGCCTCCGTGCGCGCCGGACGCGGCGGGATCGAGTGCCAACGCGCGAAGCTCGGCCCGAAGCGCGGGTGAGCCTTCAGCTGCTTGGCGATGCCCTGGACGCCCTTCATGACCGTTAGGGGAACGTTAGGGACCGCGCAGAGCGGATGCAATGGTCCTCCCGCAAGGCGTTCGTGGCAGCAGCTCGGTTCCGAGCTTGGGAAGCCCGGTTCGACGTCCGAGGCTTCGCAGGGGCCTCACCCGGCATGCTCGCTCTCCTTCTCGATGGCTGCGGGGAACCTCCTGAATCCCGATGAGGCCGTGACGACGCCACCCCTCGCGCAACAACCAGGTCTTCGCTCGCGCTCCGGGTCCGTCTCCCTCGAGAACGATTCCCTGCCGCCACCCGTCGAACCACGGACCCGATGAGCAGGGATCCACTCCCATCGAACGCATGCCGTGGTGCCTGGCGTTGTTCAGGACGTACAAGAGCGCGGATCTCACTTCGCGCGGCGTTCGGAGCGGCCGTGCATGGAAGCGGTCGGAAAAGACACTTCCCTTCCGCTTCCACAGACGATTGAGAGTCCGGGCCACGCGAACGGTGATTCCCTTCATGCCGCGGGAGAGGGCGCGCCGGTCATCGGCCTCGACGATCAGATGGATGTGGTTCGATTGGAGAGAAAACTGGTTCAGACGGAGCCCGAAGCGCTCGCGACCGTCCCCGAACGCGCGCAGGACTCGTGAACGAACCAGGTGTCCGCGCAGACTCGGGAGTCTTTCGTTCAGGCGGAGCGTCACGTGGAGCGGGACGCGGGCATTGTGGTGCGAACGCTCGACGTGAGGAACTCGAGAGCGGGCGCTCGACCGTTTCCTGCCGGCACCGTCCCGCGCTCCGCCCCATGTCCGGAACGTGAGCTCGTGCTGACGGATCTTTCGGCGGTAGCGGGGCATGCGGAGAATCTCCTCTCGTCCTCTGGGACGACGCGTCGAGTCGCGGGGTCACGCAGAATCCTGAAGATCTCGAGCGTTCGCACGCTTCGAACTTGAATCGGCGCACAATCGAGAAGAGCTGCTTCGCATCTGCTGGCGCGAGTCGAGCCGGTTGCCTCGAACGAGCACTCGCGGTCCCGGCGCGCGCGTAGACTCTGCTCAGAGACAGCCGAGGGTGCCCAGAGTCTCGAGCACACCGGGACGACTCGATCCCTCGCCCTCCGAACTTGAATCCGCGCACAACCGAGAAGGGGGGCTTCGCTTCTCCTAGCGCGAGTCGAGTCGGCTCGCCTCGAGGAAGCGCTCGCGATCACGCCACCCGGGGAATTCGGCTCACAGGCAGCGGAGGGTGCAGAGAGTCTCGAGGAGACGGGAACGACTCGAGTCCAGCCGCATCTCGACCACCCGCGGCTTCCATCTCACGACATCCCGCTACTTGCGAGCTTTCGCGCGCTCCCGAGCCTCCGCCCTCTCCCGTTCCAGGACCGCATTCTCCAACCGGTACACCTCGTCCTTGTAGACGTAGAGATCCGGGTACTGCTCGCGGGGCAAGACGGCGCGATACCACGGTTCCCCCGGCCTCTGTTGCACCGCGTAGATCGTGGTTCGCATTGGCTCGTAGTCCGTGGGGCTGTAGGTGTCCCCGTACGCGACCGCCTCGGAGAGTCCGTCATCGAAACGCTGCATCAGGATGGGAAGCGTGCGTTCGAGGAGGAACTCCTCCACGGCATCCTTCTTCATCTTCATATCGGCCAACGTGCCTTCGGGCAGCGTGCGTGGATCGGAGGGGTCGATCGTCGAGACTTGCTTCGGCGCTTCGGCGGGCAGGACGGGGGGCGGTGGATCTGGAGGGCGCTCGGTCAACGCCGGCACGCGGCTATCGGGCATCTCCAGGGCCGGCGGCTCCGAAGCGGTTGAACGAACGGGCGCGTCAAAGGTCTGGATCCGGAGAGCATCGTCGACGAGCCGAGACGCCACCACTCCATCGTGGTCCGAATGAAACAGCAGCCGCGCGGAGATGAGCCCCGCGCCATAGGTTCCGATGGCCAGGAGGAGGACAGCCGAAGTTCTCATCGAGACACCTCTCCTTCGCGAGCCACCACGCTAACCGCGATCCAGGATCGCAGCGAGGCGCGCATGGAGGTCCTGATCTTTCAGGACCGCTCTTCGCCCCTCGAACTCCACCTGCGCCTCCCCTTCCACCCTCCCCACGACGAACTTCACTTTGGTTCCGATCGTCGACGTCGCTTCCACCTCGATCGGATCCGTGAGAGAGACTGTCGACTCCGCCGCCACGTGCTTGCTCGCGCGCACGATCATCAGCCCGTCGAGCACGGCGTGCAGCTCTTTCGCCTCGAGTTGGAGGTCCGGCAGCGTCCAGAGCCCCTTCGACCCGCGCACGTACCGCTTCGACACCTCTCCGCGCTTCAGCGAGAGCTCCTGCTGCTCGATCTCGACGAGCTCGACGACCACGAGGCGCCACAGGCTCCGCGCGGGAGTCGTCATCACCTCGAGGATCGCCGGATCGACGAGCCCGACGATCGAATCCCCCATTCGCTGCACGCGCAGCGCCGCTCCTCCCTCGGCCCCCTCGACCTCGCCGCCGATGATCCCGCCCTGCCGCAGATCGCCGGTCTGCACGACCATCGAGCCGCGGATCTCCGCCTCCGCGAGGCTTCCGGCCGTGTCGAAGCTCGCGAACTCGACGCGCGCGATCGCGCCGAGCAGGTCTTCGACCTGGTTGCGATCGGCCTCGAGGGCGGGCGTGGACGCGGCTCCGCGCTCGGGGCGTTCCGACACCATCCAGCGCGGCTTCTCGAGCTCGTTGGGCCGCTCGAGCCAGAGCTTGAGCTCGCGTCCGTCGAGCTCCATCGACACCGCGTCGACCGCGCTGACCGGGATCCGCGTCAGCGCGTGGTCGAGGAACTCCTCGATCGGCGCGGCATAGAGCTCGACCGCGCGGCCTCCCACGACCCACACGTACGGCATCCCCTCGGCGGAGGCGTACCAGGTCGCGCCCTCCCGGTGCTCCGGCCGGCCGAAACGGATCGTGAACGCCTTGGCGGAGACCGTTCCCAGCTTGATCGAGAGCTCGGGCGGATCGAGCCCGAAATCGGCCAGGAGCCGCCTCCCGAAGTCGGCGTAGGACTCGACGCGCAGCACCGTGACGCTCTGCACGAACAGCGCGGAGCCCTGCGGATCGAGCGCGGCCGAGTACGGGCTCGTCAGGCGCCAGGCCCCTTCCTCGAGCTGCGCGTCGAAGGAGACGTCTCGAGCCTCGGCCTCCCCCGCGCGCGGAATCGCTCCGCGGCGGTGGACCTCGACGACCTCCAGGGGCGAGACGTCCACGATCTCGTGGCTCATGAAGTCCTCGAGCCCGTGGTCGAGCGTCGTGTCGAGATCGCGCCAGGTGCGCAGGATCCGCCCGCCGGCGCGGACGGCCAGGTGCGCTCCGTCGAGATCGATCGAGCCGAGATCGAGCCGCGTCCGGCGCGTCCCCCCCTCGATCGCTTCCTCCATCTCGAGGATGACCCGCGGCGGATCGAGCCCGAGATCCTCCGCACGCGCCTCCGGGATCGGCGCCCCGCGGCGCTCGAGCGCGGTCTGGAAGAGATGCTCGACGAGACCCTGGTTGGCGGGCGCCGAATGCGGCTCGATCATGGACCAGCGCCCGCCCTCTCCGCGCTGGAAGACGACGTGCAGGCTGCGGACGAGGTGCTCGACGCGGATGCGTTCGACCCGCGCGGGATCGACGCCCGCGAACAGGCGGACCTCGCTCTCCTGCGCCTGGCGGCCCTCGACGGCGAGCTGCCTCCACGCGGCCAGGCCGAGGAGCGAGACGAGCCCGATCAGCACCCACAGGGTCGTGCGGCTCACCGGCGGCGCCTCCTCCACCACGTGAAGCAGCCGAGGGCCAGGCACAGGCCCGGGAGAACCAGGACCGCGACGAGGTACACGCGGGCGAGCGCGGCGCCGCCGGCGACGTCGATCCGGCGGGAGACCTGGCTCCTGGGACTGACGTGGACGCGGAAATCGCGCGAAGCGGCCCAGTCGAACGCGGCCAGCAGGAGATCGAGGTCGACCTCCGAGCTCTGGTTGGCGAACGCGGCGGCGGATCCCAGGCACACGATGCGCGTCTCGGGCTGGTCGATCGCCGGCTCGTCCTTGCGGGCGCCCGGCGCCGCCCGCGCCGGGCGGATCGGCGGCAGGATCGCGGTCATCGCGAGCGCGAAGGGTCCGCGCTCCTCCTCGGGGGTCTTCCTCCAGTCGTGCCCGAATCCCGGCGCGTCCAGGTCGCGCCAGGTCTCGTCGCCGGTCTGCAGGATCGTGAGCACCGAGCCGCCCGGAGGTGTCGGGCCGCGCACGAGGCTGCGCGCGAAAGGCATGTCGACGAAACGGTCCGCACGCCGGAGCGCCTCGGTCACGGGGCTCATGCCCGCCATCCCGTCGCTCCAGACGCGCACGAGCGCGCAGTCGGGGATGCCGGTCAGCGGTTGGCCGGTGATCGTCGCGCGCGGCGCCGCGACCACACCGTCCGTCACGATGCGCATTCCGTACGGAAGAAGGAGCGCGGGGAGCCCGCCCTCGTCCGCCAGCGCGCTCCGGCCGGGCGCGGCGACCAGTCTCCCGCCGCCCTCGACGAAGTCGCGGACCGCCTCGATCTCGAGCGGCGTGAAGGGCTGCTCGGGCCCGACGATCGCGAGGACGGCGCAGTCGTCGGGGATCTTCCCGCTGCGCTCTCCGTCCCAGCGGTCGACCTCGAATCCGCCGCCGAGGAGGCCGGTGCGCAGCTGGGACAGCCCCCCGAGCCCCGCGTCCTCGAGATCGGGCTCGCCGTGGCCGGAGCTGAAGAGCGCCCGCAAGGTCTCGCCCTGTCCCACCTGGAGGAGCGCGCTGACCAGCGCTTCCTCGGCGCGGAAGAGGTCGACCCGCGGAGGACGGGGAGCGCCGAACTGGCCGCGCGGATCGCCCGGATCGATGTCGGCCAGATCGCCGCGCACGCGGAGTACGGCTCGGCGGGATCCGAGCGAGACGGCCACGACGCCGCCGGGGACGATGTCGCGCAAGGACAGCTCCTGCATGCGCGCCAGCGCGGCCTCCTTCCCGGCCGCCGTCGAGAGCTCGTGATCGCGGATCCGGATCCGGCCGCCTCCCGCGTTGCGCAGGAGGGCGAGGAGGTCGAGCGTGCGCGCCTGGACGTCGTAGCCGATGGGGCCGAGGAACTCGCCCATCGGCGTGAAGAAGACGTCGATGTCGACGTCGCCCCCGAGGCGCTCGAGGACGGTGTGCGAGGCGGGATCGAGCGTGTTCCGGCCCGATTCGGTCCAGTCGAAGCGCGCGCGCAAGCCCGGCCGTTCCGCGATCCAGACCAGGAGCGACGCCGCGAGCGCGGCGAGGATCACGGTCAGCGCGACCTGGGAGGCGATCCTGGCGCGCGCGGAGCGGCCCATCGCCGTGGTCTCGGCGGGCTTCAATTCCACCTCCGCATCTCGATCGAGCGCACGGAGAAGAAGAGGAACAGCCCCGTCCACGCCAGGAAGAACACGGCGTGCGCGCTGTCGATCGAGCCGCGCAGGAACGAACCCGAGAGGTGGTCGGTGACGTCGATCCGGGACACCGCGCGGCCGACCCAGGCCTCCGGCGAGAGGCGCGCGAGCTGCGGGGCGAGCACCAGGACGATGTCGAGCACGACCGCGGCGAAGGCGGCGACGAGCGGGATCGAGGTCAGGCTGCTGGCGAAGAGGCCGATCGCGCAAAAGAGCCCCGAGGCGAGCACGACGCCGAGCCAGCCGGCGACGAGCGTCCCGGGATCGGGCGGGACGCCCTGCCAGGAGAGCGCGAGCGCCTGCACGAACACGACCGCCGCGAGGATCGCGAAGAAGGAGGTCGCCGCGAGGAATTTCCCCGTGACGACCGCCGCGTCGGAGACGGGGGCCGTGAGCAGGTACTCCAGGAGTCCTGCGCGCGATTCCTCGCTGATCATCCGCATCGTGACGAGCGGCGCGGCGAACACGGCGACGTAGAAGGTCAGGACCTGCGCGTAGCGGAGGGCCTGGTCGACGTCGCCGCCGCCCCGCTTCAGCTGCTCGACGAAGTTCAGCCCGACGAACAGGTACGCCAGGCAGAGCAGCGTCCACGCCAGCGGCCCGAGGAACAGCGCGGCGAGTTCCCGCCTCCAGATCGGCAGCAGCCCCCTCACGGCCCGGGCGGGCCCCCGCGCCGCTCGAAGGGATTCAGGTTGTAGATCGGCTTGCGCGCGGGGGCGGCGGCAGGCGCAGGCGGCGCGACGGCCCCGGCCGGAGCGTCCGGCGGACCCGGATCGGGCTCGCGCCCGATCGTCAGGCGCGAGAAGATCTGCTCGAGGCTCGGACGGCGCCACGACAACTCGCGCAGCGCCCAGCCCTGCTGCGCGGCGATCGCGCCGACGTCCTCGCGCAGGTCGCCGTCGCAGCGGAGGTCGAGGACTTCGTGGATGCCCAGGCGCCCGCGGTCGACGACTTCCGCCACTCCCGGGATCGAGCGCAGGAGGCGCAGGGCCTTCTCGCGGTCCGGTCCGACGACCGCCTCGACGCGCACGAAGCTGGCACCCGAGAGCTTCGCTACGAGGTCGGCCGGCGCGCCGTCCGCGGCGATCCGCCCGCGGTGGATCACGATGACCCGCGGGCAGGAGGCCTCGATCTCGGGGAGGATGTGCGAGGAGAGGAGGACGGTCCGCCGCTCCGCCAGGGAGGCGAGCAGCGCCCGGACCTCGAGGCGCTGGATCGGGTCGAGCCCGCTCGTGGGCTCGTCGAGGACGAGGACCTCGGGATCGTGCAGGAGAGCGATCGCCAGCGCGACGCGCTGCTTGAGGCCGCGCGAGAGGCCCCCGATCAGGTCGCGCTCCCGATCCTTGACGCCGACTCGTTCCAGGACCTCGTCGATGCGCTTCCTGCGGTCGGCGCGCCGCATCCGGTGCAGGCGGGCGTGGAAGGCGAGCATCTCCCCGACCCGGTGTTCGCGGTAGAGGGGCACGCTCTCGGGCAGGTAGCCGATCCGTTTCCGGACCTCGAGGCCCTGCGACAGCACGTCGAAGCCGGCGACGCTCGCCGAGCCCGAAGTCGCGGGCAGGTAGCCCGTCAGGATCCGCATGGCGGTCGTCTTCCCCGCCCCGTTGGGCCCCAGGAACCCCACGACCTCCCCCCGGCCGATGTCGAACGAGACGTCGTCGAGGGCGAGGAGCCCGCCGAAGCGGCGCGAGAGGTGCTTGGCGGCGATCAATCGGCGGGGAGGGTAGCCCGGCTCCCGATCGGTCACAACGCCGACACGGTCGCGGGAACGAGTGCCGCCGAGGGGCACGACCTGGCAGACATGACCCCCCGGCGGACTCGAAGACGCGGGAGGGAGAGCAACCGCTGTGCCGCTTCTCCCTGGAGGCTTCGACGAAGCGTCAGCGGCCAGGCGGCACCCAGGTCGTGCGCAAGTGCTCGAACCGCACGTGCGACTCCCTACGATGCCGTGCCGAGTGCAGGGAGCGGGACCCCGGATTGCGCCGGAGGAACGCCACGCGCGAGTCCGTCGGCAGGTCCTGAAGGACGGGGTTCTCGTCGCCGCCTGTGTCGTGACGCTCGCCGCGTTCCAGGTCGGTCTCCTGCTGGCGAACCGCGAGAGCATGTCGCCCGAGAGCAGCCTGCCCGACCTCGCCGGCGCTCGCCGCGCCCAAGCGGATTTCCTCGGCCTCGCCTGGTGGCGGATCCGAGTCGGATCGGACTGGGGAGCGCCCCCGGACTAGGCCTTGACCTCGAAGTCCGCGTCGACCGGCTCGTCGCTCGACTTGGGCGCTTCCGGCCCGCCACCGGACTTGGCACCGGGCGGCGTCTCGCCGCCGCCTTGCGGCGCGGACTGCTTGTAGATCGCTTCGCCCAGCTTCTGCGCCTTCGTCGCGAGCTCGGTCAGCGCGCGCTGGATCGCGTTCCTGTCCTCGCCGTCCTTGGCCTTCTTGAGGGCCTCGGTCGCGGCCTCGATCGCACTCGCGTCGGCCTCGGGGAGCTTGCTGCGGTGCTCCGCGAGCTGCTTCTCGGTCGTGTGGATCACGTGGTCGGCCTGGTTCTTCAGGTCGACGAGCTCGCGTCGCTCCTTGTCCTCCTTCGCGTGGGTCTCGGCGTCGCGCCGCATCTTCTCGATCTCGTCCTTGGAGAGGCCGGACGAGGACTCGATGCGGATCGTCTGCTGCTTCTGCGTTCCCTTGTCGATCGCCTTGACGTTCAGGATGCCGTTGGCGTCGAGCTCGAAGGTCACTTCGATCTGCGGCATGCCGCGCGGAGCGGGAGCGAGGCCGTCGAGGTGGAACTTGCCCAGCGTGCGGTTGTCCCGGGCGAACTCGCGCTCGCCCTGGAGGACGTGGATCTCCACGCTCGGCTGGCTGTCGCTCGCGGTCGAGAAGACCTGGCTCTTGGAGGTCGGGATGGTCGTGTTCCTCTCGATCAGCTTGGTGAAGACGCCGCCGAGGGTCTCGATGCCGAGCGAGAGCGGCGTGACGTCCAGGAGGACGACGTCGCTGACCTCGCCGGCCAGGATCCCGCCCTGGATCGCCGCGCCGAGAGCGACGGCTTCATCGGGGTTGATGCTGCGGTTCGGCTCGCGGCCGAAGATCTTCTTGGCGAGGTCCGCGATGCACGGCACGCGCGTGCTGCCGCCGACCAGGATCACCTCGTCGATCTTCTTCGCGTCGAGACCGGCGTCCTTGAGGGCCTGGAGGCAGGGACCCTTGGCGCGGTCGACCAGGGGCTCGATCAGCGCCTCGAACTTGGCGCGCGTGATCGGCATCTGCAGGTGCTTGGGGCCCGAGGCATCGGCCGTGATGAACGGGAGGTTCACGTCGGTCTGCGCCGTCGAGGAGAGGTCGATCTTGGCCTTTTCGCAGGCTTCCTTGAGCCGCTGCATCGCCATGGGGTCCTTGCGGACGTCGATGCCGCTCGTTTTCTTGAACTCCTCCGCGACGTGGTCGATCAGCGCCTTGTCGAAGTCGTCGCCGCCGAGGTGCGTGTCGCCGTTGGTCGCCAGCACTTCGAACACGCCGTCGCCGATCTCGAGGATCGAGATGTCGAAGGTGCCGCCGCCGAAGTCGAACACCGCCACGCGCCCGGACTTGTTCTTGTCGAGCCCGAACGCCAGCGCGGACGCCGTGGGCTCGTTGATGATCCGCTCGACCGAGAGGCCTGCGATCGTGCCCGCGTCCTTGGTCGCCTGGCGCTGGCTGTCGTTGAAGTAGGCCGGCACCGTGATGACGGCCCGCGTGATCTTCTCGCCGAGGTAGGCCTCCGCGGCTTCCTTGAGGTAGCCGAGCACCGCGGCGCTGATCTCCGGCGGGGTGAACTTCTTGCCGTCGATGTCGACCTTGACGAGCTCGTCGGCCCCTCCCGTGAGCTTGTAGGCGACGTTCTTCTCCTCCGCGGCGACCTCGTGGTGGCGCCGGCCCATGAAACGCTTGATCGAGGCCACCGTGCGCGTCGGATTGGTCACCGCCTGGCGCCGGGCCGGGGCCCCGACGAGCTTCGAGCCGTCGGACAGGAAGGCGACGACCGAAGGCGTCGTGCGCGCGCCCTCCGCGTTCGTGATGACGACGGGCGTCCCGCCCTCCATCACGCTGACGACGGAGTTCGTGGTTCCCAGGTCGATGCCGATGATCTTGCTCTTGCTCATGGCCCCCGGAATTCCAAGATCCGTGCCAGTCCTGCCGTCAACGCAAGACCTTTATTACAAGAGGCTTAGGCAATGCACCCGAGTGGTCTCCGCTGTCAGACTGGCAGCGGCGCACGCGCCGGGTCCGCGGCCCTGCCGCATTGGCAGCGCCGGTCTAGAGCCCGTACTCCTTGATCTTGCGGTACAGCGTCCGCTCCCCGATCCCCAGGACCTTGGCCGTCTTCTCCCGGTTGCCGTCGAAGGCCTTGAGGTTCTCCCGGATCAGGTCGCGCTCGACCTCCGCGAGCGAGCGTCCGACCAGATCGTGGCGGCCGCGCGAGGGGGCCTGCGCCTCGTTCGCGCGGACGGAATCGGGGACGTCCTCGAGCGAGAGGATCCCGCCGCGGGCGAGCAGCACCATGCTCTCGAGCGTGTTGCGCAGCTCGCGGACGTTGCCCGGCCAGTCGTAGCGCAGGAGCGCCGTGCGCGCCTCGGGCGCGATCCCGCGCACCGCGCGGCCGTGCTGCGCGGAGAGCTCCTGCACGAAGTGGTCGATGAGCAGCGGGATGTCGCCCTTGCGCTCCCGCAGGGGCGGCATCTCGACCGCCACGACTCGCAGCCGATAGAGCAGGTCCTCGCGGAAGGTCCCCTGGCGCACCATCCCCATGAGGTCGCGGTTCGTGGCCGCGATCAGCCGGATGTCCACCTTCTGGAGCTGGTTGCCGCCCACGGGTTGCACCTCGCGCGTCTCGAGGACCCGCAGGAGCTTCGCCTGCGTCGCCAGCGCCATGTCGCCGACCTCGTCGAGGAACAGCGTGCCGCCGTCGGCGTACACGATGCGCCCCTCCTTGGCCGACACGGCGCCCGTGAAGGCGCCTTTCACGTGCCCGAAGAGCTCGGACTCGATCAGGCTCTCGGACAAGGCCGCGCAGTTCACGGCGACGAAGTGCTCCTGCGCGCGCGGGCTGTTCTGGTGGATCGCCCGCGCGACGAGCTCCTTGCCGGTGCCGCTCTCGCCCGTGACGAGCACGGTCGCGTTCGTGTTGCTGACCTGGCCGAGGATCTCGAACACGCGGCGCATCTGCGGAGAGCTGCCGAGGATCCCCTCGAAGCCGAAGCGCTTGTCGATCTGGCGCTGCAGCTCGAGGTGGTCGCGCCGCAGGCGACCCGACTCGACCGCGCGGGCGAGCCGCGCACGGAGCTCCGCCAGGTCGACCGGCTTGGTCAGGTAGTCCGCCGCGCCGTGGCGCAGCGCGTCGACGGCGGTCCTGACCGACTCGTGCCCCGTGACGAGCAGCACCACCGCGTCGGGCTGCAGGCGGCGCGCCTCCTTGAGGACCTCGATGCCCGACACGTCGGGCATCACGAGGTCGGTCAGCACGGCGTCGAAGCTCGCCTCCGAGATCCGCGTGATCGCCTCGCGCCCGGAGTGGACGAACTGGCAGCGGTAGCCGTCCATCTCCAAGCCGTCGGCGAGGGCCTCGGCGTGCGAGACCTCGTCGTCGGCGATCAGGACCCGGACGGGCTTCGGCTCGGGCTTCACGGCGTGTGGTGGATCTCGACGGGCAGCGGGAGGAACACGGAGAAGCTCGTCCCCCGCCCGGGCTCGGACAGGACGTGGATCCGGCCGCCGTGCTCCTCGACGATGCGCTTGGTCGTGGAGAGTCCCAGGCCGGTGCCCTCGCGTTTGGTGGAATAGTAGAGCTCGAAACAGCGTTCGAGGTCCTCGGGGGACATCCCGACGCCCGTGTCCGTGGTGGAGAGCTCGACGAAGTTCCCCTGGCGCCGCAGGCGGACGATCAGCTCGCCCCCCATCGGCATCGCCTGCCTGGCGTTCACGAAGAGGTTCAGGATCGCCTGGCGGAGCGCGATCGGATCGATCATCACGAGCGGCAGGCCGGAGGGGAGCTCGGCGTGGTGGCGGATCCCCGCGCGCGTGTCCTCCGGCTCGACGAAGTCGAGCACTTCGCGCACGAGCTGGGCGAGGTCGTGCGGCGCGCGGTCGATCACCCCGCCCCGGGCGTAGCGCAGGAAGTCCTCGACGATGGTCTCGAGACGCTGGACCTCGCGCTGGAGCGTCAAGATGCGCTTCTGGCAGCGTTTCTCGCGCGCCGTGGGCTCGGAGCGCGGCTCCCCCTGGCCGCGCGCGCCGCCCCATTCTTCCTCGAGCAGCGCCAGGTTGATCGCCATGGTCGAGAGCGGGTTCTTGATCTCGTGGGCGAGTCCGGAGGCGACGCGAGCGAAGAGCTCGTCGCGCTCGACCTCGGATCGCGGCGGCCGCTCGATCTTCTCGCCCGCGTCGGGAACTGCCGCTGGCATCGGCGGACGGTCCGCTCTGGTCTCTTCCATGGAGGCGCGATCGTGCGGCTTCTACGCGCGTACGAGGGCGGATAGGCTAGCAGCGCGCGGCCGTGGCGGCCACGCGCGGCCGCCACCTTCACCGGCTCCATGAGTCCAGTCCTCC
>JBJXFB010000138.1:0-5614 GCA_046155895.1 Planctomycetota bacterium | reverse complement strand
CGAGGAGCCCGGCTCGGGCGAGGGCCCGGAAGCCGCGTCGGCGGCCGAGACGGCCGGCGGGGCGATTCCGGTCGCCTCGGTCACCGGCCGGGTCGCGAAGTAGAGACTCAGGGCTCCGCCGACGAGGACGGCTGCGGCTGCGATCTGGATCTTGGCGTTCACGAGTGTGGCTCCGAGAGCGCCTGGGGCGCCGGGGTTGGTTGGGAGGATGGAGGAGGGTGCGCGGAGGAACGGGACGAGCGCTCCGAGCCAGGCCGTGCGGTCGCCGCCGCGGCCCTCGTCGAGGATCTCTCGCAGGCGCGCGAGGCCGCGCGCGACGCGTGTCCGGACCGTGTCGACCGGGACACGCATTTCCTTCGCGATCGTGCGCGGCGGGAGGCCGTCGAAGAAACGCAGGAGGATCGTGGTGCGGTAGGGCTCGTCGAGAGCGAGCACGGCCTGGACGACCTCGCGCTGGACGCTGGCGCGCGCCACGACGTCGAAGGTCGAAGGCTGCGCCGACGGGAGCGCGGCCTGGGCCTCGTGCACGCCGCGGCGGCCGGCGCCGCGGTGTTCCTGGTGCGCGAAGTTCCGCAGGACCGCGGCGAGCCAGCGGCGCAGCGAGCGGGGATCGCGCGACGACTCGGGCGGGCGCTGCAGAGCCGCGAGCCAGGTCTTCTGGACGAGGTCGTCGGCGGTGCCGGGATCGCTCGCGAGCTGCGCGGCGAGGCCGCGGATCCAGGACGAGTGCTCCAGGAGGCTCTCGATCCGGGCCTGCGCGAGGGGGGGAGTCATGGCTTTCAGGCTACCGATGCCGGCCGAAGAGGATTCGATTCGCCTTGCGGGTGCCGTGGCTTCGATTTCCGGTCCCCGGCGCGCAGAATGCGCCCATGAACCAGAAGGAGGGTCGATTCACGGGCTGGCACGTCGTGGTCACGGGCGCGGGGACGGGGATCGGGCGTGCGATCGCGCTGCGGCTGGCGGGGGAGGGGGCGAAGCTCACGCTCCTGGCGCGCAATCCGGCGAGGCTCGACGAGGTCGCCCAGGAGATCCGGAAGCTCGGGGGTGCCGAGACGACGTCCGCCCCGCTCGACATCCAGGATCGTCTGGCCGTCGACGCGCGCTTCGCGGAGGCCGCGGCGAAGCTCGGCCCGATCCGGGCGCTGGTCGCGAACGCGGGGGTGGGCGGAGGGAACTCGCCGGGAGCCAGGGATCGCTTCGACGAGATCATCGCGACGAACCTGACGGGGACCTACTCGTGCCTGCGCGCCGCGGAGCGACACCTCGCGAAGGGACCGGAAGCGCGGCACCTCGTCGTGATCGCCTCGATCCTCGGCCGGATCGGCGTGGCCGGCTATACGGGCTACTGCACTTCGAAAGCTGGCCTCCTGGGCCTCGTGCGCGCGCTGGCGATGGAGCTCGCGCCGTCGAACGTGCAGGTGAACGCGGTGTGCCCCGGCTGGGTGGAGACGGCGATGGCCCGCGAAGGGCTCGAGAGCATGGCGAAGGGGATGGGGACGAGCGTCGAGAAGGCGCGCGAGGCCGCGATGGCCGAGGTGCCGCTCGGCCGGATGAATGTCCCGGAGGACGTCGCCGGTTGCGTGGCGTGGTTGCTGTCGCGCGACGCACGCGGCGTCACGGGTCAGGGCATCGACATGAATGGTGGCGGGTGGATGGGGTGAGATCGATCACCCGATCGACATCAGGAACTCCGCGTTCACCCGCGTCTTCTTCATCTTCTGCACGAGCATCTCCATCGCCTCGACCGGATCCATCTCGTTCAGGACCTTCCGCAGCATCCAGATCCGCTTGATCTCCTCGGGCGTGAAGAGGAGTTCTTCCTTCCGCGTCCCCGAGCGATTGATGTCGATCGCGGGGTAGATCCGCCGGTCCGACAAGCGCCGGTCGAGAACGAGCTCCATGTTGCCCGTGCCCTTGAACTCCTCGAAGATCAGCTCGTCCATCTTCGAGCCCGTCTCGATCAGGGCCGTCGCGAGGATCGTCAGCGATCCGCCGCCCTCGATGTTGCGCGCGGCGCCGAAGAAGCGCTTCGGGAACTGCAGCGCCGTCGCGTCCATCCCGCCCGACAGGAGCTTCCCGTTGCTCGGCGCCTCGACGTTGCTCGCGCGCGCGAGGCGCGTGATCGAGTCGAGCAGGATCACGACGTGCTCGCCGGCCTCGACCAGCGACTTCGCCTTGTGCATCACCATCTCGGCGACCTTCAAGTGCCTCGCCGCCGGCTCGTCGAAGGTCGAGCTGATGATCTCGCGCTGGCCCTCGGGGATCATCCGCTCGAAGTCGGTCACCTCCTCGGGCCGCTCGTCGACGAGCAGGATGATCAGGTGGGCGTCCGGCGCGTTCTTCACGATCGAGTTCGCGAGCATCTGCAGCAGCACCGTCTTGCCCGTCCGCGGCGGAGCGACGATCAATCCGCGCTGCCCGCGCCCGACCGGCGTGATCAGGTCGACGATCCGCATCTCGAGCGGGTTCTTCTCCGTCCCCTCGAGGATGATCCGCTGCTCGGGGTAGAGCGGCACGAGCTCCTTGAACGGCGCGCGCGTCTTGACGTTCTCCGGCGGGTGGCGATCGATCTCGTCGACCTCCGTCACCGCGAAGTACTTCTCGCCCTCCTTCGGCACCCGCAGGCGCCCCTTGATCGTCATCCCCGGAACGATCGCGAAACGCTGCACGATCGTCGGCGGCATCACGATGTCGTCGCTGCCGGGGATGTAGTCCGTCACGGGCGAGCGCAGGAACGTGACCCCTTCCTGCACGTCCACGACGCCCTCCACGATCACCGGCACGCGCTCGCGCAACCTGCGGGCCGTGATCTCCCACAGGAGATCGCGCCGGTTCCTGCCGTCCTTCAGCTCGACCTTCTCGGCCTGCGCGATCTCATGGAGGTCCGCCAGGTTCTTGCCCTGGACCTCGCGATGCAGCACGGGCTTCGGCTTCGTCCGCTTGGCCGGCGCCGGCAGCAGGCCCACCAGCTCCTCGATCTCCGCCTCCGAGAGGTCGGCCGGGAGGCCGGCGCGGTCGACCGGCGGGATCTCGAGCTGCGGGGTTCCGTGCCCGTGGCGGAAAGGTCTCTCCTGCTGCTGGCCGTCCCCTCCGCCACCGCCGCCGCCCTGGTGCTGGCGGTGGAAGCGGTGCTTGAACCGCTTCTTGTGGTGCCCGTGCTGCTGGTGTTGGGGCTGCTGCTGCTGTTGTTGCTGGCCTTGGGGACCCATGTCGTCTCGTCGCGGGCGCCTGCGCCCGCCTTCCTTCCTTGCGCTCGGTTCTTCGCGTCTTCTCTGCGCGTCTTCGCGCTCACTCCGGGGCGATTTCGCCGACCACCCGTTCGAGGTCCGCGAGCGACCCGCGGTTCGTCACGATCCGGCTCGCCCGGGCTCGCTTCTCCGCGAGAGGCATCTGAGTTGCCTCGCGCCGTGCGACGTCTCCCGGCCGCCAGCCGCGCGAGGCCACGGCTCGCGCGTCGCGCTCCGCCTCGTCGGAATCCACGAACACGATCTCGTCGCACTCGGCGGCGAGGCCGTGGCTCGCGTCGTTCTCGAGGAGGAGAGGGACGTCCAGCACGATCCGCCGAACGCCCGCTCTCCGCGCGGCTTCGAGAGCGGCCCGTATCCTGGCACGGATCGCCGGGTGCGTAAAGGCCTCGAGCTTGCGCCGCTTCTCGGCCGACCCGAAGACGTGCTTGGCGATCGCTTCGCGGTCGGGATTGCCCTGGCGGTCGAAGACGCCGCCGCCGAAGGCGCACAGGAGGTCGAACCGGACCGCCGGGGAGACCAGCACCTCTCGCGCGATCTCGTCCGCGTCGATGACCCGTCCGGCGGGACCGGCGAGCATGCGGGCGACCGCGGACTTCCCCGACGCGATCCCGCCGATGACGCCGATCACGAGGCTCGCCCGGGAGGCGGGCTTGGAGGCTCCCGACCCCGTGACGGTTGTGGAGGAGGACATCGGGTGGATTCGAAACCGGCCGGGTTTCCGCGGGTAGGGCACGGTTCGAGCGCTACTCCGGCGCGCGCCGCAAGGGCCTTTCTCCAGCTCTCGGAGCAGGTTACGCGCGGCCTGCCGCGGATCAAGGGCGGTCGAATTCACTTGCCGGCGGGAGGTCCCGTCGGGTATCACTCTCCGCCTTCCTGCCCCCCCCCAGCGCCACTTCCAGCATCACCGCAGATCTCTCCGCGACCCCGAGACGACCGTCCGGGAACGAAGACCGAACACTGGGGCGAGGCAGCTTCGAGAACCTGTCGCGAGGAATACCGTGTCGAGAGGAAAGATGATGAACCGTTCCACCCGCGGAGCCGCGAAGGTCAGCATCGTCTGGACCATCGTCGGAGTCGTGCTCTTCGTGGTCGCCCTGGTCATGTTCTTCCTGACCAGCCAGGAGCTCAGCAACCAGGTGAGCCGGACGCAGGACCTTGCGGCCGAGCTGAAGACCCACAAGGACACCAAGGAGGCGGAGCTCAAGGCGAAGCAGGAGCTGTCGACCTGGGTCGGCTTCCACGACGAGAGCCAGGCGGGCTCGACCACCGACCTGGCCGCGCTCCAGGAGGGCCTGAAGAGCATCCGCACGGCGTTCCCGGACGTCGGCGAGGACGTCAAGAGCCTCTCGAAGGCCATCCCGATCGTCATCCAGGCGCAGGCGAGCCTGAAGGACAAGGTCAAGGATCAGGAGCAGCAGCTCGCCACGCTCCGTTCCGAGAACGAGACCGCGCAGAAGACCGCGCGCGACCTCGCCACGCAGAAGGACACCGAGATCGCCGACTTGCGGCGGCAGCTCGCCGACATGGAGACCGCCAAGGTCGACCAGCAGACGATCCTCGAGCGCCAGGTCGCCGAGGCGGTCGAGAACTTCAAGGACCGCGACGCCAAGCTGATCGCCGCCCGCAAGCAGATCGAAGACGCCAACCGCAAGGCGCTCCAGAAGGAGGAGAGCCTGCGGACGCGCCTGGCCGAGCAGGGGCGGAAGCTGAATCCCTTCATCGAGGAGCCCGAGTCGCCGGACGGCAAGATCCTCGAGGTCTCGACCGACCTGAACCTCGGCTGGATCAACCTAGGCTCCGACAACCGTCTGGCCCTGGGTACGCGCTTCCACATCGTCTCGGGGCTGCAAGGCGACCGGCGCGTCAAGGGCATGGCCGAAGTGACGAGGATCAAGCAGGACATGGCCGAGGTCGCGTTCGTCCAGCGGGCGGATGCCTACGACCCGCCCGCTCCCGGCGACCTCGTCTACAACCCGCTCTTCGATCCGACCGGCGTGCGTTACGCCCTCCTGATCGGCCGCTTCTCCGGTGCGATGAGCGCAGGCGAGCTGACGGCGCTGCTCGAGGGCATGAACATCAAGGTCCAGAAGAACCTCGACAAGAACACGGACTTCATGATCGTCGGCGGCGAGATGTTCGTCGACGAGTCCGGGCAGGTGCTGCCCGAGCCGACGCAGCCGACGGATCTGCCGATCTACCGAGACGCGGTGGCGGAAGGCGTGCAGATCGTGCAGGTGGCGGACTTGAGGAAGTACTTCCGCTTCTAGAGCTCGATCGCCCTCGCATCGAGCCTCGGACGCCCCGGGCGAAGTCCGCAACTGAACTCCGGCTTCGGGGCGGGCCGTACTCGGCCCGCCCCGAAGGCG
>JBJXFB010000134.1:0-13449 GCA_046155895.1 Planctomycetota bacterium | reverse complement strand
CCGGCCGCGCCGGCCGGAGCGGGCATGCCCCCGGCGCCCTCCGCACCCCCTCCCGCGCCGGCGGCGCCTTCCGGCGCCGCGGCGGCGGCCGCGTCGGTCAAGAGCTGGTCCTCGAGTTGGAGGAGCGCCGACTCGACCGCGAGGTCCATCGTCGTCAGGCTCACGTCGTTGCGGCTCACGCGCGCGTCCGTGCCCGTCGTCACGTTGATCTGGATCACGATCGCGACGAGCACGAGCAGGATCAGCAGCGAGAGCAGGAGGGCCGCCCCGCCCCGGGAGCGGGACCCTGAACCTGTGCTCGAGAGGAGTGAACGCATGGACCGGAAGCTCCGACGGCTCCGATCCTAGCTTCTTCCCGTCAGAACTCGCGGTTCAGGTCGGAGCCCTGGAGGATCCTGGGGCGGATGAAGAAGAGGACGTTCGTCTTCTCTTTCCTCTTCTTGGTCGACTTGAAGAGGTATCCGAGGACGGGGATGTCCCCCAGGATCGGAACCTTGTTCTCGCCGTCGATCGTCCGCTCGGAGACGAGGCCGCCGAGGATCACGGCCTGGCCGGGCTCCAGGTAGACGACGGTCTGGGCCGCGCGCCTCGAGATGATGGGATTCGTGATGGTCTGGGAGTCGCCGAGAACTCCGGTGCTCTGGACGGAGAAGGTGACGGCGTTGCCGGCCAGCGAGGAGGCCTCGATGTCGATGTTCAATCCCACCGTCTGCGTGCCGACGACACGCGGGATCACGTAGAGCTTGATCCCGACCTCGTCGTACTTCACCGCCGACGTGTACTTCCCGTCGCCCGAGATCCCCGTCACGTTGAGGCTCGGGATGCTCTGGATGTTCACGAACTGGGCGCGCACGCCCTCGCGCACGGCGATCTTCGGGCTCGAGACGATCGACACGTTCTCGTAGGTGGCGAGCGCCTGCAGGACCGCATTGAACGCCAAGCCGTCCTGCACGCCGCCGAGCGTCAGGAAGCTGTTGATCGCCCCGGCCGTGTTCGGGAGGTTGTAGTTGAAGCTCCGCACGAACGTGTCGTCCGGGAAGCCGAAGATCGGCGTCGCCGCGTCGACCGGCTTGACGCCGAGGTCGATCGTGTCGGTGAGCAGGACCTCGACGATCTTGGCTTCGATTTCGATCTGCGGGACGCTCGCGGCGAAGATGTTGATGAAGCTCTCCACCTCCTTCATCCGCTCGATCCCCGTGACGACGAGCAGCCAGTCCGCGACCGGCAGGACCTTGTCCTCGGTCGGCACGTTCTGGCGCATGTCGGAGAAGAGCTCCTGGTCCCACCTCTCGACGAGTTCCATGCGCACCTGATCCTGGTGCTGGGGCTCCCCGCCCGGCTCCCACAGCGGGAAGTTCCCGTAGTCCTTGAGCAGCTGCGTCAGCGTCTTCCCCGTGCCCGCGCGCAGGGGATAGGGCTTCATGATCAGACCGCTCTGGGGGTAGACCTGGATGCGCTTCCCGAAGAGGAGGTAGGGGTTCTCCTGCTCGACCACCGGAGCCGCCGGCGCGAATTCCGCCGTGGCGGCCTGCGCGATCCGCTCCTCGGCGCGTTGGGCCTCCGACTCGGGATCGCTTCTCTCCAAGGCCTCCGGAACGGCTTCGATCGGCCTGAGGTTCCCCTGGACCAGGATCCGGTGCAGGTCCTCGGAAGTCAGCGGGTCCTTCGACGCTTCCGGGGAACTCTCCGGAGCCTCGCGGGCATTGCGGCATCCCGCCGCCGCGAGACCGGCGGCCAGAAGCCAGGCGAGTCCTCGATGAGGGCGGGAGGTCACGGATCGAGGCCGCAGTGGTCGGGAATCCGCCCCGGCCCCTAGAGCTGGGCTTTCACCGTTTCCGTGATGTCGGCAACGGCGCGTCCGTCCGAGTGCTTGATCGTCTTCCACACGCTGCAGTGCCCTTCGGTCGTGCGCACTTTTTCGGCCGCCGTCTGGACGCGCGTCGCGGCGGCCTGCCGCAGCTGAATCCCCTGCGGCGAGTTCGGATCGATCTTGTCGTCCTTGATCTTCTTCAATTCGGGCGTCGCCTTGATCAGCGCGTCGTAGTCGACCTTGGCGGGCTTGCTCAGCATCTTGGCGTCGTCCAGGCCGCAGATGTTGTCCGCGCGGTCGACGATCCATCCCGCGACGGGTTCGCCGCGGCGCACAGCCTCGACCGGCTCCCGTGCGATCTCCCCCGCCGTCACCGACGTGGCTGCGAGGACTGCGAACGCCGCGAGTAGCGCGGCGCTGCGGATTCGGATCTTCATGGTCACCCCTCCTGGAAGGCGATTCGGTGGGTGGATCTTTCCCTCGTCCTCGACGGCGCGAAGGGGATCGGCTCGCGCTGCCGGGAGCGCGACCGGTATAGCAGAAGGACGCCCGGGCGAGCTTGCCGTTTCGACAGAAATCCCCGGGAGCCTTGAGCGGTCTTACAAGGCGGAATCACAGCCCCCCGGACCGCCTGCTGGCGACCCGGGGGGCGTTTGGATCCGGACGAGCGTGACCGGGACTACTGCTGGGGCTGGAAGGCCGCCTTGCGGGAGAGCTTGATCTTCCCGCGGTCGTCGACGTTGATGATCACGACCTCGACCTGGTCGCCGACGTTGACGACGTCCGTGACGCGGTCCACGTAGCCTTCGTCCAGCTCGGAGATGTGGCACAGGCCCTCCACGCCGGGGAGGATCTCGATGAAGGCGCCGAAGTCGCGCGCGCTCTTCACGGTGCCGGTGTAGCGCGTGCCGATCTTGGGGGTCTCCGTCATGGAGCGGATCGCGTTGGCGCACTCCTTGACGAGCTTGCTGTCGGTCCCGAAGACCTGGATGTTCCCCGTGTCGTCGATGACCGAGATCTTGACCTTGTACTGCTCCTGCATCGCCTTGATGTTCTTCCCGCCGGGCCCGATCAGGAAGCCGATCTTGTCGGACGGGATCTGCAGCGCTTCCATGCGCGGCGCGTACTCGGAGATCTCCGAGCGCGGGCGCGGCACGGCCTCGAGCATCTTGCGCAGGACGTGGATGCGTCCGGCCTGGGCTTGCGCCAGCGCCTTGCGGAGCAGGTCGCGGGAGACGCCCTTCACCTTGATGTCCATCTGGAGCGCGGTGATCCCGACTCCCGAGCCGGCGACCTTGAAGTCCATGTCGCCGTGGTGGTCCTCGGAGCCCTGGATGTCGGAGAGGATCGCGTTGCGCTTGCCGTCGGTGATCAGGCCCATCGCCACGCCGGCGATCGGCTGCTTGATCGGCACGCCCGCGAGCATCATCGCGAGGCAGCCGCCGCACACGCTCGCCATCGACGAGCTGCCGTTCGACTCCATGATGTCGGAGACGATCCGGATCGTGTAGGGGAAGCTCTCGCGGACCGGCAGGACCGGCTGGAGAGCACGCTCGGCCAGCATGCCGTGCCCGATCTCGCGCCTTCCCGGGCCCATGACGCGGCGGGTCTCGCCGACGCTGTAGGGCGGGAAGTTGTAGTGGAGATAGAAGCTCTTCCGGTACTCGTCCTCGATCCCGTCGATGATCTGCTCGTCGTCGGGGGTGCCGAGGGTCACGCTGACGAGGGCTTGCGTCTCGCCGCGCGTGAAGAGCACCGAGCCGTGCTGCCGGGGGATGAAATTCGGGACGATCGTGATCTCCCGGATCTCGTCGGCCTTGCGGCCGTCGACGCGGCGGCCCTGGAGGATCATCTCGCGCTCGACGCGCGTCACGAGCTCGCCGAACTGGTTCTTGACGGCCTTCGTGCGCTCGGCCTTCTCCTCGTCGTCCGCGATCGAGGCCGTGAGCTTCTCGATGCAGCGCGTGCGGATGGCGTCCATCGCCGCGGCGCGCTCGTGCTTGCCGACGGTGAAGATCGCTTCCTCGAGCTCGGGGGCGTAGGGATCGACGGCGCGGATCAGCGCCTCGTCCTTCTCCGGAGGCGTCCAGGTCATCTTCGGCTTGCCGGCCTTGGCCGTCAGCTCGTCGATCATGTCGATGATCTGGCCGATCACCTTCTGGCCGAGCTCGAGGGCGTCGATCATCTCCTCCTCGGAGAGCTCCTTGGCGCCGGCTTCGACCATCGCGATCCCGTCCTTGTGGCCGGCCACGACGAGGTCGAGCCGCGATTCCGTGCGCCGCCCCTCGTCCGTGGGGAAGGCGACGAGCTGGCCGTCGAGGTGGCCGATGCGCACGGCTCCCAGCGTCGCCTCGAAGGGCACGCCGGAGATGCGGATGGCCGCGAAGCTCGCGATCATCGCCGCGAGGTCGGCGCTGTTGTCGCCGTCGTAGCAGAGCACGTGGCTCATGACCTGGACTTCCGCCTGGAAGCCCTCGGGGAACATCGGCCGGATCGACCGGTCGATCAGCCGCATGGTCAGGATCTCCTTGGTCGTCGGACGACCTTCGCGCTTGAAGAATCCGCCGGGGATCTTGCCCGCGGCTTCGGTCTTCTCGCGGTAGTCGACGGTCAGCGGGAAGAAGTCGATGCCCTCCCGCGCCGGGCCGATGCCGACGGCGGCGAACGCCTTGGTTCCGCCCATCGTGACGATGACGCTGCCGTGGGCTTGGCGGGCGACTTGGCCCGTCTCGAAAGTCACGAGTCGACCGGCGATGTTCGCCTCGACGCGCGCGTAGTTGCTCTTCATCTGGAAAAGATCTCTTTGCTTGAGTGGATTCACTTCTCGTCTATCAGGTGCTCCCGGCCCGGACACATTCCGGTAGGCCGGGTCTGCGGCCGCTAGGCCGCCATTCGTCCCTCGCACGCGCCTCGCACGCGCATCAGCGCCGCAGGCCGAGGCGATCGATGAGGCCCTGGTAACGCTCCGGCGCCGTGGCACGGAGGTACTTCAGGAGCTTGCTCCTCGCCCCGACCATCACGAGGAGTCCGCGCCGCGAGGTGTAGTCCTTGCGGTGGGTCTTGAGGTGCTCGGTCAGGTTCTTGATGTTCTCGGACAGCAGGGCGACCTGGACCTCGGGCGAGCCGTTGTCCCCCTTGCGGGTGGCGAACTGCCCGATGATCTCGGTCTTGCGCGCGGCGGCGATGGCCATGGTTCTTCCTTCTCACATGGCGACGGACGGGACTTGCCACGGCCCAAGGAAAAGGAATCCCGAGGCCGGGTGCGCCGGAGACGGGGCGATCCATGTCGTCGCCACGCCTGGTACGGCATCGGCTCGAGCTCACACGCCCGACACCGACTCGCACGGGCCTCCTCCAGGGTTCACCGGAGGCATTCAACCCGCACGCAGGGCCGCCAGTCTAGCGTCCCCCTTCCCCGCGGCAAGCCGTCCAGGCGGAAAGACTCAGTTCGAGGGTCCGGCGCTCCGGGCCGGCAGGGCGGCCAGGACCTCGTCGGCGATGCGTTCGCAGGCGTGCTGGAGCATGGCCGCGCGCGTACTGAAGTTCTCGCGGTTGGCTTGCAGATCGAAACGGTGGTCGATCGCGCCGCTCCACAGCTGGCCGTTCGTCGGATCGCGGGCGTCGAGCATGCGGGCGCGCGCCTTGACGATCAGGGCGCCGCGGGTCTCGAGCAGCGAGGTGTCCCAGGTCTCGATCGTCACCTGGAGCACCGCTTCCTCCTGCAGCGATCCTGGCGTGTACGACGCGTCGACCACGCGGCGGTCGACGTACTCCGTGGCGAGCGGGCTGTAGCGGCGGCGCACGAGCCCTTTCTCGAAGGCTTCCCGCATCGCGGCGAGAGGGACGTCCTTGCGGCCGGTCCCGTTCTCCACGGGGGCGACGACGACGTCGACGGGCTTCCTCTCCTCGAGCTTGTCGGCCGGCGCGGTTTCCACAGCCTTCCCGCGAGTTTTCGGCAACTCGTTGCACGACGCGAGGGCGCCAGCGATCGATGCGACGAGAGCGATCGGGAGAAGGCCGCGGGTGGGATTCGAAAACGAGCGAGTGATCATGTTGGACACGGCGGCGACTCCTCCGGCGACGACGAGACGAGGGCGAGGGCGGGCGACGGCTCGGATTCTAGCGGTCGAGCCTCCCTGATCTAGGGCGGCGTGAAACTCTGGCCGATCGAGTGGAGAAAGAGGTCGTGCTCGCGCTCGATGTCCGTCCAGAGGAAGCCCGACAGGTCCAGGGTCGGCCAGGACCAGGCCGAGATCCGGGCAGAGAGGTCCCCGGCCGCGAGGGGGAAGAGCCCCGCCAGGTCCGGCACGTGGACGACGACGTCAGGGCCTTGGGCGTCGGTCGGATCGGGCCTGAAGATCGTCCAACGGCGGGAGGCGGAATCCGTCAGCTCGATGCGGTAGATCCCCTTCCCGGGCGGCGAAAGGGAGTCCGGGAGGACGTCCGGGAAGGTGAGGTCGAAGGAGATCCCGCCCGCATTCGGTGTCGCCGGGTTGACGGGCAACAGGGGGATGGGCGGCAGCGTGATGGCACCCGTCGCCAGCGAGAAGCGCGGCCGGGCGCCCCCACGATTCCCGGCGGGGTCCCCCACGTCGACGCGGAGCATGAGGTCGGCCTCGACTCTCCCGGCGGCCACGAGGCGGCCGAGCTCGTCGGCCGGCACGTCCTGGATCCCGTCGACGGACCCCGGATAGGCGGCGCGGAGGGTCCAGGTGTCGGCCGGCATCGCATCGTCGAAGGCGACCCCCCGGCCCACGGTGACCGCAGCGGGGATCCCGGGAGCCGTCGCTTCGACGGCGACGCTCGGGGGATTCGCGAGGCTGGGCCAGGCGGCGGTCGAGAGCAGCTGCGGCGGAGCGTCGACCGGCCTCTCCTCGGGATCCAGCGTCCCCGCGTCGAGGAGCGGCCCGAGCGGAAGATGGGTCTGCTGCGTCGCTCCCGCCTCGATCGGGGGCGCGGGCGCAAAGATCTCGGCCGTCTTGAGGAAGGTCAGCGCCGAGTAGAGGAAGAGGTCGGGCGGCTCGAGGACCGTGATCGCGCTCTGGACGCCGATGCGGCGTGGGCGGACGAAGATCGGTCCGAAGGGGCACTCGAAGCGGCCGTCCGTCGCATCGAGGACGCACGGCGAGACGGTCGGGAAGACGAGGCCCGCCTCCCGGCGTCGCGAGTCCGAAACCGCGCGCGTGTAGAGATTCAACTGGATCACCGCGTTCTGGTCCTGCGGCCCGATGGTCCCGGCGGCCTCGGCGACGCCGATCAGGGAGGGCGTCAGCGGGATCCCGAGGCGCTCCGTGGGCACGCCGTCGAAGGTGAAGAGGTCGTAGCCGGTCCTCTCGACGGTCAGGATCGTCTCGCCCACAGGCGCGGCGGAGATCGTCGCGGATCCGTCGGCGGCCGTGAGGGCGACGCCGCCGACCACCATCCCCACCGTCCCGCCCAGGTTCTCCACGACGTGCACGTTGGCCGCCGGGATCGGCAGGAGCGTCGTCGAGTCGTACACATGGACGGTGACGGTCCCGCCCGGAAGCGCGGTTCCCGGCCCGCTCTGCCCGAGCTGGGTGAAGCCGTCGTCGGGATCGAGCACGTCGGACCGGACCGTGGCCGAGTTCAGCGCCCGGTCGAAGATCGTCAGCTCGTAGTCCACCGGCAGGCTCGCCGCCGGGATCAGCCCGACCCGGACTGGAGCCGCCACGAAGATCCCGGGTCCGGGCTCGTCGGCGACGGGAGGCGCCTCGCCCGGCGTGAGGCGGTTGTCGCCCAGAGCGGTCGTGACCAGGGCGCGCGAGAGATCCTCGCTCGCGCGGCCGACGAGCACGAGATCGCGCACGTCGGAGCGGAGGAACGCGACCTCGGTGCCCGACGTCGACAGCCCCGTCACCGTCGGGGGGACCGTGTCGAGGATCGGGCTCTGGACGCCCGGCTCGCCGGGATCGACGTCGAGGACCTGCACGGGGCTCGTCGCGTTCCCGTGCCGCAGCTGGACCGCGATGGTCACGGGGCCGTCCAGGAATCGGCCGCGGACCGGGTTCGGGGAGAGGAGCAGGTCGATCTCCCCCGCCGTCAGCGTGAACGAGTCGAAGGGCGCGACGAGCGGAACCTCCCGGCGCAGGGCGATCAGCGGAGGATTCAGCGGGATGCTCGGGCTCGTTCCGAACATCGTCAGGACGACGCGATCGCCTGCGACGGCTCCCGAGAACTCCACCTCGAGCGCCAGGTTCGCGGGGCCGGAGATCTGGTCGATGCCGATGGCGTCGGAGGGATCGGAGGTGATCGCGGACGAGGTGGGCGGGGAGAAGGCCGCGGTCGTGAACTCGAAGCTCGTCAGCGGGAGCACTCCTCCCTCCGTGTCCTCGATCTCGTTCCCAGCGCCCGAGAGGTTGACCTCGACGCTCGCCCCCTGCCCCAGCGGCACGGGAGCGCCGGAACCGTCCACGCTCCTCCAGAGGAAGACGCGGGAATCGGACAAGGGCCCGCCGAAGCCGAGCGCCGTCGGGACCGGATCGAAGGTCGGCGGAAGGTCGTTCACGAGGACCTCGAAGGAGGTGTCGTCGACGGTCGCTGGATTGATCTCGCGGTCGAACACGACGACGATTTCGGTCGTCGCGCTCTGGTTCACCGACGCTCCGCGCGGCCACGCGAAGACCACCCGAGGCGTGTCGGTCTCCAGCGCGGCGGTCGTGAAGCTCCCCAGGAGGCGGTTCGCGGGGACCGCGAGGCTCTGGCCCGACAGGTCGGACAGCACGGCGGTGTCCCGCAGGACGATGTCGTAGGTCGTGTCGGGACGCAGGTCGGTCGGCGGGAGGAGGACGAGCACGCGCCCGTCACCCACGAGCGACGCGACGGGCAGGGGCACCTGCGGGCCCACGGCGCTCTGGAGCTCGAACGCCGAGCCGAGTCCCGAGGGCGTCGCCGTCCCGAAGTTCAAGGGGACCATCGTCTCGGTGAACAAGAGGACGATCGGCGTGGTCACCGAGGCCGCCACCGTCGACACGGGGAACGTGCCCGCGATGCTCGGTGAGGCCGCCTCGATCCAGTCACCGTTCCGCGGAAGCGTGGCCGGGTTCTCCCCCACGCCGATGACCCCCCCTCCGCTGCAGGCGCCCGGACCGAAGACGCAGGCCGGGTTGTCGCAGCCCGGGGCGAGGAGCGCGAGCCCGAGCCCCGCCAGCGCAGCGAGGCTTCGTCCGGTCATGCGTGTGATCGAGGGCATCTGGGGACAGTGCGAAGGCCGTCGGACGCCTTGGCAATCCGACATCTTCCCGACCGTCTGGGCTCGCGTCGATCGATCGCTGGGGATTTTCCTCGTCCCCGACGTCGACCCTCTGCAATCCCGCGCGTAGACCGTCCCCCGCGGAGGGCTAGAATGCCCCGCTTCTCATGAGCCCACTCCGCGTCAGC
Organism: Planctomycetota bacterium; assembly: GCA_046155895.1. GTDB lineage: Bacteria > Planctomycetota > UBA1135 > UBA1135 > DASYPQ01. The sequence goes on along the minus strand of JBJXFB010000134.1, from coordinate 4,241 downwards.
ACCCTCCTGCTCGTGGCGCTCGGTTCCGGCTGCCGGGGCACGGGGACCGGGCCTCCCCTCCCCCTCACCCAGGCGCAGGAGCGCGAGGCGGCTCAACGCCACCTGCGGCGGATGTTCCCCGGCATCGAGGGGGAGATCACGCCCGAGGCGATCGCCGGCGAGCTCGCGCGCGAGCGAACCGAGCGCGAGCCGGGCTCGGTCGTGCGCCGGGCCGCCAGCGAGGCGATCGAGCGGAGCGATTTCCACCGCGCGCGCGAGCTGCTCGGGGAGCTCCTCGCCGGCGAGCACGTCGAGAAAGCGCGCGAGCTGGCTGCGAGCGGGGACGCGGCCGGGGCACTCGCCGCCCTCGACCAGGCGCTCCTCATGGCGCCCCGCAGCGCGACCATCGCCTGCCTGCACGGGGAAGCGGTCCTCGCGTTGTCGAAAACCTCCGCGGAGCGGCCGGGCACGCTGAATCTCGATCCCGCCCTGCTCGAGTCCGCGCTCGCGAGCTTCCTCCGCGTAGCGCGCGGCGACGCCGGACCGGACGAGACGGCGGCCGACCTGCGCGTGCGCGCGTGGCTCGGCGCCGGCCGCGCCGCCGCCGCACTCGGACGCGGAGAGCGAGCGCGCGAATATGCCCAGAGCGGGCTCGATGCCGCGGCGAGTTCGAGCGACGCCGGTCGATTCGACGTGCCGCTGCGTCGCACGCTGGCTCAAGCCTCCTTCGACGTCTACCTCGGCGCCTTGCCTGGCGGCGCGACCGCCGATTCCGTCCGCGAGCGGGCGGCCGAGTCGCGCGACGCGCTGTACGGCCTGCTCGGGAGGACTCCGGAGGATCCGTGGACCTGGAAGCGGCTGGCGGAGGTCTCGCGTTCGCAGGGTGCGCCGGCGGAGGCCTACGACCTCGCGCTCCGCGGCCTCTCGATCGCGCCGGACGACCCGGATCTCCTCGAGGACTTCTCGCTCTCCGCGCGCGCGCTCGGCGGACCGCGCGCCGTCGTCGAGGCGCTCGAGCCCTTCTGCCGCAGGCATCCCGACGTCGCGCGCGTCGCGGCGCAGCTCGCGGAAGCCCGCTTCGAACTCGCTCGCGCCTCGGCGCGGAACGGCGCCGATCCGCGTGCCGAGCTGGCCGCGGCGGAAGCGGGTTTCGCGCGCGCCCGCGCGCTCGATCCCGAGCTCGAAGATCGCTCGCGCGATTTCGAGGCGCGCTGTCGCGGCGCGCTCGGTCTCTGGCTCCTCGATCGAGGCGACGCCCCCGGTGCGCGCGACGCCTTCATGAGGATGGAGGACGTCCGTCCCGGCGGCCTCGCGCTGGAGATCGACGCGGGGGCAGGCCGAGGGAGCGACGGGCTCTTCCGCGTCGCGCAGGCCTACGCCGAACGCGGGGACTCCCTCGAGCAGGCGGCCCTGATCCAGGATCTCCTCCACGCGGCCGACCCGCAGGACGCGCGCTACGCATTCGGGGCGGGGCATGCGAATCGGGAGGCGGCCGTGGCCCTCGAGCTCCACGCGAGCGGACTGGTGCGCGCCTCGCTGGTGGAGCGCAACCGTCTGCTCGAGCACGCGCGCGAGCTCATGGAGCGGGCGTTCCGCGCGCTCGACGACGCCGCCAAGCTCGCGCCGGAGGACGTGCGCGTCCACGCGGAGGCGGGCGCCGTGCTCGTGCGCTACCTCCAGCGCGATCCCGAACGGGGGCGCGCCTTCCTCGAGAGGGCCGTCCTGCTCGGGGAAGCCGAGGTGCGCGCGCTCGCCGCGCGCGCGGACGGGCAGGCCGCGGACCGGCTGGCTCTCGAGGAGGCGCAGACGCGCGTCGGAGACGCCTGCCTGGACCTCGGCGTGCTCCACCTCGCGCTCCTCGGCGATCCGGCGCGCGCGCTGGAGTGGCTCGAGAAGAGCCGCACCGCGGGGCCCGATCCCGGCCCCGAGATCGAAGGCCTCCTCGAGCGGTGCCGGGCCGCGCTGGCCGGGGAGATCGATCCGCGCATCCGCGAAGAAGACCGCTGGGCCGCTCCGATCCGGCCGGGAAAAGGACCATGACGATGTTCACAGAGAGATCCCGCTCCTCGCTCTCCTTCCCGGCCGCGGCGATCCTCTCGATCGCCACGCTCGGCTGCGCGCTCCGGGCGGAGACCAGGCCGCAGAGATCGGCGGAGAGACCCGCCGTGGACTCGGTCGCGGCCGACGAAGTCGGCGACCTGATCGAGCAGGGGCGCAGGGCGCTCGAAGCGAAGCGCTTCGCGGAGGCGGAGCGGATCTTCGACGAGGCGGCGCGGAAGGACGGCAGCACCCCGCGCACGAGGATGTGGGTGATCCGTTCCTGGATGGAGAGCGGGCGCATCAACGATTCGTTGAACGCGATCGACGCGCTCGACCGCGAGGGACTGAAGGGCCCGGCGATCGACTACCTCTACGGGATGGCCTTCGCGCTCAAGGCACGCGGCTACATCGCCGCGGGGACCGGCGGCATCGAGATCCAGATGTCGCTCGACGACGGCGTCATGTACCTCGAGCGCGCGTTGAAATCGGATCCGGAGCTCGCGCGCGACGCGTTCCTCCCCTTGGCGGAAGCCGCCTGGTACGGCCAGCAGCTCGAGGTCGCTCGTCCGGCGGCCGAGAAGGCGGTGGCGCGGGCTCCCCAGGATCCCGACGCGCACTTCATGCTCGGCCGGATCGCGCTCTCGCAGTACGGCGCCGAGCGGGTCACGGCGGAGAACGAAGCTGCGGCGGACGCGACCTGGGAGACGGCCCGGAAGTCGTTCGCGAAGGCGGCGGAGCTCCTCGGTCATCCCACGGAACCCGCGCTCGTCGATCAGCTCGCTCGCATCCGCGTCGATCTCGGGCACACGTACGTCTGGAAGCGGGATTTCGACTTCGCGCAGCAGGAGTACGCCCAGGCGATCTCGTGGAAGCCCTCCCTGGTCGACATGGCGCGCGTGCATTCGCTGCTCGGGGGCGAGCGCTTCCTGGCGGCGATGGAATCGGCGGCGAGCGCGATCGGGAGCCGCGCGGGCGTCGCGGACGCCGACGTCGCCACGGTCCAGTGGTGGCTCGGCTTCGCGCGCTACGAGCAGAAGCAGTACGAGCAGGCCGACCGGGCCTTCTCTTCCGCCGTCGCGAAGCTGCCGGGCTACGTGAACTCGTGGTTCTACATCATGCTCTCGCGCTACCACCAGCGGGACTACGAGGGCGCGGTGGCGGCGCTGCGGCGGCACTTCGAGGAGGATCCGGCGGACCTCGTCGCGTCGATCGGCGCGAGCGCGGAGACGAACCTCCGGATCGTCGACTTCCTCGTCGGCTGGCTGGCGGGGAAGCAGCGCGCCGAGGAGGCCGCGATCCTGACGGAGGTCCAGACCGGCGTCGAGCCCGGGAACACGCGCTTCTGGAACAACCTCGGGCTGTTCCGGCGCGACGCGGGCGACGCGCTGCGCGATTCGGACCGTCCCGGAGCCGCGGACGAGGCGCTGGTGCAGTACGAGAAGGCCTGGCAGGCGTACGGGAACGCGCTCGAGATCGAGCCCGAGAACCCGGCCTTCCTGAACGACGCGGCCGTGATCCTGCACTACTGCCTCGACCGCGAGCCCGACCGGGCGAAGGCGATGTACGAGAAGGCGAGTGAGCGCGCGGAGATCGAGCTCGCGCGGAGGGACCTCACGCCGGAGATGCGCGACATCTACCGGATCGCGCTGCGCGACTCGAAGAACAACCTCGAGAAGCTCGCGCGCGGGGACAAGCGGCAGTAGGGACGACGGCATGGAGCTGCCCCTCGTCGTCGTCACCGAGCGCACGGAGGAACGGCTCGTCAGCGTCGACGGCGCGTGGGACCAGCCGGGGCTGAATCTCTCGCACTGGCCCGGGAACGCGACGCCGAAGGAGCTCCGCCACGACCTCTCGACCGGCGTCGCGCTGGCGTTCGGGCGACTCCAGCCCGGGGAACGTGCGCGGCTCGCGGCGGGGTGCCGCGCGATCGCGAACAACCATTTCGACACGGACGGCGCGTGCGCGGTGTTCGCCGTGCGCCATCCCGAGCTCGCGCTGCCGCGGGCGAAGCGGCTGCTCGAGGCCGCGGCCGCGGGCGACTTCTACCAGATGCCCAGCGAGGAGGCCTTCGCGCTCGACGCCACGGTCACGAACCTCGCCGATCCCCGGCGCTCGCCGTGGGCGGCGCGTTTTTCCGGCCTCGAAACCAGGGCGCGGCACGAGCTCGCGCTGCGGGAGATCGTCGAGCGGATGCCGGCCATGCTCGACGGCGGCCTGGAGGA
>JBJXFB010000133.1:0-2783 GCA_046155895.1 Planctomycetota bacterium | reverse complement strand
GCGGCTGCATCTCGTACCCCTTCGTGTACTCGCCCTCGGCCTGCACGCACCACAGGTGCAGCAGCAACTGCTCGCGGATGATCTTCGGTCCCGGAGCGCCGAGGAATCCGCTGCACTCCTTGCGGTGGAAGAACCCGGCTTCGCGAGCGACCTTCGCGTCGAAGTAGAGAAGCGCCTTCGACGCCTCGGCCGCGGCGACGGCCTTCGTGTACGCCTCGTCCTGGAGGAAGAGCATGACGAGCGGACGGCGCGGCGGCACGGGCTCGAGCGAGCCCTTCCGGATGAAGCGCGAGACGGCCGCCGCGCGAATCGCGTCGCGGAGCTGCGTGCGGACCTGGTCCTCGGTCGCCGACTGCGCGTGGACCTCGACGTTCCTCCACTTCGCGTACACGGCGCCCGCGGCGTCTGCGCCGATCGCGGCCCGGAGCACGGGGTGAGCGCTCGGCCCGGTCTCGACGTCGGGCATGAGCTCAGCCGCTCGCTGGACGACGGTGCGGATCTTTTCGCGGCGGTCCTTCACGAGCGTGTCGAGCCGCGTCGTCCACGAGCCGTCGGCGGCCTTCTCGTGGCCCAGAGCGAGGTGCGCGCTCTCGATGCTCGAGTCGAGCGTCAGGATCGCCCTCGCGAAGGAGGGCTTCTCCGCGTCGGGCGCGGCGGCGAGCAGCTTTCCGATGTCCGCGACGGCGCGGCGGAGCGCCGCCGCCTGCTCCGCCGCGGCGCCCGGCGACGCGATCGCTGGGACGGCATCCGCCGCCTTCCGGATCTCCAGGACGAAGCTCTCGGGCGCCCGGAGGTCCTCGAGCGCATCGGCGACGTCGTGCGCGTCGGCCGCGCGGTTCTTCTCGGCGAGTCCCTTCCCGGCCTTCGCGATGGCCTTGGCGAGCGCCGGGTCGAGCCCCGCGTTCGCGTAGGCCGGAGCAGCGGAGCCGCGGCCGAAGAAGGCGAACGCCGCGACGGGGATCAGAACGGCGGTCAGAAAGGCGGCGGCACGCATCCGACGCCGAGTCTGCCATGCGCCGCCGCGTCCGCGGTTCAAGTCTCGAGAATTCGCGACGGGTCCGCGGTAGTCTCGGAGGCTTCACGCTGAACCACCCCGGAGAGCCCGCGATGGACCCGCAGTTCCTGACCACCCCCCGACATGCCGTCGCCGTGATCGGCGGCGCCTGCTCCGGCGCCGAGTGCGCCGAGATCCTGGCGCAGTCCGGCTGCTACGTCGTCGTGATCGACCAGAACGCGCGTCCGTTCGGCAAGATCGAGGACGGCCTGCCGCGCTGGCACGCGAAGCAGCGCTCCCAGGAGTACGTGAAGATCGCCGCGAAGCTCGCGAAGCCCGGCGTGGACTTCCTGCCGAAGACGGCGATCGGCCGCGACCTCACGCTCGGCGACCTGCGCTCGTGGGGCTTCAGTGCCGTCGTCCTGGCCTGCGGCGCGTGGCGCGACCGGCCCGTGGGAGTGCCCGGAGCCGACCAGGCGGTCGGGAAGGGGCTCGTCTACCAGAACCCGTTCATCTACTGGTTCAACCACCACGAGGAGAAGACCTACGACGGCGCGCGCTACCGGCCGGTCGATGGGGCGGTCGTGATCGGCGGCGGTCTCGCGTCGATCGACTGTGTGAAGGCGCTCATGCTCGAGACGGTCGCGGAAAAGCTCCGGGCCCGCGGCGACCACCACGTGGACGTCCTGCACATGGAGCACGAGGGCGTCGCGAAGTCCCTCCAGTCGCGCAACCTCACGCTGGGGGACCTGGGACTGAAGGGCTGCACGCTCCTCTACCGGCGCAGCGCCCGCGAGATGCCGATCGCCGCGTTCAAGGACGGCGCCGACGAGGCGAGCCGGCAGAACACGATGAACGTCCGCGAGAAGCTCATGAAGATCGTGCAGGACAAGTTCCTGTGCGGCTTCCGCGGGAACGTGGTGCCGAAGGAGATCGTGACGGGCCCCGACGGGAACGTGTGCGGCCTGCGCGTCGTGCAGTCCCGGACCGAGGGAAAGAAGGTCGTCGAGGTGCCGGGCACCGAAGAGGTCATCCCGACCACGATGATCGTGTCGTCGATCGGGTCCATCCCCGAGCCGATCCCCGGGCTCCCCGTGAAGGGCGAGTTCTACGACTTCGCCGACTGGGACCTGGGACGCTTCACCGGCATGCCCGAGTTGTTCGGGGTCGGGAACGTCGTGACGGGGCAGGGCAACATCGCGATCTCCCGCCGCCACGCGAAGGTCGTGTCCGACGCGATGGTCGCGCGCTATCTCGGCGTCGGCGACGACCCGCTCGACGGCCGATTCGACGGCTCCGTCGGCGCGCCGGCCGCGGCGGAGGCCCGCGGTGCAGACGCCGCCGAGGCCGTTCAGAACCACATCGCGAAGCTGGCGCCCCTGCCGCCGTCGAAGCTCGCGGACCTCCGCGGCCGGATCGCCGCGCGGCAGCGCGAACTGGGATACGGAGGCGACCTCGCCGCGTGGATCGCGTCAGTCACCCCGCCTGACCGGATCTGATCCGGAGCGAGGCCCGGACTCAGTCCATCTTGTCCTTCGTCCGCTCGTACTCCTCGCGGAGCTTCCCGAGAGCCGTCTCGCTCTTCGCGCTCCCGCCGTCGCGCTGGACCTGCTGGAGGCCCGCGACGAGAGCGATGATCGCCTTGCGGTGATCCTGCATGATCGAGATCTCGTTCATCAGCTCGCGCTCCTCGGAGTTCAGCGAGCGGATCTGGCCCGAGATCGAGTTGCAACCGACGAGACAGAGAGCGGCGACGGCCGCGATGCGTCCTGACATCTTGAACTCCTCC
>JBJXFB010000107.1:0-21292 GCA_046155895.1 Planctomycetota bacterium | reverse complement strand
CTGGTACCGTATTCCGGTTGGTACCGTATTCCGGTTCACCCCCGCTTCCGAAGGCAGAGGAACTGGAACCGCCCTCGCTTCGCCTCGAGCTGCGGCAGCTTCTCGATCTTCGACAGGATCCAGCCCGCCCCGCTGGCCGTGTCGCGCGCGCGTTTGGAGAAGTTCCGCGTGCGGAATTCGATCTCCTCCTTCGGCGGCACGGCCTGGCAGCCGAGCTGGTCGACGATCTCGAGCCCGGCGTCCGCGCTCATCTGCTCGACTTGCGCGGGCTCCAGCGCCTCGAAGGGCCCGATGTTCGGATCGGGCGCGAGCACGTACTCGACGCCTCCCGGCCCGCCGCGCTTTCCGCGCACCCATTCCGTGAGGTCGTGGAACGAGCGCTTGTTCACGTACCCGAGCAGGATCTTCCCCCCGGGCTTCACCCACTCCGACATCCAGCCCATCAGGCGGACGCGGTCGGCCGCGGGCAGGTTCTCGAGGCGGTAGAAGCAGCTCACGACGTCGTAGCGCGACTTCCCTGGCGCGGCGAATTCGCTCCCGCGCGCCGCCGGAGGCCACGCGAACATCCCTGCGCGCGGTCTCGTTCGCGCCGCGACGAACTCCGCGACCTCGGGCGTGCGCTCGGCGACGTCGAATCGGAACCCGGGCCGATCGCGATACAGCTTCTCCGTCACGATCCCCGTGCAGGGGAGGACGTCCAGCCACGAGAGCGATCGCGCCTGACCCTCGGCCGGCATCTCACGACCCTCCGGCACGAATCGCCCGAGCGCCTCCTCGATCGCGCTCTCCTCCCAGGGCCTCGGCTTGTTGTGCCGCAGCCCGTTGTGCACGCGCGCGCGCTGGTACACGGCCAGCAAATCCCCGTCCCAGTCCTCCGGCTTCGTCGACGACGGGATCGGACGCCCCGCGTAGTGGTTCCAGTGCGTCACGTGCGCCATTGGACGGCGCTTCGGGCCCTTCTTCGGGACGACTTTCGGGTACCCGACCGCGAGCACGGCCACGACGAGGCGATCCTCGGGCAGCCCGACGATCTCGCGCACCTTCTCGCGGTCGCCCATCTGCGTGATCCAGAACGTGCCGAGCCCGAGCACCTGCGCGGCGAGGCTCATGTTCTCGATCGCCGCGCTGGCCGACTGCACGTTCGCGAAGCCCTCCTCCGAGAACTCGCGCCCGTACGCGACGACGATGTTCACGGGCGCGTTCCCCATCTGGAGCGAGAGCGCGGCGAGCTTCCCGTTGACCTCGGGATCGTCGACCGCGACGAAGTCCCACATCTGGTAGTTGCACGAGGACGGCGCCCAGATCCCCGCGTGCATCACCTGCTCGACCAGCTCGCGCGGCACGCGGTCCGGCTTGAACTTGCGGATCGATCGGCGCTCGTAGATCGCCTTCCAGAAATCGACGGGCGGCGTGGGACCGACGGGAGCGCCCTCGTCGACGTCCGCGACTTTCTCACCGAAGGTCGGAGTTCCTTCCGGCGCCTCGGGGATGTCCGGGACGCGGCCCTCGCCGCCCCGGGGCGGCTCGGGATCCTGCGTTTCGTTCTCGCTCATCCTGCGGACATCCGGGAGGTGGCGGCACCGTCACCGCGTCCCCCCAGGATGTCCGCCGGACTACGGCCAAGTCCACCGAGATCGCCTCGAACGCGATCACCCTCGCGTCGAGCCCGGCGAGACGTGCCAGTGGCAGACCTTCCATTCGGAGCCGTCGTGGCGGGCGAGCAGCGTCCCTCGATACCGGCGCGTCTCGACCTTGCCTCCCACCGTGTGCCTGCGCTCGAACTCGAGCACGGCGAAGGAGAGCTCCGAGCCCGGGCAATCCGCATTCTCGCTCGTGATCCTCGTCTCGAAGGTCCCGCCGGCGGACTTCGACTCGGCGGCGAGCCGGGCGAGGGCTTCGCGCGCGGTCGCCACGTCCGAGGCGCTGATGGCCGCTCCCGAACGGTCGACGAGGAACAGGGAGGTCATGCCCCCCGGTCCCTTGCGGTCGGGAGCGACGAAGGCCCCCGCAGCGGCCCCGTCGCCCCGGTCGATGGCAGCGAACAGGGCTTTCTGCATCTCGAGGATCGCTCCCGGGCCCGCGGCCGTCGGCGGAGCAGGCGTGAGGGCGAGGGCGAGGAGGGCCGGGAGGGTGAGCAGCGCGTTCATGGGAGTCTCCTGGGATGGGTGGTCGGGGGAATGCAGCTCGGGAGACGCTTTCCGCGGCCGGGAGTTATCCCCCGGGGGAGGGATCCGGGAATTGTTCAGCTTCGGATGAATCCCTTCCTCTCCTCACTGGATAGGGGGTCTCCCCGAATGACGCGGTCCGGCGATGACTTCCTGGGGGTGTGAAGAGGCGTGAGGGTCCTGATCGTGGACGGAGATCCCGCTTCGCGGCGCTACACGTCGAGGGCGCTCGAGGAATCCGGGATCGAGTACGAGGCGATCGACTGCACGACCCAGGCGCGCGGGGCCCTCACGACCGATCGCTGCCTCTACGACGTCGTGCTGATCGACGGTGACAGGCTCGACACGAAGTGCCGCGATCTCCTCGTCGACCTCCGCGCCGAGGGCGTCTCTGTGCCCGTGATCTTCGTCAGCGTCCGCAGCTCGTTCGAGGATCGCGTCCAGGGACTGAACCTCGGCGCCGACGACTACCTCGTCAAGCCCTTCGAGTACTCCGAGCTCGTCGCGCGGCTGCGCGCGGTGGAGCGGCGCAGCTGGCGCAATTAGGCGCGGGAGCTACGCTCTCCGCGTGGGGCAGGCCTCGAGGATCCTCTTCGCCACGCTCATCGCCTGCGCGTCGGGCTGCCGCGCGAAGCTCGATCTCTCGAAGATCGACGCGCCCCCGGCTGCGCAGGAGGCCGCTCCGACCGGCCGAGAGGAGGTGCGCCGCGAGGTCGACGAGGTCACGGGCAAGGTCACGCACGAGTCGGCGGTCCTCGTCGTGCCCGGCCGCGGCGCGATCAAGCACGGGATCGAGCGGATCTGGTACCCGAGCGGCACGCTGCACTGGGAGCGCGAGTTCCGCTACGGGAAGCCGAGCGGAGTCTGGCGGAGCTGGTGGGAGAACGGGAATCCGCGCACCGAGTGCTACTACTTCGGGCCCGACGTCGAGCGCACGATGACCTTCTGGCGCGAGGACGGGAAGCTCGCGGCCCAGGGCCCGGCCTGCGACGGCTCTCGGCGCGGCCACTGGAAGCTCTGGTGGAGCACCGGACAGCTCTCGGACGAGGGCGAGTACCGCGGCGGATTCCGCGAGGGTCCGTGGCAGGCCTGGAGCCAGGACGGCAAGAAACGCTTCGAGATCGTCTACCAGCGCAGCGTGCGCGTGTCCAAGCGCGAGATCGTGCCGGCCGTCGAGCCCCCGGCGGAGGTTCCGCCCTCGTCTCAATAGGGAACGCGGTCCTCGCGATCGAGCCAGGTTCGAAAGAGGGGCAGGGCCTCCTCCCGCAAGAACGGAACGAGCTCGAGGCGCCGCTGGCCGATGGGCTTCGAGATCTCCGTGTACAGGAGCTCGTCGTCGAAACCCGCGCACGCAGCGTCTTTCCGGCCGCACGCGAAGACGACGCGCTCGACGCGCGCCCAGTGCGCCGCCGCGAGGCACATCGGGCACGGCTCGCAGGTCGCGTAGATCTCGCATCCCGACAGCTCGAAGGTCCCCAGGCGCGCGCATGCGGCGCGGATCGCCTCGATCTCGGCGTGCGCGGTGGGATCGTTCCGCGAGATCACGCGGTTGCACGACACCGCGAGGACCTGGGAACCGCGCACGACTGCGGCGCCGAAGGGGCCCCCCTCCCCGGTCCTGACGCCCTCGAGGGCGGCGGAGATCGCCTGCCGCATGAACTCGGGGAGCGGGGGAGCAGCCATGGCACTCCGGCGCGCCCTACTTCATGGGCGGATCGGCGAAGCACCCCGCCCAGACGTGCGCGAACCAGCGCGCGGCGTGGACCTCGAGGCCGGCGCGGCTGAAGTGGATGTGATCGCGGCTGTGTCGCAGCGGCCCGCGGAGATCGTCGGTGTCGGGCCCCTGGAGCGCGAGGCCGCGTTTCCAGATCTCCGCCTGCGCCGCGCGGATCGCGTCCATCTTCGCCAGCTCGATCCCGGGGACGAAGGAGGCGTGCGCGACGATCCATGGAGCCTCGCGGCCGAGATCGCCGGCCAGGTCGCGCTGGAGCTTCGAGAAGAGCTCGACGTACTCCTCCTCCCTCATCCCCGCGTGCGCGTCGCTCTCGCCCTGGTGCCAGAGGATCGCGCGGAACTCGCCGAGCGCGCGGACGCGCTGCAGGAGACCGTCGTAGAGGCGCACTTTCGCGGCCTGGCTCCCGAACTCGAAGCCCTTCTGCCACTGCCGCAGCGAGGTCCCGCCGTAGCCACAGGAGGCGAAGGCGACGGGGACGCCGAGCGACTTGCGCAGGAGCTCGCCACAGATCGGCCAGGGGCTGCCGCCGTCGCTCGCGTCCTGGACGCCCGGCATCGGGTCGGCGGCGAGCCACCAGCTCGTTCCGTCGAAGGCGGCCACGCGGTCGTCGGACGTCGACGTGCGCTCCTCGCCGAAGTTCGTCGAGTTCGACTGGCCGGCGACGACGAAGACTTCGCCGACGCCGAAATACCTCACCTCCGCGAGGGAAGGCTCGCCTTCCTTCGACGCGAGCGAGAGGGAGTACCAGCCTCCGGCGGGAAGCTCCACGACACCGTGGAAGCGCCCCGGTTCGACCTGGAGCGGATGCCACTTCGGCTCCTGATCGGATCGGAGGCGAACGAGGGCACCGAGCGCCTTCAGGTCCCCGGGGCAGGTTCCCTCGACGCGGACACGGCCGACGCCGTCCTTCCCGCGCTGGAAGACCTGGAACTCGCTCGGCGATTGGATGTCCGTCGAGGACGAGACCGCGAGGAAAAGGACGGAGAGATGGATCATGCCACGGCTTTCTTCTCGCGCTTGGGCTTCACCAGCCTGAACCCGGCCTGGAGCATCCGGCGATCGAGCCGCCTGCGGGCGCGACGCCGGCTCTCCTTCTCCCGCACCGCGCGTCCGCGGTTCGTGAGTCGAGTGCGCGTGCCGAGCAGCGCCAGGGCCTGGCCGCGCGACAGCCCGGCCGCCTCGAAAGCCCCGAAGGCCTTCTCGCGCTCCTCGACCTGGGCTGCGATCTGCGTGACGCGCAGCGACTCGGGGCTCGGCGTGATCGTGATGAAGCCGGCGCGCACCACCTCGACTCCCCAGGGTTCGAGGCGGCGGCCGAGATCCTTGGCCAGCAGCGCGTCGAGCTCCCCTCCCGCGCGCATCTCCGCGCGGCCGCGCTCGACGAGCACGGCCTGCACGCCCAGGCCCAGGGCCTGGCTCATGCCCTTCACGAGATCGTCGATCTCGACGAGCGCCTTGCGGATGTCGACGACCTGGAAGACGAGGTTCGCGTCGACGAAGTACACGAGTCCGTCGCGCGTCGTCACGCACTGCGCGGGCAGATGCAGCGTGCGGTGGCGTGTGGGGACGATGCGGACGATCTGCAGGAAAGGGATCAGGGCGCGGAACCCCGGCCCGATCACCTTCTTCGCGCGCCCGAAGCTGAAGAGGAGCCCGGTCTGGCCCGTCTGCACGATCTTCCCCGTCGCGCGGATGATCGCCCACACGACGAGCCACAGCGCCCAGAGGTTGTCGCGGATGAAGTCGCCGATGACGTCGGACAGGAACCAGGCGCGGATCGTGTCCCACGCGTCGGAGATCAAGCGGGTTCCTCCTCACCCTCGTCCGCTTTTTCCTCCGCCTCAGCCTGTTTCGCTGACTCCTCTTCGACCGACTTCCTGGCTCGATCGACGACCGCTCGCTCCGTCTTGATCTGCTTGGCGAGGCCGGTCTCCCGGGGAGGGGGCTGCATCGCGACCACCGCTCCGGAGATCAGCGCGACCGCAGCTTCGTCGGGGAGGCCTCGTTCCCGCAGCGTGCCGTAGAGGGAGAGCCGCTCGCGGGCGAGCAGATCGAGCTGGGTGATCTCGAGCGTCGCGGGCGAGGGGGAGATGTTCGAGAAGCCGAAGTGGAGGACCTTGGCGCCCCACTCCGGCTCGATGGGGGCGAGCGCGCGGTGGACTTCCTGCGCCAGGCGGACCGTGTCGCGGATCGACTCGCGGTCCTGCGCCTGGACGACCCGCTGCACGGCCATGACGACGCGGTTCTGGAGGCCGGTGACGAGGTTGTCGATCTCGATGATCGCCTTGCGCAGGTCGACGATCTGGTAGATCAGCTTGGCGTCGACTTCGTAGACGAGGTCGTCCTTGAGCTGGATCACCTGCGGCTCGAGGTCGAGCGTCGTGTGCTTCGTGTTCTGCACGGTGAAGCGCTGGATGATCGGCAGCTTGAAGTGGACGCCGGGGCCCACGACCTCGCGCGCGCGGCCCAGGGTGAACTTCAGGGCGTGCTGGCCGTCGTAGACGACCACGAAGATGCCGGTGACGGCCTGCAGGAACTCGAGGAGCATGGGTCGGAGAATACCGAACCGGGTTCGTTTTCTCGCACCTCGAGCCGAGCCGCGGCTTGGCCCCCGGCCCGACTCGAGGTGCGAGAAAACGAACCTGGTTCGGTATTCTCCGGCCGATGTCCTTCCCGCCCAAGGACCTGCAAGGCGATCCGGCGCTGCCTCCGATACCCCGCGAGGAAGATGACGATCTCGCTCCGAAAGCCGTCGATGCGCGGCGGAAAGCGTGGGCGCAGGCGGCCGAGAGCCCCGCGCCGCACGTCTTCGGCGCGCCCGTGCCCTTCGAGGCCGCGCGCGGGAAGATCGAGAACTTCGTCGGCTTCGCGCAGGTGCCCCTCGGCATCGCCGGGCCGATGCGCGTCGACACGAGCGCCGGGATGCGCGAGGTGTACGTCCCGATGGCAACGACCGAGGGCGCGATGGTCGCGTCGTATTCGCGGGGGATGCGGCTCCTGCGCTCGGGCGGTGGCGTGCGCGCGCGGGTGCTCGGAGAGGGGCTGACGCAGAATCCGATCCTCGTGTATGCGGACGCCGCGGAGGCCGCGCGGGCGGCGGAGATCGCCGCGAAGAGCTTCGAGGAGCTCCAGCGGATCGTCGCGGGCACGACGCGGCACGGCCGCCTCGTCGCGCTGCGTCCCGAAGTGCTCGGGAGGCGCCTCGTGGTGAGCCTCGTCTTCAAGACGGGCGACGCGATCGGGATCAACATGGCCGCGCGCGCGGCGGACCTGTGCTCGGCGGAGATCGCGAAGCGCACGGGGGCGCAGGCGCGCTACGTGCACGGCCAGGACGTCGAGAAGCGCGCCAATGCGCGTTCGATGATCGAGGGACGCGGACGCCGCGTCGTCGCGGACGCGACCGTGCCTCGCGGGGAGCTCGCGCAGAAGACGCGCGCGACGCCCGAGCAGCTCGTGGCGATCCAGCGGAGCTACGCGGTCGGATTCGCCGGGCTGGGCACGCAGAATTGGCTCGTGCAGGCGGCGAACGGCCTCGCGGCGGTGATGATCGCGTGCGGGCAGGACGTCGCCTACGTGACGGAGAGCGCGACGGGGATGCTCGACTTCGACGTGACGACGAGCGGCGATCTCTACGTCAGTGTGCACTTGCCCTGCTTGCTCGTCGGCACGGTCGGCGGAGGCTCGGGACAGGGCACGGCGGCCGAGTGCCTGAAGCTCCTCGGCTGCGCGGGCGAGGGGAAGGCCAACGTGTTCGCCGAGATCCTCGCCGCGACCGTCCTCGCGGGCGATTTGTCGCTGATGGCGGCCTTCGCGACGCACGAGTTCGTAGCCGCGCACGAGAGGCTCGGGCGCAATCGGCCGTGAAGAAGGCGCCCGCCCCGGCCTTGCCCGCGCCGCCCTTCGAGGTCTGGACGCTGCTCGCCTACGTGATCGGCGCGCTGTTCGCCGGCTTGCTCGTGTACCTCGGCCTGCGCCCCGGCGGGATGGGACCGATCTACGCGTGGGGCATGGGCCGCGACCTCGTGAATCTCTGTGCGCTCGCCATGCTGTGCACGGGCGCGATCTGGAGCGTCCTGCACCGCCCGATCTTCCGTCCGGGCCGGCGATTGCCGTTCCTGATCCTCGTCCTCGTCGTCGGCGTCGGCGCGTACCCGATCCCGTACCCGTCGTCGCACGAGGGACATCCGAGCTCGATCTGCTTCCGCTTGCCGTTCGAGGGCGAGTGGACGGTGTTCTGGGGCGGCGAGAAGAAGGAAGACAACCTGCTCGCCGCGTACACGGCCGACCGGAGGTTCGGACTCGACTTCGTCGTGGCGGGGGAGGGCAGCACCGGGAGGGAGGTGCTCGCGCCGGCCGACGGAGTCGTCGTCGCGACGGTCGACGGGTTCCAGGACGTGGAGGCCGGCACCATCAACCGGAAGGACGACCCGAGCGGGAATCGCGTCGTGATCCAGGTCGCCGAGCGGCAGTTCGTGTTCCTCTGCCATCTGCAGAAGGACTCGATCTCCGTGAAGGAGGGACAAGGAGTGAAGGCTGGAGATCCGATCGGCCGGGCAGGCACCTCGGGTTGGTCGAAGCTGACACCCCGACCGCATCTCGCGATCCATCTCCAGGACACCGCCGTCGCGGGGAAGGGCGAAGCGATCCCGTGGCAATTCTGCGACTACACTGCGGACGGCGTCCGAGTCGAAAAAGGCGTCCCCAGAGGCGGGATCGGGCCCGGAGGAACGCTGCGGGGGCAGAGGGTCGCGCCTCTGCCGCGCTAATCACGCCGGATACCTTGACCCCTGCCGCGACTCCATTAATCTCTTTGCCTCCAAAACCTCGCCGATCGCACCCCGACTTGCCGAAACGCCCTCCGCCATGACCACCGCCGTCAAGACCGAATCACCCAGGCCCGTCGCCGGCCCGAAGAGCCTCCTGACCCACCGCAACATCGGGATCATGGCCCACATCGACGCGGGCAAGACCACGGTCACCGAGCGCATCCTCTTCCTCACGCAGAAGATCCACGCGATGGGGGAGGTGCACGACGGCGAGGCGACCATGGACTACCTCGAGGAGGAGCGCAAACGCGGCATCACGATCCAGTCCGCGGCGACCTCCTGCGAGTGGAACGGTCACTCGATCAACATCATCGACACGCCCGGCCACGTCGACTTCACGGCCGAGGTCGAGCGCTCCCTGCGCGTCCTCGACGGCGCCATCGCCGTCTTCGACGCCGTCAGCGGGGTCGAAGCGCAATCGGAAACAGTCTGGCGCCAGGCGAACCGCTACGGCGTCCCGCGGATCTGCTTCATCAACAAGATGGACCGCGTCGGCGCGGACTTCTGGGCCTCGGTCCAGTCGATCAAGGACCGCCTCGACGCGCGTCCCGTCCCCGTCCAGATCCCGATCGGCCAGGAGAAGGACTTCCGCGGCATCATCGACCTCGTGCGCATGAAGGCCTACGGCTTCGTCGAGGACGCCGACGGCCGCAGCTACACCGAGTCCGAGATCCCCGCCGAGCTCCTCGAGGAGGCCAAGCTGCATCGCAAGACGATGATCGAGGCCGCCGCGGAGCACGACGAGCAGCTCCTCGAGCTCTTCGTCGAGGACGAGGACTGCCCCGAGGATCTCGTCATGAAGGCCCTGCGGAAGGGCGCGATCGCGATGGACATCACGCCGGTCGTCTGCGGATCGGCGCTCAAGCACAAGGGCGTGCGCTTCATGCTCGACGCCGTCGTCGACTTCCTCCCCAGCCCGATCGAGCTCCCCGCGGTCGAGGGGCGCCACCCGCGCACCGACGAGCCGGTCCTCCGCAAGCGCAACGACGACGAGCACGTCTGCCTGATGGCCTTCAAGACGATCGCCGAGCCGACCGGCGACCTCACCTTCGTGCGCGTCTACTCGGGCGTGCTCAAGAAGGGCTCGGGCCTCCTGAACCCGCGCACCAAGAAGATGGAGCGCATCGGCCGCCTCGTGCGGATGCACGCCAACAAGCGCGAGCCGCTCGAGGAGATCCGCTCCGGCGAGATCGGCGCCGTGATCGGCCTCAAGAACACGGTGACGGGCGACACGCTCTGCGACGACGACCACCCGATCGCGCTGACGAAGATCGTGTTCCCCGACGCGGTCATCTCGATGTCCCTCGAGCCCAAGAAGGGCGCCGACCGCGACAAGCTGGGCGAGATCATCGGCAAGATGACGCGCGAGGACCCCACGTTCCGCGCTCAGACCAACGAGGCGACGGGACAGCTCATCATCTCGGGCATGGGCGAGCTCCACCTCGAGGTCCTCGTCAACCGCATCCAGAACGACCACAAGTGCGAGGTGCAGACGGGCCGGCCGAAGGTCGCCTACAAGCAGCGCCTGCGCCGCGCGCTGGAGACGGAAGCCCGCCTGGTCCGCCAGACCGGCGGCCGCGGCCAGTACGCGATCATCTGGGTCAAGTTCGAGCCCGTCGCCACCCCCGACGGCGGCATGGAGTTCGTCGACGGCATCAAGGGCGGCTCCGTGCCGCGCGAGTACATCCCGAAGGTCGAGAACGGCCTCCGCGAGGGCTTCGCGAGCGGCGGGACCCTCGGCTTCCCCTTCGTCAACGTCCGCGCGACGCTCTTCGACGGGAAGAGCCACGACGTCGACTCGAGCGAGCTCGCGTTCCACATCGCGGGCTCGATGGCCTTCCGCCAGGCCGCCGAGAACAACGTCGTGATCCTCGAGCCGATCATGAAGGTCGAGGTGCGCGTGCCCGAGGAGTTCCTGGGCGGCGTCGTCGGCGACTTGAACTCGCGGCGCGGCGAGGTGAACGAGGTCGATTCGCTCGGCAACCTGCGGGTCGTGCGCGCCCTGGTCCCGATCGCCGAGATGTTCGCCTATTCGTCCTCGCTGCGGGGAGCGACGCAGGGCCGCGGGTCCTACGCGATGGAGCTGTTCGAGTACCGCGACGTGCCGAACAGCATCGCGGAGCAGATCCTCAAGAGCGGCACCTAGGCCGTTGCCCCGGGTCCGGCGATCCCGCACCGGCCTCAAATTCTTCCGGATTCCCTTCAGATTCCGGCCCACCGGGGGGGCCGGACGGGCCGGATCAAGACCGCCCGTCGCGCGCGACGATAGATCCGGTCCGCCCCCCTGCGAGGGGCGCCGATGACTCCCCGTCGATCCCGAGCGAGGCCGATCCTCTTTCTCGCCAGCGCCGACCCCGGCCTGCGGCGGAGGATCCGTCGTTCCTGCTCCGCCGCGAAGTGGAGCTGGCAGGAGTTCGCCGACGCGCGCGAGCTCGCCGAGGCGTGCTGCGCGCACCGCCCCGCGCTCGTCCTGCTCGATCTCGACCTGCCCCGCGTGCGCCTCGCCGCGCTGCGCGAGGCCTGCGGGGCGGCGCCGATCCTCGTCCTCGGCAGCGCCGCCCGCGTCGAGCGCGCGCTCGCCCAGGGCGCCACCGACGGAATCGCCTGCCCGAGCCGGCCGAAGCTCGTCCTCCACCGCATGCGCCGTGTGCTCGAGCACCGCGCGTCGTTGGAGGCCGTCGCGCGGATGGGCGGGGACCGCTCGCACCCCCTGCGCCCGCTCCGGGGCGAGGGGCGGGACAGCCTGACGGGGCTTCCCCACCGCGAGCGCATCCTGGAGAACCTCGCCGAGGCGCTCGCCGCCGCCCGCCCCGCCCGGGAATCCGTCACGGTGCTCTTCGTCGACCTGGAGATCGGCCGGATACCGCGCCTCGCCGCGGACCCCGCCGCCCGCGACCACGCGATCGTCGCCCTCTCGGAGCGCATGCGCGAGAGCGTCCGCGAGCGCGACGCGATCTCGCGCCTCGAGTCCCGCGTGCAACGGCCGAGCGTCGCCCGGATCGGGGGAGAGGAGTTCTGCATCCTGCTGCCCGGCCTCGCGCGCCCGCAGGACGCCTACAAGGTCGCGCACCGCATCCAGGAGACGCTCTCCCGGCCTCTGACGATCGACGGGAAGCGGGCTGTCTTCTCTTCGAGCTGGGGCATCGCGATCTCCCCCGGTGACGGCGAGGAAGCGCAGGTGCTGCTCTCCGCCGCGCGGGATGCCTGCCGCCTGGCGAAGCAGGACGGCCAGGAGAGGATCCGCTTCTTCACGGCCGCGGTCGACGCCGCCGCGGCGGAGCGGCGGGCCCTCGAGGCCGGGCTCGCCACGGTGGTGGAGCGCGGCGAGCTCGTCGTCCACTACCAGCCGCGCGTCGATCTCGCGTCGAACCGGATCTGCGGCTTCGAGGCGCTCGTGCGCTGGCGCCACCCCGAGCTCGGCCTGGTGCCGCCCGCCAAGTTCATCCCGATCGCGGAGGAGACCGGTCTCATCGTCCCGATCGGCGAGCACGTCCTGCGCACGGCCTGCGCGCAGAATCGCGCCTGGCAGTCGCAGGGCCTCCCGCTCGTGCGCATGAGCGTGAACCTTTCCTCCGTCCAGTTCCGCGACGCGGTGCTCCCGGCAACCGTCGCCGGAGTGCTGCAAGAGACGGAGCTCGATCCGGAGTGGCTCGAGCTCGAGCTCACGGAGAGCGTGCTGCTCGACAAGGCCGAAGCCACGATCGTGCGCCTGCATCGCCTGCGGGACATGGGGCTGCACCTCTCGATCGACGACTTCGGCACGGGCTACTCGTCCCTCTCGTACCTGAAGCGCTTCCCGATCGACGCGCTCAAGATCGACCGCTCCTTCATCCGCGAGGTCAGCGTCGACCCGGGTGACGCCGCGATCACGACATCCATCGTCCTGCTCGGGAAGAGCCTCGAGCTCTCCGTCGTCGCCGAAGGCGTCGAGACGCGCAGCCAGCTCTCCTTCCTGCGCGTGATCCAGTGCCACGAGGCGCAGGGCTACCTGTTCAGCCCGCCCGTGTCGGCCGCGCAGGCGGAAGCGCTGCTCACGACGGGTTTCTCGGCCGAACTCGCCGCGTAGCGCGCTGCGGAAGCCGCTTCTGCCCGCGGCCTACGCCGGCGGAGCCTCGGCGTCCGAGTCGGAAGTCTCCGGCTGCAGCGTGGACGCCTCGTCCGCCGATCCCTTCGACTTCCCGCGCGAAGGCAGGGGAGCCGGCGGCGACACGCTGTCGATCCAGCGGCGGCAGAGCTCGAGGAAGGCGGCCCTGTCGACGGGCTTGGCGAGGTAGTCGTCGCAGCCGCATTCGAGGCAGCGCTCGCGGTCGCCGGAGTTGGCGTGGGCGGTCACGGCCACGATCGGGCCGCGGTAGCCGCGCGCGCGGAGCTCGCGGGTCGCCTCGTAGCCGTCCATCACGGGCATCTGCATGTCCATCAGGATCAGGTCGTAGGGGCGGCCCGAGGCCTCGGCCTGGAGGGCCTTCTCGCGCGCCACGCGGCCGTTCTGGGCGATGCCGACCTCGGCTCCGGCGTTCTTCAAGATTTGCGCGTGCAGGCGCTGGGTGACGGGGGCGTCCTCGACGAGGAGCACGCTGCCGCGGAGTGACGGGCGCGCATCCGACCCGGCGGCCTTGGCTGCGTTCGCGCCGGCGGGCAGGCCGTCGGCGGCTCGAAGCGTCCGCCGGGGCGCCGGGAGGCGCGCCGACAGATGAAGCGTGAAGCAGGCGCCGTCCCCGGAGCGGCTTTCCGCCACGAGGTCCCCGCCGAGCATCTGGGAGAGCCTCTTCGCCAGGGCGAGGCCGAGCCCCGCGCCTCCCTGCTCCCGGGTCATGGAGGAGTCCCCGGGCGAGAACGGCTCGAACATCCGGGCGCGGACCTCCGGCGTGATCCCGATCCCGGTGTCCGTGACCTGGAGCCGGATTCGCGCCGCCTCGCCCGCTGCGACCCCTTCCAGGCCGAGGCTGATGCGCACGAAGCCCTGATTCGTGAACTTGATCGCGTTGCCGACCATGACGGCCGCGATCTGGCGGACGCGCGCCGGGTCGCTCTCGATCGTCTCGGGCAGCCCCTCCTCGCAGAGGAACGTCAGCTCGAGGCCCTTCTGCTGCGCCTGTTCGCGGTGGCTCGCGACGACCTCCTGGACGATCTGCCCGATCGGGCACGTCTTCACCTCGATCTCCAGCCGGCCCGTCTCGATCCGGGCCATGTCGAGGATTCCCTCCAGGATCCCGAGCAGCCGGCGTCCGCTGGCGTGGATCGTGTCGAGGTGCTCCTCGCGCAGGGCCGGGGAGATCGACCGGTCGCGCAGGAGGTCCGCGTACCCGAGGATCGCGATCATCGGGGTGCGGATCTCGTGGCTCATGTTGGCCAGGAACTCCGACTTCGCCCGCGCGGCCGCCTCGGCGCGGGCCTTGGCCGTCTCCAAGGCATTGTTCATCGTCGCCAGGGACGCGGCGTAGGAGCGCGCTTCCATCTCCGCGCGGCGCGCCTCCTCCATGCGCGCCTTCTCGCGATGGTGGACGTTCCACTTCTCCGTCAGGGCGCTGGCGAGCTGCGAGATCTCGACGGGATCGAAGGGCTTGCGGAGGAAGAGCAGCCGGTCCGTGCGGCCGAGGCGCGCGATCATCTCGGCCCAGGAGTAGTCGGCGTACGCCGAGCAGATCACGACCTGGAGCTCGGGGTCGACCCTCCACAGGTGCTGGATCGTCTCGATGCCGTCCCAGCCGGGCGGCATGCGCACGTCCATGAACGCCAGCGCGTAGGGGCGCTTCTGGGCCACCGCGCGCTCGACCAGCCCGAGGGCTTCCTGGCCCTGGCGCGCGGATTCGACCTCGTAGGCGTCGGCCGGCGCCGCGGCCGGAGCGGGCGTCGCAGGCGATCCGAAGAAGGCTGCGCGCGCCGCCGTGGCGGCCACGGAGGGTGCCGGGGGCCCGGCCAGGATCTTCAGGAAGTCGACGTGGATCGAGTCCGTGTCGTCCACGACGAGGATCCGGCGGTTGGCAGCTTCGATCACGCGCTTGCCTCCGCCAACGGCGCCGCCTGGGCTGCGCGAGCCGGCAGCTCCAGGATGAACGTCGATCCCTGGCCGACGCCCGCGCTCCGCGCGACCAGCGTCCCGCCCATTTCGCGCGCGGCGTTGGCGCTGGAGTGCAGGCCGAAACCGTGCCCGGACTTCTTGGTCGTGAACCCGTGCGTGAAGATGCGCTCGAGGTTCTCGGCCGGGATCCCGACGCCGTCGTCCTCGACCTCGATCCGGAGCCGGCCTTCCTCGGGCCTGGAGGCGCGCACGACGATGCAGCGCCTCGAATCACCCGCCTCGATCATCGCTTCGCGGGCGTTCCGGTAGAGGTTGACGAGGATCTCCGTCAACTTGTGCCTGTCGATGCGGCACATCGGGACGTCGTTCTTCTCGAGCGCGATCTCGAACTCGCCTTCCGCAGGGCGCGCGCTCATCGCGAACGCCGACTCGATCGGGTGAGCCACGTCGACGGCCTCGAGGACTCCGGAGCGGCCCGCGAAGTCCTGCTGCGAGCGCACGAGCTGCTGGATGTGCTCGATCCCCTCGGACAGGGTCTTCACCTCCTCGCGGATCGCGGCCTGGTCCCCGGCCATCTGCTCGGCGAGGGAGACGAGGAGCGGCTGGAGGTGCTTGCCGCGCGGATCCTGGGAGAGGAAGGTCGCCAGGTCCCCGGCGCTCTCCTCGACGGCCTTCATGGCCTGGAGGAGGTCCGCCGCGTCCGTGTGGCTCGCGCGCTGCGCGACGATCGTCGCGGACACGTTCACGCTGTTGAGGACGTTCCCGACGTTGTGGAGGACGGCCGTGGCGATCTCGGACATGCCCGCGGCGCGCGCGGTCTTCACGTTCGCGGCCCGGGACTCCGAGAGCTTCTCCATCATCCGGTCGAATTCGCGCGAGAGGATCCCGAACTCGTCGGTGCGCTGGAGCTCGAGCTTGCGGAAGGTCTCGTCGCTCTTCCCGATCTCCACCGCGTGGCGGGTCACGATGGCGAGCGGCCTGAGGACGGTGCGCTGGAGCAGGCCCAGGAGCACGAGGAGGATCAGGAGACCGGCCGCGACGGTCGAGATCAGCGCGTATTGCACCGACGTCCGGCCGTCACCCGTGATGTTGCGCTTGACGTCCGCGCGAATCAGGAGCGCGGGGGCGGCCTTCATGTCGGGGAAGGTCGTCCGGACATGCAGCACCTCGCCGTCCTGCTCGCGCACGACGAACTCGGAGGAGGCGGTGACCTCGTCGAGCACGGTCCTCTCCTCCGGCGGGAGCGATTCACTCTCGATGGGCCAGACGTGGAAGGGGACCCGGGTGCGATCGCCCAGCTCCTTGACGAAGGCCTGCGAAACGAATCGACCGAGGATCACCGTGCCGCGCGAGGGCCCCCTGCGCTGGCTGTCGAGGATCGGCCTGGAGCTCACGAGCATCGGGCCTTGCTCCGTCATCCAGATGCCGCCCGGGCGCCCGCTGGCCTGGATCAGGGCGTGCGACTTCGAGAGCTCCTCCCCGGGCAGCTCGCGCAACGTGATGGAACGGTTGTCCTCATCGGGGTCGAGGATTCGGCCCCAGACGACCCGGACGAAGTCCTCGTTCCCGGCATCGCACACGTAGAGCAGGTTGATCTGGCTCTTCGCGAATCCCTCGGGCCCGAGATTCGAGGTGATGTACTCCTGGTTCGGCTTGTCGACGAATCGCCAGGTGTCGTCCCAGGCGGCCCAGTCGTCGCAGCGTTGGTCGAGGTGGCGGATCTCGCCCTCCAGGGCCTGGAGCACGCGGTTCAGGTCCTTCTTGGCCTCGTCCTCCTCGAGTCGCACGAAGCTGTCGAAGACGACGGTCTTCTGGATCGCGTGGTCGAGCCCCGCGAAGAGGAGCACCACCCCCGAAAGGATGAGGACGATCTTCGATCGAAGGGACATCGGGGGTGGGATCGGCCTCGGAGTGGGCGGAAGGGACCCTCCTGGATCGGTCGCCCGGAGGGCATACCTTGAGCATCCGGCCCCACCCGAGCTGGGGCGCCGTCAGCAGGATTTTCCAGGCTCTATTCCCGCCTGGGGTCCTTTGACAGACTGTCGCGCCCTCGCATGACACGCACCGCGAAACGACGTTTCTCGCGCGAAGTCCAGAGCACGGTCGACGGGATCGCCTTCGGGCCCACCGGGCCGGTCCTCGTGCACGAATACGACCCCCCCGCGGGAGGGATGTGGCTCGACGACGTGATCCCGGGGAAGCTCGCCGCCCTCGACCGCGGCACGGGGGAGGTCGTCTGGTCCTCTCCCTGCGAGGTCGGCTACGGCCGCGGCTTCGGGGCCGGGATCGGCCGGGAGGGCGACGCGATCGTCCTCGGGCCGAGCTCGAAGGGGCACGTCGTCGCGCGCATGTCGCTCGCGGACGGCGAGCTGATCGGCGCCGGACCGATCGAGGCCTTCGACGAGGCCCTGGTCTTCGGCGACCTGTGCTTCTGCGTCACGCCCCGGCGGATCTTCGCGATCGCCCCGACGGAGATGAGCGAGGCCTGGGAGTACTCGCGTCCCGGCGAGCGCTACCACCACGCCGCGCGCAGCGGGGGGAAGCTCTTCATCGTCTACACGCACGGCGGGACGAAGAAGCTCGGCGTCCTGCGCCTCGACGCCGAAACGGGCGAGTTCGAGGCCGAGGTCCTCCCGCCGCGGCAGCCGGTCGTCCACGGGATCGCGGCGAATGCCGACGGCGTCGTGCTCCTGACCCGCGATCTTTCCGCGGCCCTGCCGGCCGAGGTCGCGCCGCAGTTCATGATCGAGCTGTCCAAACGCCCGGACAGGGCAACGTCCGACACGCTCTCCCTGCTCGCGCTCCCGCCGAACGCTTCGGTAGGGGACGCGCCGCTCTGGTACGAGATCGTCTCGACGCAGCCGGTCGACGAGATCCCCGAGGTCAGCATCACGGCCGACGCGGGCAAGCTCTACCTCGTCAAGGGCGCGCTCATCGAGGTGCGGGACACGCTGACCGGCCGCATGCTCGGGGACTGGGCCGTGCCCGGCCTCGACGAGTCCGTCGCGTTCCTGGTCAGCGACGGCGCCGGCCTCCTCGCCGAGGAGACGCGCGTCTCGATGTTCGAGTTCCCGGCCTGACGCGCGCGGGACTTCACGAGTCACCCATGGCCAAGCACGCGAGCGGACCCGGAGAACCCGAGAAGGACGCGGACGGGCTCGTCGTCCAGAAGCACACGAGCACGGTCCTGGTCGTCGTGCCGGAAAAGAGCTACGGCGAGCAGACGCTGCGCCACGCGCGCTCCTCCCTGCACAACGTCCACGTCGGCACCTGGAGCGTCTCGACCAACGCGAAGGACCTGATCCCGGGCCGGCTCCAGGACGAGTTCATGGTGGACGGCGACATCGCCGAGGCGACGATGGAGCCCTACTCGGGCGTTCTCTTCGTCGGCGGAGAGGGCTCGGCCGAGCTCGCCGGGAACGAGCACGCGCTGCGCCTGGCGCGGGAGGCGGCCGCGGCGGGCAAGATGATCGGCGCGTGGGATCACGCCGTGGCGATCCTCGCGACCGCGGGGATCCTGAAGGGCAAGAAGGTCACCGGGGCCGAGGAAGTCGCAGATCTCGTCCGGCGGGCCGGCGGACGCTTCACCGGCCGGCAATTGGAGCGCGACGGGGTCCTCGTCACCGCGGCGGACGAGGCGGTCGGAATTCGTTTCGGGAAGACGCTGGCGCAGATCGTGGGGATCTAGACGCGCTGGATTTCGACAGCAGGCGGTTTCGGCAGTATCCTTCCACCCTCATCTCGGTTCCGCCGTGAACCGAGCCCCCCCAACCGCTTCTCGGACGCCCGCCATGCACCGCCGCGCCCCGGCACGACCCGGGTGCGGCTGCCTCGCGACGACGCAGGCCCAACGTGACCGCCACACCGATTCTCGACACGCTCGCGCGCGAATTCTCGGCGCGACCGGATCACATCCAGAGCGCGCTCGAGATGCTCGACGCCGGCCTCTGCGCCCCTTTCATCGGCCGTTTCCGCCGTGACCGCGTCGGTCTGCTGACGGAGACCGCGATCCGCCGCCTCGACCGGCGCCGCAAGGAGCTCGAGGACCTCGACCGCCGCCGCGCCACGATCCTCGGCATGCTCGAGCGCGATCCGACGACGGACGAGGCGACCCGCGCCATGGTCCGCGCCTGCATGGACCGCTTCGAGCTGGAGGATCTCTTCATCCCGCACCGCCGGCCCGAGCCCGAGGTGCAGCTCGCACTCGATCGCGGCCTCGGCGCGCTCGCCGACCGCCTCGTGGCTTCGGTCCCGCCCGAGGAGCGCGCGGCGCTCGGGATGGTCGAAGTCGAGCCTGAAGAGAAGGAGGAGGCGAGCGACGCCGCTCCGACCGGCGACGTCGAGACCAAGCCGAGCGCCGAACCCGTCGCCGAGCCCGCCGGAGAAGCGGTCGCGGTTGCGGTCGCGGAAGTCCCCGACCCGACTCCCGATCCGGAGCCGGCTCCGCACGCGGAGACTTCGGCGGATTCGTCGATCGAGGACGAGCAGGAACCGGTTCACGACGAGACGCCCAAGCCGCCGATCCACGCGATCGACGTGCGCACGGCGATGAACGTCCAGCTCGCCCGCGTCTGCCGGGAGTACGTGAATCCCGATCGCGGCGTCCATACCGAGGCCGAAGCCCTCTCGGGAGCCGTCCGCATCCTCTCCGACCGCCTGGGGCGCAACGCGCGCCTGCGCGGGACGATCCGCCGCCTCCTCGGCAAGCACGGGGTGCTCACGGTCCGGGCGACGGTCGACGACGGCCGCCTCGGGCGTCACCGCTCGCTGCTCAAGATCCGGTCCCCGCTGCGCCAGTTGCAGGGACACCGCCTCCTGGCCATCCGCCAGGCGCAGAAGGAGCGGCTGCTCCACACGCTGATCACGCTCGATCCCGACTTCGCGCTCCCCAAGGTGCGCTCGGCTCTCGGCCGCCACACGCATCCGGCGCACGAGGAGTTGCTGCGCGAGATCGCGCTGCAGGCGCTGAACCAGCGGCTCATCCCGATGGTCGAGCCGGACGTCCGCCTCGAGCTCAAGGAGCGGGCCGACCAGGAGGCCCTGCGCTTCCTGGCCCAGCACATGCGCCAGATCCTCTACGCGCCGCCCTTCGGACCCTACCCGGTCGGTGGGATCGACGTGAACGCGAAGGGCGACTGGACGATCGCGGTCATCGACGCGAACGGGGACCCGATCGGCGCCGAAGTCCGCATCGAGACCGGAGGCAAGGACGCGGACGCGCTCGGCATCGAGCTGCGCGCCGCGCTGGAGCCGCACAACTTGAACGCGGTCGCCCTGGGACACGGCAAGGGTCCGCGCGCCGCGCTCCCCAGGCTGCGCGCCGCGCTCAAGGCCGCCCGCACCGCACCGCCTCCCGCACCGGCGCCGGTCCCCGAAGGTGCGGCCGCGGAAACGCCGGCGCCGCCGGCGAACCTGCCCGCGCCGTCGGGCCCGTGGATCGAGCCCTTCGTCTTCCTCGTCAACGAGGCCGGCCTCTCGAGCTACGCCAGCTCCGAGCTCGCGCGCTCCGAGCTCGCCGACCGCAGCATCGCGGCGCGCATGGCGATCAGCCTGGCGCGCCGGCTCCAGGACCCGATGGCGGAGATCCTCAAGGTCGATCCGCGCCACTTGGGCCTGGGGTCCGAGCAGGGCCTCGTCAGCAAGGCGAACGCCCGCCGCGTGTTCGTCGAGACGATCGAATCGGCTGCCGCCCACGTCGGCTGCGACGTCAATCGGGCTCCGCAGTCGTTCCTCGAGCACGTCCCCGGGCTCTCGCGGGCCACCGTCAAAGCGCTGATCGCGCGCCGCAGGGAGCGTCCGTTCCAGAGCCGCGAGGAGCTCCGCGCGGACGGCCTCCTGTCCGAGGCGCAGTGGACGGGCGCCGCGGCGTTCCTGCGCGTCTACGGCTCGGCGGAGCCCCTCGACGCGACGGGTCTCCACCCCGAGCAGTACCCGCTCGTGCGCAGGCTCCTCGACAGCGCGGGAGCGAGCGTGGAGCAGGCGCTCGGGCGCTACGGCGCCACGCGCGGACTCCACCGCGGAGACTTCGACGTCGACGACGCCACCTGGCGCGACCTGATGCGCGAGATCTCCTGGCCCGGGCGCGATCCGCGGCCGCGCCTGATGATCCCGGCGCTGCTCGAGCCCGACACCGACCCGGTGCGGCTCGTGAAGGACCGGGTCGTCGAGGGCGTCGTGTCCAACGTCGCGAGCTTCGGCATCTTCGTCGACGTCGGGCTGCCCGCCGACGCGATGGTGCACATCAGCGAGATCTCCGATCGCTATGTCCGCGACGCACGCGAGTTCCTCTCGGTCGGCCAGATCGTCCGGGCCCGGATCCTCGAAGTGGGAGGCCAGCGCCTGACGCTCTCCCTGAAAAACGTGCCGAGCCGCGAGCGCGAGCCGCGGCCGGGTGGTCGAGGCGGCGAGCGAGGACCGCGCGGCCGAGGTCAGGGCGGGCCCCGCCGCGAGGGCGGAGCCTTCGTGCGTTCGGGAGAAGGATCGGATCACGGTCCCGAGGGCTCGGGCCCGCACGGCGACCAGGGCCGAGGCCGCCCTGGCCGAGGCC
>JBJXFB010000104.1:0-3298 GCA_046155895.1 Planctomycetota bacterium | reverse complement strand
ACCTCGCCGTTAGTCGCGGGCAACGCCGCGTCGAGTGGCGAGGTGCGAGAAAACGAACCTGGTTCAGTACTTCACGGCCCGAACACGACGCGCAGCCCGTTCGACAGCGACAACCCCGTCCCGTCGGGGATCTGCGGATCGCGCGAGAACAGCTGGAAGTACCGGTCGTTCCCCAGCATCGGCAGGGAGATCGGGTGCGGGAGCACCCCCGTCCCCGTCGCGTCCGTCATGAAGGCCGGGGTCCGATGGAGCGGCGGCAGCACGCAGCGCGTCCCGCCGGCGAAGGGGATCGAATCGGGGTTGTCCGACCAGAAACCGATCCCGAGCTTGTTCGGCAGCGAGTTGTTCAGCACCACGGCAAAGCCGTTCGAGCCCACGCTCGGCTCCCCCGCCCCCGTCAGGAACGGCAGCTGCCCGGCCGTGTTCATCTTCGCCGTGCAGTACTGCGTCGGCGTCTCGCAGGGCCCGAACAGGTCCACCCACGTCATCCACGAGCTCGTGCGGAACTGGTGGTGCCCCCAGAAGGCCCCGGGCACGGCCGGATCGTCGGCCACGTTGCTGTAGTCCCCCCAGCGCTGCGAGGTATCCGGCGACGTCGAGTTCTTCACGATCACCATCGGGTTCATGGTCCCGGGCGGATCGCTCGCGCGCCGGAACGTCCTCCCCATCGAGATGAACTCGCTCGGACTCGAGCGCGCGAACACCATGCCCACGTTGTCGTTCGCGTCGGCCCAGATGCTGCCGAAGAAGGTGCGGATCCCGGGCCCCGGATCGATTTCGCCCTGCTGCACGACCGTCGGCGTCCCGCTCGTCGGCCAGTTCCCCATATCGATCTCGTACCACCGCTGCAGCACGCGCGAAGCGCCCGTGTGGTGCGTCGCCCACAGCGATCCGTTGCGGTAGACACAGCTCCAGAAGCGCGACTCGAAAGTGACCGGCCGGATCGTGGTCCCCATCTGGGGCGGGTCCTCGGGCTGCTGGTAGGCCGGCACGTTGAGGACCACCGTCGTGTCCGTCGGCGTCCCCAGCGGATTGCGGATCGCGTGCAGCCGGATCTGCGTGTTCGAAAAGGCCTCGAACGCCTCGATCATGTACTGCGCCGGCGGCGTCCCGTAGGTCACCGGCACGCCGTAGGACTGGGATCCGTTGATCACCAGGCTGCGCGTGATCGGCGTGCCGCCCGTCAGGGTCGGCGCCTTCTCGACGATGAACACCAGGAACTTGTTCACGGGCGTGAAGAAATCGGCGCACAGGTAGACGGCCTGGCTGTCGACCGCGATCTCCGGCGAATCGATGTCGCTCCCCGCGATCGCGGTGACGTTGAACCGGTACTTGAACCAGGGTCCGTTCGGGTTGGAGTCGTCCGACACGGCGTAGAGGAAGTAGCTCTGTCCAGCCGTCTTCTCGCTGGCCATCGCCATGAACCGGCCCGTGTGCGGGTCGTAGCAGGTCTCGGGGTCGAACACGAGCGTGCCCGCCCCCAGCGATCCCCAGAAGCCGGCTGGTCCCTCGAGCGCCTGCGCGAAGTCGAGCGTCCCGTCCTTCCGCATGAACTGGATCGCCCCGTTCGTCACGAGGACGACGTGGCCAGTCCCCACCGAGAGGTGCGGGTCGGGCGGAACCCAGCCGGTGCTGGCGACGCCCAGGAACCCGTAGTCGGGACCGGCCTGGTTCTCCTCGATGCCGGTGTCGGAACGCAGCCGCCGGGCGCTCGAGTTGAAGGTCGGCGGCTGGTGGTCCGCAGGGGCGGGGGCAGGCCCGGCATCCTCGACCGCGAACGCCGGCGCTTCGTCGCTCCCGCCCGGTCGCGGCAGGAGCGAGGCGAGATCGAGCCCCTGCGGCGCGAGGAGCGTCAGGTTCGCGGCGCTCGAATCGCCGAGATCCGAGTTGCCGCTCCACGCGAAGGCCATCCTCCCGTCGTCGCGGAAGAGCACGTGGCGCGCACCCGACGCCGGGCGGAGCATCTGGTGGTCCTTCGTCGCCGCCGAGACGCGGAACGCCCCGCCGTCGGGCACGCCATCGGCCCGCAGGACGCATCCGGACAGGTCCGACTTCCTCTCCGCGCCGCCGTAGCCGCTCCAGGCGAGCAGGAGCCGGCCGTCGCCGGCGCGCGCGATCCCCAGGCCGCTCGCGTAGCCGGCCGCGCCGATCTCGATCTCGCGGACGGGTCCGAGCGCGAGGGCCTCGGGGTTCCCCGGCCCCGGGACGGCGGCGCGCGCCGTCCGCAGCGTCACGCCGTGCGCCTCTCCGCGCGCAGTGAACCAGGCGATGGCCAGGTTTCCGTCGCCGCTCGCGGCGAGCGCCGGCTCGAGGTGCTGCCGGTCGTCACGAGGACTGACCTCGATCGGCGCTCCGATCGGCGCGAGCGCGGCGTCGAAGCGCTGCGCACGGATCCCGGCGGGTCGCCCCGCCCCCGGGCCCGGGTTGGCGCGCGCGCGAGCCCAGGCGACCACCCAACCCCCCGCCGAGTCGGCGCCGAGGCAGGGTACGGAGTCCCGGAAGCCCTGCGCCGCGCCCACGCGGAAGGCCTCGCCGACGGGCTTGGCGCTCGCGTCCAGGCGCCGGGCGAGGATCCAGCGTTCCCCCACGCCCGAGCCCGGCGTCGTCCAGACGACGAGCGCGTTTCCGGCCGCGTCGCTCGCGACGGCGGGCGCTTCCTGATGCCCCTCGGTCAGCGCCTCGTTCACGAGGATCTCCGCGCTCGCCTTCTCGAGGGAGGAATCGAAGCGCCGGGCGACGATCGAGCCCTCGTCGCCGTCCTGGCCGAACGACTCCCAGACGAACCACGCGCCGCGGGGATCGACCGCCACGCTCGGCGTCTTCTGCTGACCCTGGGTGGTCGAATTGACGTGCACTTCCGCCGAGATCGGCGTCCCGTCGGCCTCGAAGCGGCGCGCGTAGACTCCGTAGGTCCCCTCTTCCTGCCTCCGGCTCTGCCAGACGACCACCGCGCGGCCCGCGGGGTCCGCGTCGAGCGCGACGGCTTCCTGCGCGCTCCCCGTGAACTCGTTGGCGCGCCGCTCGATGCGGCGGTACTCGCGCGAGCCGATCGTCAGATCGTTCTTCGGCGCCGGTTCCGCCTGGATGGACGCGAGGGCGACGCAGGCGAGCGAGGAGATCGGAAGCGCGGGCATGGCCGTGGGATTCCTGGAGAGGCGACCCGATCCAGGGTAACCCGGATCCGTTCCGGGAGCGTGAAGTACCGAACCAGGTTCATTCTCTCGCACCTCGCCGGAAGCCGTCGGCAGCGCCTCGTCCCGCGGCGCGGTGCGAGAGACTGAACCTGGTTCGGTACTTC
>JBJXFB010000101.1:0-42861 GCA_046155895.1 Planctomycetota bacterium | reverse complement strand
CGCCGTGACCGCCGCCGCGGCTCCGAAGCGCAGGTCGAGACCTCGCCGGCGCACTTCCGCGTAGAACTCGGCGCGCCCGGGATACTCGCTCCGGAACGTGCCCTCCGCCGCGGCCGGATTCCGCGCGATCTCCGCCAGCCGGCGCTCCTGCAGCGCGTCGAGCAGCGGCCGGGCGAGGAAGAGCGGCACCGCCGCGACGACCGAGGCCGCGACGTTGTTGTTCATGTACGCGTGGCCGTCCTCGTGCACGAAGAGGTCCGAGTGGAGGCCGACGTAGGGATCGATCTGGAACGTCCCGCGCTCGGACAGGGAGAAGGCCGGATAGTGCTCGCGGGAGAGGTTCGTGGCGAAGTGGGCCGCGAGCAGGATCCAGGCGGTGAGGAAGACCCTCCGCGCGTCCGACCCGGTTCCCGACATCATCGGAAGAGGGTACGAATCGCGCGGACGATTGAGAATCGCGCCGCGCGGCGTAGGCTCGCGTCCCCGATGCGACGAGTCCTGCTCCCGCTCGCCCTCGGCCTGCCTCTCGTCGCGGTGGTCCTCCTCGTCCACCGCGAGAGCCCGCGCACGCTCGTGTCGGCGCACGGGCTCCTGCACGCGGCGATCGCGGAGCGGTTCCGCAGCGGAGTCGGCGCGGGGTTCCCGCCGGAGAACCCCTACTTCGCGGGCGAGGCGCTGCCCTACTACTGGGCATTCCAGTGGGCCGGCGCGAAGCTGTCGCTGCTCCTCGGGACCGATCCGCTGCACGCGTTCGAGTTCCTGGTCCTCGCCGCGCTGCTGGCGCTCGTCTTCGCCTGCGCGGAGCTCGGCCGGAGCCTGTTCGGATCCGTCGCCGCGGGGCTCGGGATCGCCTGGCTCGCTCTCGCGGGCTCGCTGCCCCAAGGACCGATCGTGCTGCTCGTCCGTCTCGGGTCGTGGGGCATGCCCGCCGAGGACGGGTATCTTTGGGGGATCGTCCATCCGATCGTGCGGAGGATGCGCGTCAGCGACGAATTCTCGATGTACGGCCCGCTCTTCCCCTTCTTCGGGAACGCGACGGCGCGTCCGCTGGGACTCGCGCTGCTCGCGGTCGTGGTGCTCGCGGCGCGGAGCTTCCTGGTCCGGCCCGGTTTCGCTCGCGGGGCCGCTCTCGCCGCCTGCGCGGCGCTCCTCGGGTGCGCGAGTTCGCTGCTCGCCCTCTCCGCGTGTTCGGCGTTGGCCGCCGGATTGCTCGTGGTCTCGCGCCGCTCGGGCGCGGCCGCGGCGGGCGCGATCGCCCTGGGGATCGCCGCGAGCTTCCCGACCTGGAACCATCTCCTCGGCGGCGTCCCGCTCGCCTTCCACGATCCTGCGGACGTCGCGAGGCAGCTCGGCCGGATGGGGGAGTCGGGCTGGCTCATCGCCCTGCTCGCGGTGCTCGGCCTGCGCGCGTCGCTGGACGAGCCGAGGCCGTTCCTGCGCGCATGCGCTGGCGCCGCGTTCGTGCTCGCGATCGGCTGCGCCGTGCTCGCGCTGCCGGTCGGCAACGAGGACAACCTCTTCCACGGAGCGCTCGTGCTGCTGGCGGTGCCCGCGGCGGGCTGGCTGAAGACGCCCGCACGCGCGGCGCTTGCGGTCGCGGCCTTCCTGCCGACGCTGTGCGTCCAGGTCGGGGCGTCGTTCGGCCGGCCGCCGGTCGACCTGGCTTTCGAGGAGGGGAGGATCGTGCGCGCGGACGAGACGGGGCCGGCAGCACGGCTCGAGAGCTGGATCCGCGAGAGCACGGAAGCGCGGGCGGTGTTCGTGATCGACCCCCGGCCGCCGATCCAGGCCGTGGCGGGGAACTCGGCCGAGCTGCCGGCGCTGACGGGGCGCACGCTGTTCACCGAGCGCGCCGGGCACTACCTCGTCGCGCCGAACGCCGACGGCGCGCGGCGCGCGGAGATCGCGGCGCGCCTCGCGACGGCCAAGGAGCTGGGGCAGGGTGACGACGCGCTCGTCGAGGCGCTCGGGCGCGACGTGTACATCGTGTGCCGCGAGCCTTTCCGGGAGATCGCGCTGCAGCGCCTGCACGGCGCACCGGTCTTCCGCGCCGAGCCGCTCTCGGTTTTCCGCTGGAGCCCCCGATGAGGTCCCTGCGCGCAGCGCTCGCCGTCGTGCTCGTCCTCGCCGCCGCGGGCGCGGTCGCAGGCCTCGGCGACCTCGCCGAGAACGCAGTCGGGTACTCGGCGTGGGAAGGGATGGGTACCGCGCTCCTGTGGATCGCGCTCGCCTCGATCGCCGCGATACCCGTCGCCTTCGTGGCCGCCGGGCTCTGCCTCTCGCTGCCGGGGCGATCGGCGTCCCGGATCGCGGCCGCCGTCCTCTGGCTCGCTCTCCAGGGCGCGATTCTGTTCGGATTCCGCTCCGGCGCGTTCGGACTGGCCGCCGGGCTCGCCGGGTCCGCCGCCGCTCTCCTGGCGGCCGCCTGGATCGCGCGGAGAGACGATCCGCTCGCCGCAGTCGGCGCCCGCGCCGGCTTGGTGCTCGCGGCCGTGCTCCCGCTCTCGATCGGTGTCGTCCTGCTCCGGCCCGACTATCCGGAAGCTTCAGGGCTCGGCAGGGGCACCGGCCCGAACGTCGTCTTGATCGTGCTCGACACGCTGCGCGCGGACCACCTCGGCGCCTACGGCGACACGCGCGGCCTCTCGCCGGCCTTCGACGCGCTCGCGCGGCAGGGGACGATCTTCGAGGACGCCTACGCGAACGCGCCGTGGACGGTCCCGTCGCACGCCTCGCTGTTCACGGGACTGTCGGCGCGCGCGCACGGAGCGACATCGCTGCACCACCGCTGGCTCGACGGCCGGTTCACGACGATCGCCGAGAGCCTGAAGGAGCGCGGGTACGCCACGGCGATGCTCTCGGCGAACCGGTACCTCCGCGAAGCGAACCTGGCGCAGGGCTGCGACAGCTACCGGCCGCTGGGGGAACGCTTCGAGGGCCTCTGGATCCGCCGCGCGCTCGAGACGCTCGGCTGGCCCGCGAAGTGGGCCGACCACGGGGCGGCGGACGGCGTCGAAGCGGTCGAGGATTGGCTCGAGAAGACCGGTGGATCCCGGTTCCTCTTCGTCAACCTCATCGAGCCGCACTGGCGCTATCTCCCGCCTTTCCCCGAGCGAGGCGCGCATCTGCCCGAAGGGATGGGGGTGGTCGAGGCGACGCGCACCTCGAGGGAGACCTACGGTCCGCTGCTCATGGCCGCCGGACGGAGCGGCGAGCCGACGGACAGCGTCTTGCGCGCGATGTACGCCGCCGCCGTGCGGTACCAGGACCGCCAGCTGGGGCGGCTCGTCGCCCTGCTCGACGCGGAGCTCGGCGAGGACACGATCCTCGTGATCACCTCCGACCACGGCGAGAACCTCGGCGAAGCGGGCCGCTACGACCACGTGTTCGCGGTGAACGACCACCTCGCGCACGTGCCGCTGCTCGTCCGTTATCCGCCCGCGTTCCCCGCCGGGAAGCGCGTCGCCGGCCTGTGCGAGCTCGCCGACGTGCCCGTGACGATCGCGGAGCTCGTCCCGGGCGCGAAGCTCGGCGAGGGAGTCACGGGAGCGACCCTGGTCCCAGGGCGTTTCCAGCCGCGCCCATTCGTCGTCGTCGAGGGCGATCCCTACTACGGGCATCTCGAGCGCATGGGGAGCGCGGCGGGATTCCAGCGCGACGTCGGGGCGTTCGCGCAGCCTTTGGTCGCGCTGCGGACGCCCGAGAGGAAGCTCGTGCTGCAGGGCCACGCGGCCCCGCGCCTCCACGATCCTCGCGCCGACCGCGACGAGGCGCGGGACCTGCTCGGCGCGGAGCCCGCGGTCGCTGAAGAGCTGCTGCGGCTCCTCGAGGCATGGCGGAAGTCGATCGAGCCGTACCGGCGCGACGAGAGCGCTGCCGCGGGCGCCCCGCTGTCGGAGGAGGCGCGCGAGCGCCTGCGGCGCCTGGGATACGCGGGCCACGATGACTAGGCGAGCCTTCGCGCGAGGCTTCGCCGCCGCGCTCTCGCTCGCGGCGACGCTCGTCCTCCTCGAGATCCCGGCCTACCTCGGCTGGATCGACTGGAGCAGCGTCGTCGGGATGCCGCACGCGCTGCGCTTCACGCACCTGAAGCCCTGGGACAACCCGGCCAACGTGCGCGACGAGGAGCTGCTCTACCGACACCGGCCCGGGATGCGCTTCCGGGGCGAGACGCCGGGAGATCTCGTCGACCTCTTCGGCATCGCCACGGACCGCAAGTACCCGATCGACGTCGCCTACGACGAGAACGGCTTCCGCAATCCGCCGGGACGAACGCGCGCGGACGTCGTGCTCCTCGGCGACTCGTTCCTCGAAGCCGGGCTCGTTCCCTGGGAGGAGACGGCCGGCGCGATCCTCGAGAGAGAGCTCGGCCTCCTCGTCTCGAACCTCGGCTGCTCCGGCTACGGGCCGCAGCAACAGAAGATCGCCCTCGCTCGCTACGGCCTGCCCCAGAAGCCCAGGGTCGTCGTGTGGTTCTTCTTCGAGGGCAACGACTTGCTCGACGTGAGCCGCTACGAAGCTGCGCGGCGGACCGGCCTGAGGAAGTCGAGCTTCCTGGCTCGCAGCCTCACCGCGAATCTCGCCCGCCGCATCGAGCTTCTCGCCGATCGCCCGCGCGGCGAGGACGCCGACACCGCGCGCCAGCGAATGGGAACGATGGGGTCCACCCGGATCTACTTCGCGTACGCGGGCGCCCCCCTCTCCGAACGAGATCGCGCCAGTCTCGTGCAGGCGAAGACCACGATTCGATCGGCCGCCGACATGTCCCGTCCCGCCGGCGCGCGCTTCCTGCTCGCCTTCATCCCGACGAAGTTCCGCGTGCACGAGGGCCTGGCCGAGTTCGCGGCGGACAGCGTGTGCTCGACGTGGCGGTCGAACGAGCTCCCCGAGCTCCTCGCGCGCTTCGCCGGCGAGGCGGGGATCGAGTGGATCGACCTGACTCCTCCTCTGCGCGCGTCGGCGGAGCGAGGGGAGCTCCCGTACTTCCCCGACGACGGTCACTGGAGCCCGCGCGGGCACGCGGTCGTCGCGGCCGCGCTCGCGGAGCGCCTGCGATGAGCGGCCGGCGCGCGCTCGTGGTCGGCCTCGCGCTCGCCGCCGCGCTCCTCGCGGTCCACGCGCTGGCCCTCGGATACGAGTCCGACGACGCCTACATCAGCTACCGGTACGCGCGCAACCTCCTCGACGGCCACGGCCTGGTCTACAACCCCGGCGAGCGGGTCGAGGGCTACACGAATTTCCTCTGGACGGTTCTCCTCGCGGGGATCGACGGGATCCTGCCCGGAGAGCGCCTGCCCGAGATCGCCACGGCGCTCGGCATCCTCTTCGGCGGCGCGACGGTCGTTCTCGTCGGGCTGTTCGGCCGTTCGATCGCGGGAACGGACTCGCCGCGTGTCCTGATCGCGCCCTTCCTCCTCGCGGCGGACTCCTCGTTCGCGGCGTGGTGCACGGGCGGCCTCGAGGGCCCGCTGTTCGCGTTCCTCGTCGCCGCGGCGGCGTTCGCGCACTTCCGCGCGAGAGGCGAGGCGCCGTTCCTCTTCGCTCTCGCGGCCTTGACGCGTCCCGAGGGAGCGCTCTTGTTCGCGGTGACGGCCGGCATCGAACTCGTTCGGCGCCGCGGGAGGATCGGCAAAGTCATCCTCTGGTCGCTGCCCTTCGCAGCCGTCTTCGTCCCGTACTTCCTCTGGCGTTGGTCGTACTACGGCTATCCGCTGCCGAACACGTTCTACGCCAAGGTCGGCGGCGGCAGCGAGGCGTGGATCCGAGGCGCGAAGTACCTGGCCGGATTCCTGCGCACGCACGGATGGTTCCTGGCGCTCGCCGCAGTGATCCCCGTCCTCCGGCGCCGCTCGGAACCCTGGGTCGCCCACGTCGCCGCGATGCTCGGAGCCTACGCGCTCTACCTCGTCGCCGTCGGAGGCGACGGCCTCTACGGCCATCGCTTCTGCACCTACCTGGCGCCGCTCTTCTACCTCCTGGCGCAGGAAGGGCTCGCGCAGGCGCTCGCACGCGCGCCGAAAGTCCTCCTCCCGGCCGTCGCCGTGCTCGGTGTCGCGCTCGTGGCGCAGACGAGCGTCGTGCTGCTGTGGATGCCGCGCAACGCGCGCTGGACGGAGCCGAAGAGCGAGTTGAGCTTCCCCGACGCGTCCCACGGCTACCGCTTCTTCGATCCGTACTTCGTCGAGCGCCAGCGGATCGCCGCGGAGTGGCTCGAAGCGAGCCTGCCGAAGGGCGCCATGATCGCCTCGACTCCCGCCGGCTCGATCGCCTACCACTCCTCGCACCCCGTGATCGACATGCTCGGCCTGAACGACGTGCACATCGCGCGCACCGACGCCGGTTCGATGGGCCGCGGCCGCGCGGGGCACGAGAAGGGAGACGGGGTGTACGTGCTGTCGCGCCAGCCCGAGGTCATCCTCCTCGGCAACGTCGCGGTGCTCGCGCGGCCCCTCGCCGAGGAGGAGATGCCGGCGAAGCTCGTGCAGCGCTCCGAGAAGGAGATCTGGGCCAGCCCCGAGTTCCACCGCGACTACGAGCGCGTCGCGGTCGAGGTCGGAGACGCCGGCCTCTTCCGCTGGTTCACTTTCTGGCGGCGGAAGCGCTGAAGCCCGCGCGAGTCGACGCGTGGTGCTCCGGGGGCACGTGCTCGAGCTCCGGCGCGTCGGGAATCTCTTCGTCCCAGTCGGCGAGTCCCCATCCGATCCCCGTCCAGAACGCCTCAGCTTCCGCCGCGTCGATCTCCTGCGCGTGCGAGAGGACCGTCGCGACGTCCGCGGGGATCCCGCGGCCCATCAGGCGGCCGCACTGCAGTCCGAAACCTCTCGCCCAGGCTTCCCGGTGCTCGGCTGGAACGAGCTCGCGCAGCGCCCGGCTCGCCTCCAGATCGCGGGCGGTCTGGCGCGCGAGGGGATACGAGTATTCGAGACAGAGTCCCTCGACGACGTACGGAGCGAGCGGATCCTTCGAATCCAGGATCTCGCGCAGCGCCCGCGGGACCTTGGCGCGCGCTTGCATCGTCAGCGCGCAGCGGCGCAGGAAGCTCCCCGCGCCGCGCGCGATGTCGATCGCGTAGGGCTCCGCGTACGACCCGGCCAGTTCGCGCAGCGGCAGCGGGGCGAGCGGCTCGCCCCGGACTCGGCCGGGCGGGAGGACGTCCTCCCACGAGAGCATGTGGCCGACGCCCTCCATCGCTCCGTGGCGTTCCCACGCGGACAGGTCTTCGAGTCGACGCGCGATTCGAGCGTGATCCCACACGCGCCGTTTCGTGACGGGATCGCGATCCCAGTCGTGGAGGACGATCGCGGAGAGGAAGCGCGGCACGAAGCCCGCGTACCGCGCAGCGAGACCCTTCTCGGAACCGGCACCCGCGAGGAGCGGCAGCGTGAAGAGGCAGGTCGCCGCGGATCCGGCGAGGAGTCCGCGAGCTGCGCTGCGCCGCGATCGGCGCATGAGTTGCTCGACCCCGAAGGGGATCAGCAGCGCCGCGAAGGCGAAGTGGGGGACGAGGTAGCGGTAGCCGCCGAATTCGACCGGCGGGCCGTAGCGTCCGAACTGGAACGGCGTCAGCGACAGCACGATCACGACGATCGGGAGATGGAGCAGCAGGGGGCCCAGGCGCGCGATCTCGAGCGATCCCGCCGGACGGATGGCCCGCACGAGCGCGATCGCGCCCAGGATCCACGCCAGGGCGAAGCAGGCGAGGTAGAGGATCTCGGCCACGCCGCCCGGCAGCGGCCCGAGATCCTCGAAGCCACCGGCCTGGGGGAGGACGGAGCTGAGGAAGTCGAAGGTCTTGCCCGTCGACCCCGTGATGGCGTCGGCCTTGCCGGCCAGGAATCGCTGCACCTGATGGTTCGGCGCGAAGGCGAGCGCGACGAGCGGCGAGAACCCGACCAGGAATCCGGGCAAGGCGAAGCGCAGATCCGCGAAGGCGCATCGGGCGCCGCGGCTCGCCCCATGAGAGACCACCAGACCCAGGAGGATCGCCGCCGACCCGAAGTAGAAGAAGAACGCGAATCCGGCCGACGCGCCGAGCGCGAAGATCCGTCCAGGCGTCGCCCCGCGGTCGTGGAGGCGCAGGAAGAGCGCGTAGGTGGCGAGCTGGAAGAACACGTTCTCGAAGTGGTTGCCCTGCGCGAGCATCGAGAACTTCGTCAGCGTCGGAGGCCCGAGCGCGAAGAGGAGCGCGCCCAGTGCCGCGGCTGGCCGGGATGCGTGCCGCTCGAGGATCCGCCAGATCAGGATCAGGCTTCCGAGGCCGAGGAGGATCGGCACGAGCTTCAGGACGGCGTAGGAGTCCCCGAACAGGGCGTAGAGAGGCCCCCCGAGGAGTCCGGTGACGAGGTGTCCTCCGCAGTTGTCGAAGTAGAGGTAGAGCGGGATTCCCGAACGGCCTTCACTCGTCATCTGCGCCAGGCTGCCGATGTTCGTCACCTCGAAGCTGGGGATGGCGACGGTGTCGAAGCCGGAATGGAGGACGAGGGCGCGGAACGCGAGGTAGAGGACCGCCGTCATCCAGATTGGGTCGAGCTTCATGGCCGCAGGCGCCCCGAGCTCTCGAGCTCCCGAGCGGCCGCTTCCCCGAGGATGCGGTGCGCCTCCGTGCCCGCGTGGAAATCGCGCGGGTTCACCCGCAGCCTCGCGAGATCGCGTCCCTCGAACGCGGGCTCGAGATCGATGCACGGGATCGAGGCCGAGCCGCAGTAGTCCCGCACGATTCCCATCGCGCGCGTGCTGCCGAGATGCCCGTCTTCCTCGACCAGGAAGGGAATCAGCACCACGACGAACCCGGTGCCTCGAGCCTCGAGCCTCTGGTGCGTGCGGGCGAGCGACGCACGGACGCGGATCCAGCCCTCGTAGTCCTCCCCGAAGAGGTCCGAGCGGGAGCGGCTGAAGTACTCGAGCGAGTCGCGGTTGAAGATCCCGTCGGCGACGAGGTCGGCGAACCGCGAGTTCTCGCGCAGCCAGCGCACGAAGCCTTTCCGATGAGGATGCGTGAGCTTCATGAGCCAGGTCGGCCGCTCCTGCTCGGGAGGCGACGGCACGCCGTAGATCGCCGTGTCGTTGACGAAGAAGCCGAGGAGCACGAGGTCGGGGTCGAAACGCTCGATCCTCATCTCGAGCTGCGCGAGCGACTGCTCCGCGTCGTAGGAGTTCACGGCGCAGTTCATCACCTCGAAGCGCTCCCCGTCGGGGCGCGATCGCAGCGTCGATTCGAGGACGCTGGGCCAGCTCTCGCCCTCCCCGACGCCGTAGCCGAAGGTGTGGGAATCGCCGAGGCAGGCGA
The DNA here is from genome assembly GCA_046155895.1 of Planctomycetota bacterium. Lineage (GTDB taxonomy): Bacteria > Planctomycetota > UBA1135 > UBA1135 > DASYPQ01. The sequence continues at coordinate 33,575 of JBJXFB010000101.1, read as the reverse complement.
TGCGGAACACGCCCGCCGGCTTCGCCTCCGCCACCTCCGGTCCTCGGAAGCCTTGGCGATTGACGCGCGACAGCACGTCGCGCACGACTTCGCCCTCGCCGTCGCGGTAGACGATGTGCTGCTCGCTGTCGGTCAGGTTCTCGAACTTGAGCCGCGGCTCGGCCGAAGGACCGAACACCGCCCCGCTCACCTCGGGCGTCGGGACGGGCGCGAGGCCGAAGACGCGCGTGATCCCCTCGGCGAACAGGAGTCCGGCCGGCAGGGCGAGCAGGCAGACCGCGATCCGGGCTCGGCTTCGCATGAGGCCGGAGCAGCGGGGTAAGCCGGCGCTCCGGAGTCCGCCATCTTCACCGATTCCCGAGGGACGCGGAAGGACTTCACCGGGCCCGCTTCCACTTCCACTCCTCCACCGCGCAGAACACGCACGGCACGATGAACAGCGTGATCATGCTCACCGCCATGCCGCCCATCACCGGGATCGCCATCGGCTGCATCACGTCCGATCCGCGGCCGGTGGCCCAGAAGATGGGCATGAGGCCGAAGACGGTCGTCGCGATCGTCATGAGGCAGGGCCGAATGCGCTTCAGGCCCGCGTCGAGGGTCGCCGCGCGGATCTCGGCGATGGAACCGAACTGCCGGTCCTTGAACGTGCCCTCCAAGTAGGTGGCCATCACGACGCCGTCGTCGTCCACGACGCCGAAGAGGACCAGGAAGCCGACCCACACCGCGACCGAGAGGTTCACGTCCCACAGGGAGAGCATCATGAAGCCGCCCGCCGCCGAGACCAGCACGCCGAAGAAGATCACCGGAGCGATCCACCAGCGCGCGAAGCCCAGGTAGAGCATCACGAACATGATGAACAGCGTGATCGGCACGAGGATCTTCATGCGTGCCGTGGCGCGGACCTGGTTCTCGAACTGGCCCGACCACTCCCAGTAGTACCCGGCGGGAATCTGCAAGCGGCCGTCCTTCACCGCCTGCTGGAGCAGGACCTCGGCCTCGTCGACCACCGACACCTCGTCCCGGTCGCGCGTGTTCATGGTGACGTAGCCGACCAGCAGTCCGCGCTCGCCCTTGATCTCCTGCGGGCCCAGCACGGTGGTGAAGGTCGCGAGCTGCGCCAGCGGCACCTGCGCCCCGGTGGATGTCGGCACGCTGATCCGCTGGATGGCCTCCGTGTCCTCGCGGAAGTCGCGCGCCAGCCGGATGCGGATCGGATAGCGCTCCCGCCCCTCGACCGACTCCATGAGGTTCATGCCGCCGAGCGCCATCTCGATGACGTTCTGCACGTCGCGGACGTTGACGCCGTAGCGCCCGATGCGGTCGCGGTCGATGTCGATCTGGATGTAGGGCTTCCCGACGATCCGGTCGGCGACGATGTCGGTCGCGCCGGGCACCTCGCGCAGGAGCTGCTCGATCTGGAGGCCGATGCGCTCGATCTCCCGCAGGTCCGAGCCGTAGATTTTGACGCCCATCATCGCGCGGAAGCCCGTCTGGAGCATGACGAGGCGCGTCTGGATGGGCTGGAGGAACGTGGGCAGCACGCCGGGGATCGCGGTCTTCTCCTGGAGCTCCGCGAGGATCTCGTCCTTGGTGATGCGGCGTTCCTCGGGCCAGATCCACGAGAGCGGCGTGCGGAGCCAACCGTGCCAACCAGAGAAGAAGCGCTCGACGCGGCGTGTGCGCCACTGGTCCTCGGTCTTCAGGATGATGATGCTCTCCACCATGCCGATGGGCGCGGGGTCGAGAGCCGACTCGGCGCGTCCGATCTTGCCCACGACCGACTCGACTTCGGGCACGGTGGAGATTTCCAGATCCTGCTTGCTGTTGATCTGGATCGCCTGCGAGAGCGAGCCCTGCGGCAGGAGCGAAGGCATGTACAGGAACGAGCCCTCGTCCAGCGGAGGCATGAACTCGCGGCCGAGGCCGGGGAAGATGGGTCCCTCGCGCAGGACGGAGAGGCCCGGAGTGGCTTCGGCCCTGCGCCAGCGAATGCGCGTGCTTTCCCGGCCGCTTTCGTCCCGAACGCGCTCCCATCGCAGGTGGTCGAAGTCGACCGGCTCGCTCGCGAAGAGGTTGATGACGGCTTCGGCGGGGTAGAGCGTCCTGCCCGCGCCGAGCCAGACGCTCATGCCGACGAAGAGGATCACCACGGGGACGGCGAGGAAGGTCTTCTTGTGCCCGAGGATCCACGCGAGGGCCGGGATGTATACCGAGGCGACTGCGCGCGAGACGCGATTCTCCTCCAGCGGCAGAAACCTCTCGCGGGTCATCCGCACGACGCACAGGGCGACGCCCACGCCGACGGCGGCCGAGATCAGCCAGCCCTCGTCGCGCTCCTTGGCCAGTCCCCACGCGAAGGCGGCGTGCGTCGCCAGCGCCGCGAGCAGGCCGATCCCGGCCGCCAGCGCCGCGGTCACGGACCTGCGCCAGCGGACGGGCCGGAAGAGCAGGTAGCACAGGAAGGGGACCACCGTGATCGCGAGGACCACGGACGCGCCGATGGCGAACGTCTTCGTGAACGCCAGCGGCTTGAACATCTTGCCTTCCTGGTCGGTGAGGAAGAACACCGGGATGAAGGAGACGATCGTGTTCGAAACGGCGGTGAGGATCGCGCCGCCGACCTCCGTCGCCCCTTCGTAGACGATCCCGAAGTGGCCCTTGTCGCGCCTTTCCTCCGGGGTTGCCGAAGCGATGCGGCGGTAGATGTTCTCCGACATGATGATGCCCATGTCGGCCACGTCGCCGATCGCGATGGCGAGGCCCGCCAGCGACATGATGTTGCTGTCGACGCCGAACCCGTGCATCAGGATGAACGTGAGAGCCACGGCCAGCGGAAGCGTGGCGATCACCGTGACGGTCGTCCGGAGGTGCAGGAGGAAGAACAGGATCACGAGGCTGGCGAGCAGCGCCTCCTCGGACAGGGCCTTCCTCAAGGTCTCCAGCGTCTCGTTGACGATCGTCGTACGGTCGTAGAACGGGACGATCCGGACCCGCGACACGCGCCCGTCGGGGAGCGTCTTGCTCGGCATGCCGAGCTGGAGCTGGAGGATCTTGGCCTCGACCCGCTCCATCACCTCGCGTGGGTTCTCGCCATAGCGCATGAGCACGACGCCGCCGACGGCCTCGACGCCGCCCTTGTCCAGCGCGCCGCGCCGGAAGTCCGGACCGAGCTGCACCGTCGCGACGTTGCGCAGGCTCAGCGGCGTGCCGCCCTGCTCGCGGATCACGACGCGCTCGAGGTCCTCGACGGTCTTGACGAACCCGACACCGCGGATGAAGAACTCGACGCCGTTGTCCTCGACGACCTTGGCTCCGACGTCGATGTTGCTCCGGCTCACGGCCTCGTACACGTCCATGAGCGTGACGCGGTGGGCGCGGAGCTTGTCGGGATGGATGTCGATCTGGTACTGCTTGACGAAGCCGCCGATGCTCGCGACCTCGCTCACGCCCTCGACGGAGTTGAGCTGGTAGCGGACGTACCAGTCCTGGATCGAGCGCAGCTCCGCCAGGTCGAAGCCCTCGCCTTCGACCGTGTACCAGTAGATCTGTCCGAGCGCCGTCGCGTCGGGCCCGAGCACGGGGACGACGCCCGCCGGCAGCCGCTGCTGGGCGACGTTCATGCGCTCCAGCACGCGCGAGCGGGCCCAGTAGTAGTCGATGTCGTCGTGGAAGATCACGAAGACCATCGCGAAGCCGAAGCCCGACATCGAGCGGATCGCCTTGACGCCCGGCGTGCCCGTGAGGCTCGTCGTCAGCGGGAAGGTGACCTGATCGTCGACGTCCTGCGGGCTGCGGCCCGGCCAGTCCGCGTAGACGATGACCTGCTTCTCCCCGATGTCGGGGATGGCGTCCACCGGAGTCTTCAGGAGCGCGAAGTAGCCGGCGACGGACACTCCGGCGAGGAGCAGGAGCATCAGGAAGGTGTTCTTGAGACACCAGCGGATGATGGAGTCGACCATCGCTCTAGCGCTCGTCCGCGGTCGAGCCGCCCAGCAGGCCGCCGGGGTAGAAGAGGCTCGGATGCCCCGTGATCTGGAACTGGCTGTCGATCAGGAATCCTCCGCGGGTGACGACGCGTTCGCCTTCGACGAGTCCCTCCAGCACGGGGTAGTACCCTTCGGCGCGCGGACCCAGCACGACCTCCCGCGGCTCGAACAGGCCGCGAGACTTCTCGACGTACACGAGCCGGCGCGTGCCGCTGTCGAGCACAGCGAGAGTCGGCACGGCCAGCGAGCCGGCCCCGGCGGAAGCGGAAGGATCCTCGACGGCCTTCAGCTTCATGTGACAGACGGGGCAGTTCCCGAGCTCGGGGTAGGTCTTCTCGTCCTCGCACTCCATCGGACAGGCGTACCGCGGCTCGGCCGGAGCCTCGGGGGCGCGCGCCTCGAGGCCTCCGGGGATCTTCTCCAGGTGCATCTCGCAGATCGGGCAGTCACCCATCTCCTCGCGGAGCACCTGCGGGTGCATCGGGCAGGAGTACTTGCCCTCGACGCCGGTGGGAGCGGCGCGTCCCTCGCCGGTCAGCGCGGAGCGGATCACCGCGCTCACGAACATGCCCGGCTTGAGCGCGTGGTCCTGGTTCTCCACGTGGACCGGCACGCGGACCGTGCGGGTCTCCTCGTTCACGATCGGCTGCACGAAGGTGACCAGGCCCTCGAAGGCGCGCCCGGGAAGCGCCTCGGCGACGAGGTCCACGCGCTGTCCGTAGCGGACCCAGGCCAGGTCGTACTCGTAGATGTCGAGGTACACCCACACCGTGTCGAGATTGGCCACGCGGTAGAGCACGTCGCCCGCCTCGAACGCGCTGTTCTGGAGGATCGGCTTCTCGATGACCGTGCCCCCGATGGGGGAGTACAGCGTGACGCGGTCGGAGATCCTCTTGTCCGCGATCAGCGCAGCGATCTGGTCCTCGGTGAGGCCCAGGCGCTGCAGCTTGAGCTTGGCCGTCTCCACCAGCGTCCGCGCGTCCTCGCCCGTGCCGCTCTGGAGCGCGATCAGGAGCTCCTGCTGGCTGACGATCAGGTCGGGGCTGTAGACCTCGGCGAGGTGATCCCCGGCCTTGATCTCGACGCCGGCGAAGTTGACGAAGAGCCGCTCGGCGTAGCCATCGACTCGCGCAGTGACCGTCGCGAGGGACGATTCGTCGTACTGGATCTTGCCGACGGCCCGCAGCTCACGCGACAGCTCCCGCCGGGTCACGGGCGTGGTCTCGACGCTCGCCATCGCCAGGGCGTGGTCGGAGAGCTGGAGGCTGGGTGTCCCGCCCGATCCGGCGCCGGCGGAACTCGCGGGGATGAGCGGCATCTCGCAGATCGGGCATTTCCCGGGGCGGTCCAGCCGGACTTGGGGGTGCATCGAGCAGGTGAAGACCTGCTGCGCGGGCGGCGGGGCGACCGCCGCTCCCGTCCCGGAGGCTGCGGGCCCGCGGGCGGAGCTTCCGAACAGGTATCCGCCGACGCCGGCGACGAGGATGGAGAGTGCGACGAGAACGGTCTTCTTGCTCATGGATGGTCTCCCAGGATCGGCGCGCCGGACGGCGGAACGCCGGCGATGGCCAGGGACAGCGACGCAAGCGCCAGCTCGCGCTGCGTGCGAGCCTCGATCCCCATGAGTTCGAAGCCGAGCAGCGTCCGCTGCGCGTCGATCACGTCGAGGAAGCCGGCGCGGCCGTTCACGTAGCCGGCTTGCGCGGCATCGAGCGACTGCCTCGACTTGGGGAGGAGCTTCTGGCGCAGCAGCGCCTCGTCGCGGACCGCCTCGCGGAAGAGGTACAGCATCGAGGCCATCTCGGCCGCGATCTCGACCTGTTCCGCGGTGAGACGGGCTTCCGCGGCGCGTTTCTCGGCCTGGGCGCCGGCGATCTCCGCGGCGATCCTGTCGCGCCAGACGGGAAGGGTCATCGAGGCGGAAGGCCGGAAGAGCGTCGGATCGGCTTTCAGGTCCGCCTCGATCCCGACCGAGAAGTCCGGGACGCGCGACTTGCGCGCGAGCTCGATCGACGCCTGGGCCGCGAGCACGTCCTCCTGCATCCCGCGCAGGCTCGGGTTGCGCCGCAGCGCCGTCTCCCACACTTCGTCGGGCCGGGGATCTCCCGTCGTGGGCTCGAAGGTCGAGGGCTGCGGTGGATCCTCGTCGCCGCGCCCCAGTCCGAGGGCCGCCTTGAGCTCCGCGGCGAGCGAGACGCGGGAGTCCTCGAGGTTCTCGATCTGCGTTGCGACCTGATCGCGCGCGATCTGCGCGCGGAGGACGTCCTGGAGCGTCACCCTCCCCGCGGCGTTCTGCTGCTGCGCGAGCTGCTCCAGATCGACGAGCAGCCGGAGCGTCTCGTTCTCGACGCGGATCGTCTCCTCGAGGAAGTGCCGCCGGTAGTACGCCGTCTTCACGGCGAGCGCGGTGCGAAGGATCTCGCGCTCGAAGCCGAAGTAGGCGGCGCGACTCTCGGCCGCCGCAGCGTCGCTCGCGAGCCGGAGCTTTCCGGGGCCCGGGAGATCGACCATGAGCCCGGGCATGAGCGTCATGACCGTGTCGGTGATGTCGCTCTCGAACGTGAGCCGCGGGTCGGGGGGCGTGCCGGCGGAGGTGATCCGCTCGACGGCGGCCGCCCAGTCGTAGTACGCCGCTTCGACGCGGGGGTTGTTCAGAGCGGCGAAGCGGAGGTAGTCCGCCAGGGACGAATCCGCTGTGAGTTCGGGCAGCTCGGGCTTGGCGTCACCGGGGCGGTAGCGCCGCGAGACCGATTCGACATCCGCGCGAGCGGCTCGCTCGGAGTCCGTGGGCGAGGCGGAGCACCCGAGCGGCGCGATCAGCGCGGCGCAAGCGAGCGCTCGGGTGCAGAGATACCGCGGTTCCATGGGCAAGGTGACCGCGCGACGACGGGAGAGGGCACACGGACCGGGCGCGCTCGTCGCGCGCTGCTGCGCGTCAGGCCGTGACGGAGAGGTCGCCGCGCGCTAGCAGCGGGCGACGCAGGTCACGGCCAGCAGTCCCCGGGCGCCGCGCTCGAAGCCGAGCGCGGTCGTCGCGGTGCCGAATGGAATCAGCCCAGGATCGGGTGGAGGCGAGGCGGTCGAGAGGATCGGCGTGAGAGCGGAGGCGTGAGCGCCCTGATCGACCCAATCGATCATCGAGAGCGAGCTTCGGCTCTCCTCGCGCACGGCCGCATCGTGGGGGAGCGCGGTCAACGGCGCCGGGACGTCCATCTCGCAGTCGCAGAGCTGCCCTTCCGCTTCGACGGAGACGTCCTCGGATCTCTCTCTCTCCTCCGCCGTCGAGCAGCAGCTCGGTTTCTCCGGCTCGGCGCAGCAGCACACGCCGCGTCCCGTCATCAGCCCCGCGATCGTGCACTGGGGCGAGGTCGCGCCGATCGGCTGGAACGCGACGAGCATCCCGAGCAACGCGGCGAGGACCTGGCGGGGGCTGGTCATGGCTTCGACATTATCGGCCTACGAGCCCGTCCAGGCAAACCGTAGGATCCGGCCGTGAAAATCGAAGAGTCGCTCGAGCTCCCCGTGGATCCCGGAACGCTGTGGCCGTGGCTCTCGACGCCGGAACGCCTGGGGGAGTGGATCGGGGACGTCGAGCGGTTCGAATTGCGTCCCCCCGGAGGGGTCGACGCCGGCTCCCGGATGGTCGCCCACCTCCACCGTGGCGCTCCACTCGAGGCGAGGGTCGAACGCGCGGAGCCGCCTCGGAGCCTGACGCTGCGGGCCAGCGGGTTGCCCAACGACCTCGAGGTGCTCCTCGGATTCGAGGTGCGCGAGCACGAAGGCGGCTCGAGGTTGACCGTCAGCGCCGAGACCGAGCTCCGGGGCCTCATGATCTTCGCGGAGAACCTGATCGCCTCGAAGGCGCGCGCGAAGCTCCGCGCGTGGACCGAGGCGCTGCGCGCGCGCGTCGCCGCGCGCTAGCCCTGCTTGTCGAACTCGATCTGCCCGCCCGGGAGCAGGTAGACGATCAGCATCGTGCCGCCCTCGACCGTCGGGACATGACTCGACCCGGGAGGGAACACCACCCAACCGGGCTCCTGGCCGTCGAAGCGCGGCGCGCCGTCGAGCGCGAGGCAGAAGTTGACCTCTCCTCCGGGATGGCGGTGCCTGGGTCCCGCTCCCGTCATCAGGACGACGTCGATGGAGAGATCGCGGGTCTCCGGACCAGCCTTGGCGACGCGGCTCCAGCGGACGGGCGGAGCGCCTCGGTCGGCGATCCGGCCGGATTCGAGGAGCGCCCGGAGCCCGGCGCCGAGCGTCTTCGCGGTCTCTCCGCGCGGATCGAGTCGCCGCTCGAGCTCCGCGCGCGCGGCGGCCGGATCCGCGACCTCGAGGCCGGCTGCCGCGTCGATCAGGGGACGAAAGGTCTCGAGCATCGGAGCGAGAACTTGTACCACGTGCCGCGTACCATTCGCACATGAGGCGTGAACTGCGGGCAGCCGGTTTCACGGCGCTCCTCCTGGCAGTGGCCGCTCTCGCGTTCGGGCCGCTCGCGGGCGCGGGATTCGTCGGTGACGACCTCCCGCATCTCGTGCGGGCCGCTCCCGCGCACGGCAACGGCACGTCGGCCGAGCTGGAAAAGGAAGCCGAGAAGCTCGCCGAGGGCGACGGGCCGCTCGCGCGCGCCTCGCTGCGGCTGTCGCATGCGCTGTGGAGCGAGAAGGGGACCTGGGGCGAACGCGCGGCGGTCGCCTTGCGCGTCGAGAACCTTCTCCTGCTCCTCGGCGCGGCCGCGTTCGGTCGGCTCACACTCCGGCGAGCACTCTCTCCGTGGGCCGGCCTGGACGGCGCGCGGGCCGCGGCGGGAGCGTGCGCGGTCCTGCTCGCCTGCCATCCGCTAGCCGTCCCCGCCGTCGCCTCCGTGCGCGCGCGCGGGGACCTCCTCGCGCTCTGCCTCGGCGCGGCCGCCGCGGCGGCGTTCCTGCACGCACGCCAGGAGAAGAAGGCGCCGTGGATGATCGTCGCCGGCGTGTGCGTCCTGGCCGCCGGACACGCTTCTTCGCTCGCGCTGCTCCTGCCGTTCCTCCTCGCCGGGCTGGAGCTCTTCTCCGCCCGCCGCGGTCGTCCCGTTTCCGTCCGGGCGCGCACCGCGGCCACGACGGGGCTGGTGTTCGGCCTTCTGGCGTGCCTCGAGGGATTGACCGGGCCGCTGCTGGGGTCGGTCGCGATCCCGATGCGAGGGCTGCGCGCGACAGGCGAGGCCTGGTCCGTGGGACGCGACCTCGGGGTCGTCGCCCTCCCCGTGCCGCACGCGGTTTCTCCGGACACTGCCGGCGTGAAAGCCCTGCCGTACGGCATCGCCGGCGCGGTCCTCCTCGCGGCGCTCCAGCCGGCGCTCGTCGCCGCTCGTTCCGCTCCGAGGCTCTGGGGCTGGCTGGGAGCTTGGGCTGCCCTCGGGCTCCTGCTGTCGCTCGCGGTCGGCCTGCTCCCCGCGGCCGCGGTCGCGTGCGCGCTGCTCGGCGTCGCTTCGACCTCGCTCTCGGGCCTGCGCCGCATCCTCCTGCCCGCGGCGCTCGCGGCGGCCTTCGTGCTGTTCGCGCGAGGCGCGGCCTGGCCCTGGATCGAAGGGAGCCGTCCTCTCTCCACGGTGCGAGCCGATCTCGCGGATGCGCGCGCCCGGCTGGGTCCGGCCTCGCACTGGATGGTCGTCGATCCTCCCGAGATTTCCCTGGCGCTGCTCCTCCATCCTTCGCTGTGCGCCGCGGCGGAGCCTGTGGATACCGGGAGGCTGCACGGGATCTCGAGCCCAGCGCTCTACGCGCTCGCGCGCGAGCCGGAGTTCACCGCGATGCGAGAGGCTGGAGCCGTGCTGCTGCTGCCCTCGAAGGAAGAACCGGGTTCGAGGCGATCGGCGGTTTCGCTCCCCGCGCCTCGGCCGACGACGGGCACGCTCGCGTGGCAGGAGGATCTGCGCTCGCCCTTGTTCGACGCCGATCCGTGGGAAAGGCGCGGGCTGCGCGCGGTCGCGCTTCCGGGAGTCTCGACGGCGCAGGCGCCGCGCATGGGATGGCGCGCGGGCGACGCGGAGGGGGCGAAGACGGGCTCGCGCACGGGAGTCTGGGTCCAGGGCGGCGACGCTCCGATGGCGATCTTCGAGCTGGCGCGCGATCCGAGCTGGCTCTTCGGAGAGCGGGTCCACCGCGTGTGGCTCGAGCCGGAGGTCGGACGGATCGCCTCGGCCGAGCTCTCGCGCGACGTACCCGTGCCTCGCGGAGTCGACGGGCCGGACGTGCGCGAAGGGACTTGGACCTTCCGATTCGATCCCGCCGCGTCGCCGCGCCCCGTCCACGGCGAGGCGCGCCTCGTGCTCGGAGTGCTCGATCTCGCGAGCTTCCGGTACGTCGAGATCAGCGGCGAGACTGCTTTCACTCTCCCGGCCGACTTCCCGGCCGGGTCCAACGACCTCGCCTGGTCGCTCGAATGGCGCGCGGGCGAGTCCTGCGTCGCCCGCGCGAGCGGCCGGCGCTGATCGGAGCCCACAGTCATGACCACCCCGAAGTCCGTGCAGCTGGAGACGTTCCAAAACCCGAGCCCGGGAAGGGACTACGAGATCCGGTTCGAGTGCCCCGAGTTCACCTGCCTCTGCCCGAAGACCGGGCAGCCCGACTTCGCCGTCATCCGCATCCGCTACGTGCCGGACAAGACCTGCGTCGAGCTGAAGAGCCTCAAGCTCTACCTGTGGTCGTTCCGCGACGAGGGACACTTCCACGAGGCGGTGACCAACCGGATCCTCGACGACCTCGTCGGGAAGCTCGCCCCCCGGCGGATGAGCGTGGAAGGCGATTTCTACGTGCGGGGGGGGATCCACACCGTGGTCGTCGCGGGGCATCCCTAGGGGGAATCTCCCCAGCCCGCCGGGATCGGGGTACTCTCTGTTTGGCGGAAGCCCACGGTCTCAAGGAGCAGTACGAGGATGATCCCCCCCCTGGCCGGCGCCATCATGGCCTTGGCGTTCGCCGCGTCGTTCTCGCCGGCGACCGATCCCTACCCCTTCGACAACGTCGCGGGCAGGCTCGTGATCTTCCCGGCGGCGCCCGTACGCCCGCTCGTCTACTCCAGCGACGGGTCGGTCCTGTACGCGCTGAACCAGCCCGGTGCCCGTCTCGACCTCCTCGACCCGGTCACGCTCGCGCGGATCCGACAGGTCCCGATCGGGTTCGGCGCCGTCTCGATCGCGCTTCGGCCGGGTTCGACCGAGGTCTGGGTGGTCGACTCGATCGATTCCTGCGTGAGCATCGTGGATCCGGCGCTCGGGGCCGTCGTGCGGACGATCCGCGTGGGCGCCGAGCCCCACGGGATCGTCTTCACCCCGAGCGGCGATCGCGCCTACGTCACGTGCTCCGCGGCCGAACGCGTGGATGTGATCACGACGTCGAGCTACGCAGTCGTGAAGTCGATCGCGATCCCGGCCCGGAGCCCGCGCGGCATCGCCTACCTGAACGGCAAGGCGTACATCACCTCCTTCCATTCGGGGAACGGGACGGCGCCACGGGGCACCCCGGGGGATCCCGACAGCGTGCAATCGATCGGGCGCCCGGCGCTACCCGCGGAGACGCCGCTCCCCGACCGCGATCTCTTCGTCATCGTGACCAAGACGAATCCTCTCCAGGACAGGCTCGACATCTCCGCGACGGTCTCGAGGATCGGCACCACCCTCTTCAACCTCCACAGACGGCCGGGGACGACCGAGCTCTGGATCCCGAACACGGAGGCCTTGAACGGGGACCACCGCGGGCAGGTGAACTTCGTCGGGGGCCAGTTCGTGAGCAATCGCATCACGATCATGAACACGGTGGGGAACCTCCCTCCGAGGGTCATCGACCTCGACGCGATCGCGCCGCCGGACCGGAAGTGCGCGCAGCCCGGGTACATCGAGTTCGATCCGGTCGAGCCGCTCGTCTACGTCGCCGGGTACGGCAACGACCTGCTAGCGGTGTTGCGCATCGGCCCCGGCCCCACGCTCACCTGGGAGGGAACCATCGACCTGCCCTCCGTCGCGTCGTACCCGCGCGGGACGGGTCCGCGGGCTTGCGTCGTGAGCCCCGACCACGGCTCGATCGTCAGCTTCAACCGGAACGACACCTCGGTCAGCCGAGTGCTCTTCGCGGACCTTCCTTCGGGGACGGGCTGGACCCACACGGCGCCCCAGGCGGTCAGCATCGGCATCGACTTGAGCACGGGTTTCGTGCGGCTCGGCCGGCACCTCTTCTCGAACGCGCGCTTCTCCGCCTCGCAGACCACGTCGTGCGCTTCCTGCCACATCGACGGTCACACGGACTTCATGGCCTGGGACCTCTCGAAGTTCCTCGATCCCGAGGGCACGCCGTCGGACCAGCTGGCCTTCCCCCTGGACGAGAAGGGACCGCTCACCACCCAGTCCGTCCGGCGGATGCAGGACTCGAGCCCCTTCCACTGGCGCGGTGAGATCGCGAGCACGAACGGGTTCGCGCAGGCCTTCATCGATCTCTTCGAGCACACCTCGGGCGGCACCCCGTCGACGATCGGTCCCGACTTCCAGTACCTCCGGCGGTACATGGATTTCCTCGCCTATCCCCCGAACCCCCGGCAGCCCCTGGGCCGCCGGTTGAGCGGCGCGGCGCAGATCGGGCAGCAGCTCTTCGCGACCCTGCCCGTGCTGGACGGAATGACCTGCGCCTCCTGCCACATGCTCCCGACCGGCTCCTCCGGCGAGATCGTCGACGAGAGCCTCGGCGGAGTGATCAGCTCCGTCGACGTGCCGAGCCTGCGCGGCGTGGGGGATCGAGCCTCGAGGAGCATCGACGTGGGCGGAGCCTACGGGAAGCGCTCGGATCTCGGCGCCGGACTCACGCACGGCGGCGCGATCTCGAGCCTCCTGGACGCCATCGATCGCGAGGCCGGCGGGACCGCGGGATCGCACGAGTTCGCGCTCTCGGCGCTCGACGCGCAGCGGATCGCGGCCTACCTCGCGAGCTTCGATACGGGGGTCGCTCCGCTGGCCGCGTTCCAGGTCACGGCGCGCCCCGAGAACTGGGCGAGCGTCGCCGCGAACGAGCTGGCGCTGCTCAAGAGCGCCGTCGCGCAGGGCGACTGCGAGCTCGTCTACTACCGCGTCCCGCGACCGGTCCTGGGCCAGATGGCGGAGATGAACGGCTGGTACGATCCGGCCAGCGGCCTGTACCGCGTCGCCTCCCGCTCGAGCCCCGCGCTCGACGAAGCGACCCTGCTGGCCGAGGCGGCGAGCGGGCTCCCCGTCACGTTCCTCGGCGTGCCGATCGGCATGGGAGAGTCGCAGGGTCTGGACCGGGACATGGACGGCCTCTTCGACCTCGACGAGCTCGTGGCCCAGACCCAGCTGGAGAAGTGGGACACCGACGGGGACGGCTTCCCGGACGGGTACGAGGTCCGGTGGGGGACGGATCCGCTGATCGAGAACGCATCGACGCCCGACTCGCAGCCTCCGGCGCTCGCGGGCCCCGTGCGGCTGATCTTCGCCACGACGAGCACGCTGAAGTTCGAGTTCGAGACGGACGAGGCCTGCAAGGTGAACGTGTCCTACAACGGCGGTCCGCCCGTTCTGCGCGTGCCTCTCAACCCGATGGGGGACCACCACCACTGGGTGACCCTGGGTGAGCTCGACGCGGACACGGAGTACCGGATCAGCCTCCAGATGCACGACCCGATGGAGAACTCGTTCGTCGACAGCTCGACCGTCTTCCGGACGCTGCCTCGGGCGAAACCCAACCCGGCGCGCATCCGCACGATCGATCTCTCGCTGACCACGCTCGGGGGCGGCCAGCCGGCCCTGCACGCGGAGGTGAAGGTCTACCACGTGACGGCGAGCGTCGGACCGGACTACCGCGTCGTCGCGAATGCGTACTGGAAACGCGCGGACGGCTCGCTGCAGATGATCCAGTCGGGTGCGCAGGCCCTGACCGACGCGACGGGGATGGCCCGCTTCGACCTGGCGCTGCCGCCGGCGGGGCCGACTCCAGGCCAGCTCTTCTTCGTCGTCCGCCAGGTCGTCCCGCGTGTGGGCGGCCTGCCGTGGGCGCGCGGGCTCGACCTCGAGACGATCGAGACGCTCCCCTACTGATCCTTCCGCAATCGCGCGTACCCGGGCTTGATCCGCTCGAAGATCACCCGGATGCGGTCGTCGTAGTGCGCGAAGGCCGACTTCATGGCGTTGATCGTCACCTTCTCGAGCTGATCGAGCGTCGTCCCGAAGGTCTCGTTGGCCAGGCGGAACTCCTCCGTCATGCTCGTCCGGCTCATCAGGCGGTTGTCCGTGTTGAGCGTGACGCGGAATCCGCGCTGGAGGTAGTGCGGGAAGGGGTGGCCGGCGAGCTTCGGCGTCGCGCCCGTATGGACGTTGGACGAGAGGCAGATCTCGAGCGGGATGCGGTGGTCGAGCAGGTACTGCGCGAGCGGCCCCAGGCTGATCACGCGTCCGTCGTAGATCACCATGTCCTCCACGAGACGCGTCCCGTGCCCGATGCGGTGCGCGCCGCAATACTGGAGGGCCTGCCAGATGCTCTCCGGCCCGAAGCTCTCGCCGGCGTGGATGGTGATCGAGAAGTTCATCCGCTTGACGAGCTGGAACGCGTCGATGTGGTGCCGCGCCGGGTGGCCGGCTTCCTCGCCCGCCAGGTCGAACCCGACGCACCCGCGCCTTCGCCACGCGACAGCGAGCTCCGCCATCTGCATCGAGAGCATCGAGGAGAGGTTGCGCATCGCGCAGACGATGAGGCCCGACTCGACCCCGAAGTCCTCGCGTCCGCGCGCCAAACCTCGCAGCACGGCCTCCATGACTGCGTCGAGCCCGAGTCCCCCCTGCGTGTGGAAGTGGGGCGCGAACCGGATCTCGGCGTAGACGACGTTTTCGCCCGCCATGTCTTCGATCGCCTCGTAGGCGGCGCGCTCGAGGGCGTCGGCCGTCTGGAGGACCGCGATCGTGTGGCGGAAGCCCTCGAGGTAGAGCGGTAGGCTCCCGCGCGCCGCACCGGCCGCGAACCAGTCGGCGAGGCGTCCTGTCTCGTCGAAGGGGAGCTCGCCGTACCCGGCTCGCTGCGCGAGCTCGAGCACCGTGCCCGGGCGCAGCGATCCGTCGAGGTGCTCGTGGAGGACGACCTTGGGAGCCCGACGCAGGCGTTCCTTGTCGATGCGCGGCGCGGGAAGGCTCATGCGATGACCAAGGTAGTCCGCGGATCCGCGCGCGTCATGGTCCGCGCGCGAGCGCTTTCGTACTCTTCGGACCTTCGGGAGGTCCGGATTGACATCGAACGTGCGTCTTCGCTTCGCCCCCAGCCCCACAGGCCAGCTCCACGTCGGCGGGGCCAGGACCGCGCTCTTCAACTGGGCCTACGCCCGCCGGAACGGGGGCACCTTCATCCTCCGGATCGAGGACACCGACCCCGAGAGATCGACGCGTGAATACGAGCGCGCGATCCTGGACGGGCTTGCTTGGCTCGGGATCACCTGGGACGAGGGCCCGGACGTCGGCGGTCCTCACGGGCCCTACCGGCAGTCCGAGCGGATCGATCGCCATCGGAAGGCTGCCGAGAGCCTGCTGCGCGCGGGCCACGCCTACCGCTGCTTCTGCACCAGCGAGCGGCTCGAGCGCCTGCGCGAGGAGCAGGCGGCGCGGAAGGACAAGCCGGCCTACGACGGGTGCTGCCGGAAGATCCCGGCAGCCGAGTCCGCGGATCGCGCCGGAGGGGGCGAGAGCCACGTCGTGCGCTTCGCCGTCCCCGAAGGGGAGACGCGCTTCCTCGACCACGTCCGCGGCGAGGTCGTCTTCCAGAACCGCGAGGTCGAGGACTGGGTGATGGTCCGCAGCGACGGCAACCCGACCTACAACTTCGTCGTCGTCTGCGACGACGTCGACATGAAGATCAGCCACGTCTTCCGCGGGGAGGAGCACCTCGTGAACACGCCGAAGCAGGTGCTGCTGTACCACGCGCTCGGGGAGCGCATCCCGGAGTTCGGGCACCTGCCCCTGATGCTCGGGACCGACCGCAAGAAGCTGTCGAAGCGGACGGGAGACACCGCGCTCCAGGACTACCGCGAGAAGGGCTTCCCCGCCGACGCGGTCGTCAACTTCCTGTGCCTGCAGGGCTGGGCGCTCGACGGGAAGACCGAGGTCTTCGGCGTGGCCGATCTCGTCGCGAACTTCGACATCAAGGACGTCAACAAGGCGGGCGCGGTCTTCGACGTGGACAAGTTCATGTGGCTCTCCGGCGAGTACATCCGCCGTGATTCGCTGGAGCACGTGGCGGCGATGTGCGCGCCCTACGTCGTCCGCGCGGGCCTGATGAGCGAGGACGAGATCGCCAGCCGGCGCGAGTGGTACCTCGCGGTCGTCGCGGGCGAGAAGGAGCGCATCCGGACCTACGCCGAGCTCCCCGTGCGGATCGCATACCTCTTCGCGGACGACGCCTCGATGCCTTACGAGGAGAGCGCGGAGAAGAACGCCCGCAAGCACCAGGACCGCGTCGCGACGCTGCGCGATTTCCTCGAGTGGCTGCGCCCGCGGCTCACGGCCGACGCAAGCCTCGCGGCCTTGAACGAGGGCGGCAAGGCGTGGATGAAGGAGCGCGGGCTCAAACCGCCTGCCCTGCTCCAGCCCTTGCGCTGCGCGCTCACCGGGCAGTCCGGCGGTCCCGACGTGTTCGAGGTGATGCGTTGCCTCGGCCCGGAGCGGAGCCTGCGGAGGATCGAGCTCGCCCAGACGCGGCTCGCCTGAGGAGGGTCCGCTGCAGGGGAGCCTGGCTCTCCGGAACGGCGTCCTCTGGGTCGCCCGATCCGTCAAGACGACCCGGGTGGCGGCCTACGACCTCGACGGGAGGCCGCTGGGCAGGTCCTTCGTCCTCCGGGGCGAAGAAGGCCGTGGCACCGAGATCCGTGCGATTGCCGTCGACGAGGACCGGCGCATCTGGGCTGCCGACGCCGCGTCCGGCTGTGTACGGATCTACAACGTTTCGGGATCGCCAGTCGGCCTCGTCCAGAGTGTCGGCGATCCGGCCGCCGACCGCGCGGGCGCGCTCGGGGATCCGGCGGGGATCGCGGTCCAGGGTGTGGAGGCCGAGACGCGGATCCTCGTCTCGAGGCGCGGGAATCGGCGTCACGCGCTGATGGTGCTCGATCCCGGCCTCGCGGCGCAGGGGGACGCAGCGCCACCCCGGTCACTCGTTCCGGGCGGGGACACCCGGGATACCTACCGCAATCTGGCCGGCGTCGCGCTCGAGGGTGATCGGATCTACGCCTGCGAGGCGGGGACAGGCACGGTCCAAGTGTTCCGTGGCGGAGAGTTCCTCTTCCGCATGGTCCTCCCGAGAGTCGGCGGCAGCCCCGACGGCCGTACGCGGCTCGAGCCTCGGCTCGTCTCGCCCTTGCCCGATGGACGGGTCGTCGTGGCCTGCGGGGGTGATTCCGGCGGAGCCCTCCTGCTCCTGGACGAGAACGGGAGCCTCGTCGCGGGCCTTGCGGAGGGGGGAACCGAGGAGGGGACGGTGGACTTCCCGACCGGCCTGGCTGTCGAGGAGGGGGCTCCCCGACCGGGCACCCGCGTCGCCGTCCTGGACCGTGATGGGGATCGGATCCAGATCTTCACGCTCGACGGGCGCTGCTACGGGAGCTTTCCCGAGACCCCAGAGATCGGGCCGTCCAACCCCCAAGGTGCGAGGATCCAGGGCCCTGGAGTGGCCCGCGCCGAGCTCGATCCACCCCCCGACTCGGATTGAGCGCTGACGGGTGCGGGCCGGCGCCAGAACAATACGTAAGTATTTGATTTATAAATATTTACGATCGACATGGCGCCCAGAAACAGCTCGGGAGCCGGCCGTTTGAGGCGTTTACAGGGCGTTCACCGGAACCATCCCGGGTGATGCCACCCCCCCGGCCGGACGCTTCGGGAACCCTGGGGTTTTTACAGACGCCGACCCGCTAACCGGGGTACTTTTTTACATCCCGGGGCTCGATGGGGGGAGACGAACCCCATCGGGGCATTCACCAAGGCCGCTTATTACTAGGCGGATACAGTGCGTCGGAAATCTGGGAATTCGGGTTTACACGACCGGAACCACGGGGTAGTATTCAAAATGTAAGTGCTGGGTTGATGGGGCCCCGTGTGGGGTCCCGCTTCCTGGAAACTCGGTTGTCCGAATGACCGCGCGAGCGGCCGTCGGACCTGATCTCTGCGCCGCCACGCATGAAAACGGAACTTCTCTACGCCAGTCTGATCTTCGTTCTGGCCTGTGGACCCGCGTCCAACCACTCGGAGTCGCTGTCCGGACCGAGCTCATCAGACGACATCAATTCCCTCGATCGCACGCCGGGCGACCAAGAGTCGCCTCGGGCCCCGACTCCGCCGGTACGTCCGGCGCCCGAGTCGGGAAACCCGACCGGGCCACGGGTCAACCCCAACGCGCCTCCGACCTCCATCCTCTCGAAGCCCTACTTCGACGAGCCGGATCTCGGGGGGACGCTGGATGTGCCCGATGGAACGGGCAACCTGCCGGTCGTCGGTGAACTACCTGGGATGACGCAGTTCAGGGCGCGCTATGCGCGCGTGCGAGGCAACCCGGGCCTCATCGAGGTCACCCTCAACAACACGGGCTCAGGCTGGGTAGAGAAGTTCCTTCTTTACACCCCGGTGCTGACCATCAGCCACCGCGCGCCCCTCCTGGTGGTCTTCCACCGCTTCGGCGTCTCCCACTGGGACGCCTATTACTGGACGGACTACATCGAGCAGGCTCGACAGAGGGGCTGGTTCGTCGTCGCTCCGCTGGGTGCGACGCACGCGAGCTTCGGCTCGCTCGAGAGCCAGATCAACATCGAAGCCGCGCTGCGGTTCACGGCGGACAACTTCAACGTGGACCGCAGGCGGGTCTACGGCGTCGGCTTCTCGATGGGAGGCGGCGACGTGACGAGCTACGCGGCCCGCCACCTCGATCCGAGCGGCCTGATGTTCGCCGCCATCGTGAACCACACGGGCGGGGTTTCCCTGGCCAACACGTGGGCCAACGAATGGGACGACAACGACGGGGACGACGGCATCCCCAATCCCCTCAGCCACCTCGAGGTGCCCGATCTCCTGGAGTACTGGTACGGCGGACCTCCGTCGGCCAACTACTTCAACTACCAGCGGTCCTCGACCATCGACCTCGACCCCACGACCGAAACCGTGGGCCTCGGGACCGACATGTCCCGCAACCTCGCGCACATCCCGGTGAGGAACTGGATGGCGAGCAGCGATCCGATGGTTTACCTGCGGAGCCAGACGCTCGCGTTCGACACGCACGTCCAGCTGCAGAACCCCGGTAATCAGTTCACGACGGTCCCGGCGACCATCCACAAGTGGAGCACGCTGGACTTCGCCGCGACGTGTGACTGGCTGTCTCAGTTCACGCTCCAGGTCCCCATGGCGTCCAGCACGCTGGCGGACCAGGACGGGAAGTACTTCCACTTCGAGGTGGATCAGGACGTCAGCGGGGCGTTCACGCCCTTCAGCTGGATCATCGATCCGATCACCAACCGCATCGTTCTCTACGCCACGGGGAACCTCGACCGCGTGTCGATCGACGCGACGGCTGCGGGACTCGCCTACAGCGGCGCGCTGAAGCTGAACGTGAACACCGCGGACGGCACCGGCGACGAGATCCGATTCGTCAACGTGCCCCAGGCGCCCGTCTCGGTCACGCGCGACGGCCTGCCGGCCACCGGAACCTGGGACCCGCTGGCCAACACCTTCGTCGTCACCGAATCCACCAACACGACGCACATGTGGCGTCTGAACTTCTGAGAGTAGGTCCGAGTCCGGGCTCGCTGGCGCGTTGTTCGCGCCGGCACCGATCAGGAAGAAGGTCCTCATTGATCCCGCACACGAAGGCGTCTCTCGGACACGGCCAGGGCACCAGCAGCCGGCTGCAGGGCGGAGGGGCATGCGATCGCCGCATGCCGCTCTCGGACTCCGTCCGAGCCGCCGGCGCGGACTGGGAGCGCCTCGGCGCACTCCTGCGTGATCCGGACCAGCCCGCGTGCAGGCGCACCGGGCCCATCGACAACGGGACGTCTCTGGGCGAAGCCCGGAGATCCCCGGCTGAGAGCGCACGCCGGTGGCGGCCGGCGCGCGCACTCGGCCGTCCCGTACCGCTCGAGGAGGAAAGCTGGCGCGAGAAGCTCGCGCTCGCGCTCCACGAGCAACTCGGCCGCGCCGCGGCCGATCAGCCCGCGTGCAGGCGCATCGGGCCCATCGACAACGGGACGTCTCTGGGCGAGGCCTAGAGATCCCCGGCTGAGAGCGCGCACCGGTGGCGGCCGGCGTGCGCTCTCGGCCGTCCCGTATCCACCCTGCGCTAGACCCTCTTCCCGGCCTGCCAACGAAAAGGGCCGGTGGCTTTCACACCACCGGCCCGAGGGAGAGAGGAGTTTCCATCGAGCTTCCCGGGTGCTGCGCCGCTCGCAAAGCGCTGCACCTCTCGGTGGAACTCACTTGCGCAACCAGCTTTCGCTGATTGCCGCACCGAAGATAGCTCTGCCCCCCCCGGTCAGAAGCCGGCACCTGCTTCTTTTTTTTCGCCCACGGGCCCTCTGCGCGCAGGCTATGACAGCCCCGTCATGGTGCTGCCCGCGCGCAGCGTCTCCGCGCGGTTCTCCTTGCGGGAAGCGCGCGATTGATAACCTTCCTTTCATGCCCGCCCGTCTTCCGAGCCCACGCATCGACCCGTCGAGGATCGCCTGGCGGGCGACGCGGTATCCGGGGATCTACTGGCATCCGTTCGAGGTACCCGGCGCTGGTGGAGAGCCGCACGAGGACGCCGTCGTCCTGATCCGCATGGATCCTGGATGCGGCTACCCGCGCCATCGCCACCAGGGCATCGAGGACGTCCTCGTGCTCGAGGGTTCCTATCGGGACGACCAGGGGCAGCATTCGGCTGGCAGCTATTTCCGGTACGCGGCGGGAAGCTCGCACGCGCCCGTCGCGGTGGGGGATCCGGGACGGCCACCCGGTGACGACAACCCGAGCTGCATCCTCTTCGCGATCGCTCGAGGGGGCGTGGAGAACCTGTGAGGGAAGGATCTCGGCACCGCGCAGGTCCGCTGCAGGGTGGCGCGCGCTCCACGGGGGACGCGGCCAGGGCTTTGTGGCACGATGGGAGCCGCATCTCCTGACCGGCTCCAGCGACTGGAGGACGTTCCGCATGCCCGCGCCGATTCTTTCCCTGCAACTCGACCTCGTACGCGAGTTCGAGCACGACCCGCGAGGCGCCCACGTGGCTCGGATCCTCGGCGCGTACACCCAAGCGCAGGACGATTGGCGGCGGTACGCGCTGTTCTCTCCGGAGACCTACACGCGGAACCTCGTGGCGCGCAACGAGCACTTCGAGATGCTGATCCTGTGTTGGAGCGAGAACCAATCGAGCCCGATCCACAACCACGCGGGGCAGAACTGCTGGATGGCGGTGCTCGAGGGGACGATCGAGGAGACGCTGTACGCGCCGCCGGCGGGGAACGGCGCGGGGCCGTTGACCGCGCGCAACACGAAGCACCACGCGGCGGGCGGGATCGCGTTCATCAACGACGACATCGCGCTGCACCGCGTGCGTCCGGCGGCAGGAGGTCGAGGGATCTCCCTGCATCTGTATTCGAAGCCGATCGACGTGTGCAACGTCTACGACGAAGCGACGGGACGCGTGGTGCAGAACTCGCTCGTGTACCATTCGGTCGAGGGAGTCGTGTCTGCAGGCTCGGGCGCGATGGCCCGACGCTGAGCGGTTGCGCATCCTCGCGCTGACGGTCTCCCGCGCCCCGGCTGCGCGCCTTGACCCCCCGGAAACTCGGGGCTAGAGTCCTCGCCCCGCGCGATCGCGCCGGGCCACCCGAGGCGGTGTAGCTCAGCTGGTTAGAGCATCGGAATCATAATCCGAGTGTCGGGGGTTCGAATCCCTCCACCGCTACCAGCTCCCACGCGAACGGCTGCTCCGGGACCCCTCCAGCTATTCGGCCGTCCGCGAGCGGCGTATCCTGGCTGGCATGGGTCGGGACCTTTCCCAGACCGATCGGTCCAGTCCTCAAGATTTGGCCCGCGCGAACGCGGCGTTGCGCGAGGAGATCGCGCGGCGCGCGAAGACCGAAGAGGCGCTACGCGCGAGCGAGGAGAAGTACCGCTCGCTCGTCGAGACGACGAACACCGGCTATCTGATCATCGACGGTAGCGGGGTCGTCCTCGACGCCAACGCCGAATACGTGCGTCTCAGCGGCCATCGGCGCCTCGAGGACATCCTCGGCCGCAGGGTCACCGAGTGGACCGCTCCGCACGATCTCGAGCGCAACGCGCGCGAGGTCGAGAAGTGCGCGGCTCTCGGCTACGTGCGCAACCTCGAGATCGACTACGTGGACATCGAGGGCCGCATCACGCCCATCGAGATCAACGCCACCGTCCTCCAGACCCCCGCCGGGCCCCGTCTCATCTCCCTCTGCCGCGACATCAGCGAGCGCCGCGCGGTCTACGCCAAGCTCGAAGAGGTCCACGCCACGAAGGGCGCGATCCTCGAGACCGCGCTCGACTGCATCATCGCGATGGACCGCGAGGGACGCATCCTCGAGTTCAATCCCGCCGCCGAGAGGACCTTCGGCCTGAAGCGGGAGGACGTCATCGGGCTGTCCGTGGCGGAGACGATCCTCCCGCCGCAATACCGCGAGGGTCATGTGAACGGGCTCGCGCGCTTCCTCGCGACGGGAGAAGCCAGGGTCCTCGGCAGGCGAGTCGAGATGTCGGCCCTGCGCGCCGACGGCAGCGAGTTCCCCTGCGAGCTGGCCCTCACCTCGAGTCCTGCGGGGGGACAGCCGCGCTTCTTCACCGCCTACCTGCGCGACATCTCGGACCGGAAACAGGCCGAGGCGGCGCTGCGAATGGCCGAGTCGCGGAACAGCCAGCTCGTCGAGTCCATCCAGGCGATCGTCTGGCGCGCGGACCCGCTGACCTTCCGGTTCTCGTACGTCAGCCCCGAAGCCGAGTCCCTGCTCGGTTTCCCCGTGCAGCTCTGGATCGAGGACCCGGGATTCTGGCCCAGCCGCATCCATCCCGACGACCGGGACAGGACGATCGCCCGCTGCATCGCCTGCACCGCAGCGGGCGAGGACCACACCATGGAGTACCGCATGCTCGCGGCCGACGGCCGCGTCGTGTGGCTCCGCGACCTCGTGCGCGTCGTGATGGGGCCCGACAACCCGCGCGAGCTCGTGGGCGTCATGGTCGACATCACCGACCGCAAGCGGGCCGAGGCGGAGATCCAGGAGCTGAACCAGACCCTCGAGCAGCGCGTCCGCGCACGCACGGCCGAGCTCCAGGCCGCCGCCGCGGAGCTCGAGGCCTTCAGCTACTCGGTCTCCCACGACCTCCGCGCACCGCTCCGCGCGATCGACGGGTACTGCCAGACGATCGCCGAGGAGCACGAGGCTGCGCTGCCCGAGGCCGGGCGCAAGATCCTCGGCCGCGTTCGCGCGAACGCCAGGCACATGGCACATCTCATCGAAGGCCTGCTCACGCTCTCCCGGTTGAGCCGCGACGAGATGCGCGTGGAGGTGGTCGATCTCGGGGCGATCGCGAGCGCGATCTTCTCCGAGCTCGCGCGGACCGATCCGCAGCGCTCGGTCGCGACCTCGATCGCCCCCGATCTCCTCGCGCGCGGAGATCCGCGGCTGCTGCGGATCGTGCTCGAGAACCTCCTGACCAACGCCTGGAAGTTCACGGGCGCCAAGCCCGAAGCCCGGATCGAGGTCGGAGTCGTGGATCGTCCGGGCGGGGTTCGGGAATTCTTCGTGCGCGACGACGGCGCCGGCTTCGACATGGCCCATGCCGAGAAGCTCTTCCGCCCCTTCGAGCGCCTACACGGCCAGTCCGAGTTCCCCGGCACGGGCATCGGCCTCGCCACGGCCGCCCGGATCGTCCAGCGCCACGGAGGACGCATCCGGGCCGAAGGTGCGGTCGGCGGCGGCGCCACGTTCCGATTCACGTTGAGCGAGGAACCCTAGGAGAAGCGTCATGGAAACCAAGGTGATCCTGCTCGTCGAGGACAACCCCGACGACGAGTTCCTGACGCTGCGGTCCCTCGAGAGCAACCACATCGCCAACGAGGTCGTCGTCGTGCGCGACGGCCAGGCCGCGCTCGACTGGCTCTACGGAAGGGGCGGGGACGGAGGACGGTCGGCGGCGGATCTGCCCGCCATGATCCTCCTCGACCTGAAGATGCCCAAGATCAGCGGGCTCGATCTCCTCCAGCGGCTCCGCGCCGAACCGCGCACGCGCCGCATCCCGGTCGTGATCTTCACCTCCTCGGGCGAGGAGCGCGACGTGCTGCAGAGCTACGAGTTCGGAGCGAACAGCTACGTGCGCAAGCCCGTGGAGTTCTCCGAGTTCAGCGAGGCCGTGCGGCAGCTCGGCCTGTACTGGCTCGTGATCAACGCGCCGCCTCCGCGCTGACGCTGGCGTGTCCGCGCCGCGGATGAACCGCGCGGGCGCTCCGATCCAGTCCGCGGCGTCGTTCAGCGCGCGCTACCACGAGCATCCATCCGCCTCCGATGCACGGAGGATTCCGGTCGGAGCCCGCCGCGGCTCAATGCAGGAACAGGATCTCGCGGTACTTCGGCAGCGGCCACAGGTCGTCGGCGACGAGGGTTTCGAGCAGGTCGGCCTGCTCGCGGACGGCGGCCATCGCCGGCACGACGTGATCGCGGAACGCGGCCGCGCGCGCGGGGTTTCCGCCCGCGTTCTCCTCGGCCTCGTGGCGCGACTTCGTCAAGGTGTCGGTCGCGATCTTGAGTCGGTTGATGCCCGTGGAGACCTGCGTCAGGATGTCGCGCTGGATGCGGAGGTCGGTCTCCTTGCTCGCGGCGGCCGTCTGGGAGATCGACTCGGCGACCCGCCTCTGGAATTCCAGCGCCGCGGGGAGGATCTGCGTGGACGCGATGTCGCGCATCGTGAGCGCCTCCACGCTGATCCTGTGCATGTACATCTGGTAGAGGACGTTCGCCCGCGACTCCGTCTCGCGCGGGCTGAAGACCTTGTACTTGTCGAACAGCTCGACGCTCGTCTTCGCCGCGAAGGCGGACAGCGCCGACGGCGTGTCCTTCATGTTCGGGAGGCCCCGGCGCTCCGCCTCGGCCACCCATTCCGCGGTGTAGTTGTCCCCGCTGAAGAGGATGCGGCGGTGCTTCGCCAGCGTCTCCTTGACTAGCGCCTGGATCACCTCGCGGCGGTCTCCCGCGCCCCCGCGCCGTTCGATCTCGGTCGCCATGTAGTCGAACGACTCGGCGACGATCGTGTTCAGGACCGTGTTCGGGTACGCGATCGACTGGCTCGCCCCCACGGCCCGGAACTCGAACTTGTTGCCCGTGAAGGCGAAGGGCGAGGTCCGGTTGCGGTCGGACTGGTCCCGGGGGAGGGGCGGGAGCGTCGTCACGCCGAGGCGAAGCGTCTCGCGCGAGCCGGCGGTGCCGTTGGCGCGCGTCGGGCGGTTTTCGGTCAGCGCCGCGATCACTTCCTCGAGCTGGGTCCCCATGAAGATCGACACGATCGCCGGCGGCGCCTCGTTCGCCCCGAGCCGGTGGTCGTTGCCGGCCGTCGCGCCGGTGGCGCGCAAGAGGCCCTGGTGGACGTCCACCGCGCGCAAGATGGCGGTCAGGACCAGCATGAACTTGAGGTTGTCGTGCGGCGTGCTGCCCGGTTCGAGCAGGTTGTTGCCGAGGTTGTCACAGAGCGACCAGTTGTTGTGCTTGCCCGAACCGTTGATGCCGGCGAACGGCTTCTCCGCGAGGAGGCAGTGGAGGCCGTGGCGCTCGGCGACTTCCTTGAGCACCTCCATCGTCAGCATGTTGTGGTCGGTCGCGACCGAGACCTGCTCGTAGATCGGCGCGAGCTCGAACTGGCTCGGCGCGACCTCGTTGTGGCGCGTCTTGATCGGGATCCCGAGGCGCCAGAGCTCGTGCTCGAGCTCCATCATGAAGGCCAGGACGCGCTGGCTGATGGCGCCGAAGTAGTGGTCCTCGAGCTCCTGGCCCTTGGGCGGCTTCGCCCCGAAGAGCGTCCGGCCGCAGCTGACGAGGTCGGGGCGGAGAGCGAAGAACTGCCGGTCGATCAGGAAGTACTCCTGCTCGGGTCCTGCCGTGGGGTAGACCTTCGTGACGTCCTTCTCGCCGATCAGGCGCAGGAGGCGCACGGCTTGCTTGTCGATCGCCTCGCAGGAGCGCAGCAGCGGCGTCTTCTTGTCGAGCGCCTCGCCCGTCCACGAGCAGAAGGCCGTCGGGATCATCAGCGTCGAGCCCGAGGGGGTCTCGCGCAGGAACGCGGGAGAGGTCGGATCCCAGGCCGTGTAGCCGCGCGCCTCGAAAGTCGCGCGGATCCCGCCCGAGGGGAACGAGCTCGCGTCGGGCTCGCCCTTGATCAGCTCCTTCCCGGAGAACTCGAGGATCGCGCGCCCGTTGCCGAGCTGCCGAACGAACGAGTCGTGCTTCTGCGCCGTCAACCCGGTCATCGGCTGGAACCAGTGCGTGTAGTGCGTCGCGCCGCGCTCGACCGCCCAGTCCTTCATCGCGTTCGCGACCGCATCCGCGATGCCGGGATCGAGCTCCGCGCCGGAATCGATCGTCCGCCGCAGCGCCTCGTACACGGAGTGGGGCAACCGCGCGCGCTGGACGGTGTCGTTGAAGACGTTCGCGCCGAAGAGATCCGGGAGCCGCTCCTCGGGACCGCCGTCGAAATCGTAGGCGGGGGTGCGGAGGGGTTCGGTGGAGATCGAGCGGACGGCGGTCTGCCTGGCGGTGACGTTCATGGGGCTCCGGGACGAACTCGAGCGCGGCTCGAGCATGCGGCGGAAAGAATCGGGGGCGAGGGGCCGACTTCGATCCGCAACCTGGGAGAGGCCGAGGGGCGCAAGGTAGCGGTGCCCCCACCCCCTCTACAAGCCAACGGTGTGGCGTCCCCCGGAGGCCTTCGGGGTGGTCCTGGAGCATTCCCGCGCCTTCCCGCCTTCGCGACGCCGGGGAACCCCCCCCGAGGAGGATGGCCGGACCCCCTGTCGTCTTTTTTTCCTTGCGTAACCGGGACCGCCTGCGGAAAAGATCTGGCGGTCCAGCCCTCCGACCCGGCGATCCAGCCCCAACGCAGTCACCACTCTCTCCATCGCCATGCAGCTCCGCGAATCCAGCGCCTCCGGAACGATCCTCGAGGAGATCCAGAGCCCGGGACCTGACCGTCCGGTCTGGACGATCATGGCTTCCGACGACACGGACGCCGATCTCGACTTCGACATCGACTTGGACGACGACGATCTCGACGAGGACGAGGACGAGGACGAAGACGAGGATGACGACGAGGACGAAGACGAGGATGACGACGACGATGACGACGTCCTCGCCGACGACGATGACGACGTCGACGACGAGGACTAGGTCCTCCGCGTCCCGTCCCGCGCCGTGAAGCCGACGCCGTCGGATCTGCGCGACCTCGCGCGTCGGGACCGGCGGCTCGGGCGGCTTCTGGGCGAACTGCCGCCGTTCCCGGGTTTCCCCGAGCGGGGGAACGAGCGCCATCGATCGAATTGGACGGCGCTCGCTTCCGCGATCGTCTACCAGCAGCTGCACGGGAAGGCGGCGTCGACGATCTTCGGACGCGTGTGCGCGCTGACGCCGGGCTCCGGATTCCCGACGCCCGCGGAGATCTCCAAGCTCCCGGACCGGAGCCTGCGCGCGGCCGGACTCTCCGCGAACAAGCTCCTCGCGCTGCGGGACCTCGCGCGCCGGATCGAGGACGGCAGCCTCCCCATCCTGCGGCTCGCGAGGATGTCCGAGGAGATGATCGTCGAGCGGCTGACCGAGGTGCGCGGCATCGGGGGCTGGTCGGCGAGCATGTTCCTGATGTTCCGCCTCGGCCGCCTCGACGTCATGGCCGAGACGGACTTCGGCGTCGTCGAGGGGATGCGGCTCCTCGACGGGCTGCCCGAGCGCCCGACGCCGCGGGAAGCGCTCGCGCGCGCGGAATCGTGGCGGCCCCTGCGCAGCGTCGGCTGCTGGGCCATGTGGCGCCTGGTCGAGCGCGAACGCGCGCTCGCGCGCGACCGTACGAAGCGCGGGAGGGACCGGATACCTGCAAGGCGATCGGTTTCGAGCTAGACTCCCGCCCGAGCTGGGGGCGACGTCCACCCCGTGGACGTCTGAGAAGCACCCTTCGAACCTGATCCGGGTGATGCCGGCGTAGGAAAGCCATGCAGTCCAAATCCCCTCCGACTCTCGATCCCGCGCAGCCGGTGCGCGCGCAGTCGCCGCTCGCGACGTCCTTCCCGAACTCCCACCAGGCGTGGCGGGAGATCGAGCACGAAGGTTCGGTCCTCCGCATCCCTTTCCGGCGCATCCACCTCGGCGGGGGAGAGCCGCCGCTCGACGTCTACGACACCGCCGGTCCGCAGGGATGCGACCCGCACCTCGGGCTGCCGCGCCTGCGCGAGCCCTGGATCGGCAAGCGCGTCGCGCGCGGCGACCGGAACTTCTCGCAGATGCACTACGCCAGGGCGGGGATCGTGACGGAGGAGATGGCCTTCGCCGCGGCGCGCGAGGGGATGGACCCGGAGATCGTGCGCTCGGAGATCGCGAGGGGACGGGCGATCCTGCCGGCCAACCGGAACCACCCCGAGCTCGAGCCGATGCTGATCGGGCGCCGCTTCCTGGTGAAGATCAACGCGAACATCGGCAACAGCGCGGTCTCGTCGTCGATCGAGGAGGAGGTCGAGAAGCTGCAGTGGTCGACGCGCTGGGGCGCGGACACGGTCATGGACCTCTCCACGGGTCCCGACATCCACAAGACGCGCGAGTGGATCGTGCGGAACTCGCCCGTGCCGATCGGGACGGTGCCGATCTACCAGGCCCTCGAGAAGGTCGGCGGGCGGCCGGAGAAGCTCGATTTCGGCGTGTTCCGCGAGACCTTGATCGAGCAGGCCGAGCAGGGCGTCGATTACTTCACGATCCACGCCGGGGTGCGCCTCGCGCACGTTCCGCTGACCGCCAAGCGCGTCACGGGCATCGTGTCGCGCGGCGGGTCGATCCTGGCGAAGTGGTGCCTGGCGCACCACCGGGAGAACTTCCTCTACACGAACTTCGAGGAGATCTGCGAGATCATGGCGCGCTACGACGTGTCGTTCAGCCTCGGCGACGGCCTGCGGCCGGGCTCGAACGCCGACGCGAACGACGCGGCGCAGTTCGCCGAGCTCGACACGCTGGGCGAGCTGACGCAGGTCGCCTGGAAGCACGAGGTCCAGGTGATGATCGAGGGGCCCGGGCACGTCCCGATGCACCTCATCCAGGAGAACGTCGAGCGGCAGATGCGCGTGTGCGGCGAGGCTCCGTTCTACACGCTCGGGCCGCTCGTGACGGACATCGCGCCCGGCTACGACCACATCACGTCCGCGATCGGCGCGGCGATGATCGGGTGGTTCGGCACGGCGATGCTCTGCTACGTGACGCCGAAAGAGCACCTCGGGCTGCCTGACGCCAAGGACGTCAAGGACGGCGTGATCGCGTACAAGATCGCCGCGCACGCTGCGGATCTCGCCAAGGGGCACCCGCGCGCGCGCGAGCGCGACGACGCGCTGTCCCGCGCGCGCTTCGAGTTCCGCTGGAAGGACCAGTTCGCGCTCTCGCTCGACCCCGAGACGGCGATGGCGTACCACGACGCGACGCTGCCGGCCGAGGGCGCCAAGACGGCGCACTTCTGCTCGATGTGCGGGCCCCAGTTCTGCTCGATGAAGATCACGGAGGACGTGAGGAAGTACGCGGCGGAGCGGGATCTGGAGGAAGGGACGGCGCTCGCGGAAGGGATGCAGGAGAAAGGGAAGCAGTTCCTGGCTGGGGGCGGGGAGATCTACCGCTAGATACCGGCATTCTCGGACCGGTGGTACGCTCGGCCCGCTCGTTCCAGGGATGCGCGGCCGCCGGACGCATGGAACGGGCTGACCGCGGGATCCGTACGATTCGAGCGAGTCTCGCGTGCACCCTGAGTCGAAGTCGAGTCCAAGGACTTCCCACCATGCGCCTCGACAAGCGATCGCTCCTCCTGACCACCGTCCTGGCCGCCTCCGGGCTGACCGTCGTCGTCACCTCCCCGCGGAGCGCCTCGGCGTGGCCGGAGATCCTGACCGAGTGGCAGAACCTGTACCCGAGCTCGCAGAGCGATGACCACGCGGGCTGCACGCTCTGCCACGTCCATCCGACCGGCGCGGAGCCTTGGAATCCCTATGGCTGGGAGATCCGCCGGCGGATCCTCGCCGGCTCGAGCGACCTCGACGCCATCCTCGAGGCGGAACAGTGGGATTCGGATGACAATCCCCGGAGCTGGTCGAACCTCGTCGAGATCAACGCGCACACTCAGCCGGGATGGACGGATGGACTCGACAACGTCGAGCACTATGCGGACGGAAGCAGGACCTTCGGGAATTTCCCCGCCGATGTGGGCCTGGGTTCGCTGAACCCCACCGCCAGCCCGATGATCCCGATGTGCGATCCCGGCGAGGGCATGGTCGTGACCTGCCCCTGCGGGAATCCCGCGCGCGGACAGAACCGCGGCTGCAACAACTCCTCGTTCACCTCCGGCGCGGCGCTGACCGCGACTGGAAACGCTTCGCTCTCGTCGGACTCCGTCGTGTTCACGACGGGCGGCGAGAAGCCGACCGCGTTGAGCATCCTCGGACAGTGGACCAACCCGAGGGTGAGCCCGGGCCACCGATTCGGTCAGGGCCTGCGTTGCGCGATCGGCTCGATGAGGCGGCTCTACAGCGCGACCGCCGTGGGCGGGAGCATCACCGTGCCCACCGGAGCGCAGCCGAGCATTTCGGCGCAATCCGCCCTCAAGGGCGACACGATCCTCGCCGGGGAGAGCCGCGCCTACATCGTCTATTACCGCGACAGCACCGTGCTCGGAGGCTGTTCGCCCTCCCTGAATTTCAACTCCACGCAGACCGGAAAGGTCGTGTGGGGGCTTTGAACGGGGTGGGTTCGGAAATCCGGCTCGACCGGTCGATGAATCCAGCGTGATCTCCTTCGTCGTCCCCGCCTACAACGAGGAGCGAGTCCTCGGCGCGACGCTCGACGCGATCGGCGCGGCGGCGCGGGCCTGCGGTGAGGCCTTCGAGATCGTCGTGGCCGACGACGCCTCGACCGACGGGACGGCGGACGTCGCCCGACGCCACGGGGCGCAGGTCGTCCCCGTCCACCACCGGCAGATCTCCAGGACGCGCAACTCCGGTGCGCGCGCCGCGCGAGGGGAGATCCTGGTCTTCGTCGACGCCGACACGAGGATCGACGGGGCCGTCCTGCGCGCCGCGCTCGCCGCGCTGCGCTCCGGCGCCGTCGGTGGAGGGGCGGAAGTCCGCTTCGACGGCCGGGTTCCCTGGTACGGGCGCAGCTTCGCGTGGGCCGTGCTCGCCTTCGCGCGCATGGCGCGTCTCGCGAGCGGCTGCTTCGTCTTTTGCACGCGCGAGGCCTTCGAGGCCGTCGGCGGCTTCGACGAGAGCCTCTTCGGCGCCGAGGAGTGGGCCTTGAGCCGCGCTCTCGCGCGGAAAGGGCGCGTCGTCATCCTGCGCGAACCCGTCACGACCTCCGGCAGGAAGCTGCGCACGCACTCGCCCTCCGAAGTCCTGCGCCTCTTCCTGAAAATCGGGCTGCGCGGTCCGAAGGTCCTGCGCGATCGGCGCGGGCTCGACCTCTGGTACGGGGAACGGCGCGAGGATCCGGAGGCGGTCTAGGCCGATTCGAGCGCGCGGTCGATCTGCGCGCCGTGCCGCTCGAGGTGCAAGGCCACGAGCGTCAGGTACTGGTACAGATCGAGCTTCTCTCCGACGACCGACATCGAGATCGAGTGCAGCGCTCCCTCGCCGTCGCTCATCCGCGCGAGGAGCGCGAGGCAGCGCCGGCGCTGCTCGCGGAGCGAAGCGGCGATCTCCCGCGCCGTCGCGTGGCCGCCCGGGACCATGTGTTCGGGGCTTTCCCAGTGGAATTCGCGCGCGGCGAGCTTCTCCAGGACTTCGAAGCGCGAGGGTTCCTCCGGAGGGTGCTCCCCGCGCGCGAGTCGTTCTTCGCACCGAGCGGCGATCTTCTCGACGAGGAGCAGCACGTGGTGGTTCATCAGGGCCGCGTGCTCGGCGACCTCGATCGCCGACCAGCTTCCGGGTCCCGGCGACCGCCGCAGCGCTTCCTCGGGAGCCCCCAGGCGCTCCTCGATCCGCCGGAACCCCCCCGCGAGCCTTCGCGCGAGTCGGCGGGTTCCCGCGCGCCACCGAGGATCGGTCACGGCATCGCCGCGAAGCGCGCGGGATCGCAAGCGGCGGCCGCGGGATCGGAGACGTCCTCCCCGGCGAGGACCGCGGAGGCCATCTCGCCGACGACCGGCGAGCAGAGCATCCCGTGACCGCCGAGCCCCGCGGCCCAGAAGAGACCTTGGATGTCGGGATCCGCGCCCACCACGAAGCTCCCGTCCCCGGTCATCGTCCGGACGCCCGACCAGAAGCGCGCCAGGCCCGGTCGCTGGCTCGGCTGGCCGAGGAGCTCCGGCAGCCATCGCGAAGCATGGGCCAGGATGCGCTCGCGCTCCGCGGGATCCTCCGCGAGCGCGTCGGGCTCGACGTCCGTCTGGTCGCAGGCGCACAGCATCAGTCCCCCCGCTTCGGGACGCGCGTAGAAGGGATCCTCCTCCACCCACACGATCGGCCCGCGCGGATCGACGCGCGGCTCCTTGCGGGTGACGAGCACGTGGCGTCGCGTCGGACGGAACCGCACGCGCGATCCCACGGCTCTCGCCAACGCTCCGGCCCACCCGCCGGCGGCGATCACGGTGCGTTCGGCGCGGATCTCGCGTCCGTCCGCGAGCCGCGCTCCCTCCGCGGCGCCCGCGCGGACGAGGATCGAGCTCGCGCCAAGGCCGAGCTCGAAGCGAACGCCGCGCTCGCGGGCCCCGCGCTCGAATCCGGAGAGGAGGGCCTCGACGTCGATCCGGCCGTCGCGCGGGAAGCGGAGGAGGCGCCGGCCCTCGGCTCGCAGATGAGGCGCGGAAGAGGCCGCGCGCTCGCTCGGGACCGTTTCCGCGTCTCCCGCGTCGAGCGCTCGCCGCTCCCAGGCGGCGAGCGTCGAGCCCTCCGCTCCCGCCGCGATCACCAGGCCGCATTCCTCGAGCAGCGGCGTCGCCGAGAATCCCCGCGGAGGCGCGCGCAGGAAGCTCGCGCCGCGCCGCGCCAGGCTCTCGATCCGCGGGTCGTCGCAGGCCGTGCGCAGGATCGCGGCGCTCTTGCGGCTGGAGTGCGCCGCGAGCACGCGCTCGCGCTCGACGAGGACCACGCCGCGGACCCCTCGCGCCGCGAGCGACCAGGCCGTCGCGAGGCCGGCGACGCCGCCGCCGACGATCAGGATCCGCTCGGCTCCCATTCCAGGTCGAAGGCGATCCGGCAGGCGCCGTTCGGAGCCGTGCGCTCGTCCGCCGTCAGGGTGAGCCTCCCCGAGACGCCCGCGAGCGAGCGACGCAGGAGATCGAGCGAGGGATCCGAGTCGAGGCGGATCGCCGCACCACCCTCG
>JBJXFB010000092.1:0-40193 GCA_046155895.1 Planctomycetota bacterium | reverse complement strand
TCGCGCGCTACGAGCTCGAGCGCGTGTGGTCGAGGGGCAGGATCCTCCTGCTGCTCGGCCTGCCGGCCGGCCTGGCCCTGGCGAGCGTGCTGCGGCTCCATGCGCAGGCGCGCGCGCTGGCGGAGGAAGTGCAGAAGGGCGCGCTCTTCAGCACCACCGAGGTCACGGCGTTCCAGGCCGCCGGCGGCGCGCTCCAGGCCGGACTGCCTCTCTGCGCCCTCATCGCAGTCGGCCTCGCGACGCAGGCGATCGCCGGCGAGCTCGCGCGCGGGACGCTGAGGAATGTGCTGTTGCGCCCCCTGACGCGCGTGCAGGTCGCGCTCGGGAAGCTCGGCGCGCAGCTCCTGCTCATGGCCGGCTCGTACACGCTGTTGGCGTGCACGGCCCTGGCCGCATCCGCCTGGTTCTTCGACTTCCGCGGCGTGGCCGAGATCCTCCCCGACGGGCAGCGCTACGACCTGGTGGCGGCCGGGGAACTGGTGCCCGAGCTGCGGCGCGCGCTCCTCTCCCCGTGGCTCCCGCTGATCGCCTACAGCGCGCTGGGCCTCCTGGCCGGCGCGCTGACCCGGGGAGCCGCGGGGGCGCTGGCGCTGGGCCTGGGCCTCTTCGCCTCGCTCGATTTGGCGCGCGCGGTGGCGCGTGGCTTGGGCTTCGAGGGCGGCCTGCCCTCGGCCTATCTGCCCTCGCCCCTGGGTGACACGTCCTTCCTGGCGTTCTACGCCGACGTGGCGCAAGGCGTGAGCAACGCGAACTTCGCCTACGCGTCCACGGCGATCGCGGCTCCGGCCGCCTGGGCCGCGCTGGCCTTCGC
Organism: Planctomycetota bacterium; assembly: GCA_046155895.1. Classification (GTDB taxonomy): domain Bacteria; phylum Planctomycetota; class UBA1135; order UBA1135; genus DASYPQ01. The sequence continues at coordinate 39,382 of JBJXFB010000092.1, read as the reverse complement.
CTTCGCCGTGTTCCTGCTCACGCGGCGCTCCGTCCCCTGATGAACTCCCGCTCGATCCTCTGCATCCTCCTCGCTCCGGCCTGCCTCGGCCTCGGCGCGTGCAGCGCCCTGCTCGCCGGGCCGGAGGAATTGCCGCACGACTCCCCGGCGCTCTCCAGCATGGAGGAGCCCTTCGATCTGCAGGCCGAGCCGCAGGACGAGCCCGCACGCCAGCTCCTCCCGGCCGGGTCCTTCAGCGGGATCTACGTCGCGGACGCGCGCGCATCGCTGGACGCGATGCTCGATGCGCCCCAAGGGGTCGCGGTCGAGCGCGTGGTCGAGAACTCGCCCGGCGACGCGGCCGGCATCGAGGAGGGGGACCTGCTCCTGTCCGTGCGCTCGGGCGACGGAGCGGCGACGGAGCTCCGCTGGCCCTCGGAATGGCGCGCGATCGAGCTCGCGCAGGCTCCCGGGAGCGAGATCGAGATCCTCTACGACCGAGCCGGAGCCGAACGGACAGCGCGCGTCGTGCTCGCACCGCGCGTGCGCTCCGCCGAACGGACGCCGGCGGTCCGTCTGCGCGAGGAATTGCGCGTCGGGGCCGTCCTGCGCAGCGCCAGCGAGGTCGAGGCGCGCGCCGCGGGTCTCGCTCCCGGAGCGGGAGCCGTGGTGGTCGGCCTGGCCGCGGAGAGTCCTTGGCGCGCGGCGGGAATGCGCTTCGAGGACCTGATCCTCGCCGTCGACGACGTGCCGGTCGCCCATCCGCAGGTCGTGCTCGACCTCGTGAGGAGCGCGGAGCCGGGGGCGACGCTGCGAGTCTCGATCGCACGCGGTGCGGAGCGGCTGGAGATCGAGGCGCCGACCTCGCGGCGGGAACGCGAGACCAAGCGCGTCTACGTCCCGTTGCTCTTCAGCTACGAGCGGGAGCGGGGCGAGAGCGAGACTTCGATCCTCCTCGGCCTGATCCGTTTCCGGAAGACGGCCGCGGCCTGGGATGGCCGCCTCCTGTGGTTCATCTCCTTCGGCGGCGGGGACGCGGACAAGCTCGAGCCGGTGCGGTACTGATGCTCGCGATGCTGCTCCTGGCCGCCGGAGCGACCGCGCAATCGGGGCGCGCGGGCGGCGAGGTCGTGACGCTCCAGCTCCCCCAGGGCTCCCTGGCGCAGGAGGCCTGGATCGGCGACGTCGACGGCGACGGCCTGGTGGACGTGATCGTGTCCGCGTCCCGGCCGAAACCGTCCGGCGCCCGCAGCCTCCATGTTTTCCGGGCGCGGGCGAGCGCCCCGCGCCTCTCGAGCACGCCGGATCCGGTGCTCGAGCTGACGCCCGACGTCGTCGCCTGGGCGGCAGGCGACGTCGATCCCGCGCCCGGCGAGGAACTGGTGCTCTTCAGCGCGCGAGGCGTGTACGCCTGGCGGCCGAGCCTGAAGCCCGAGCAGCGCTTCACCCGGCTCCTCGAGGTGGAGTTCCTCTGGCAACTTCCCGACCCGGAAACTTGCTTCGCTTATCCGGCGGCTCTCCTCGACCTCGACCGCGACCAGCGGGTCGACCTGGTCGTCCCCGAGCCCGGCGGCTACGCGGTGGCGCTGCAGGCTCGCGCGCCATCGACCGGCTTCCAGCCCGTCAGCCGCTTGAGGCTGCCCGACGACGCGTTCTCCGAGGAGGACGCGCGCCGGGGTCGCGCCCAAGCGGAGAAGGGAGCGGAGGGCAGCCGCCGCATCGAGCTGCGGTTCGGCGACGCGAGCGAACTGCGCCTGCCGCGCAATCTCCTGTCGCTGACCGAACGCACGCCTGCGCCGCAGCTCCTGGACTACGACGCGGACGGCCGCCTCGACCTGCTCGCGCAGGGCTCCGGCCGGCTCTACGTGTGGCCGCAGCCCGCGGGCGGCGCGTTCGCGGCGGATCCTGGCTTCGCGTTTCCGCTGCCGGTGCCCGTCGACCGCGAGCGCGAGCTCGACGCGTCCTACAGCGCGCACGCGCTCGACACGGCCATGGACGGGCGCGCGGACGTCGCGATCTTCGCCGGCGACAAGCGCAGCTCGGACGTGCGCACGCAGCTCCTGCTCTTCGTGCAGGGCGCCGGACGAGGCGAGGCCCAGACGACGGCGCAGGCGCCGCTCTTCGGACCCAGGAACCTGCCGCATCAGCTCCTGGTGCTCGGCGGCTTCGTCGCCGGCGCGAGCTTCGAGGACCTCGACGGCGACCGCCGGCCGGATCTCTTCGTGCGCGCCGTGAGGCCCGACCTGATCGACCAGCTGCGCAGCGCCTCGACCGAGTCCATCGACGCCGACGTGTACGTCTACCGCAACGAGAACGGGTTCTTCGCCAAGCGCCCGAGCGTGTCCTGGCGCGTCAACATCCCGATCAAGGACTTCGACCTGACGCTCTCCTTCGTCGGCGACGTCGACGGCGACGGTCTCGCGGATCTGCTCGTGCGCGACCGGCCGGAGCGCCTGCGCGTGCTCCCGCTCCGGCGCACGCGGGAGGGACTCGCCCTGGGCGAGACGCCGCTCTTCGAGATGTCGGTTGACCCGCGTGCGCGGATCCACGTCGCGCGCCGCGCGGGGAAGCGCGGCGCCGACGTGTTGGCGGTGGTCCGCGACCAGGTGCAGTGCTTGAGGTTCCCGTGACGCTCCTCGCGCTCGTCTTCGCATCCGCCCAGGCGCCCGTCGCGCGTCCCCAGTTGATGCTCGCCAGAACGCTCGAGCCCGGATTCCAGATCGCTCCCCACCGCTGGGTCGACGTGGACGGCGACAGGAGCCCCGAGCTCGTCCTCGTGGGCCGCGCGGGGGAGGTCCGCACCTACAAGAACGGCGGGGGCGGTCCTCTGGGAGAGTTGCGGCTCGCGGACCCCGCGCACACGCTGGTGGACACGGCGCGCGTCTCGGGCGGGGAGGGACCGGTCCAGCTCATCTGCGCCTCGCCCGCGGGCGTCCAGGTCTTCGCGGTCGGCGAGGGAGGAGGCTTCTCCACGCAGGTCGCCGCCACGATCGCGCGCGCGCGCTTCACGCTGCGCGTCGGCCGGCCGACGCTGTCCGACCTGGCGCAGGACGTCAACAACGACGGCCGTCCCGACCTCGTGATCCCCGGGCCAGCGACCTGCGAGCTCTGGCTGAACGAGGGCATCAGGCCAGCGACGGGGGACGAGCCCGCGCGCTGGCCGACCTGGCGCAAGACCGCCACCGTCGCCGTCGATCTGACCACCTCGATCGAACGCTCCAACGGGAACCTGTCCGACGTCCTCTCGGCCTCGTTCACGATTCCCGCGCTCACGACGCGCGACGTGAACGGCGACGAGAGGCCCGACCTGCTCGTGGTCGAGGGCGATCGGCGCGCCTTCCACCTGCAGCGCGAGGACGGCTCCTTCCCCGCGACCCCCGACGTCTCCGTGGACCTCGCCATCTTCCGCGACAGCACCGAGAAGGCCGAGCTGCGGCCGGGCCACACGCTGGCGATCGAGGATTCCGCGAGCTTCCAGGCGCGCGACCTGGACGGCGACGGGATCCAGGACTACGTCATCGCGCACCGCCGCAAGGTCTGGGTCTTCCGCGGCGGGAAGGCGGGCCCGCAGTTCGAGACGCCCTTCGCGATCCTCAAGGCGGCCGACGACATCACGGCGCTGCAGCTCGCGCGCCTCGACGGCGACGCCTTCCCGGACCTCCTGCTCGTCAAGGTGCAGGTCCCGACGATCGCGACGCTCGTGCGCGGCGTGTTCGGCGAGTGGGACGTCGACGTCGCGGCTTCGGGGTACCTGAATCCGGGCGGGAAGGGTTTCGAGACCTCGCCCAGCCTGAAGAGCGAGATCGTGCTGCGACTGCCCTCGATCTTGAGCCTGATGAAGCAGCCCGAGAAGGTCCTCGAACGCTTCGAGGGCGTGCGCGACCGCTTCCGCGAGTCTGCCTGGGGCGATTTCGACGGCTCGGGCACGCGTGACGTCGCGCTGGTGTCGAGCGACTCGACCGCGCTGGAGATCTGGCCCGTCGAGGACTCGAACGCCGCGAGCTCGGCCTCCTTCGACGGCGAGGAGATGCTGCGGCGCCTGCTCTTCGAGGACGCGAACAAGGTCTGGGACGTCGACCGTGTCGTGCTCTGGCTCGGGGACCTCGCCGAGCGGCGAACGGCGCTGCTCACGGGCGGCCGTCCTGCCGAGGGCCGTTTCGAGCTGCGCGACAAGACGAAGGCCAGGCTCTCGGCGCTCGAATGCGCGGACGTCGACGGCGACGGGCGCGAGGAGGTGCTGTTGCGCTACGAGCTGAGCGCGCCGACGCGGACGGTGTTCGACGTCCTGCGCTGGAAGTAGCTCCTAGCCCTGCCGGAAGCAGCGCGCGAGCGTCAGGTCCTGCTCCCGGTAGCTCGACGCGCGCCCCTCGCCGTACAGCCGCTGCGGCCTGCCGCTCGTCCGGTGGAAGCGCAGCCGCGCCAGCGCCTGCCCGTCCTCCACGAGGAACGGGACGTCGTGCGCGCGCACCTCCAGCACGGCCGGTGTGCCGGTGCCCTCGGCCTTCCCGTCGCGCCCCTCGCGCCAGCCGAAACCGCAGTCGAAGAAGCCCGCGTAGTTGTTCCGGAGCTCGCCGATGCCGATGTCGACCGGCTGCATCTCCGCCGCGAGGTGGGGCGGGACACGGAGCCGCTCGCGGCTCGCGAACACGTAGAAGATCCCCGGCGAGAGGACGCAGCGCCCGCCCTCGGCCTGCACGGGCTCGAAGAACTCCCGCGCGTCGTGGGCGCCCTCCTTCGCGAACTCGAGCGCGCCGGTCGCGGAGCGAGCGCGCCAGCCGGCCGGATCGCGCCCGGAGAGGCCCACGGAGAGCAGGATCCCGCCCTCCTCGTCGAAGCGGACGCCCGAGGAAGATCCCGGCTGGCCCGGAGTGCCGCTCGCGAGCGGATTCTCCCGGTGCAGGTCCCGCATTTCGCTCTGCGAGAGGATCGACCGTCCGCGCGAGAACCGCGCCTGGCACAAGCGGTCGCCGCGGCGCAGCTTCACGGGGAACGAGAGGGGCGAGATCTCGACCCACAGGCGTCCGGCGTATCCCTTCGGCGCCTCGTCGAAGCGCGGATGGCCCTCGACGAGGACGCGCGTGAAGATGTCGCAACGCCCGGTCGAGCTGCGCGGGTTGAAGCGCGCGCGGACACCTTCGGGGAGCGCGAGCTCCTCGTCGATCTCGGCGACGTAAACGAGGCCCTGCTCGAGCACGGCCCCGTCGCCGTCGAGGGGGATGCGCGCCAGCGCGAGGTCCGCGAGCCGGTCGCCGATCGACTGCGGACCGGGGAGGAATCCCGCGCGCACGCGCCACGCCGCGGCTCCCAGGCGCAAGTCGAGGCTCGCGGGCTGGATCTGCTCCGCGGCCGGAGGCGAGCTTCCCCCGGACGAGCGCACGGCGCTCCCGAGCAGCGCGGCGATCTCACGGTCGACGAGCAGATGCCCGCGTCCCGACTCCTGGCCTTCGTTCGCGGCTCCGAGCATGTGCCCGCCGATCGTATGCGGGATTCGGCAGTTCATGTACTTCCCGTTGCGCGGCTTCCACCTCGCGATCCACCGGATCGCGTCCTCCAGCGGTGCTTGACGCGCCCGTGCCCGCGACGCGAGGATCGCAGCCCATGGCGCGCAGGGAGCCCGATCCGCCGCGCGAGCTCGATCCCTCGCACGGCGGGCTGAAACACAACCCGCTCGCGGCCTTGCGGGGGAAGGTGAACGCCGTGGGTCCGGGTCCCGCGCCCGCGCCGGCTGCCAAGCCCGCGCCCGCGCCGCCCCAGGGCCGCGTCTCCGTGCGCATCGAGCGCAGCGGCCGCGGAGGAAAGGCGGTCACGATCGCGGAAGGGCCCGGGCTCGCCGGACGCCAGCTCGAGCCGCTGGCGCGCGAGATCGCGCGCGGGATGGGCGCCGGCGCGCGCGTCGAGCATGCGGCGATCGTGGTGCAGGGCGATCAGCGCGCGCGGCTCGTCGAGTGGCTGGTCGAGCGCGGCTTCGGCGGCGCCGTGGCCGGGAACTGAACTCGGCGCTGTGGCCGGGCGGGGAGGCCCCCAGTACACTCCCGGCCCCCGTTCCCGAGCGCGAAACCCCGCATGAAGATCCACGAGTACCAGGCCAAGGAGCTCTTCCGGAAGCACGCCATCCCTGTCCCCGACGGTTTCGCGTGCCGCACCGCCGCGGAAGCGGAGAAGGCCTTCACGAACCTCGGGAGTCCGCTCGCCGTCGTCAAGGCGCAGATCCACGCGGGGGGACGCGGCAAGGCCGGCGGCGTGAAGCTCGTCCGCTCCGCCGCGGAGGCGCGCGCGGCGGCCGATGGCCTGCTCGGGAAGGCGCTCGTCACGCACCAGACGGGACCGGAGGGCCGGATCGTCCAGCGCCTGCTGGTCGAGAAGGGCTCGTCGATCGTCAAGGAGTTCTACCTCGCCGTGGCGATCGACCGGGAGACGCGCAAGCCCGTGATCATGGGGTCGTCGGAGGGCGGCGTGGACATCGAGGCGGTCGCCGCGAAGACGCCCGAGAAGATCATCAGGGTGCCGTTCTCCGCCTCGAAGGGCCTGCAGCCGCCCGACGCGCTCAAGCTCGTGCGCGGGATCGGCATCCGGCCCGGACAGGAGCCGCGCGCGGCGACGGTCGCCGTGAACCTCGCCAAGCTCTTCCTCGACCTCGACTGCAGCATCGCGGAGGTCAATCCGCTGATCCAGACGAGCGACGGGCAGATCCTCGCGCTCGACGCCAAGGTCAACTTCGATTCGAACGGCCTGTACCGGCACCCCGAGCTGCTCGAGCTGCGCGACCTGAACGAGGAGGACGAGAAGGAGATCGAGGCCGCCAAGCACGACCTCTCCTACATCGCGCTCGACGGCAACATCGGCTGCATGGTGAACGGCGCCGGCCTGGCCATGGCGACGATGGACGTGATCCAGCTCCACGGCGCCTCCCCCGCGAATTTCCTCGACGTCGGCGGCGGCGCCACGGCCGAGAAAGTGACGGCGGCCTTCAAGCTCCTGCTCTCGGACAAGAAGGTGAAGGGTGTGCTGATCAACATCTTCGGCGGCATCATGAAGTGCGACGTGATCGCGCAAGGGGTGATCGAGGCCGTGAAGGGCGTGAAGCTCGACGTGCCGCTGGTCGTCCGCCTCGAAGGGACGAACGTCGAGAAGGGCCGCGAGCTCCTGGGAGCCTCGGGCCTGCCGATCATCGCCGCCAAGGACCTCGACGACGCGGCGGAGAAGATCTGCCGGGCGGTGGCGGCGTGAGCATCTACGTCGATTCGAACACGAAGCTGATCTGCCAGGGCTTCACGGGCAAGCACGGGACCTTCCACTCGGAGCAGGCCATCGCCTACGGGACGAAGATGGTCGGCGGCGTGAACCCGGCCAAGGCGGGGACGACGCACCTCGGCCTGCCGGTCTTCGCCTCGTGCAAGGAGGCGCGCGAGAAGACGGGCTGCAACGCGACGGCGATCTACGTGCCGCCCGCGGCGGCGGCGGCCGCCATCCTCGAGGCCGTCGAGGCGGGCATCGAGCTCGTCGTCGCGATCACCGAGGGCATCCCGGTGCTCGACATGGCCCGCGTCGCGGAGCGGATGAGCCAGAAGGGCACGAAGTCGCGCCTCGTGGGCCCGAACTGTCCCGGCGTGATCACGCCCGGGCAGTGCAAGATCGGGATCATGCCGGGCTACATCCACAAGCCCGGCCGCGTGGGCGTCGTGTCGCGCTCGGGGACGCTGACCTACGAGGCGGTGTGGCAGCTGACCGTGCGCGGGATCGGGCAGTCGACGTGCGTCGGCATCGGCGGCGACCCGATCGCGGGGACGAATTTCGTCGACGTGCTCGAGGCCTTCAACAAGGACGAGGGCACCGACGCGATCGTGATGATCGGGGAGATCGGCGGGACCGCGGAGGAAACCGCGGCCGACTACATCAAGGCGCACGTGAAGAAGCCCGTCGTCGGCTTCATCGCCGGCATGACGGCGCCCCCGGGCCGCCGGATGGGCCACGCCGGCGCGATCATCTCGGGCGGGAAGGGGACGGCGAAGGAGAAGGTCGCCGCGCTCGAAGCGGCCGGCGTCGCCGTGTGCAAGAGCCCGGCGGTGCTGGGAGAGACGATGGAGCGCCGCCTGCGCGAAGCGGGGCTCCTCGCGACCGCGTCGGCGTGACCTGGCGTAGCCTCGAGACCGGCGACGGATCGACGACGCTCGTCCATCCGGTCCACGGCGAGGCTTTCCACTCGCGCGCGGGGGCCTGGGAGGAGGCGCGGGAGCGTTACGCACGCGCCTGCGGGCTCCCATCGTTCCGCGGGAGGACCTTCCGCCTCCTCGACGTGGGCACGGGCCTGGGCCTCAACCTCGCGGCGGCGATCGAGGCCTTGGAAGGGACCGGAGCCAGGCTCGAAGCCGTGACCCTCGAGCGGGACGCCACGGTGGTCGAGGCCGGTCTCTCGCTCCCGCAGCCTCCCGAGCTTTCCCCCTGGCTGGCCGAGGTGCGGGCCCGCCTCGCCTCGGGCTCGATCCGTCTCGTCCTCGGCGACGCACGCCAGACGCTGCCCGCCCTCGACCCCTCGCTGCGCTTCGATGCGGTATTCCTCGATCCCTTCTCTCCGCGGGTCGAGCCCGAGCTCTGGAGCCCCGACTTCCTGGCGGAAGTCGCGCGCCGGATGGCTCCGGGGAGCCTGCTCTCGACCTACAGCGCCGCGACCGCCGTCCGCGCCGGCCTCCTCGCCGCCGGCCTGCGCGTGGGGCCCGGAGGGCGCGTCGGAACGAAGAGCGAGGGGACGTTGGCGAGCCCCGACAGGTTCCTGGAATCCTTCGACGACCGCGCTCGGAGGAGAATCGAGCGCCGGAGCGCCGGATTGTCGCCCGCGGGGAGACTTCCGCCCGTTCCCTGACCTAGAATGGGCCGATTCGGTCTCCCGCCTCCGCGGGAACCGGAGAAAGGCACCAGCATGCTTCACCTAGCGGTCATGGGGATGACGGAGTGGATCCTGATCATCTGCGCCGTCGCACTCCTCTTCGGGGCTCGCAAGATCCCCGAGCTGGCCCGCGCGATGGGATCCAGCGTCAACGAGTTCAAGAAGGGGATGAAGGACGGCGCCGCCGAGCCCACGGGCAGCGAGAAGAAGGAGTAGCCGCACTTGGGGCGACCCGATCTCACCGGCCTCGTCCTGTGCGGGGGCAGGAGCTCGCGGATGGGCGCTGACAAGGCGGCCCTCACGCTCCATGGCCGCACGCTGCTCGAGCGCGCCGCGGCCACTTTCGACGGGATCGCCGTCGAAACCCTGCTGGCATGCGGGGCCAGCGCGCGCTACGAAGACCTCGGACTCCCTCTCGTGCTCGATCGAATGGAAGGAACAGGCCCCCTCGCCGGGCTCGAAGCCGGCCTCGCCCGCGCCCGAACTCCCTGGGTCGCCGCGCTCGCCTGCGACATGCCTCGGGCCGCTCCCGAGGCCTTCCTGGCCCTCCAGGACCACGCCATCGCCGGAAACTTGGATCTGTGCCACCTGACGACCGAGAAAGGGGTGGAGCCGCTCTTCGCCGTGTACCACCGCAACTGCCTCGAGCCCGTGCGCGCCGCTCTCGCGGCCGGCCAGCGCCGTGTCGTCGCCTTCCACGATTTCCCGGCGAGCGCGGGGAGGCCGCTCCGGATCGGGACGATCCACGAACGTGATCTCCCCGGCGCCCTGGTCCGGCGCGGCGTCGCGCGCAACGTGAACACCCCCGCGGACCTTACGGCGGAGGCCGCCGCCTGGAGCCCGACTTGAGCGGCCTCGACCTCCGCCTGGAGCGCGTCCTGGCACCCGTCGCCGACGGCATGGGCCGGATGCGCGCCGTCCTCGAGTCGCAGATCGCCGAGGAGAGCCGCGCCGTCCTCGACATGACCGACCACGTCGGCCGCTTCCGCGGGAAGCAATTGCGCGCTGCGCTCGTCCTGCTCTCGGGCGACGCGACCGGCAACGCGACCGACGAGCATCCCGCGATCGCCGCGATCGTCGAGATGATCCACCTCGCGACGCTCGTGCACGACGACGTCCTCGACGGCGCCCACGTCCGCCGGCGCGTCGCCTGCGTCCATTCGCGCTGGGACAACCAGACGGCCGTCCTCCTGGGCGATTTCCTGTACGCGCGCGCCTTCGCGCTGTCGACCGATCTCTCTTCGCGTCTGGCGAGCCGCATCCTGGCCGAAACGACGCGCCGGATCTGCGTCAGCGAGATCGACCAGGCCGCCAAGCGCTACGACTTCGAGATGTCGGAGGCCACCTACGAGCAGATCAGCGGCGGGAAGACGGCCAGCCTCTACGCGGCCGCTTGCGAGCTCGGCGCGCGCTACCCGGGCGGGCGCGACGAGGCCGGGACCCTCCTGCGCCAGTTCGGGTGGGAGATCGGCCTGGCCTTCCAGATCGTCGACGACTGCCTCGACGTCGTCGGCGACCCGAAGGTGGTCGGGAAGTCGGTCGGCAACGACGTCGAGGACGGGAAGATCACGCTGCCGGTCCTGCGCGCCTACGCGCTCGCCGACGACGCGGCCCGAGCCCGCATCCGCGACGTCTTCACCGCGCCCGATCTCGAGGGGCGGACGGAGCGCCTGCGCGAAGCCTGCGATCTCTCGGCCGGCGTCGAGCACGCCATGGCGCGCGCGCACGCGCTGGTCGAGGCCGCGCGCGCGCGGGTCCGGGAACTCGATGCCTCGCCCGCTCGCGAAGCCCTTCTCGGCCTCTCCGAGTTCGTCCTCGAGCGCGGCTGGTAGGAGAATCGTGGACCAAGCAACGACCGCACGCCCCTTCCGCTGGGGATTCTGGAGCGCCTCGGGCCTCATCCTGCTCCTCGTCTGCATCGGCCAGGCGGCGGGTTTCGCCATCGCGGACTTCGGCCGCGGAGGGATGCGCGGGAAGGACTGGCTCTTCCTCGCCTTCGCCCTCTCGGGCGCGGTCTTCCTCGTGCTCCAGCGCGGTGCGGTCGCGCGCTTCTTCCGCACGATGCACGTGGGCGTGTCCCTGATCTCCCTCGCTGCGCTCGCGGTCGTCGTCGGCGTCCTCGTCCCGCAGATCGAAGGCTTCGAGGACCCCGATGAGCGCGTGCCGAGCATCTCCGATGTGCCCGACGACGTCGTCGCTAGCTACCTGTCGGCTCCCAAGCGCGAGGCGGACGCCTGGGCGGGGCCTCGGCCGGACGACCATCCCTCGCTCGCCTCCCTGGCCCCGGACCAGGTCGCGCGCCTGAAGGGATACCGCCGCGAGTACGAGGCCTTCCGCTGGGCCGAAGGCTACTTCCTCTACCACCTGATGCATCCCTACGGGATCGGGATGCCGGAGCCGGGGCTACCGCCCCAGGTGGTCGAGAGCCTCGATCGATTCGGCGACCGCTACGGCACGGAGGAGAAGAAGAACCGCGAGGTTCAGATGCGTGCGGCTTTGTCGGGCCGCGAGAAGACGCAGGAGATCGGCAGGCTGATCGGCAAGCACCAGACGACGTTCCGGCGGGCCTTCGACGTGTGCACGGCGCTCCACCTGAACCGCGCGTACAAGTCGAGCTGGTTCGCGACGCTCCTGTGGCTCCTCGGCATCGGCGTCTTCTTCAACACGTTCAAGGGCGGCGCCGAGCGCCTGCTCTCGATGAAGAAAATCGGGTTCTTCACCGTGCACATGGGCGTCATGACGATCCTCGCCGGGGGCTTCGTCAGCAAGCTGATGACCGACCGCGGGATCCTGCACCTCGACCTCGCGGACCCGCCCACGGACACCTACTGGGCCTACCACAGCCCCGAGAAGAAGACGCGCATGCCCTTCTCGCTGAAGCTCGAGCGCTTCGCGAGGAAGGACTGGCCGACGCTCGAGGTCGGCTTCTTCGCCGACACGTTCAAGTCGATGCTGCCGGAGTACACGCTCTGGCCGGGACTCCGGAAGGACCTCGACTTCGTGACCGGAGAGGACGGCGTCGCGCGCCCGCGGATCCACCTCGAGGTCCTGGCGCTCTCGGCGCGGGCGGAGGTGCGGTCGCCGCGCTTCTGGGAGGCCGAGGACCCGGCCGATCCCGAGGGCGCCGGCCCGCTGGCCGAGCTCTCCGTCGCGATGGGGGGGACGAGCGGCGACGACGACCTCCCGGACCCGCACGATCCGCACGCATCCGCCCAGGGCCGCGCGTCGACGCAGACCGCCATCCTGAAGCCCGACTATCCCGACCGGAACACGCTGTACGACCCGGCCTGGATGTTCCGGCTGCGCATCATGCACGGAGCCGACGCCGAGGAGGCCAAGCGCGCGCTCGCGGACGTCGACTCCGGGATCGTCGGGACGCTTTCGGCACGAGGAGCGAACGCTGGCGAAGTCGATCTGCGACGGATCCCGTTCCGCCTCGGCGACGAGATCGAGGTCGCGGGGTACAAGGTCGTCGTCGAAGAGGCGACCGCCAACTTCCGCCTCGATTCGAACGGGAAGACGGAGATCCGCGATCCGCGCCCCCTGGCGGACCAGTACCCGATCCGGCCGGCGGTGTGGGTGAGGATCACGCCCGAGGACGGCGAGGCGCCCGAGCGCCGCCTCCTGCTGGAGGCGCTCGACTGGGAAGCTCAGGGAAGGCAGAAGCTCTTCACGTACAAGGATCTCGTCCTGAAGCTCGAGTGGGAGCGCTGGACGAGCCCCGGCCCGCCGCGCCACGTGCTCCACTGGAGGCCCGACGGCCGTGCGGAGCTCTTCAGCAGCGACGGGACGTCGCGCCAAGTCCTCCTCGGGGAGCCGCTGCCGCTCCCGGGGCCTACCCGCGTGACGCCGATCAACCTGTTGACGAACGCGCTGTACGAAAAGCAGATCGCGTTCCTCGCGCCCCCGATCGAGGGTCCGCACTTCGACGAGCACTTCTATGCCACGGACCCGGTCGGCCTCGAGATCACCGTGACGAGCGACCCAGGCACGCCTGACGAGCGCCGCGAGGTCGTCCGCATGGCCTCGACCGACGAGAGCCTGGCGAACATGTGGTCGGATGCCTCCGACCGGTTCTACCTGCGCTTCTACGGCAACGACCGCGCGTTGCCCTTCGAGTGGCGGAGCGTGCTTTCCGTCTACGAGAAGGACGCGGACGGCAAGCTCTACAAGGTCGACGTCGGGCCCGAGGATGACAGGGAGATCCGCGTGAACGACTACTTCCATTACCGCGGCTACCGGTTCTTCCAGACCAACGCGCGGCCCGAGATGCCGACCTACTCCGGCGTCGGCGTCGTGTACGATCCAGGCATCCCCGTGGTGCTCCTCGGGATGTACCTGACGATCGCCGGAACCGTGCTCGCGTTCATCGTGCGACCGATCTTCGAGCGGAGGAAGCCGGCGGTGCAGCCGGCGGAGGCGACGGCATGAGCGGCGGGCTGCTGGATGGGTGGGATCTCCTCCCGGCTTCCGGGCGTTACGCGGCGATCGCGGACGTCCTGTGCCTGGTCGGGCTGGTCTTCGTCGCGCTGTCGGCCTTGGCCAATGGGCGGGCCTCGGCGCGCGGCGGCTCCGCGCCCCGGCTCCTGTCCCACGCGCCGTTCGCCTTCGTGCTCGCGGCGCTCGCGGTGATGAGCGCCTCGGTCTGGCACCGGGGGATCGAGGTCAACCACTTCCCCAGCCAGACGATGAGCGAAGTGCTGAACATGTTCACCGTCGCGCTTCTCGTCTCCATGACCGTGCTCCACTTCGGCCTGGGGCTGGCGCGGCGGGGACCCGGATGGGCCGTGCTCGACGACGTACTGATCGGACTGGTCCTGGGCGGGGTCTACTTCACGCACGTTCACATCGCAACGCTCTCGACCGCGCAGCGCGACCTGCCGCCCGCGCTCCAGTCGTACTGGTTCCCGCCGCACCTCGCCTCGCTGATCTTCAGCTACGCGACGATGGCCATCGCGGCGCTGATCGCGTTGATCTTCTTCGTGACGCGGTTCTGGACGGGCGTCTTCGCCGGCGGAATCCCGAAGCGGACGCAGGTCGTCTCCTTCGCCGGGCTCGCGCTCGTCCCATTCGTCCAGGTCGTCACGCTGCCGATCCTGCTCGTGTCCGGGCTCGTCTTCCTCGTCCTGTGGCGCCTGCGGAAGCTCCCTGGCGGCCCGCGTCTCGCGAAGCTCGAGAAGGAGCTCGACGAAGTCAGCTTCCGCGCCTTCGCGGTCGGTATCCCGTTCCTGACGGCGGGCCTGTGGATGGGCGCCTTCTGGGCTCAGGAATCGTGGGCGAACTACTGGGGCTGGGACAGCAAGGAGAACACGGCCCTGATCACGTGGATCGTCTACATCATCTACATCCACCTGCGGATGCTCGGCGGCTACCGGGGAGCGAAGGCCATGTCGGTCCTCGTCGCCGGCGCGCTCTCGGTGTTCCTGACCTTCCAGATCTTCGGGTACCTACCCGACAGCCAGAAGAGCCTCCACCGCTACACGGACGACGCCGTCGTCCCGATGGAAGGGCGCGTGGAGGCGGCGCCCGTCGAGCAGGCGAGCTCGCGGGTCCCTGCACCGGAGAAGCAGGGCGGGTGAGCGCGCTGCTCCTCGACGGCAAGGCCGCGGCCGCCGCGGTGCGCGAACGCGTCCGCGCCTCGGTCACCCAGTTGCGCGCGCGCGGTGTCGTCCCGGGCCTGGCCGTGGTCCTCGTCGGCGACGACCCCGCCAGCCAGGTCTACGTCCGCAACAAGGACAAGGCCGCGCAGGAGGCCGGTTTCGAGGTCCGCACCGTCCGCCTGCCCGCGACGACCGCGCAGTCGGACCTCGCGGGCGTGGTGCGCGGCCTGAACGAGGACCGGCGCGTCCACGGGATCCTCGTGCAGCTCCCGCTGCCCCGCGGCCTCGACGCGGGGAAGATCGTCGAGTCGCTCGACCCGCGCAAGGACGTCGACGGGCTCCACCCGGCCAACGTCGCGGCCCTCGCGATGGGGCGGGAAGGGCTGCGTCCGTGCACGCCGCTCGGATGCCTCGAAATCCTCGACCAGCACCGCATCGACCTCGCCGGCGCGCACGCGGTCGTGATCGGGCGGTCGATGCTCGTCGGGAAGCCGCTCGCGCTGCTCCTGCTCGAGCGCAACGCGACCGTCACGGTATGCCACAGCAAGAGCCGGGACCTTCCCGCGATCGCGCGCGGGGCCGACGTCCTCTTCGCCGCCGTCGGACGCGCCCGCATGGTGAAGGGCGATTGGATCCGGGAGGGCGCCACGGTCGTCGACGTCGGGATCAACCGGCTGCCCGACGGCAAGCTCGCGGGAGACGTCGACTTCGATTCGGCGCGCGAGCGCGCGGGCGCGATCACGCCGGTCCCCGGAGGCATCGGCCCCATGACGATCGCGATGCTCCTGGCGAACACGGCGCTGGCGGCCGCGCGGATCGAGCCGGCCCCGGCTGCCTTCCAGGAAACGCGCCGCGCCGCCCGATAGATTCCATCTTCCGATGGCGACCTCCTGGGAAGATCCGCCCGAGTACCGACCCGAGTCCGGAGGCACGGCGCAGATCGGGCTGCCCACGCTCACGCGGGGAACGCGTGCTCTCCTGATCGCGAACGCCGCGATCTTCGTCGCGTCCTTCCTCCTCTATCTCGTCGCGGACGAGGTCTGGCCGGGCGTCGTGCAATGGCTGGGCCTGCGTCCGGCCGCCTGGCGCGACCTCGCTCCCTTCGTGCCGCTCTGGCAGCTCTTCACCTACGGGTTCCTGCACAGCATCCAGGACCCGTTCCACCTCCTGCTCAACCTGCTCACCCTCTACTTCTTCGGCACGATGCTGGAGGGGATCCTCGGGACGCGCCGGTTCCTGCTGGCGTACTTCTCGGCGCAGCTTGCCGGCGCGTGCTTCTTCCTGGCCGCCGGACTGGCCGGCGAGGGCCGCGCCGTCGCCATCGGCGCCTCGGGAGCCGTGTACGGGATCATGGTCGCGATGGCCACCTTGCGTCCCAGGCAGCGCGTCTTCGTGTTCTTCATCCCCGTCACGCTCGGCGTGCTCGCGCTCGTGTTCCTCGGGATCACCCTCTTCAGCACGGCCTTGCAGTGGAAGAGCGGCTCCACGGACGGCGTCGCGCACCTCGTCCACCTCGGCGGGATCGTGTACGGCTTCCTGGCGGTGAAGTCGAAGCTCCTCTTCGCCGATCCGGTCTCCTCGATGGAGCGCTCCCGCAAGGTCCGCGAGGTCCGGCGCCACCAGGACGACGAAGCGAAGGTCGATCAGCTCCTCGACAAGATCAACCGCGAGGGAATGACCTCGCTCTCGAAGGGGGAGCGGGAGTTCCTGAAGAAGATCTCCTCGCGCCGCTAGGCTGGCGCCGTTGGACCGTCCGCGGGCCCGGGGCTAGACTCGGCCGCCGATGATCCCCTTCCTCATCCTGGCGCTCCTGCCCGCCTTCCAGGGCGCACCCGATCCAGCCTTCAAGAAGGAGCTCGACAAGCTCGCCGCCCAGAACGACCGCAACGGGATGGGCAAGCTCGTGAAGGCGCAGACCGCGAGCGCGGTCGCGTGGATCGTCTCGACCTGCGAAGCGCTCGCCGAGCGCGAGGACGCGGAGAAGGAAGCCCTCGTGAAGGTCCTCGAGGAGGCCTGGAAGGCAGGGATGGCCACGGAGTTCGTCCAGCGCGAGTACCAGGCCCTCAAGGGGCTCGGGGCGAACCGCCGCGACCGCAACGACCTCAAGTCGCGCCTCGACCAGATCTCGATCGATTTCGAGAGCAACCTCGAGCGCAAGGACGACTTCGCCTTCCAGAACGTGGTCGACGAGCTCGACGTCGTGGCGCCCGGCCTCGAGCAGGTCGGCGACTTCTACCGCGCCAGCGAGGCCTACGCGCTCCAGGCACGCGCCTGCGACGAGCCCGTGCGCGCGGAGTCGGCCGACCTCCCCAAGGCCGTCAAGTCCTACGCCCAGGCGGTCTCGATGTGCGAGAAGATCGACCTGAAGGACGGCGTCCACGGCGAGCTCGTGAAGCGCCACGCGGCCCTGGTCGCGGGAGGCCACGACAAGCGCAGGGACGCGCCGCTCCCGCCGCGGGGAGAGGAGGCGCCGGCCGCGAGCCTCGGCCCGCCCCTCAACGTCGCGCTCAAGTTCGAGCCCGTGCCCTCCCTGGACACGTACCTCCGGCCGAACTTCATGTGCGACGACGTCTTCGTGCTCTGGGCTCCGCTGGCGCTGAAGGCCAAGGGCAGCCAGGCGACCTTCCAGCGTCTCGAGAACGCCCCGGCCGCGCTGCGCGTCGGAGCGGGCGACGTCCGCATGGACACGAACCGCAACGGGCAGGGCGACGAGACCGACCAGAAACTCGCGCTCTCCGGCAATCCGGTCCTCGTGCAGATGAAGCTGGGCGAGGGAGAGGGCGCGCGGCCGTGGGCCTTCCTCGTCCAGGTCGGCGGCCGGCAGGATCAGTACCAGGGCATCGAGGTCAATTTCGACGCCAGCGACGCGAGCTACACCGTCTACACGATCTCCGCCTCGAGCGTCGTCGGCGACGTCGCGGGGACGCCCGTGCGGATCATCGACGATTCGATGGACGGCTCCTACGGCGACCAGCCGCAGTCCTGGGGCGAGCCCGGCCTGACGCCGGAGAACTTCCAGCCCGAGATGGACGCGATCGTGATCGGGTCCTCGAAGCGCGCGCGCCCCTGGAGCGAGGTCCAGGAGATCGGCGGGAAGTGGTACCGGATCGACCCCGACAAGGTCGGCACGTCCTTCCAGGCGACGCCCCTGGCGCTCGAGACGGGCACGCTGAAACTCGACTTCAAGGGCGGTCCGGCGCCGACCTGGGTCGTCGTGCGCGGCTCGGGCGAGACCCTGAAGAACAGCTACTTCGACATCGTCGAGGGCGGCGCCAAGGGAGTCTCCGTCCCCGTCGGAAGGTACACGCTCTTCTACGGCGAGGTGCGCAAGGGGAAGAAGCGGCAGGTGCAGAAGACGCTCATCCTCCCGGGCAAGAGCTCGCCGAGCTTCGAGGTGAAGAAGGGCGAGACGACGGTCGTGCCCCTGGGCGCGCCCTTCGGCTTCGACTTCCGCTTCAAGCGCGACGGGAGCAAGCTCACGGTGGACGGCAAGACCGTGTCCGTCGTCGGCCGGAGCGAGGAGCGCTACGAGCGTCCGTGGAACTGCGTCTCGCGTCCGGAGGTCGTGTGGCGCAAGAAGGGGACGAAAGCGGGCTCCAAGCCCGAGAAGATGCCGGTCGTCTCGGGCACCGAGGGCATCGAGAAGTACGGGTGGGAGGCGACCTTCTTCCCGCTCGAGCTCACCCTCGACCTCAAGCAGGACAAGGATCCGATCGAGGTCCAGCTGATCGACAAGAAGCACGACCTGTTCGGCAAGATCGAGTCCGCGTGGAAGCCGGAGTAGGGCCTTGCTCGACCTCAAGCTGATCCGTGCGGATCCCGGCGCGGTCTTGGCGGGCGCGGCGAAGAAGCGCATCGCGATCGACCTCGACCGCATCCTCGACCTCGACCGCCGGGTGCGCGAGCGCTCGGTCGCCCTCGATGCGCAGCGCGCGCAGCAGAACGAAGCGAGCAAGGCCATCGGCAAGGCGCCTCCGGCGGAACGCGCCAAGCTCGCCGAGGAGCAGAAGCGGAAGAAGGCGGAGCTCAAGGCGAGCGAGGAGGAGATCGCGCCGATCCAGAAGGAGCTCGAGGACCTCCTCCTGCGCGTCCCGAACCTCCCCGCGGCGGAGGTTCCGGAGGGGAAGGACGACTCGGAGAACGTCGAGGTGAAGCGCCAGGGCGAGCCGCGGCGCTTCGATTTCGAGCCGCTCGACCACGTCGCGCTCTCCGAGGCGCAAGGCTGGCTCGAGATCGACCGCGCGGCGCGTCTCGCGGGATCGCGCAACTACGTTTTGCGCGGCGACCTCTCGCTCCTCGAGAGCGCGACGATGCGCTTCGCGCTCGACTTGATGGTCGGCAAGGGCTTCGTCCCGCTGACCGTCCCGACGCTCGTGCGCAGCGAGACGATGGTGGGCACGGGCTACTTCCCGGGCGGGGAGGAGCAGGCCTACCGCTGCGACGAACGCGACGACCTCGTGCTCGTCGGAACGGCCGAAGTGCCGGTGACCGCGCTGCACGCCGGGGAGATCCTGGACGGGAAGAACCTGCCGCTGCGCTACGTCGCGCAGTCCTCCTGCTACCGCCGCGAAGCGGGGACCTACGGCAAGGACACGCGTGGCCTGTACCGCGTGCATCAGTTCCAGAAGGTCGAGCAGGTGATCATCGACGCCGCCGACGAGGCGAAATCCCTCGCGCACCACCGCGACATCGTCGCGAACGCCGAGGAGGTCCTGAACGCGCTCGAGCTCCCGTACCGGATCGTCAACGTGTGCGGGGGGGACCTCGGCCTGCCGCAGGTGCAGAAGTTCGACATCGAGACGTGGATGCCCTCGCGCAAGGGATACGGCGAGACCCACAGCGCCTCGCGCTTCCACGACTTCCAGGCGCGGCGGCTGAACCTGCGCTACCGCGGGGAGGACGGCGTCGTGCGCGTCTGCCACACGCTGAACAACACGGTCGCCGCGAGCGCCCGGATGCTGATCGCGCTGGTCGAGAACCACCAGCGCTCCAACGGGACCGTCTGGGTGCCGCCGCCGCTGCGCGGCTACCTCGGCGGGCGGGAGTCGCTCGGCCGAGCCGTGCGCTGAACGCCCGCGATCAGGGAGGCGTCGGCGGGGGCGAGCCCGAGCCCGTGCCCCCCGTGATGTTCCCGCCGCCGCCCGTTCCTCCCCCTCCGCCTGTTCGTCCCCCCGTGCCGCCCGAGGCGGGACCTCCGGTCGTGGTCGAGGCGGGATTGGACGGAGCCGGCGCGCGCGGGACGACCGGGATCGGGATCATCTCCTCCTCGCGCCGCAGGGTCTCGGGCAGGCGGATGACGCGCTTGTAGACGATCGTTCGCCGGTCGATCGGCGCGACGATCAGCTGCTCGTTCACGATGCGCGGCGCGAGCTCGAGGGTGAGCGAGATCTCGATCCGCGCCGGGAGCCCGATGTTCTCGTCGCCCTCCGCGACGGCCCACTCGTCGACGGGCTCGGCGTCGGGGCCGTCCTCGGTCCAGCACTGGATCTCGAAGCCCTTGACGCGGTCGTGCAGCAGCAGGAAGGTACCGCCCTCGAAGGGCTTGTCGTCGACGGCGTAGCCTTCGCGCCGGTAGATCTCCAGGAACTGGTCGTTGTAGGGGCTGGGACGCAGGCGGTAGCCGACCTCGTTCCCGTCGGCGCGCACGAACCTGTCGTTCTCGGAACGGATCGACAGGCTGTCGGTCGTCGTGACGAAGTCCAGGCTGTCGGCGTCGAAGCCGAGGGTGACCCGGTTCTTGACGCGCAGGTGGTGCATGCGCGTCGCGTCGTAGGTGAGCACGCCCCGCAGGTCGCGCTCGATGGAGTCGAGGATCGCGGGTCCTGCGTTCTGCGTCTCCTGGATGTTGTGGATCGTGTCACGCGACGTGCGCGCGGCGGTGAGGATCTGCGTCATCGAGAGCATGATCCCGCCCATGATCAGGAGGACGAGGAGGACCTCGACCAGGGTGAAGCCCGAGCTGGGGGAGCGTCTCATTTCCCGCCTCCGGCCGGAGCTGGCGCGGCTCCGGCTTCGGCGCCCCCGGCGGGCGCGGCTTCCGCGTCCTCGCTCTCGCCGTAGACCTGCTTCCACGGCATCCACTCCTCGAGGACGATTTCGTTCTTCAGCTCGGTGTTGTCGATGCGGATCTTGGGAACGAACGTGACGCGGATCTTGACCTTCTCGAAGGGCTCCTCGCTCTCCTTCGGATCCTCTTCGTCCTCGGATTCGCGCGCGCGTTCCGCCTCCCGCTCCTCCTTCAGCTGCTGCTGGTGCCTCCAGGTGTCGAAAGACCCGTCCTGTTCGGCCGCCGAGTCGAACGCGTCGTCGCCGACGAGGACCTCGTAGCTGAACTGCGGGTAGCCCTCCTCCGCGTAGGTCCCCGACAGTCCGTTCTCGATCTCCTCCTGGAACTGGCCCGAGGCGACCTGCCCGAGGGTCAGGAGCGCGAGGTCGCGCGAGAGCTTGACGTTGCGCGTCTGCGCGGCGGTCATCTTGGCGGTGTTCAGCCCCTGGAGGACGAGCAGCATCCCGATCCCGACGATCACGATCGTGACGGCGACCTCGGCCAAAGTGAATCCGCTCGTGCGCTTCACTGGAAATCCCCCTCGTCCGGAGGGTCGCGCTCGAAGACTCCCTCGTGGTAGTCGATGGTCCCGGTGAGGGCCTGGACCTCGACCGTGTAGTGCCGGTCGTAGGGATTCTGCACGAGCCGCACGATGTGACCGGAAGCCGCGCCGAGCGGGTCGAAGCGCACGAAGACCATCCCGCTCGCGTACTCGATTCCGTCGATCTGGATGCGGTGGAAGCGGACCGACTCCGGGAGCTCGATCCAGTCGAAGGCGATCCGCTCCTCCTCGGTGGGGGCGAGGCCGCCGCCGAGGCGGAAGGGCGTGTTGGTGCGGTAGCGATGGCGGTCGAGGTCGTACTCGATCTTGAAGACCGCGTTCCGCGCGATCGCCTCGGAGCGGGCACCCTGGATTGCGCTGGCCAGCTCGCGAACCGACGAATGGAGTTCGGCGGTCGGGAGGATCGCGTTCCAGTTCACGCTGACGAGCGTGGCGATCAGGCCGAGGATCACGATCACCGCGAGGATCTCGACCATCGAGAAGCCCGCTCGATGCGTTCCAGGCGAGCGCTGATCCCCGGGAGGCATGCGCTCCTACCTGTCTTCCTCGCGGATGGAGAGGTTGTCGATGTCCGCGTCGTCGCCCTCGCCCCCGGCCTGGCCGTCCTTCCCGTAGGAGTAGACGCGCGCGTCCGGGCGGCCCGGCTCCGGCGGGTCGTACATGTACTCGTTGCCCCAGGGGTCCTTGGGGATCTTCGTGCCCTTGATGTACGTGTGCCCGTTCACGTCGGGCGTCACGAGGGCCTCGAGGCTGTCCGGCCACTTCCCGCCGTTCGCCAAGCTGTACTCGGTCAGCGCGCTCTCGAGCTGGGTGAGGTCGGCCTTGGCCTTGCCGCGGGACGCGAACGCGAACTTCTGGAGGACGTTGGGCACGACCAGCGTCGCCAGGAGCCCGATGATGACGATCACGACCATCATCTCGGCCAGGGTGAATCCGCGGCGTCCGGGGCGCGCGGGATGGATTCTCTTGTTCATGACAGGCTCTCTTCGCGGCGAGGCCGCGCTCACTTGAACTGCCCGATCTGGAGGATCGGGAGCACGATCGAAACCACGATATAGCCCACGACGGCGGCCAGAAACACGATCATGATCGGCTCGAGGACCGACGTCAGCCGCTCGGTCGCGATGTCGATCTCCTCGTCGTAGGCGATCGCAACCCGGTCGAGCATCTGCTCGAGCTCGCCGGACTGCTCCCCGACGCTCACCATGTATCCCACCAGGGCCGGGAAGGCTCCGGATTGCTTCAGGGGCGTCGCGATGTCCGTGCCCTCCAGGATCCGGACGCGGATGTGCTCGGTCGCGTCGGCGAGCACGCGGTTGCCGACGACCGTGCGCGTGATCTCCAGGCTGTTCACCGCCGGGACGCCGCTCTGGAGGAGCGTCGAGAGGGTCCGCGTGAAGCGCGCCACCGCCTGCTTGCGCAGCAGGTCGCCGACGATGGGCAGCTTCAGGAGCGTCCGGTCGATCATGAGGCGTCCCGGGTCCGATTTCTTGTAGACGCGCTCGATCGCGTAGGAGACGACGGCGACGACCGCGCAGGCGACGAGCCAGTAGGACTTGAAGAGGTCGCTGATGAAGATCAGGACCTTCGTCGGTGTCGGCAGCGTCTGTCCGGTGTCCGTCAGCATCCCCGTGATCTTCGGCACGACGACCGTCATCAGGATGCTGACGACGATCAGGCCGATCCCGATCATCATGACCGGGTAGGTCAGCGCTGACACGACCTTGCGTCGCAGCGCGCGCTGCGCCTGGAGGTAGTCGGCGAGGCGCTTGAGCACGACGTCCACGTTGCCGGTGGCCTCCCCGGCGCGGACCATGTTCACGTAGAGCTCGCTGAACATCTGCGGGTGCTCGGAGAGCGCGTCGGCGAGCGACCCGCCCTGGTTCACGCGCTCGCGGATCTCGCGGAACATGGTTTCGGTCGAGCGCTTCTCGGCCTGCTCGATCATCGCCTTGAGCGTCTCGGCCAGCGGGATCCCGGAGCCGAGCAGCGTCCCCATCTGGCGCGTCGCCCCCGTGAGGATCTCGAGGTTCCGCATGCTCGTCGAAGTCTGGGCGCCCCGCTGGCGCCGGATCTTCTCGACGAGGCTGCCGAGCCCGCTCTTCCCGGTCTTGACCTTGCGCCCCGCACGGGTCTCGTGGATCTCGCTGACGAGGAGATTGTCGCGGCGGAGGCGATTGCGCGCGTCGCGGGTCGTGTCCGCGTCGATCACGCCGGTCGTCACCGCGCCGCCGGGAGCGAAGGCCTTGTACTGGAAGATCGGCATGGCGCGCGGCTGGTCTGCGGGCCTCAGTCGAAGTCGAGCTGCGTCACGCGCAGGACCTCGTCGGGCGTGGTGAGGCCGGCCAGGATCTTGCGCCGGCCGTCCTCGCGCAGCGTGATCATGCCGCGCGCCGCCGCCGAACGCTTCATCGCCGTCGCCGTAGCGCGCTCCATGATCTGCGTGCGCAGCACCTCGTCCACGGGCATGAACTCGTAGATCGCCGTCCGGCCGGCGTAGCCCGACTGGAAGCACTCGTCGCAGCCGCGGCCGATCGCGATCCCCTCGGGGAGCGCGGTGGGATCGATCCGGACCTTCTTGAGCTTCGCCGCCCATTCGTCGCTGATCGGGGCGTAGGTCCGGCAGTGCTTGCAGACCGTGCGGACGAGGCGCTGGGCGATGACGAGCACGATCGAGCTGGCGACGAGGTAGGGCTCGATGCCCTGGTCGACCATCCGCGTGATCGTGCTCGGCGCGTCGTTCGTGTGCACCGTCGAGAAGACGAGGTGACCCGTGAGCGCGGCGCGGATCGCGACCTCGCCCGTCTCGAGGTCGCGGATCTCGCCGACCATCATGACGTCGGGGTCCTGGCGCAGGAACGAGCGCAGGCCGTTGGCGAAGGTGAGGCCCTTCTTCACGTTGACCTGGACCTGGCTGATCCCGGGCAGCGAATACTCGACGGGATCCTCGATCGTCAGGACGTTTTTCTGCGTCGTGTCGATCTCGTTGAGCGCCGCGTAGAGCGTCGTCGTCTTGCCCGAGCCCGTCGGGCCGGTCACGAGGATGATCCCGTGGCTGTAGCCGAGGTAGTCCTTCAGGATGTCGTAGTTTTGCTTCGCCAGGCCGATCTCGTCGATCGTGAAGACCTTGGAGGTCTTGTCGAGGAGGCGCATGACGATGCGCTCGCCGTGCGTCGTGGGGATCGAGCTGATCCGCACGTCGACCTCGCCGTCGCCGATGCGGATCGTCGCGCGGCCGTCCTGCGGCAGGCGGCGCTCGGCGATGTCCATCTTCCCCATGATCTTGACGCGGCTGACGATGGCGTCCTGCGCCTTGCGCGGGATCGGATCCATGTCGTAGAGGATGCCGTCGATCCGGAAGCGCGCCTGGAGGCGGTCGGGGTAGGCGTGGAAGTGCACGTCGCTCGCGCGCATCTTGAGCGCCTGGAAGAGGAGCGTGTTGACGAGCTTGATGATCGGCGCCTTGTTGGCGACGTCGAGCACGTCCTCGTTCTCGTCGATCGAATCGGCGAGGCCCGCGATGTCGCCGTCCAGGGCGACGTCGGCGAGCGCCTCGTCGACGCCGTCGGCCTTGTGCCGGTAGGCGCGGGCGATCAGGGTCGTGATCTCGATCCGCGGGGCGAGCACGGGATCGATCTCGCAGCCCACGAGCGCCGCGAGGTCGTCCATCGGGTGCGGCTGCAGCGGCGAGCACGTCGCGACCTTGAGCACGCTCCCGTCGATCTCCTCGAGCGCGACGAGGTTGTAGTTGCGCGCGAAGTGCACCGGGACCTTGTTGATGAAGGCCCCGGGGACGCGGCTGCCCTCGAGGGACTTGCGGAACTCGAAGCCGAGGTGCTTGGCGTAGATCTGGAGCAGCGTCGCCTCGTCGAGGTAGTCCTTCTGGAGGATCACCCGGTCGAGCGACTCCCCCGAGGTCGCGGCGATGCGACGGCACTCCTCGAGCTGCTCGCGCGCGAGGCCGGCGTCGACCAGCATTTCCGAGATGCTCGTCATGGCGTTCGGAGGCCCTAGGGCTTGTCCGGGGGAGGAACCGGCTCGGTCTCGGGCCTGGGCGGCGTGCCCGGGCCTTTCTCGTCGAGCAGCTCCGGCACGCGGCCCGGATCGATGCCCACGGCATCTCCCTGCACCTCGCCTCGCGCCGGCGACCGGTAGAGCGGCAGCTCGAAGCCGCGCATGTCGACTCCCTTGCCCTTCTCGCCGAAAGTCGGATCGACCACGCGGATGCGGTCGGCGCCGATGATGTCCGCCGCGTCGAGCTTCTTGCGGTACGAGATCTCGGCCAGGTCGGCGAAGTCGCGATCGCGCATGATGTGCGGCGTGACGAAGAAGTAGAGCGTCGTCTTCTGACTGGAATCGCCGTCCCGGCTGAAGAGTGCGCCGAGGATCGGGATGTCGCCGAGCCAGGGCACGCCGGAGTGCGTCTTGCCCTTGACGTCGGTGACGATGCCGCCGATCACCATCGTGTCGCCGTCGGGGACGTTTACGGTCGTGTCGATCGTGCGGGTCGTCTTGGGCGGCGGGATGGCGCCCGAGACGGCCCCGAGGAAGGTCGAGACCTCGAGGGTGATCTTGAGCCGCAGGTAGCGGCTGGCGCTGATCGTGGGGGAGATCTGGAGCGTGATCCCGGCCTCGACGTACTCGCGGAAGTTCTCCTGGGTCTGCCCGTTCAGGCCGCCCGTCGCGGTGATCGTCGTCGTCGGCTGCTCGTCCTTGGCGACGACCCTCGCGCTGCCGGTGTTGTTGACCAGCACGGAGGGGACCGTCAGGACGTTCGTGTTGCGCCGGGTCTGCAGGGCGTAGAGGAGCACGGGCAGCGAGAAGTCGTCGCCGTTCAGGATCCCCGCCGTGACGCCCTGCGGCGGCGTCCCGTTGGAGCCGTTCGGGACGCGCACGTCGGGCACGCCGTCGAGGTCGACGTCCTGGAAGGTCGACATGCCGAAGCTCGTCACGCCGAAGCTCCCCAGGCCCGATCCCGGCAGGTCCGCGCCGCCGAGCTCGACACCGAGGTCGAGCGAGTCCTGCCCGGTCAGCTCGACGAGGGCGGTCTGGATCAGCACCTGGTCCTGGCGCTTGTCGAGCTGGCGGATCAGGTCGTAGATCTCCTCGTAGCGCGTGCGGCTGGCCGCGATCAGGAGCGAGTTCGTCGTCTTGTCGGGCACCACGACGATCTCGTTGCGCGAGGAGGCCGATCCCCCCGTCGCGGTCTGCTGGTTTCCTTGGGCGGTGCGGCCTTGTCCTGCCGCGCCGGACTGGATCCGGCCCGCGTCCCGGATGAAATCGTCGAGGACGTTGGAGAGCTCCTCGGCCTCGACGTTCTCGAGGTTGTAGATGTGGTAGGTGCGCTCCTTTTCGATGACCTTCACGTCGAGGCGCGCCACGAGCTCCTTGATCCGCGGCATGTCGTCGGGCATCGCCATCACGAGCAGCGAGTTCGTGCGCGGATCGGTGAGGATCTTGGTCTCGCCCTGGCCGGTCTGCATGGCGCCCGTGACGCCCTGGGCCGCCTGCCCCTGGACGCGCGTCTGGGCCGCGCGCTTGCTCGCCTCGAGGAGCTCGCCGAGCGTGTCCGAGATCTCGTCCGCGGAGGCGAACTCGAGCGGGATCACCTCGAACTCCGGCGTGATGGCGCCCGTGTCCCGGGCCGCCTCGTCGACGAATTTCAGCATCTTGACGATCGAGGCCACGTTGCTGCCGAAGCCGGTGATGATCAGGCTGTTGCTGTTCCCGACCGGGATGATCTGCTGCGTGTTCACGTCCGTGAACATCGTCCGCATCGAGTTCGACAGCGTGCGCACGTCGGTGTTCGGCAGATCGATCACCGTCGTCACGAGCGTCGCCGGCTGGTCGGCATAGCGGTCGATGTCGTCGGCGAAGACGTAGACGGCTTCGTTGCGCAGGCTCCCGCCGCGCTGCGCTCCCTGCGACATGCTCGAGATCACGATCACCGCCAGGTGATCGGGCCCGATCTTGCTGCAGACGAAGTCGTTGATGATCATCATGATCTGGAAGAAGCTGTAGAAGTCGGACTTGGGGATCCGCTTCTGCCCGAACATGCGCAGCTTCTTCTGCTGGAGGAGCGGTCGGGTCTCCGTCGAGTACGTGAAGTTCTGGCCGGTCGTCTCCTGGCAGATCTTCACGAACTGCTCGAGGTTCAACGCGTCCTCGTCGCCGCTCTCGTCGAAGGTCAGGATGTACTCGCTCCCGGTGTCCTGGATCGGGTCGATCTTCGGCCTGCCCTGGCCGCCGCCGGACTGCCCGCCTCCGGCCTGGGGCGGATTCAGGGTCGCGTTGGCGGCCGGCGCCGGTCGTCCTGCAGCGGGGCGAGCGGGCGGGGGAGGATCCTGCTTCGGAGGCGGATTGGTCTGGCCCGCGCCCGGAGTGTCTTGAGCCGCGGGAATCACCGTCTCGCCCCGGGCGGAGATCGGACCGCCGGGCGCGGTCTTGCCCTCGACGAGGGGCTTCTTCCCTTCTCCCTTCACCGGGTCCTGCGGAGCGGCCGTGGACAGGGCGAGCACGAGGGCCGCGGCGATGAAGTCGATCATGGGCAGGCAGGGGTGGGATTGAGTTCTATCCCTTTGGAATGTCTTGGCTTAGAGCCCGAGTGTTCGAGGAGATCCGAGGCACTCTAGGGAGCCCTCGCGAGGCTGTCAAACCGTCCGGTGGGCGATTCGGCCCACTTGGGACGCGACAAGGACGCCGGCCCGAGCCCCTTCTTCCCGCGCAGCCCGAGAAGAGCGACCGCGCGATTCCCCTCGCGAGCAGGGGACCGCTATGCTGCGCCGCCCATGCGCCTCTCGGACCTCTTTCCGGTCGAGAACGTGATCGTCGGTTTCCTCCCCGCTGACAAGTGGGAGGGCATCCGCGAGCTCGTCGCCCACCTCGTCGAGCGCGGGCGGCTGCCGCGCGCCGACGCGCCGGCGATCGTGGAAGCCGTGCTGGCGCGCGAGCGGTCGATGTCGACCGGCATGGAGCACGGCATCGCGATCCCGCACGCCGCGGTGGACGGCGTGGAGACGGTGGTCGCCTGCATGGGGATCGTCTCCACCGGTCCCGGACTGGCGTTCGAGAGCATCGATGGCAAGCCGGCACGCGTCGTCGTGCTCCTGATCATCCCGCGCGCGCAGAAGCTCCTCCACATCCGGACCTTGGCCGACATCGCGCGCGTCCTCGGACGCGACGCGGTGCGCGACTCGCTGCTGGCCGCGACCGACTCCCAGGAGGCCTGGGCCGCGCTGGCCGAGGGCGAGGCCCGCCGGTAGGGATCGGCCCCGGCCCTCGTGTCGAGGTCAGCCGCTCTCCTGCTCGCCGCGGCCCTGGCGGGGGCGTCCGGCCTCGCTCTCGAGGTGATCCTCGTCGACTGCGCCGGCCTCGCGCTCGGCCACGGGTCTTCCGCCGCCCTCGGACTCTCGACCTTCCTCGCCTCCTGGGCTCTCGGGGCGCAACGGGCGGGGCGGAGCCGCGGGAGCGCATCGAGGGACCTGCTCCGCGCAGGCCTCGTCGCCGGGCTCCTCGCCTGGCCGGCCGTGCGGCTCGTGCTGTGGGTCGGAGGGGCGGCCCCCAGCGGAGTCCTCGCCGCCCTGGCCACGATCGCGGCGATCGCCTGCGTGGGGTTCGCGCAGGGCCGCTTCCTCGCGCCGCTGGCGCGAGCTTTCCGCGGCGAAGTCTCGTGGCTCTTCGCCGCGAACTTCGCCGGCTCCGTGGCGGGCGCGTACGCGATCGGCGACGTCGTCGTCGGCGCGCGCGGACGATTGGCCGCGGCGGTCTGCGCCGGCGTCGCGGCGGCGGCGGCCGGCGCCATCGGAAGCCTCGCCGCGCGCGGAGTCGTTGCAGGGCCCGAGGGCCGTGCCGCGGGCGTGTCGCGCCTCTCCTGGCGCGCGGCCGCGTGGATCGTCGCGCTCGCGACGGCCTGGGTCGTCTCGCTCGAGTGGGTCGGCCTGCGCCTCGGCGTGCTCTGGCTCGGCGGGATGCAGCCTGCACTGCGCGCGGTGCTCGTCGCATCGCTCGCGTCGCTCGCGCTGGGAGCCGCGCTCGTG
Organism: Planctomycetota bacterium; assembly: GCA_046155895.1. Classification (GTDB taxonomy): domain Bacteria; phylum Planctomycetota; class UBA1135; order UBA1135; genus DASYPQ01. The sequence continues at coordinate 10,278 of JBJXFB010000092.1, read as the reverse complement.
CCGAGGATCGTCCCGCGCGGGCCGGCGGGAGTTCTCGCCACGCTTCTCCTCGCCGCGCTCGGGGGAATCTGGCCCTTCGTGGCCGCGCCGGTGATCCGGGCCTTCTCCGCGGAAAGCGCGCACGACCTCACGATCGCCCTCGTGCTCGTGGGGCCCTCCATTCTTCCTTTCGGCGGCCTGATCCCCGTGCTCCACCGAGCCTTGCCGCTCGAGAGCGGCCTGCGGCTCGGCCGCCTGCTCCTGCACGAGGCGTGGGGGGCGCTCCTCGGCCTGCCGCTGGTCTACTTCTTCCTCGTCCCGCGCTTCGGCCTCGGCGGGGCCCTCGCCCTGCTCGAATTGTTGGGAGTCGCGGCGGTGCTCGCGCTCTCGCGCGCCCTCCCGCGCGCGGCGCTGGCCGGCGTGCTGCTCCCTCCCGCGCTGTGCCTCTGGGCCTTCGGACGCCCTCCACCGGCGCTCGAATCACCGCCGCTGGCGAATCCGGCCTTCTCCGTCTCGAGCTTCGACGAGGACCGCGATTTCGCCGTGACCGTCGTCGACGACGGCCTTTCAGGCGAGCGCACGCTCCTGACCGACGGATTCCGCGCTGCGGGCACGGGACCTTCCTACCGGTACATGCGCGTCCTCGGGCACCTGCCGATCCTCCTTTCGCCGCATCCCCGGCGCGTCGCGGTGCTCGCTCTCGGCACCGGGACGACGCTGGGCGCGGTTTCGCTGCACCCGGAGGTCGAGCGCATCGACGTGCTCGAGATCTCTCGCGCGGTCGTCGACGCAGCACCCTGGTTCGTCGAGAAGAACCACGGCGCGCTGGGGGAAGAGCGGGTGGACGTCGTCTTGGGCGACGGCCGCACAGCGCTCGCGCGCTCGCCCGGAGCCTACGACGTGATCACGATGGAGCCGCTGCTCCCCGACTCGCCCTTCGGCGTGTACCTGTACACGAGCGAGTTCTACGCCCACGCGCGAGCGGCGCTCGCGCCGGACGGCCTGCTGTGCCAATGGGTGCCGCCGCACGCGCTCGAGCCGGCGAGCTTCGAAGCGGTCCTCGGCGCCTTCGCGCGGGCTTTCCCGTGGAGCTCGGTATGGCTTTCGGGCACGCAGGTGATCCTCGTCGGCGGAGAGCGCAGGCCCGAACTCGATCCCGCGCGGTTCTCGGTGGCGGGCCCGCTCGCCGAGTCGCTGCGGGAGCTCGGACTCGCGACGCCGGCCAGCACGCTCGGCCGATTCGTCTGCGGCGGCGAACGATTCGGCTCGGGGGAGCGCCCGCTGACGGACGAGGACCCGTGGATCGTGTACAGGCCTCGACGCGCCGGCGCGGTCCTGCTCGGAGACCTTCCGGCCAACCTGGCGAGGCTGCGCCGCATGAGTGAAGCACCCCCGGAACCGTGGACGAGCCATCGGGGGCCCGCGGTCGAGGCCCTGGCGAGTCTGCGCGCAGCTCGGGAGGCCCACGCTCGCGCCGAAGCGCGGCTGCGGGGCTTCGACGATCGCTGCGCGGACGCCCCAGACCTGGCCGCGTCCCTGGAACGGGCCAAGCGCCTGGCCCCGGACGATCCCGACGTGCGCGACCTCGAGGGGGAGATCCGGTTCCTGACGGAGCTGCGCGCGGGGGTCTCGCTCCTCGCTTCGGACCGTTCCCGGGAAGGAGCGGCGCTGGCTCTACCGCACCTCGTCAACGCGGCCAGCTGGCGGCGCGAGCGCGGCGACGTGCACCTGTACGCCGCCATCGCCTTCGAACGCCTTGGGGAGCAGGCCGCCGCGCGCGCGGCGGTCGCCAAGGCCCTCGCGATCTGTCCCGGGATCGCGAGGACCTCCGAAGGTCGGAGAGCCCTCGAACTCGGACTCAGCTCCCTCGCGGGCGCAGGCAAACCGTAGTTTTTCATGAACAGTCGGTTGGGGAAGTCGTCGGTCGTGGTTACGTCAGAGCGCCCATGAGCTCGCTCATCCTCTCTCTCGCAGCCGCGCTCGCGGCCGCGGGCGGCATCGACCACGAGAAGGTCGCCAAGGACTTCCTCGCGACGCACGGGCTGCGCGACATGGCGCCGGCGGAAGTCCGCATCGACGAGCTGCTCGCGAAGCACTATCTCACCGGGCGAGCGGGGATCTTCGAGGTCTACTTCCCCGTCGCGGGGCTCGAGAGCCGCGCGAGCGACCTCAAGGACTGCCTGGCGGCCTTGGTCGAGGCGCAGGAGCAGCTCCTCGAATGGTCGAAGCCCTCCGGCCGCGACCAGAAGGCCGTCCGAGCCGACCTGAAGGCGGTGGCGGGCTGGCTGAAGACCGTGCGCCCGCAAGCGCTCGCCAAAGCGAAGGACGCCGCCGGCAAGGACCTCACCGCGATCCTCGGCGCGCCCGAGGCCGTATCCGCCGCGTCGGAACGCCTCGCCGCGAGCTTCGGCCGGGGCGAGGCGCTCGGCCTGTCGCGGGATCCGCCGGGCAAGGTGCGACTGATGCTCGCCCCGACGCGCCGCGAGTTCGCCGAGCTCGTGTGCTTCGTCGGCTGGTGGAGCGAGGAGTGGAGAGCATCCTACTGGGTCGATTCGATCTCGGACTGGTCGACCACCTGGATGGACGACATCCAGGTGATCGCGCTCGAGTACGCGGCGCCGGGCCATCTGCCCGAGGACTACTCCTCCGGCGAGGCGCTGAACAAGCGCGATCCCAAGGTGATGGAGCAGCAGGTCGTGCAGCTCTCCGTGCTGCGTGCTTTCGAGCAGCTCTTCGGCGAGAGGGTGCCCGCGGCCTTCTCGACCGGTCTGGCGATGAACCTCGTCATCGATCAATTCGGCGAGATCAACACCCGCGTCGACGGCGACCTGCGCGGCCGCACGGCCAACCGGCGCGAGGTGTTCGTTCCCGGCGGGGCGAGCGGCGGCGGATTCCTGCCGAAGAACTCGGCCGAGACGCGCTGGCGCGAGGACCGCGGCAAGGACCGTTTCCTGCGCGTGCTGCGGCTCGCGCAGAAGGAAGGGACTGGCGCCGAGAAGGACGCCAAGAACAAGGTCGCCGGCTTCGCGCTCCGCTCGGACAAGGGCGGCGAGATGCACGTCGCGAAGGCCCCCTTCCTCGGCGCCGCCGCGGCGGAGGGCCAGGCTCCTCCCGAAGCGTTCCAGGGAGACTTCGAGGAGATGCTGCGCGGCTACAAGTGCGCGTTCATCTACTGGCTCCAGTCGAAGGCCGGCGGGCCGGACAAGGCTTCGCGCGAGAAGTTCGCGCAGCTGATCGAGAAGCTCGCGGATCCGGCGCTCGAGTTCGAGGCGACCTTCCAGGCCGTCTACGAGGGCGCTGCGCTCTCCGACGCGGACGCGGGGAAGGACTCGCTGGAGGGCAAGTTCCTCCTCTGGCTCGCCAAGCAGTAGATCAGGGCCGGACGAACCGCACGACCCAGCTGTCGAAGCGATCGGGATTCCTCGCGCCTCCGCGGAGATCCCGCGCGGCGCTCGCGCGGTTCCAGGCGAGGAGCGCGGGGTTCAGGAGGCCGCCCAGGCGCTTCTCGGAGAAGTGCCGGATCTCCGGGACCGGACTCGTGAGCTGGTATCCGGCCCACGCCTCGAAGCGGAACCCGCGGCGCTCGAGCGCGGTGCGGGCCTCGTCGCGCGTCCTGGCGTTCATCTCGCGTGCGGGGAGCAGCGGCTTCTCGGCCCGGCGCCGCCGCATGCCCTTCGAGTCGCGGTGGATGTCACCGAAGACGAGCGTTCCCCCGGGAGCCACCGTGCGCGCCAGGCCGTCGATCCAGCGCTCCGCGTCGGGCGCGAAGCTCCATACGCCCGAGCTGATCACGAGATCGAAGGGTCCGGGGAAGGGCGGATCCTCGCCGAAGCCCGTGCGCGCCTCGAAGCGGGCCACGCCGCTCGCGCGCGCATTCTCCCCGGCGAGGCGGATCATCTCCGGGCTCGGGTCGAACGCGAAAAGAGTTGCACGCGGAGCTTGGAGCGCCGCTTCGATGCCGACCCAACCCGCGCCCGAGCCGAAGTCGAGGATCTTCCGTGCGTTCGCCAGGCGTTCCGCCCCCGCGAACTCCGCGACGAAGCGCCTCATCCAGCGGTGGTGCGGATAGCTCGGTGACTTCGGATCCCCGTCCCATCCGGCGGCGTTCTGATCGAACTTCGCGACGGTCGCGTCGGGCGACAGGACGTTCTCGCGCTTGTGGGCGGCGAGCAGCACGCCGCGCGCGCTCGTCGTTCCGTCGACGCGTTGCCTGCCTTGGAGGGTCCGGCGCTCGATCCCAGCCGGCGAGAGCCGATAGAGCGCGCCGACGTGCGCGAGCGGCCAGAGCGCATTGCGCCAGCTCGCGAGCTCGGGATCCCCGAGATCTCCCTGCAGGAGCACGAGGAGCGAGCCGTCGGGGCCGATCCGCTCCGGCGCTCGGCGCACGACTTCCTCCGCGGGGGTCCCGGCCGGGATGCCGAGAACCTGAGCGCGCTCGGCGGGAATCCCCAGGTCCGCCAGCACGGGGGCGAGGGACGCCGTCTCGACGCCGGCGATCACGAGCTGGGCCGGTCGGGCGCGCGGTCGGCCCGGATGGCGTACGAGATGGCGTAGGCGGTGTCGTCGCTCGCGCAGAAGACGGAGTGCATCGCCGTGCGCGCCAGGCCGTGGTTCGGCAGGAGGATCGCGTCCCCTGGAGAGAGGACCGCGGCGTGTCCCGAGTCGGCGAGCCAGGCCGTGAATTCGGGACCCCGATTCACGAGGCCGCACAGGAATCCGCAGGCGGGCTTCGCGAGCTCGGCGCGCAGGAGCTCCTCGTCCGCGGCGAGATCGGAGAGGCGCGCGCGCGCGGCGGCGTCGGGGAAGAGCTGCGAGCGCACCCAGGCGAGCTCACCGCGGTCGAAGGCCTCCACGAACTCCCGGACGCGCAGCGCGAGGTCGGCGATCGAGACCGCGAGCCACGCCGTGCGCCCGTCGATCTGGAGGTAGCAGACGCCGAGCTGTCCCGGCCCCCGCTCGGCTTCCTCGTCGTCCTCCGAGAACGCGTCGTGGTGGAACAGGGCCCCGCCCTCGGGAGCGTTCCAGTAGGCGATGTGCTGCGTGAAGAGCGCGCGCTCGCCGATCAGCCGCTCGACGAGCTGCGCGATCTCGGGGTTCGCGGAGACGAGCGCGCTCTCGGGCAGGACGCGCGAGGCGAGGTCGGCGACGAGGCGGTGCCGCAGGTGGTCGCCGCTCGCGTCGTCCTCGCGCTCGGTGCCGAAGGAAAAGCGCAGGCGCATCGACGCGTCGTCCTCGTAGGTCGAGAGCCACGAGGACTTCACCCACAGGTCGTCGACCTTGCGCCCGCGACCCAGCGGCGCGGCGGAGGAGAGCTGGACGCGCTCGAGGTCGCGCTCGGCGTCGAAGAGCTTCGGGCGCGACGGGTCGATCGAGAAGGCGGGTTCGAGCTCGGCCGCCAGAGCGGCCAGATGGCGCCGCAGGCCGCTCTTCTCCTCGAGCCGGTCGGGCAGCGCGCGCGCGATCGCGATCTCGTCGGCGAAGCCGGGCAGCAGGGCTGCCGCTGCGCCACGCAGGACGATCGGCCGGGCCGAGTGCCAGCGCTGGAGCCTCTCCGCGAGGGACGCTGCGCGCGCGCCCGCCGGATGGCCGAGCTCCGCCCATTCGCCGTGCCAGGCCCCGCGGCGCGAGAGCGCGATGCGGGACGCTTCGAGCGCCTCGACCTCCGTGAGGAAAGCCGCGTCCTCCTGCTCGCGCACGGAGACGACCGGCCGCGCGCCGGACCCGCGGTCGCGGCTCGGGTCGTCGAGGACCTCGTCGAGGAGCCCGGCCTCCTTCGGCTTGGATGCGGTCGATCTGCGCGTCATTCCCGTTCGCTTCTGGGCCCGAGAGGCTAGCCCGCGCCCGTTCGCCGCTCCATAGTGTCGAGCTCGGTGGGCATGGAAACAGGTGAACCGGCGGCGATCTGGCGCCTGCGCTCGCTCGAGGTCGCCGTGGGGGAGCCGGAGGCGGCGATCCGCGAGCGCGCCTGCCGCGAGCTCGCGATCGATCCGGAGCGCTTGCGCTCGTTCCGCATCGCGAGGAAGTCGCTCGACGCACGGCGGCGCGGCGGCGAGCACCGGTTGAAGTTCGTCCTGCACGTCGACCTCGCCGTGGACCGGTCGTTCCGGAGCTCGGCGCTCTCGCGCGCGAAGAAGACCGGGCGCGTCGTCCCCGCTCCCGAGCCCTACGATCCGCGCGTCGAGCGCGTGCATCCGACGCTCGCCGGCGCTCCGCGCATCGTCATCGTGGGGGCAGGTCCGGCCGGCCTGTTCGCCGCCTGGATCCTCGCCCGCCACGGCCTGGCCGTTACCGTCCTCGACCGGGGCTCGCGCGTCGACCGGCGCAGCCGCGAGCTCGTGCGGTTCCACCGCACGCGGATCCCCGACCCCGAGTCCAATCTGTTGTTCGGGGAGGGCGGCGCGGGCACGTACTCGGACGGCAAGGTCTACACGCGCGTCGACGATCCGCTCGAGGTGCCGATCCTCGAAGCGCTCGTGTCCGCGGGCGCGCCGGCAGCGCTGCTCTACGACGGGCGCGCGCACATCGGCACCGATCGATTGCACCGGCTCCTGCCGGTCTTGCGCTCGAAGCTCGAGGAGCAGGGCGCGCGTTTCCTGTGGAACACCCGCCTCGAGGGTTTCGATGCGCGGGTGCGCGTACTCGAGACCTCGGCCGGACCCATGCCCTGCGACGCCCTGTTCCTGGCCGTGGGGCACAGCGCGCGGGACACGTGGGCGACGCTCGCCCGGCTCGGCGTGCCGTTCCAGGCCAAGCCTTTCCAGGTCGGCGTGCGGATCGAGCATCCCCAGGAGCTCGTCGACCGCGCGCAGCACGGAGCCGGGCCGGAGGCTCGAGCCCTCGGGGCGGCCTACTACCAGCTCGTCAGCCGGGCGGAAGGAGAGGTCGCCGCCTCCCACAGCTTCTGCATGTGCCCCGGCGGGCGCATCGTCGCCAGCGTGAACGAGCCCGGCCTGCTGTGCACGAACGGGATGAGCAATTCGACGCACTCGACGCGCTACGCGAACGCGGCGATCGTCGCGACGGTGGAGCCGGGCGGGGACCCGTTCGCGGGCGTCGTGCTGCAGCGCGACCTCGAACGACGCTTCTTCGAAGCCGGCGGGAAGGACTACACCGCACCCGCGCAGCGCGCCGACGATTTCCTGGAAGGACGTCCTTCGCAGCGGCTCCCCGGCTCGAGCTTCACCTTCGGATCCGTGCCCGCGCGGATCGACGAGCTCCTGCCGCCGCATCTGCGCGACGCGCTCCGCGCGGCGATCGCCCGCTTCGACCGGTCGATCGAGGGCTTCGCGGGAGAACAGGGCATCCTCGTCGGCGTGGAGACGCGCAGCGCCTGCCCTGTCCGCATCCCGAGGGACCGGACGACGCGGCGCGCGGAAGGCTTCGCCCATCTCTACCCGGTCGGCGAGGGCGCGGGCTACGCCGGCGGGATCATGAGCGCCGCGATCGACGGGGCCCGCTCGGCGCTCGCCCTGCTCGAGCACGGGATCTGATTTGGCCTGAAATCGAGCCTGTGCGAGACTGTCGGGCACGATGCCGAACTCGGAGAAGCCCCCGCGCGAGCCCGCCGACCGCCGCAAGATCACGACCAAGAGCCTGCGGCGGATGAAGGAGCGCGGGGAGATGATCTCCGCGCTGACCGCCTACGACTTCACGATGGGGAGGCTCGTCGACCGCGCGGGGGTCGACATGATCCTCGTCGGCGACTCGGTCGCGACCGTCGTGCAGGGGAAGGAGACGACCGTCGCGGTCACGATGGAGCAGATGCTCTACCACGCCGCGCTGGTGTCCGCGGCCGTGGACCGCGCGCTGGTCGTCGGCGACCTGCCGTTCATGTCGTTCCAGGTGAACGCGGACGAGGCGCTGCGGAACGCGGGCCGGATGGTCAAGGAGTCGGGAGTCGAGGCCGTGAAGCTCGAGGGCGGCTCCGTGATCGCGGGAACCGTGCGGCGGATCGTCGACGTGGGGATCCCCGTGATGGGGCACCTGGGCTTGACGCCGCAGTCGATCCACAAGTTCGGGACCTACGCGGTGCGCGCGACGACGCCCAAGGAAGCGGAGGAGGTCCGGCGCGACGCGAAGGCGCTGGAGGACGCCGGAGCGTTCGCGCTGGTGCTCGAGAAGGTGCCCGCGGCGCTGGCGACGTCGATCGCAAAAGATCTGGCGATCCCGGTGATCGGGATCGGCGCGGGCGGCGGCTGCGACGGGCAGATCCTCGTGAGCCACGACATGCTCGGCCTGTACACCGAGTTCCACCCGCGGTTCGTGCGGCGCTACGCCGAGCTCGCCGAGGACATCACGAAGGCTTTCGGGCACTACGTGCGCGACGTGAAGAGCCGCGAGTTCCCCTCGCAGGCGGAGAGCTACTGAACCAGCCCCGATGGAATCGCCTTGAATTCCTGAAGGTCGGCGTGACCGTCGGCCCCCGCCGTGGAACGATTTCGAACGCTCGTCCGCATCGGCCCCGTCGATACGCTCCGCGATTCCCTGTACGAGTTCCGCCGGTTGGGGCCGGTGCCGGCCTGGGCCCAGGTGGTCGCGGTCGTGGTCTGCTTCCTGACGATGGTCTACCTGACGAACGCCGAGTACCGCGCCGCCGGATCGGTGCTCGGCTTCGCGGGGTCCGGGACGAACGCGCTGATCAACCCGATCTACGAAGAGCTGATCTTCCGCGGCTGGATCCTGGGGCACCTCGTGCGGCGCTGCTCGAACTTCGCGTCGATCCTGATCTCGTCGCTGCTCTTCGGTCTGATGCACTTGCGCAACGTCTACTGGCTCGACACGGGCGAGCTGCTGCACATGGTGGCCTACACGGGACTGATCTTCGGTCCCATCGCGGGCTACGTGACGCTGCGGTTCCGCTCGGTGTGGCCCGCGGTGCTGCTGCACTACGCGAACAACCTGGGCTACTACCTGCGCTAGGACGACCGCACGCCGACGGGGGATGCCGCGGGACCTGCGCCCGGGCTACACCGGAACGACGGAGGCGCCGCTCGCGCTCCCGGCACAGGCTCAGAACGGCGTGTCCGCCGACCAGCGCGGGCCCGCGGGGGAGCCGCCGTAGCGTCGCTCGCCCGGGCTCGGGCCGCCTGGGGCGGCGGCGGAGTCGTTCACCGTGTCGCCACCGCCTTCGTCGAAGTGGTAGAGCGCGGCGGTCTGGGCGTCGTCCAGGAACGGGATGCTGCGCGGCGTGAAGCTCCCCGAGTAGCGCAGGACCGTGGAGATGCGCAGCTCGTCGACCCAGCCCGAGAACGAGGGGTACTGCGGCCCTGCGTCGTGCTTCTCGGCGCCGATCACGAGGAACGGGTCGCTGTTCGTGCACGGGCCGCCGCAGAAACTCCCGGGCACGCCGTCGTCGGGGTACGAGATGTCGCCGTCGGGGGAAAGCGCGCCGCTCGCCGAAGCGTCGAGCGTGCCGTCGACGTAGAGCTCCATGCGTCCGTCGACGCGGCGGCGCTGCACCGCGACGTGGTGCCAAAGGCCGTCCAGCACGAAGGTGTTCCCGACCACCGTGTAGTCGCCCGTGCCCTGGCCGCTGACGCCGAAGACGACCACCCCGCCGCAGATCGAGACGCCGAACTTGCGGTCCTGGTTGTAGCGGTCGCGGTCGAGCAGGACATTGCCGAAGATCCAGTTGATGTTCGCCCCGGGCGACACGGCGGCGGCGGTGTTCTCGTTCGCCAGCGCTCGCAGGGACAGCTCGACCGTGAAGTCGGTGGCGCCTACGTCGGCGGGAGGTCCAGGCCAGGAGTTCGCCGGGTCGTCGACCCGGATCTTGACGCGGTCGATGTCGCCCAAGCCGTTGCCGAAGAAGCGGAGCGAGCCGCTCTTGGCCGGCCCGGCGAGCGCGACGCGCTTGGGGGACGGGCGTGATTGGGCAGGCGCCGCCGGGGTGCCGGCGGCGAGGGCGAGCCCGAGCGCCGTCGTGCGGAGGAGCGAGAGCATGGCGCTGCTCCAGCATACGCGCGGCGGCGCGGAGCGGGCACCTCGGTGCGGGGGTGCGCGCGGTGGCCGGCGACCGGCCGGCGTGGGCCCGGCGGCGAAGCCGCGGCCTACGGCTTGGGCTCCTAATACTGCCCGGCTTCCGTGTGGGCGCCTTGCTCCGGAATTCTCGAAATCACCTGCCACCAGAGCGCCGCGCGCGAGTCATGAGGTCGAGCAGGCCCTCCTTGGCCTTGCTCGAGGAGAATTCTCATGTTCACGCCGCCGCGTTGTCCCTACTGGTCCTGCAGGGCTCACCTGCAGCCCGATCCCTCCCTCCTGCGCCCGCACGGGCACTACCGCGCCCTGTGCCGGCCCCAT
>JBJXFB010000164.1:0-5258 GCA_046155895.1 Planctomycetota bacterium | reverse complement strand
CGGTGGCCGAGGCGCACGCCGGCGATGGTGCTCGGCGTCGAATCGAAGCGATGGAGACCGAGTGAAATCTGCGCCTGGCGCGTGCTACCGCGACGCTGATTCCTGCACAGCGAAGGGGGCCAGATTCAGCTCGGCGTGACGCTCGACATCCCCTGGCCGCGAATCATCCCCTTGAGCGGCGGCGGCGGCACGAGGCCGATCGCGCGGCCAAGGCGCTTCTTCCCGTACTGGGGATTCTCCATGTAGTACATCGCGCGCTCGAGGAACCGTTTCGCGCGCTGGTTGTAGCCGTAGTACCAGCGCTCGTAGCTCCTCACCATGTTCTTGCGCAGCTCTTCGAGCTCGACCTGGGTGAAGTGCTCGTGCTTGTAGGCCGAGCGATTGCTCGAGACGTAGTTCTCCGAGAGGTCCGTGAGGTCGATGTTCGCGAGGTAGCCGTCCCAGCTCTCCGTGCCGATCAGCGGGTTGAACACGCTGACGCGCACGAGGTCGGGGCCGGCGAGCTTCAGGACTTTTTCCGTTTCGGCGATGTCCTCAGGCGTCTCGCCGGGGGAGCCGACGATCAGGTAGACCTTCGCCCAGATCCCTGCCCGGCGGGTCATCCGCGCCGCTTCGACGATCACTTCCGGCGTCAGGTCCTTCTTGAGGACGTCGAGCATCCGCTGGCTGCCCGATTCCCAGCCGTAGTAGATCCGGCGGCAGCCGGCGCGGTGCATGTGCTTCAAGAGCGGGTAGTCCACGCAGTCCGCGCGCGTGTTCGCGATCCACTCGAACTTCAGGCCACGGCGAAGAATCTCGTCGCACATCTCGTGGATGCGCTTGCGCCGGAGCGTCAAGATCTCGTCGACGAACAGGATCACGCCCGGGTTGTACGTCTTCACGATGTGCTCGAGCTCGTCGACGATCATCGCCGTCGAGCGCACGCGGAAGCCGCGGCCCGTGAGCTCCTTCTGGCAGAAGATGCACTTGAAGGGGCAGCCGCGCGTCGTGAAGATGTAGGCGAGCTTCTCCGGGTTGAGCTGGAAGTACCGCTCCATCGGCAGCAGGTGGCGCGCAGGCAGCGGCAGGTCGTCGAGCTTCTTGATCAGGGCGGGCGCGGGGTTGTCGACCCACATCTGCCCGTCGCGCATCGCGGCGAGGCCCGCGACGGCCTGAATCCCCTTCTCGTCGTTCCCGTCGAGCGCCTTCAGGAACTGCGGCAGCGTCTCCTCGGCCTCGCCCTTGAGGACGTAGTCGAAGTGCCCCGAGTCGAGGAAGATCCCCTGATCGACCGAGGCGTGGGGTCCGCCCATGATCGTGATCTTGCCCTTGCTCTTGGCGTACTTCGCCCAGGCGATCGCGCGGCGGATGTTCGGCGTGAGCGCGTCGAAGCCGATGATGTCGTTCTGGTCGATCGCCTGGCGCATCGCCTGGTCGTTGACGATCCGCTCGTCGACGAGCTCGACCGGGATGTTCTCGCGCTCCAGGCAGGCCCCCAGGTAGGGGATGCCGAGGACCATCGCGAGCGGGTCCTCCTGGACGTGCGGCTTGACGTAGGCGAGAAGGGTCTTGCGCATTGGAGTGGAGCGTGGCGCGTCGCGGCGCGCATCCGGGGGGGCTAATCTAGGCTCTCGCTCAGAAGGTCGAGACCTTGGTCCGTGCCAAGCTTACCCCACTGCAGGAATGCGCGCAATTCGCTGTAGGAAACCGATTTGGGTCGAAATTGCTTATCGACCGGGGACCGCGTCCGATTTGAGGCGGCCGGCGAGTTCGCGGGCGCGCTCGTACTCTTCGAGGTACTCGCTCGCCAGGCGTTCCATCGTAAAGAGCTGGGAGAGGCGCAGATAGCCAGCCTCCCCCATCCGGCGGCGCAGGCCTTCGTCCCGGAGGAGCTCGGAGATCGCGGCCGCGAAAGCCTCGACCTCGAAGGGGTTCAGCACCCGGCCAGTTTTTCCGTCCTGGACCACCTCGGGGCTCCCCCCGAAGCTCGTCGCGACCACGGGTTTCCTGTGCTCCATCGCCTCGAGATTCACGAGGCCGAAGGTGTCGAAGCAGATCGAGGGCGTGGCGAATACGTCGGTCGCCGCGTAGGCCGCCTGGAGGTCCTGCCCGTCGAGCCAGCCCGTCCTGACGACCCGTTCATCGACACCGAGGGACCTGGCGGTCGGGGCGAATTCCGCCTCCCAGGCCTCCGTGCGCCCCATCGCGAGCAGCCGGAGGTCGGGGTGGGCCGGCGCGAGGCGCGCCAGGACCCGCAGGAGCTGCAGGACGCCCTTCTGTTCGTGCAGCCGCCCGGCGATCGTGACGACCTGCTTCCCCTCGAGCCCGAATCGCCGGCGGAAGGCCGTGACCGCAGCGGGTGAGGGCAAGACGGCCTGCTCGCGGATCGCGTTGTGGATCGTGCGGTCGACGCGGATCGCGTTCTCGCGGATCGCGCGCGCGAGCTCGTCGGAGACCGCCACGAATCGGTCGACATCTCGCGCCAGAACGCGGCGAATCGACGCGTTCCTCCAGGGGTTCCACCTGAGTCGCTGGCAGGGGATGCACTTCTGCCAGTAGGCCTGGTAGTCGCGCAGCGACCCGCCCCGCTCCTCCCCGCCGTGGAAGCAGGTGAGCTTCTGGTAGCAGAACGTCATCACGTCGTGCGCCGTGAAGACGACCCCCGCGCCCGATCTGCGCGCCGCGGCGATCGACCCGTAGCCGAGGTGCGTGTGGACGATCTGCGCGTGGACGATGTCAGGCCTGTAATCGCGCAGGACACGCGCTACCGGTTCGCGCACGCGAGGGTTGTCGAGCGAGACGAAGCCCCGGAAGCGGACGTTGTAGTCCGAGAGCATCCGATGGACGGGCATGCCCTCGATTTCGACCTTGCCGACCTGGGAAGGGTCCTGCACGGCCGTCGCGAGCTCCGTCTCGTGCCCGAGCTCGCGGAGCCGCTCCGCGTGCTGGTACATCTGCCGGATCGAAGACCCGATGCGGGGGTCGGACAGGTCGGAGAGAAAAAGGATCCGCATCGGGCCGCTGGGGCCATTGTATCGGCGCGGAAGAGGCAACCGGACCGCGCCAAACGGGTAATCCTGGAGGCCCGGAATGGCCGAAAGGGGGACCAGGATGAAGCCGCGCACCTACGTCCTGAAGGAAGCCGAGAAGATCGTTCCGCTCCTGAAGTCGATCGGACGCGAGATCAAGGCCCGCCGGCTCGTCACCGAGGAGATGCAGAAGCATCTGGAGTCGCTGACCGCCAAGCCGCGTGCCGACGACAGCGCCCGCTCGGTCGAGCACCTCGAGGCGCAGATCGCGATCCAGCGGCGGGAGATGCGCAACGCCGAGCACGAGCTCGAGCGATTGGGCTGCCGGCTCGACGCGGAGCACCCGCTCCGGATCCTCATCCCCTCGCCGAACGGCGATTGGGCCTTCGACGGCCACCTCGAGGACACGGGCTTCTACGCGTCGAGTCCGGGCGCGACTCCGTCCACGCCGAGCACCTCGTCGTAGAGCGCGAGCACGCGCCGCGCGTTCTCGTCCCAGGAGGACTTGCGCGCGAGCTCCAGTCCGCCGGCACCCAGGCGGGATCGAAGCGCGGCGTCGCCGAGCAGGCTGGTGAGCGCCGCGCTCACGGCCTGCGCTTCCGGCTCGACGAGAAGCCCCGTCTCGCCGTCGACGATCGCGTCCTCGGCGCCGGAGCCACGCGTCCCGATGGACGGCACGCCGCAGGCCGCGGCCTCGAGGTACACGATCCCGAAGCCCTCGAAGCCGCCGTCGCGGCCGGTGACCGGCGTGTGGAGGAAGACCTCGGCGCGGCGGAGCAGGTCGATCTTGTCCGACTCGTTCACGTTCCCGAGCAGGTGGATGCGGTCCTGGAGACCCGAGGCGGCGATGGTCTGGCGCAGCGCGGCCTCGTACTCGTCGCCGCTCCCCTTCCCGACGAGAAAATGGTGGAGGTCGGGGCGGCTCGCGGCGGCGCGGCACCAGGCCTCGATCGCGAGGTGGTGGCCCTTGCGCTCCTTGAGCTCGCCGATCGAGAGCGTGAACGGGTGCGCATGCCAAGGCCGGTCGCCGATCTCCGGCGCCGCCGCGTAGTGCTCCGCCGAGACCGCGTTCGGGATCACGACGAATCGGCGCGGCCGAGTCGGCCCGAGGATGGAGACCAGCCGCGCCTCCGTGTGCCGGCTGACGGCGACGAGACCCGCCAGGCTGCGGTACATGAAGCGCGCGAGCTCCGCGTGACGCTTCGTGAGCAACGGCTGCACGCTGTAGGTCCCGTGCGCCGTCGCGACGCAGGGCCGGCGCGCGAATCGGGCGCCGAGGACGCCGGCGAGGCTGTGCGGGTAGTCCTTGATCGCATGGACGAGGTCCGCGCGGCGCGCCGCGCGCGCGATCTTGAGGCTCGACTTCGTCAGGCTGGCCCAGAAGCGCGGCCTCGACATGTAGAAGAAGTAGTCGGGAGGGAGTCCGACCGAGACTTTCCACCTAGCCGGAACCTCGGCCGAGATCGGGCGGTGCTTGCGCGCGAGCAGGACCTCGAACTCGAGTTCCGGCCGCCGACGCTCCATGGCCAGGAGGAGACGCACGGCGTAGCGCCCGACTCCGTCCAGGTCGGAGAGGGAGTCGGTCAGGAAGAGGACGCGCATCCGCGGCGTATCCTAGCGGGATGCAAGGGCGCGAGAACGTCAGCGAAGGCCGGGGAGCCTTCGCCGGTTTCATCGGCCCCCGTACCCTCGTCGCGGGGGTCGAGAATGCCGCGCCGTTCCTCTTCGACGGCACGCCGGAAAGCCGCCCTGGACGCCTGGTCGAACTCGGGCACGCTCCGCTCGGTTGGTTGTCGATCCTCCGGGGCGCCGAACGCCTCGGGGCGAGCCCGGACCCCACGCCGGCCGACCGCACCGATTACTTCGCGCTGTGTCTCGCGGCCCATTTTGCGAGCGTCGCGACCTACGTCCCGACCGACGTCGACTCGAAGATCCGCGGGGCGCTGTGGGGCGACCAGAGTGACCTCCAGGAGCTCGAGCGGATGCGCGACCTCGCTCTGCAGCTCCGCCATTGGGACCTGCGCGGCGTCAGCGCGCGCATCGTCGACGTCGAGGGCCTCGGGCCCGTTTCGGGACACGACGGGGAGCGGCTGTCGGTCTTGTGCGGCGGGATGCTCGCGGGGGCCGCCGGACTCGAGGATGAGATCGACGCGGAGCTAGCCCGCGAGGCGCGCGCGTTCGATCAGGTCGCGCGCCAGCCCGGCCGCGAGCTGGACCTCCTGCGCCTGGCTGCGGTGCTGACGCACAACG
>JBJXFB010000074.1:0-6001 GCA_046155895.1 Planctomycetota bacterium | reverse complement strand
CGGCGATTTCCTCGCGCGGACGGTCGAGCTTGCGATGGGTGCTCGAGCTGCCGCAGGACGCGGCGAGGGCGAGGAGGAGACACGCGAGGATTCGGATCGAGAATCGGTTCATGAGTCAGGTCCCGTTCCTGGGGTCCGTGGTCAGCGGCGGTCGAGCGCCGCCAGATCGTGCAGCGACCAGATCCGCGGGTTCTTCACGCGCCGGTACCCGATCGACTGGTAGCTCGCTTCCGCGAAGAGCTCGAGCCACCCGCGCAGTTCGCCGAGCGCCACGATCTCGTCCGTGTCCATCTGCGCGGCGGCCTTGTACGGGTCCATGTCGCCCTCGATCCGCGCCTCGGTCTCCTTCATCCCCGCTTCGATCTTCGCGCGCTCCGCGGGGTCCTTCGTCGCGATCTCGAACTCGTCGTCGAGCTTCGTGTTGAACGCGGCGATCGCGAGCGTGCGCCCTTCCATCACCGACAAGCGCGAGATCGGCGTCGCGATCTGCACCACCGGCTCGTAGGGCATCCCCGCCATCGCGTAGTAGCCCGCGCCGGAGGCCTTCCGCAGCAGCACCGTGAACATCGGCACGCGGTTCGTGCTGTTCGTGTAGATGAGGCTCGATCCGTAGGCGAGCAACCCCTGCCTCTCCGCTTCGACGCCGATGTCGAAGCCCGAGATGTCCTGCAGCCACACGATCGGGATCCCGTCGTCGTCGCACGCGCGGCTGAACGCGGCCACCTTCGCGATTCCCTCGCGGTAGAGGATCCCGGCCGGCTTCTTCGCGCCGCGGTGGTCGACGTCGTCGATCAATCCCTGGCGGTTCGCGACGAAGCCCACGTAGAGCCCGCCGACACGCCCGACGCCGACGATCGTCTCGCGGCCGCGATCGGGCCACATCTCCCAGAACAAACTCGCGTCGACGAGCCTCGCGATCACTTCCTCGGCCGGATACACGTGCCGATGGTCGCTCGGGAAGATGCCCGCGAGCTCCTCGGACGCGTGGTGCGGCGGCGCCGAGTCCGCCCCGTGCCGGTAGTAGGCCGCGCCCGAGCTCGGGAGCTTCCGGATCTCCGCGCGGATGCTCTCGATCGCCGCGACGTCGTCGGGAACGCGCACGTCGGCGCAGCCGGACTGGTGCACGTGCACCTCGGCGCCGCCGATGTCGAGGGAGGAGAGGTGCTGGCTCTTCGCTCCTTTGATGAGCGCCGCGCCCGCGATGACCATGTACGCGCTCTCGGTCATATAGACGCGGTCGGAGATGATCGGCATATAGCCGCCGCCCGCGATGCAGTCGCCGAACACCGCCGCGATCTGCGGCACGCCCGCGGCGGAGAGGTCGCTGTTCTTTTTGAAGATGTGGCCGGCGCCGGTGCGACCGGGGAAGGACTGCGACTGCTCGGGGAGGTAGAGGCCGGAGCAGTCGACGAGGTAGACGACTGGCAGGCGCAGGCGCAGCGCCATCTCCTGCGCGCGCTCGATTTTCTCGGGCGTGCGCGGCCACCACGATCCCGACGCGACGGTGTTGTCGTTCGCGATGACCATGGTCCAGCGGCCCTCGACGCGCGCGAAGGCGGTGACGACGCCCGCGGCGGGGGACTCGCGCTCGCCGAACTTGCGGCCGTGGTTGACGAAAGTGCCGACTTCGAAGAGGGAGGTGCCGGCGTCGCGGAGCTTCTCGAGGCGCTCGCGCGTCGTGAGCTTGCCGTCGGCGTGGACGCGCTCGGCGTACTTGGGTCCCCAGCCAGCAGCGACATGCGCGCGGCGCTCGGTGAGAGTCGTTTCCTTCGCGCGCATCGCCTCGCGGTTGCGCTCGAAGCTCTTGGCGTCGAGGAACGCGTCGCGCGGACGGCCGATAGGGGAGAGAGGGACGTGGGACATGCGGTCCGCGATTATCGGGACTCGGCGATCCCATCTCCAGGGCGCGTACCCGAGGCGATCGGTTCCGGCCAATCCAGGGACAACGTTATCCAGTCGTCGCCCTCCCGCGCTTGGAGCTCCAAATCGCCCGCTGCCGAACGCTGGAGTCGATCGGGGATCGACATCGCCTTGAGGAGGAGGCGGACGATCTGACGCCGCGCGTCCGCCCGCGTGAGGCGGCGCTCGTCGAGCAGAGCGCGCCAGGTGTCGCAGCAGGGATAGAACAGCTCCTCCGATCGGTCCATGAGCCAGATGGAATGGGACTCAGGCCGTCCCGCCGCGGCCTCGGCCTCCGAGATGCGAGCGATCGCCAGGGCGCCCTCGACACCGCGTTGACGCTCGAGGCCGTCGCTCAGGTCCGCGCCGATGGGGAGCATGAAGATCCCCACGCCGTACGCGTCCACCCACCCCTCGAGAAGATCCCAGGACAGGAGTCCGGCGGGATCCTTCAGATCGAGAACGCGCAAGGCGTCCTCGAGATCGAGATCGCGCAGCCAATGGTTGCGCCTGATCGCCGCGGACAACCGAGCGGCCCGCGCGGAGTCGTCGACAGCGATGGCGACCGCCGCGATGGCCGCCGCCGAGGCGGATCGATTCGAGCACGCGAGGTCCTCGAGCGTGGAACGCGGCCACGAGCCGTCCGGAAAACGGGCTCCGGCTTCCGGCGGCAATCGAGCCAGCATCTCAGCCGTCCGTGCGCCTCGATCCGGCCAGTCCGGGAACGCTCGGCGAAGCGCCAAGACTTCGTCGGGGTACACGCCGTGGTGTGCGCCAAGAATCAGGGCGACGTGGTCCGGGGCGCAGATCGACCATGCACCGCCCGCCCGACGGACTTCGACTTCCAGTGCGACCTGTTCGGTCCAAGCGATGAGGAAATCCTCTTGCGGCGAAGCCACGAACAGGTCGGGCCCCATCCTTCCGACTGCTTCCGCGAGATTGGCGTCGGTGACGGGTCGAAAGAGCGAGGCTGCCGCGTGAGCGAGGCCTGGCTGCGTCTGGCCCGCGAGGAAGTTCGAGAGGAGCGTCTCGCCCCGCACCGGCGCGATCAGCACCCAATACGCAGGTCGCGCCCCGGAGTCGGCGAGGGTGGCGGCCGCGAGCGTCCCTATCGAGAGCGCGCGAACGACGACGCGGCAGGGATCGCCTCCCGCACGGCGCACGGCTTCTCGGAACAGCAGGGCCGCATCCTCGGCGAGGTGCATCGGCGAACGTGTCCCGTCCGAGGCGCCGACGCCGCGGTAGTCGACGATCAGGGATGCGAATCCGAGATCGGAGAGATCGCGGAGCACACTCGAGTATCCGGGGATCGCATTGGACACCGATCCGGACGACTCGAGGAGATGGAGGACGACCGGAGCTCCAACGTCCGCGTGTACGAAGATGCCTCGCAGCGTCTCGCCGTTGGAGTTTGCGATCTCGATGCGCTCCGTGGCCTGCGGAAGCCTCAGGTTCTGGAACCTCAGCTCCCGCTGACCTGCCGGCATCACCACGGGCGGCACGAGGATGGCCGGGATCAGGCCGACGACCGTCGCGCAGATCCAGGCCGTTGTCGCGAGGAGCGCGATGACCGATCCGCGGAGGATCCGACGAAGGACGGAGCGTCCGTGGCGCGAGCCCATCCGCTCATCGATCCGCTCGGGCTACGCGCGTCACCGCTGGCGCGCCCCACCCCGGGATCCGCGACGTGTCGTACTTCCCGCCGCGGAACTCCTCGCTGACGAGCACCTCGAGGTGCAGCGGGATCGTTGTCGCGATCCCTTCGATCCGCGCCGACGCGAGCGCGCGCAGCATCGTCTCGATCGCCTTTTCGCGCGTCGGCGCGTGCGCGATCACTTTCGCGACGAGCGAGTCGTAGTAGGGCGTCACCTCGTCGCCAGCGGCGAGATGCGTGTCGATCCGCACCGTTCCCGGGCCCTTGTCCTTCGCGATCTCGAAGGTCCCGAGCACTCCGGGTGAAGGCCGGAAGCCCTGCGCTGGGTCCTCGGCGTTGATCCGGCACTCGATCGCGTGGCCTCGAGCGGCGATCTTCGCCTGCTCGAGTCCGAGCGGCTCGTTCGCGGCGATCTTCAGCTGCTCCTTCACGATGTCGACGCCCGTGATCATCTCGCTCACCGGGTGCTCGACCTGCAGCCGAGCGTTCATCTCCATGAAATACAGCCTGCCCTCGCCGTCGCGCAGGAACTCGATCGTCCCCGCGCCCGCGTACCCGATCGACGCCGCCGCGCGCGCGGCCGCCGCGCCGATCTCCTCGCGCTCCGAAGGCGTCAGCGCGGGGCTCGGGCTCTCCTCGATCAGCTTCTGGTGGTTGCGCTGGATCGAGCACTCGCGCTCGAAGAGGTGCACCGCGTTCCCGAACCGGTCCGCGAGCAGCTGCACCTCGATGTGCCTCCCGCCGGTCAGGTACCGCTCGAGGTACAGCCTTCCGTCGCCGAACGCCGCCAACGCCTCCGCCGACGCCGCCGCGAAGCCCTCGCGCAGCTCGCGCGCGTCGCCGCAGCGCCTCATGCCGCGTCCTCCGCCGCCGGCGTCGGCTTTCAGGATCACCGGGTAGCCGATCTCGCCGGCCTGCGCGACCGCTTCGGCCACGCTCGCGATCAGCCCCTGCGATCCGGGGATCACGGGCAAGCCCGCCTCGCGCATCGCGCGCTTCGCCGGCGTCTTCAGGCCCATCAGGCGCATCACACCGGCCGGCGGGCCGACGAAGGTCACGCGGTGCTGCTCGCTCAAGGCCGCGAAGCGCGGGTTCTCCGCCAGGAATCCCCAGCCGGGATGGAGCGCGCCGCAGCCCGTCTGCACGGCCGCCTGCACGATCCGATCGGCGCGCAGGTAGCTGTCGCGCGGCGCGGGTCCGCCGACGCATACGACTTCGTCCATGCACGCGAGCCACTTGGCGCCGAGATCGGCCTCGCTCGCGATCCCGACGGGCGAGATCGACATCTCGCGCGCGGTCCGCGCGATGCGCACCGCGACCTCTCCGCGATTGGCGATCAGGAGCTTCCGGAACATCGTCGAGTCGTGCGCGAGGCGCGCGAGGGTTGCATGCGCGGCCCGAAGGCGCAAGCACGCGCGGGAAGTCGGGCTCGCCCCCGGTTACGCTCTCGCCGGAATGCTCTCCTTCCTCCTCGCCGCCGCGTCGTTCCTGCCCCAGGGCGACGACGTGCGCGCCTGGCTCGACCGTTTGCGGGCGGATTCCGCGGCCGAACGCTCGCGCGCCCAGCGTTGGCTCGGAACCCATCTCGCCGAGCGCGACTTCGACCTCGTGCGCCGCGCGGCGATCGAAGGCGACGCGGAGACGCGCGCGCGACTCGCCTTGGCTCTCGCGGACAGCGACCTGCACCTCGAGATCGCGGCGGGTCTCGCGGCAGCGGGGGAGGAGTCCGCAGCGGAGGTCGGGCGGAGCGCGCTCTCGGACCGGATCGCGCACTGGGCGCCGGGCTGGAACGCCCCGGGACTCGACCGCGGGGAGGCGCTCTCGAAGCTGCGCGAAGAGGCCGGCCGTGTTCCCGGTTCGAGCCGCGTCATCGCCATCGATCCCCGCGGGAAGGGAAACCGCCTCGATCTCGCGCTCGAGGAGCTCTCGCGCCTCGCGCCGGAGGGCTTGCCCCTCGTCCTCGATCCCGATCTCGCGCTCGCCGATCATCCGCGCGAGCCCGCGGGGGAGCTCGAGGGAGTCTTCGAAAGCGTCCTCGACGAGCTCGTGAAGACTCATCGCGCCGACTTCGAGGGATTCGACTTCCCCGGGGAGGTCGGCGCACCCGCCCGCCCCTGGATCCGGATCGGCCGCGCGCGCAGCGCGAGTCGGCGCAGCGGCGCGGCGCACGTCGTCGCCTGGTGCGAGGAACTCGCGGGCGGCGGAGATCGCGAGCGCCGCGAGGCCTGCGCGCGCGCGATCGCCTCGACCGGCTGGCCGGGCGGGCTCGCGTGGCTCGAACGGCGTTGGCGGGCGGGTCAGGACGGCGCGGCGCTGGAAGGGGTCCTCCTCGCCGCGGGTCGTGGGCTCGTCGCACCGTCGCTCGCCGATCCCGACGTCCAGCGCGAGCTCTACCGCTCCATGGACGCGCTCGCGGCGGGGGGACCCGCCGACGAGTCCCGCGCGGAC
>JBJXFB010000064.1:0-43627 GCA_046155895.1 Planctomycetota bacterium | reverse complement strand
CGTCGAGAGGCGCACGATGCTCACGCTGTCCGAAACGTGGTTCACCACCCACGCCTCGTCGTTCGTCCGGGCGCGGACCGACACCGGATCCAGGCCCACGGGGACGCTGAACAAGGGCGTCAGCACCACTCCGCTCGCGTCGAAAACCTCCAGGCGGGCATCCGCCGTGTTCACCGCCAGCAGCCTCGAGCCGTCCGGGGTCCGGTCGAGCGGGTAGACGTGCGGCGTCTCCCAGTTCACGAACGCCCCGGGAGACTGCGCCCGGACGGGGAGCACGAGCGCCGCGGCCAAGGCGGCGGCGTGGAATACGCGAACGTGCAGCATGGGGGGCCCGAGCCGAGGCTCCTCCCAGGATACACGGGAATCCAGGCCGTGATCGGGCCCTTCAGGCTCCGGATTGGCGCCGGCGAGCGCCCTACTTGAGCTTCTTGAGCGCCGTCTGGACCTCGGCCCAGTTGCGCTCCTCGGACGTCTTCTCCTGCACTTGGGCGAAGGCGACCTTGCCGGTCTTGTCGACGATGACCGTCGCGCGGTGGCTGATGAACCCGGCCGGGTGGACGAGGCCGTACTTCTGGGTCACCTCGAGCTTCGGATCGGCGAGGAGGTCGTGCTTGATGCCCTTGTTCTGCTTCCAGGCCTTGTGCGACCACGTCGAATCGCGGCTGATGCCGACGACGGTCGTGTTCGGCGTCGAGAGGATCGGCTCCTGGCTGATCTTGCAGTTCTCCTTCTCGCAGGTCGGGCTCCAGTCGAGCGGGTACCACATGAGCACGACGTTCTTGCCCTTCTGATCGGAGAGCTTCCACTCCTTCTCGTCCTGGGTCTTCAGCGTGAATTCCGGTGCGGTCGTTCCCACGTCGATGGCCATGGTCCTTTTTCTCCTTCTCCTGCGGTGTTTCGTCGGATGCGAGCCTCAGAGCCTAGCGCGTGCCGAGGGATCCGGTCCAGGCTAGACTCGCGCGCCGATCCGGCTCGCGCGCGCATGCCCACGCCCCCCACCTCCGCCGTCCAGGCGTCCGGAATCCAGCGCGACCTCGAATTCTCGATCCAGGCCGCCCGCATGGCCGGGGAACGGGCTCTCGCGCTGCGCGCGACCCGGCGCTGGAGCGGCGCGGTGCTCGCCGACGTGGGCGACCAGGCCGCCGACGGCTTCCTCCAGGGACTCGTCCGCGGCCGGTATCCCGACGACGGAATCCTCTCGGAGGAGACGGCGGACACTCGGTCGCGCCTCGACAAGAGCCGCGTGTGGATCATCGATCCCCTCGATGGAACCCGGGAGTTCAGCGAGATGCGGGAGGACTGGGCCGTCCACGTCGCGCTGACCATCGACGGCCGCTGCGCTCTCGGCGCGGTCGCCCTTCCGGCGCAGAAGAAGACGCTTTGGGGCGTCTGCTGGCCTGGGATCGAGCGCGCGGGCATCGAAGGCGATGCCGAACTGGCGCGGGGCGACAGCCCCTCCGGCGATCCTCCGCGCGTCGCCGTGAGCCGCAGCCACACTCCGAGCTGGACGCAGAGCTTCGCGGATTCGCTCGGCGCGCGCCTCGTGTACTCGGGAAGCGTCGGGAACAAGGTGGGCCTGCTCCTGCTCGGACAGGCCGACCTGTACGTGCACCTCAAGAGGCTCAAGGAATGGGACACGTGCGCGCCCGAGGTCGTCGCACGGGCTCTCGGATGGACCGTGTGCCGGCTGCGCGGCGAGGAGCACGTCTACAACCGCCCGGATCCGATGAACGACGAGCTCGTCGTCTGCCGGCCGGGGTGGAAGGCGCGTGTGCTCGCAGCGCTCGAGGCCTGCGGCGCGACGCGCCCCTAGGTCCTCTCAGATCTGGACTTTGAGCGGCTTCATCGCCAGCAGGCCGGCCGCCATCGAGACGATCAGGAAGACGATCAGGACGCCGGCGGGTCCGCTTGGGAACCACGCGAGCCTCTCCTCCGGGTACTCGACGCGGATGCGTCGGAACGGCGAGTCCTGGGAGAACGAATCCTCCGCGGGCCAGAGCAGCGCCGAGAAGAATCCCGTGCCGCGTTCGGGCTGCAGGGGACCGCTCCAGAAGCCGGCTGAGAACTCCTTCTCGGCGCGCTCGCCTCCGGGCAGGACGAATCGAATCGCGCGTGCCCCGGGCGCGATCGCGGCAACCTCCTGGAAGGCTCGACCTTCCGATGGCACGCGAACGAGCGGAGAGAGCGCGCGCACGCCCTCGGGCAGCTCGATCCGGAGCCCCGCGATGTCGGCGGCGCGCTCGGGCGAGAGCTCGACCTCGACCATCGATCCCCGGCCGGGGAGGATCGCTTGCTCCGGTCCGTGCACCTCGGCGGGAGCGTAGCCGTAGCGGACCACGAGCTGGGCGAGGACGATCACGAAGGGAATCGAGAGCGGGACGAAGGGCGCCAGGTTCAGCGCCAGGTACTGGAGGTTCCGGGCGAGGACCTTCCCGATCGCCTTGCCGACGATCGCGAGATCGTCCTGGTAGATCCGGATCTCGATCAGGTGGCCCTTGATCTTGTTCTTCGCCGCCTTGATGCGCCGCTGCGCGCTCACGTGCTTGAAGAGGACGATGGCGATGACGCCGAACACCGCGCTCGCCAGAACCAGAGCGAAGGGACGTCCGATCGAGTCGAGAGGCGCGAGGAAGAGATCGAAGACGCGCGAGACGGCGTGGTTCAGCGAGTTCACATGGCCCTCGAACCGCGCCTAGCTGATGTAGCCCAGACCCCGAAGCTTCTCCGTGATGTCCGCGTCGCTCTGGGCGTCCTCGAACTTCGAGATCTCCTTCTCGAGCACGTGGACGATGTACTCCTCGTGCGAGGCGTATCCGGCCACCTCGGCGATCTTCTTGATCCGTTCGAGAAGGTCCTTGTCGAGCTTGATCTTGCTTCCGCCGCCGAACATCGCGTCTAGCCTCCGATTTCCCGAGTCTACCTCAAGACGGGCTCGCCACGCATCCCGTCCGAAGGGGCGATGCCGTACTGCCGCAGGATTTCGACAGTCAAGTCCTCGAGCCCGTGCTCGCCGGGGAGAACGGTCCCGTTCGTCAACAGGATCCCCGGCACGACGTCCGGGCACATCAGGTGGTTGCCGTTGAACGTCCCACCCAGGTTGTCCTCGAGCACCGCGTTCGGGATCCGGCCGAGAGCCGAAGGGTCCGAATTGCCGTAGCCCGCGTCGTACCCGACGAGCAGGTCGGGCGCTTCGGCTACGCGTGAGCCGCGGTAGACGTCACGCGCGAGATCGCAGCGCCGAACGACGCGCAGGCCGGTCTTCTCGTCGACGAGCGCCTCGAGCCTGCCCTTGATCTCGGCCAGGAGCGAGGCTTCCGCATCGTCTCCCACGATTCCGCTCTCGTCCTCGGGCGTCTCCGGATCGTCCTTCTCGCGGCCCGC
Organism: Planctomycetota bacterium; assembly: GCA_046155895.1. Taxonomy (GTDB): domain Bacteria; phylum Planctomycetota; class UBA1135; order UBA1135; genus DASYPQ01. The sequence goes on along the minus strand of JBJXFB010000064.1, from coordinate 40,246 downwards.
GCGGTTCAGATAGAGCGCGTTGAAGCCGACCCCGTACGCACGCGTCTTCGTCCAGTCGACGGCACCGAACCCCGTCGTCAGGTAGACGGGCGAGAATTCCGGATCGCGGCGCGGCAGCTCCTTCGTGCGGCCCTCCTTCAAGACGAGATAGCCCTGCTCGACGAGCCAGGTGTTCAGGCTGAACTTGCGGCGATACGTCTCGAACCCGTGGTCGCTCATCACGAGGAGCAGCGCGTCCTTCGGCATGCGTTCCCGGAGGCGGCCGAGCACGGGATCCATCCCCAGATAGAGGTCGTGGATGACTTCCTTCCACGTGCTGCCCGGACGATTCGACCAGGACGAGGAGTCCTCCGCCGCGAATCCGTCGTCGTGGTGCGGGTGGTCCGCGTCGAAATGCCGCCACATCATGTGGCTGCAGAGGTCGACTCCGGAGAAGTAGAAGAAGAGGAGGCCGCCCTCCTCCCGCTCGAGCCAGAGATCGAGCGCGCGATCCATGATGCGCTCGCCTTCCTCGTGGACGAGGTGCGCCTGGTCCATGAATTCGCGGTCGTCGAGCAGCCGGTCCTTGAGCGCGTTGACGTCCTCGGGCATCCCCTGCGTGTAGTAGAGGCCGACTGCGCGGGCCAAGTCGGCGCTCGAGGACGCCGGGGCGGAGATCGGAACCACCGGATCGATCGGATCGATGTTCACGGGCGAGGCGTACATCTCGAAATGCGGCTCGAGGCGCTTCAGGTAGAAGCGGACGATCCCGGAGACGTCCGAGAGGCCCGCGGGGAGCGTCGAGAACGTGACCCGCGCGAAGTCGCTCCACTCGCCGGGACGGAGCACGAACACCTCGGAGCCGACCTCGATCGCCGCCGCGTTCGCGGCAGTGTCGATGCGGACGACCATCGGCACGGTCGCGGTCTCGCCATCCTCGCGAAACGGATTCGCGGGACCGCGGATGAAGGTGTCGATCCGCCCCTCGTCGACGCGCACCGGGATCGTGTGGCCGGCATCGCCCGACGCGCGCGCGAGGAGATCCGAAGTGTAGATCTTCGATTCGCCGTAGGCCGAATCGATCGCCGGGGTCAGCATCCCCGAATAGGAGAGACCCCGCGAAGGTTCGACGGGGAAGTTCGCGGGCATGCGCCAGACGTCCGCGGCGATGTCGTGGTCGGCCAGGATCTTCCAGAAGGCATCTCCCGTTCGGCTGCTCGAGAGGTCGCCGCCGAAAGGAAGCTGCCAGCCGCTCCAGAGGCTCAAGCCGTGCATCTGCGACGCCTTCGTGGTCGGCGACGCGACCTCGCGCGTGACGGGATCGCGGTGGATGAAGTCGAAGACGCCGTGCGCGCCCGGATCCGTGCCCGTGATGAAGCTCGACCAGGCTACGGGACTCTGCGGCGGGTTCGAGGTCCCGAGCGAGTGGATGCCGCCCTCCGCGATCAGGCGGGCGAAGTTCTTCATCCGTTCCGGATGCTTGGCGATGGTCTCCTGGAGGATCTCGGGGTCCATCCCGTCGATGCCGAGGACGACGATGCGCTTCCGCGCGTCCGGATCGATTCGCGAGCCCGGCCACGGGACCCCGGCGACCAGGAAGAGGCCCAGCACGAGGAACGCGGGCCACACCGTCCAGCGCGGAAGCCTCAAGCTCGGACCTCGTGCGCGTGCGGGCGCGAGGGAGGAAGCGCGACGCCGTCGCCGCGATCGAAGCCGGGCGGCTTCGTCTCGGGCCTTCCCGAGAACAGCCGGCGCCCTTGCATGTAGCCCGGAACGGGCACGCCGAAGAGGTCGAGCACGGTCGGAGCCAGGTCGAGCAAGGCGGGATCGGCTACGTCGATCTTGCGGTTGCACCAGAAAACGCCGGGCACCAGACGCGGATCGACGCAGTGGTCGCCGGACCACGAGCGCGTGTTGTCCGTGACGACCTCCTTCGAGACGGCGCCCGTCGCGCAGTCCCACGAGTGGCGGAAGCCCTTGTGGTAGCCGATCAGGAGCTCCGGCGCGGCGTCGGCGTAGGGTCCGCTGTGGACCTCGCGCGTGAGGAAAACTTCGCGGATCACCGGGGTGCCGTCGAGCGGATCGCGCAGCGTCTCGAGCTTGGCCTTGAGCTCGCGGCAGAGCGCGTCGAGCTCCGGGCCGGGCGGGACGACTCCTTCGCGCTCGCGCCCGACTCGGTTGATGAACAACCCGGTCAACCCGAGCGTGAACGCCTTCGTCCGCGACCAATCGACCTTCTCGAACCAGTCACCCGAGGTCTCGGCGCCGTCCTTCAGGAACAGGTAGCCGTTCTGCAGGAGCCAGGAGTTCAGGTTCACGCCGCGGCGGAAGCTCGTGAAGCCGTGGTCGGAGATCACCATGAGGACCGTGTCGCGCTCGCCCTCGATCTTCGCGCGGACCTCGCCGACGAGCGCGTCCATGCGCTGGTAGGTGTCGGGGATCACGCGCTTGTAGGGCTCGAACTCCTTGTCGCGGTTCGCCGGGTGATCGGGCTCGAGCGCGCGCCAGAACATGTGGCTGATGCGGTCGGAGGTGTCGAAGACGACGCTGACGAAGCCGCGCTTCGTCTTGTCCATGGCGTCCCAGAGCTGGCGCTTGCGTTCGTCGAAGAACAGCCAGGCCTGCTTCAGGAACGCGTGCTCGTCGATGACGCGTTCGTTGAGAGCCCACGTGTCCTCGGCGAGGCCCAGCGTCGCGAAGGGGCCGAGGAGCTTGGCGAGGTAGATCGAGTACACGAACGGATGGCTGATCGGCATCGCCGGCCGCTCGGGGTCGAGGTTGATGGGCGTCGCGTAGAGCTCGAAATCGTGCTGGTCCCAGGTCTGGATGTAGAAGCGGACGATCCCGGTCAGCTTGCCGAAGGGCACGACGAGCCAGGGCGTGTACTCCTTCGGGCCGATCTCGACGGTCTCGTCGCCGACGCGGATGCGCGCCTTCCGTTTCACGTCGCGGTGCGTGACCTTCGAGTCGCCGATCTCGACGGTGAACGGGCACTTCATCGGGTGCCCGTCGGCGCCGCGAGGGCCCGTGAGGTTCGATTCGACGCGTCCATTGCGGACGACGATCAGGTATTGCTGCCCGCCGATCTTCTTCTCCGTCGAGCGCGGTCGCGTCGAGTAGAAGGAGAACGAACCCTGCGTGCCCTGGATGTCGGGGACGCACATGCCCGAGAGCAGCGTGCCGTTCTTGAATTTCTGCGGCGGGAAGGTGATCGGGACGCGCAGGATCGAGGACCACACGCGGTGCGCGCCGAGGTGCTTCCAGAAGGGCTGGCTCTTCTGGAGGAGGCGGTAGACGGCCCGCTGCCCGAGAGGAATCCGGCCGAGGCCGAGATTCAGCGTGCGCGGGACGGAGCGGATGTCGGTCGAGGAGAGCACCGGCGCGTAGTTGCACGGATCGCGGGTGAGGAAGTCGTAGATGTTGTGGCGCGAAGCGTCGACGCCGGTCGCGAAGGTCGACCACGCGACGGGCGAGATCGAGGGGCAGGCGGTCGCGAGGGAGTGGAAGCAGCCCTCCTCCTCGAGCTTCTTGAAGTTCGGCAGCAGCCCTTCCGCAGAGTACTTGCGCGCGAGGCCGGGATCGAAGCCGTCGAGACCGACGACGATGACGCGCTTGGCCTTGGCGTTCGTCCGGCGCGGGAACGTGACGAGGCGGACCGCCGCCTTCAGCGGCCAGACGAGGATGACCCCGATGGCCAGGAGGAAGGTGCCGAGGAGGACGAAGAGGGAGCCCGCGGCGGCCAAGCCGGCGCCCGGGCCGATGTAGGCGAACGCGGGTCGGGCCAGGACCACGCTGACCACGGAGCCGACCAAAAGGAGGCGCAGGGATCGGGCGATCGATTTCATCTCGTCTACGCGCACAGGTCCGGGCTAGCGGAGCCCTTCATGATACTCATTTCGCAGGATTGCACGGTTACGACGGAGTCCCCTCGGATGCGCCAATTCGCTGACACCCGACACTCGAGGATGACCCCTCCCCGGTCGCAGGCTCCTCCAGTAGCATCACACGCGCTTCCCCTCCGCTGTCCCGAAGCCTGTGTCACCTCCCGACATCGGCCGTCCACTCGAGCTCGCATGAGACTGCATCTTCTTCACCCGTTGGGGCTGCTGGCCCTGCTCGTCGTCTTCGTTCCCGTCGAGATCGCGCACGCTCAGGGCTCCCGCCCCGGAATCCGCCCGCCCGAGTACGCCATCGTGGACTGTCCCACGATTACGATCGAGCCGGTTGCGTTGCCCAGGTCCGAGCTATGCGTCGATTATTCGACGGCGCTCACGGCGAGCGGTGGGAAGCCTCCCTACTCGTTCGTGGTGGTGGGCGGATCCCTTCCGACGGGCCTGCATCTCCTGAGCTCCGGCCACCTCTCGGGCGTTCCCTCCGAAGCCGGGGCATCCGCATTCTCGGTTCGCGTCATCGATGGTTACGGATGCCGCGGCCAGCGCGACTTCGTGCTGCCCGTCACGATCGGCCACCGTGCATCGGACGGCCAGGTTGGGCTCGCACTGCCGCCAGCTGGATCGGGCGGATCGGGAATTCCGTCGCAGGACACGGCGGTCTCGATCCTGACCATCGGCGGAGTTCCCACCTACGTCGCGCCGACAGGGATCGCGGTGCACCTGACCCTCGTCCACCAGCGCATGGGGGACTTGACGCTCACCCTGGTCACTCCCACCGGCCGGCGCGTGACGCTGGCCGCGGAGCGGGGCGGAAGTGGTTCGAGCTATTTCGGCACGAAGTTCGACGACCGCGCGACGACTCCCGTCTGCAGTGGCTTGGCGCCCTTCGACGCGGAGTACCGGCCGGAAACTCCGATCGGCGCGTGTGGCATGGCCGGAACCTGGACGCTCGAGATCGAAGACGGAGTCTCGGGAAGCGTCGGTTGGCTCTTCGACTGGTCGATCGACTTCACGACCGCCCGGACCGGATTCAACAATCCTTCCGGTCTTCCCTTCGGACAAGCGACGGCTGCCGCGCCTCTCGCCAACCAGGGCTGCGCCCAGGATTCCGAGAACGTGTACTACAGCGCGGGCTCCTTCGTCGCCGCGCGGCCCAAGGCCGACTTCACGGGTCCGGGATCTTGGAGTCGGGACATGACGCCCGCCGTTCCGCTCCAGCTCCTGACCGCCGAGTCGAGCATGGGCCTCGATCACTTCGTGTTCATCGATTCGAGCGGATTCGTGTACGACGTCAATCGCTCGAGCGGGGTGACCGTGTGGTCCCGCAACTTGCGCCGGGCGTCCTGCTCGTCCGACACGCTGAGTGCCGCGCCCGTCGCGCAGATCTGGGAGAGATCGAACTGCGATTTCCAGACGGCGATCCCGAGTCTCGATCTCCTCTATGTGGGAACCGACTTCGCTTGCGGGAACACGACCGCGAATCGCGTTCATGCCCTCGACCTGGCGACAGGAGCGACCCGCTGGATCTTCAACAGCACGGCGACGTACTCGGTGGACCGCGTGACCGGCCTGGCCCTCGACGACACGAACAACCTCCTGATCGTGACGACCGACGAATCGGTCCCGGGCGCGAACCAGCCGACGATCATGGCGGTGAACACATTGAACGGGGCGCGCGCATGGGCGCGGGACTTGGGCGCGATCCTGTCCAAGCCCATCGTCTCCAGTCGCGGCGTCTACGTCCTCGAAGCCTCCGGCGTTCTCCACCGGGTCGATCCGATGACGGGAGTCGACGGATGGACGTTCCCGCTGACTGCATTGTCCGGATACGACAACGAGATGGCCTACGACTCGTCGCGGGACCTGATCTTCCTAGCCGGCCCGGACGGGATCCTGCACGCGATCCACGACGACGGAGCCTCGGCCTCGATTCTCTGGAACCAGGGGCCTCCACTCTTCCAGGGACCGGTCGTCGTGGCCCCCTTCACGCAGAAGGTCTACGCCAGCGGCGACCTCAATCGTGTCCGCCAACTCGCCGAGCTCACGGGCGTCATCGAATCGTACGCGACGGAGTTCAGTGGTTTCCCGATCCTCGACTTGCTGTTGGACACGACCATCGGAGGCGGGCTCGTGGACGCTCGCATCGTCACCCAGGCGCAGGGTCACGTCGTCCGGTTGGCGGTGCCCTGGATCAACCCCGGAGAGCACGGCGGAGTCGGCGGCGGGACGGAATCGCCGGTCGAGCCCTACGTCGACCTCGGCATCCAAGGCAGCACGTCCCCTCCGTCACCGGGCGTCGGTGACGTCCTGACGGACACCCTGACCGTGACGAATCACGGAATCGCCTCGACTCACTGTGTCGAAGTCCGCACCCCGGTTCCTGCCAGGACCGTCTTCCTCGGCGGAACCGCTTCGCACGGGACCGTGCGGCTCGAGGGGGACACGATCGTCGCACGGGCGGGAGCCCTGGAGATCGGACAGACCGCCACGATCGTCGTCACGCTTCAGCTCGTCGTGGCCGGAGCCCATCCCCGGACCCATGCCGTGTCGTCGCCGGAGCTGCCGGATCCGTGGCCGGCTAACGATGCGGTCACCCTCAACTGAAGTCGAACCGAGGTCTGTGGAGGCTCACGCAAGCAGCTCGCGCCGCTTGAGGTACTCGAGAATCTTCTTCCCCGACTCCTCCACACTCTCCTTGCCCGTGTGCACGACGACCTCGGCCTTCAGAGGCTCCTCGTAGGGATCGCTGACGCCCGTGAAGTTCTTGATGATGCCGGCACGCGCCTTCTTGTAGAGGCCCTTCGTGTCGCGCGCCTCGACGACCTCGAGCGGCGCTTCGACGAACACCTCGACGAAGGGAACCTGGGCGCGCTTGCGCACCTCGTCGCGAACTTCGCGGTAGGGCGAGATCGCCGCGGTGATCGACACGACTCCGTTCCGCGCGAGCAGATTCGCGACGTAGCCGATCCGGAAGATGTTCGTGTCGCGGTCCTCCTTGGAGAAACCGAGGCCCTTCGAGAGGTTCTCGCGGATCTCGTCGCCGTCGAGCACTTCGACCCGGCGTCCCTTCTGCTTCAGGATCGGAGTGAGATGCGTCGCGAGCGTGCTCTTTCCGGCTCCGGAGAGGCCCGTGAACCAGAGGATGAAGCCGTTGGAATTGCTGGTCATGGTCGGTCGTTCGTTCGTGCCCGCGTCGCGGGTCGTAGGGGGGTTGGGGGATTCTCTCTCGCTTGCGGGCGTCGCCGTGGGCTCAGCGGATCTTGCCTTCGAGGAAAGGCACCTCGAAGCACTTCTCGTGCATGATCGGTCCGTGGCCGAAGTAGCCGCTCTCGCCGAACAGCTCGCCGTGGTCGGAAGTGACGACCACGTGCGTGTTCTTCGGCACGAGGTCGAAGAGCTCGGCGAACACTCCGTCGAGGTAGCGCACGGTCTCGACCTGCCGCTCGCGCAGTTGATCGAGCTTCTCCTGGTCGAAGAACTCCGGCGCCTCGGACTCGTGGATCAGGTTGCCTTGAGCGTCGATCTGCCCCTCGAGCTTCTTGAAGACGCCGTTCACGCCGCTGATCCGCGGCCACATCGACGAGTCCTCGTCGGGCTTCGCGTACGGGTAGTGCGTCTCGCCCACGTTCAGCAGCACGAAACTCGGCCGATCGGCCGACCAGGGGATCGTGGGCAGCATTGAGCGCATGTCGTTGTGCTTGTCCATCAGCTGGAAGCTGTCGAAGTCGCGGTTGACCCCGGTCTTCGGGTTCAGCACGGGCAGCGACACGCGCGCGTGCGTCGCGTAGCCCAGCGTGTTGCGCAGGAACCCCGGCAGCCACAAGCCCGGCACCATCTTCCCGAACTCGATGCCCTTCGCGCCTAGCCGCTTGTTGTAGTTGTAGAAGTCCTCCTTGTAGTAGTCGGAGGCGTACACGTTCGGCGGCGTCGTGTGCGGCAGCAGCCCCGTGAGCAGGTTGTAGTGCGAGGGCGCCGTCCAGGAGGCGTAGCTGTAGCGCTTCTCGGGCTTCCCGAGCTTCAGGATCGTCTTCGGGTCCGCCTTCACGAACGTGTCGAAGCGACACGAGTCGAGGATCACGATGACGAAGTTGTTCTGGGCCTTCGGATCGGGACGCGGTCCGAGAGCGCCCGCCCCAGGCGCGGGACGGAGCCCGGGCCGCGCACCGCTCTTCGGCGCTTCCTTCTTCTTGAAGAGGTCGAGGAGGCCCATCGCCGCTCCGCTCAGCTCTTCCGCTGGCTCCGGTAGTACTCCGCCAGCACCTTCGCAGTCGACGGACGCATCACGCGCTCGTCGGGCATCTCACCCTGGTCGAGCAGCTCGCGCATGCGCGTGCCCGAGATCGTGACTTGCGTCTTGCCCTTGTTGTCCTCGACGAGGCCGACGCGCCCGATCTCCTCGAAGTAGGCGGCGAAGCCGACGTTCACCGTGCGGATCGCGAGCTCGCCGCCGAGCTTGCCGAAGATCTCCTGCGCGTCGAAGTCGCCCCAGATCGGGGTCTTGTCGTCGTAGGGAGCGTCGGCGTGCTTGCGACCGACGATGAAGTGGCTGAAGCCGAGGTTCTGGCGGTAGATCGAGTGCATGACCGCCTCGCGCGGGCCGCCGTAGTACATCCGCATGTCGAGGCCGATCAGCTCGAGGTTCTGGGAAAGGCCCTGGCCGTGCTGCTTCCACAGCGCCTCGTCCATGTCCCCCTTTCCGAGGAACTTCCCTTCCACGAGCGCCTCGTAGGTCTTCATGCGCACGTCGGCGGGGACGTCGTCACCCTTGAGTTGGCCGACCAGCGGATTCAGGACGACGCCGGTGCGCTTCCCGGTCTCGCGGAGAAGCTCCTCCGCGCCGTAGACGAGCGCGTATTCGTGGGCACGGTGCAGCGGATTGCGCGTCTGGAAGGCCACGGTCTGCTCGAAGCCCTTCTTGGCGACGAGCGCGCGGGTCTCCTTCGGCCCGAGCACGCGCTTGGCGAAGGGCCGGCGCTCCTCGAAGGGGACGAGCTGGATGCTGCCTCCGACGAGCGTCGTGCGCGGATCGGAGAGCCAAAGGCGCGCGCCGGGATGATCCGTGCGCTCCGTCCCGTAGACCGCGCGGACGAACGCGGGCTTGTCCCAGGCGAACACGCTCTCGACCTGGATGCGGCCGAAGACCGTTCCGCCGTGCGCGAGAGCGAGTTCTCCCTTCGACCGGGCCAGCGCGGCCTCCGCGTCGGTGACCGGCAGCACGATGGGGATCGTCCAGGCGTACCGCCTGCCCCCGCGCTCGATCGAGCCGCTCTCGAGGACTCCGCGGTACTCCTTCTCGACCATCGGGCCGACGAGCGGAGACAGCGTGCCGTCGGCGATCCGGTACAGGGTCGTGCGGTCCGTCTCGTCGACTTCGATCTTCGGGAGCGAGGTCCACGATCCCGACTCCATCACGGAGCGCGGAACGATCCGCTCGACGGGCGCGGCCAAGCCGCCGTGGACGGGGACGGGTTTCACAGAGGAGGTCACTTGAGTCATGGCTGTCGCGGAGAGGGGGTTGGCGTGGCGCGGACGAATCAGAGGTAGCCGAGCTTCTTGAGCTTGCGCTTGAGCTCCTCGATCTCGTCCTTGCTGAACTCGGGAGTGCCGTGCTCCTCGGCCTCACCCATCAGGTCCCGGAGGACGTAGACGATGAAGTCGGTGGGTGAGTTGAAGCCCGAGCCCTCGACGACGTGCTGGATCTTCCGATACAGCGGCCGGGGGATCTTGACGGTGACTTTGGTCTCGCGCAGCACGGCTGGCGGAGGTCTTGGTGACACTCCGATAACACTCCGATGATACTCCAATTGGAGTGTGATTTGAGCCTTTCGGTGCCCGGGCTAGCGCGAGCCGCGCACAGGAGGCATCCTATCTCGTTACCTTTCCACAACTTGCGGACGACCATGCGGCACCTACTCCCCCTCATCCTCCTCTGCTCCCTGGCTGCGTGCGGGAGCGATGACCCGAAGGCCCTCACAGCGGCCGGCACCAAGGCCCTGAACTCGGGTGACGCGAAGGAAGCGGTCTCCAACTTCGATCGCGCCCTCGCGCAGATGGACGCAGGCAATCCCGACTTCCTGCGCGCGAGCATCGGACGGTGCCTGGCCTTGGCTCGGATCGATCCCGAACGAGCCCAGTCGGACTTCCTCGCGCTCGCGCAATCCCAGCCGGCGCGCGTCCAGGAGCCCGAGTACGTCGCCGTGGCCTCGGAGCTGGCCGAGAAGGGCGCGATCGGCCCGGCGACCGCGATCGCCGAGGCGGGCATGAAGCGCTATCCGGAGTCCCCCGCGATGATCGCACTGCGCGACACGATCGGCGACGCAGCGAAGAAGGCCGGCGATCCCGAGTCGCTCAAGAAGCTGAAGGGCCTCGGTTACACCGGGGACGGTTGATCCAGCTCAGGGCGAAACGGCGACGCTCGCGGCGAAGAGGAGATCCGGATCGCCCGTCGCCGACGTCCTCACGAGGTTCGCGAGGGTGAGCGCCGGCTTGCCCTGGTAGACGACTTTCTCTCCGAGGAGCACGGTCACTTCCCGGTCCAGATCCACCACCCGGTCGTCGAGAAGCACCTCCAGGCCCTTCGGTTCAGTCGCCGAGGTGATCACGATCCGGTTCTTCTCTCGATCGGACTCCGCGACGACCGTGGAGCCCTTCACGGGGTCGCGCCACCAGAGCCAGTAGAACTGCCGTTTCCACTCGAGGCTCGGCTGCCAGACGATCTTCACGGGTCGCGGGTCGCGAACCCGATCCTTGATCTTCGCAAGCAGCGCGCTCATTCCGCCGGGAGGCAGTGCGTGCCCGTGGCCTTCGACCTCCCAGTACTCGAAGGGGTAGCCGCCCCAGAGTGCCCGAGCCTCCTCGACCTTCTTGGCCGCGGCGCGGTTGACCGAGGGCGGCACTTGCGGGTCGTCGTCGGACTGGTAGACGATCATCGGGACGTTTCGCAGGCAAGGCACGACACCGGAGTCGATGTCGATGACTTCCCTGTCCCGGCCGAGGATCGGCGTCGGGGCCCCCGCCGAGGCAGCCAACGCGGCCACTCGGTCGGCGTGGTGCGCGCCGAGAGTCCACGTCCCGTAGCCCCCCATCGAGTGGCCCGAGAAGTAGACGCGGTTGCGGTCGATCTTCCACGTCCGCAGCGCGGCCTCGACGAGCGCGAGCACGAACTCCTCGGTGCCGGAGTCGGTCCAGCCGTGCTCGGTCTTCACGAGGACCTCCGGACAGATCACCAGCCAGTCGATCTTCCCACCCGCCGAGTTGTAGGCGCTGTGGGCCTCGGACGCCTCGCCGAGTCCTTCTCCTCCGCCGTGCATGGCAATCAAGAGAGCCTTCGGATTCCGCTCCTCGCCGCCGACGAGGTAGAGGCCGCGATTCTCGGCAACCTCGGGCTTCGTCCAGAAGAAGTGCCGACCGTTCTTCTTCTCGAGGTGGCGACCCTTCGAGTCCAGCTTGAGGAGCCTGGCCGTCCAACTCTTCACCTCCGCCGCGGACAGCGGAGGCGCCTGCTCGATGCGCCTCAGAGCGAGAAACTGCTCGCGACGTCCCTTCGAGGTCGTCGAATCCTGGGACAGATAGGTCTTGGCGAGCTCCTCGAGCTCCTTGAGTGCAGGAGGCTTCGGGTCCTGCAAGAGGAGCAGGACGAGAGCGATGGGCTGGAGCATGGCGGGATCGAGGTCCTTTTCAGCCTAGGGCGTTGACCTCCGAGGCGGTACCCCATGGGATGGGGCCATGATTCGACCGACAAGCCCCCTCGTTCTCAGCGCCTTCATCCTCACTCTCCTCGGCTCGTGCGCGTCGCCCCACGGAAACCGTGGCCTCGACCAGACCCAGGCGATCGAAGCCGTGGTCCGAACCCAGGAGGCTGCGTGGAATCGAGGCGACCTCGAGGGGTACATGAGCGCGGGGTACCTGAAGTCGCCGGAGCTGACGTTCTTCGCTGGAGGAGGCGTGCAGCGCGGATACGACACCGTGCTCGAGTACTACCGCCAGCGCTATCACGAAGGAGGCCGGGAAATGGGACGGCTGTCCTTCAGCGAACTCGAATCCATCAACTTCGGAGACGACACGGGGCTCGTGCGAGGGCGGTGGCGGCTCCAGTTCCTCGACCAGGCGGAATCGGCCGGACTCTTCTCCCTGATCCTGCGCCGCACGCCCGAGGGGTGGCGCGTCGTCCACGATCACACGAGCGTCGACGCGAAGCCCTGATCAGATCGCCTGGCCCGAGGGGCCCGTCTTCTTGAGCACGAGCTCCCCGAGCTCGCGCGTCAGGTGCTCGAAGGCCTCGTCGACCGAGTTCGTCCGGAAGAAGAGCCCGAGATCCTCCGGGCTGATCATCCCCAGACGCACCATCGGCTGGAGATTCAGCACCTCGTCCCAGTACTCCGTTCCGTAGAGGACGATCGACATCGGCTTCCGGACCCTCTTCGTCTGGACGAGCGTCACCATCTCCATGAATTCGTCCAGCGTGCCGAATCCTCCGGGCATCACGACCATGGCCTTGGCGAGGTAGGTGAACCAGAACTTCCGCATGAAGAAGTAGTGGAACTCGAACGAAAGGCGGCGGGTGATGTAGGAGTTCTCCACCTGCTCGAAGGGCAGCGAGATGTTCAAGCCGACATTCTCGCCTCGTGCCTCCGAAGCGCCGCGATTGGCGGCTTCCATGATGCCCGGACCGCCGCCCGAGCAGACGACGAACCGCCGGTCGGTGCCGGGCAGATTCTTCGACCACACGGTCAGGCGATGAGCGAGCTCCCGGGTCTCCTCGTAGTAGCGCGACATGGCGAGTCGTGTGCGCGCCAGCTCGAGGTCTCCCTCGCCTCTTTCGGCAGCGGCGACCTCTCCCTCGGCGACGTCGCGAGCGATGATCCTCGCGGAACCGAAGAACACGATCGTGTCGCGGATCCGCAGCTCGCGGAATCGGCTCTCCGGCTCGATGTACTCGGAGAGGATCCGCAGCGCGCGCGCATCGGGGCTCTTCAGGAAGCCATCGTTCTCGTACGCCTTCACGGCGCGGTATCGGCTCTCGCTCATGCTGGGTGGTTCAGCCGCCGGACTCGGGTCGTGCAGCAGGGGGTGGGTCGCGGCGTGGAGGTCGGAGCTCGCCGGTGTCTCGAGCTCCTCATCCGTCGGGGTCTTCGTCGGTCGGGCTGGCGTGCTTCTCTCGCGCCTTCTGGAAGAGGTCGTCGAACCTCGCGGACTTCCCGCGCTCGTGGTCCAGGGCGCTCTCGAGCTTGTCCTCGCCTGATTTCGTGCGATCCCTCACCCTTTCCTGAGCGGAATTCCACCGATCCTTGCCCGGAACCCCTTCCGGAGCGGCCTCGGGGCTCGTCCGGCGCAGGATCTGCCGCGTGAGCACGTCCACGGTGAGGCGGGTGGAACAGCAGGGGCAGGTGACATCGATCTGCTTGGAGCTCATCGGCCTCCTCGGGATTCCCGCGAATCGTCCGGGAACATGGGGCCGCCATTGTACGTCGAAGCGATGGCCGACTCCTCCCCTGGTAACCGCCCTGGTTCCGGAGTCTAGGGCGTCCGAGGGAAACCAATTCTTCCATGGCGGCGGTACAAAACCTGTTTCGAACCGAGCGCGTGATCGGCGTGCTTCTCTGGGTCGGCCTCCTGATCGTTCTCCTGCGGTTCGCCACGCACTGAACCGCGGCGATTGGCTCGCGACCTTCTCCTTTGCCCGCGGCGCGGCTTCTGCCATCTTCTCGCGGCATGCCTCGCGCCCGCGAGCCGGTCCCGATCCTGTTCCAGGACGAGCATCTCCTCGTGGTTTCGAAGCCCGCGGGGATGTTGAGCGTGTCGACACCCGGCGCCGTCGGGCTCTCGCTCCCCGATGCCTTGCGTCGCGAGGGCCTCGAAGTGCTGCCGGTGCACCGCCTCGATCGCGAGGTCTCGGGAGCGGTGGTCCTCGCACTCGACGAGGAGACGAGAGAGGGTCTCGAACACGCCTTCCGGGAACGCACGATCCGGAAGACCTACTGGGCCATCGCCCAAGGACGAGTCCAGCCCCCCGCCGGAACGCACCGCTTCCCGATCCTCGAGCAGGGTTCCTTCGCGCGCGTCTCGGCACGGGGGAAGCCCTCGGAGACCCGGTATCGCACGCTCGAGCGATTCTCCACGACCACTGCGCTGGAGATCGATCTGGTCACGGGCCGGTACAACCAGATCCGGCTCCATTTCGCGCATGCGGGGTTCCCGCTGGTCGGCGAGCGCAAGTACGCTCGCGGGAAGGACTCGCCCCTCCGCTTCCGCAGCCGCCGCGTGGCCCTGCATTCCTGGAAGGTCGCCCTGTCTCACCCGCGCACGGGCAAACCGATCGAGGTCGAGGCTCCGATCCCGCAGGATCTCCTGGACCTCCTCGCGCGAGCTTCGACGAAGAAGTAGACTCTTCGCCCCGCGCGAGGATGCGCAAGGCATGCCCACCGTCGAAGACGTCTACAAGGAGCTGAAGCAGGTCTACGATCCGGAGATCCCGGTCAACATCGTCGACCTGGGCCTCATCTACGACGTGAAACTCCAGGACACGGGAGTGTGCAACGTCACGATGACGCTCACTTCGCAGGCCTGCCCCGAGGCCCGCACGATCCCGGACGTCGTCAAGCGACGCATCAACTCGATCGCCGGCGTGACCGGCACCGAGGTCCAGATCGTCTGGGATCCGGCTTGGACTCCCCAGCGAATCTCCGCCGACGGACGCGCGATCCTCGGGATCGAAGAAGAAGCCTAGCTCGCGCGTCCCAGGGTCACTGGACGACCTTCATGCCCCCGGGGGTGGATGGCGGCGGCGCGTTCGGATTCGTCTTCAGCTCCTTCTTCCAGGCGGCCATGCGAGCCTTCGCGGACGCGGCCTCGGCTTCGGGAATCAGACCCTTGCGCTGGAGGAAGATCGACTGGCTCGTGAAGGCGAAGGGATCGGTCGGGTCGAGCTCGATCACGCGCGCGATCGTCGCGAGCGCCTCGTCGTGGCGGCCGAGCTTGCTCTGCGCGGTCGCGAGGGCGTGCATCGCATCGAGCCAGTCGGGCTTCCCCTCGAGCGCGGCTTTGAACTCGGCGGCGGCCTCTTCGTTCTGCTGCTTCCCGTAGTGGGAGAGGCCCAGCTTGTAATGCTCGATCGGGGTCGTCATCGCTCGAGGGCCCCGAGGGACCCTCACATCGCGGGCTCGATACCGAGCTTCGCGAATCCCTTCTCCTGGAAGTTCTTCTGGAACATGCCGCGCAGCTTCTCAGCCTGCGCATCGTACGCGGCCTTGTCCGACCAGGTGTTGCGCGGGTCGAGAATCTTCGCGTCGACGCCGGGGCAGGAGGTGGGCATCTTGAGCTTGAAGACCGGGTGGGTCGTGTACTTCATCTTGCCGTCGTGCAGGTCGCCCCGCAGCGCGGCGTTCAGGAGCGCGCGCGTGTCCTTGATCGAGATGCGCTTGCCCGTGCCGTAGGGACCTCCGCTCCAGCCCGTGTTCAGGAGGACGCAGCGGGCGTGGTGCTGGTCCATCTTCTCGCGCAGGAGCTTCGCGTAGACCGACGGCCGATGCGACATGAAGGGTGCGCCGAAACAGGCGCTGAATGCGGCTTCGGGCGTGGTGACACCCACTTCGGTGCCCGCGAGCTTCGCCGTGAAGCCGGACACGAAGTGGTACATGACCTCTCTTCCCTCGAGCACGGCGACCGGCGGAAGCACTCCGAACGCGTCCGCGGTCAGGAGGACGATCGTCGCCGGGTGCGGGCCGCGCGCACCCTCGGCCACGTTCGGATTGCACGAAAGCGGATACGAGAACCTCGTGTTCTCCGTGATCGAACGGTCCGCGAGGTCGAGCGCCTGCGGATCGGTGTCCTCCAAGCGCTTGCCGGGAAGCTTCGGAACGTTCTCGATGATCGTCCCGGGCATCGACAGCGCCGCCGCGATGATCGGCTCGGCTTCCTTGTTCAAGTCGATGAGCTTGGCGTAGCAGCCGTCCTCGAAGTTCGAGATGCCCGTGCCGGTCCAGCCGGTCTCGTCGTCACCGATCAGGAGGCGGTCGGGATCGGCTGACAGGGTCGTCTTCCCCGTGCCCGAGAGCCCGAAGAGGATCGCCGCATCTCCCTTCGCCCCGATGTTCGCGGAGCAGTGCATCGACAGGAACCCCTGATTCGGCAGCAGGAAGTTCATCACCGTGAAGATCGACTTCTTGATGATGCCGCAGTAGTCGGCCTTGCCGACGACCAGGCAGATCCGGTTCTTGAAGTCGATCACCACGGCGCGATCCGACTTGCACCCGTCGCGCTCGGGGACGCACTGGAACGAGGGGACGTTCAGCATCGTCCAACGACGCGCCTCGACGTCCTTCGGGACCGCGACGTTCTTGGGAAACATGTTGTGGGCGAACATCGCGTGCGTCGCGAACTCGCCCACGAAGCGGTAGGGGACGGCGTACGCCGGATCGGTGCCGGCGAAGACGTCCTTCACGTAGAGCGTCGCCTTCTTCTGGTTCAGGTGCTCGACGACACGGCCGAGCAGCCCCATGAACTTCTGGGGATCGAATTTCTGGACGTCGGCCTTCCACCAGACGTCGGCCTCGACCTCCGGCCAGGCGACGGCGAAGGTGTCCTTCACCGGCCGCCCCGTGCATTCGGGATCGGTGTAGAAGACGAGCGGGCCTTTCACCCCGAGCTTCGTCGGAAAGGCCTTCTGCTCATTCGAGCCGCCGCCCTTTTTCACCCGTCCGCGGTCGTGGGTGACCGCGGCTTCGAAAAGCTCTTCCTTCGAGAGCCCGTAGCGAAAAGACACGGTCTTGAGTCCGAGGAGCCGGTCGAGATCCGCGCGGAAATCAATGGGGGTGGTCTTGGTCTGCATCAGGTGGCCCGGTTCCAGGACATCGAATCCGAAGAGGTTACCCGGAGGCCCGGAATGTGGCAATCGCGAGCGGACCGGCGCGTCTAGCTGCGCGGCGACCGCAGAGGCTCGCGATAGAAGGCCATCGTGCGCGCGAGCCCGTCCTTCCAGGCCGCGTTCGGCTCGTATCCGAGCAGCCGTCGCGCGCGATCGAGGGAAGCGAGGCTGTCGCGCACGTCGCCTTCTCGCGCGGGCCCGTGGATCGGAGGAAGCTCGACTCCCGCGATCTCCTCCATCGCGCGGTACAGGCCGTTGATCGAAAGGCGCTCGCCTGCGCCGACGTTGATCACCGTCCCCGGCTCGACTTCCTTCTCGAGGGCCAGCAGGTTCGCCCGGACGACGTTCTCGACGAACGTGAAATCGCGCGTCTGCTCCCCGTCGCCGTGGATCGTCGGACGGCGGTTCTCGAGGAGTCCGCGAGCGAAGAGCGCGATGACGCCCGTATAGGGGCTGTCGTCGCGCTGTCGCGGCCCGAAGATGTTGAAGTACCGGAACGAGACGGTCTTCATCCCGTGCGCGCGCCCCCACACCCTGAGCAAGTGCTCGCCGGCGAGCTTGCTCGACGCGTAGGGAGAGAGCGGCTCCGGAGCCATCTCCTCTTTCTTGGGGAGAGTCGGTGACTCTCCGTAACAGGCGGACGAGGAAGCGAAGAGGAAGGTGCGGACTCCGGCTCGACGTGCGGCCTCGAGCAGCCGCAGGGTGCCCATGACGTTGACCGCGTAGGTCCCGATCGGATCCTCGAAGCTGCGAGGGACGGAGACGCAAGCGGCCTGGTGGAGCACGCCGACCACTCCCTCGCAGGCGGAATCGCAATCGGAGGGAGCCGTGATCGAGCCGCCCAGGAACTCCAGGGTCGCTCCCGAGCGGAATTCCCCGGGCTCCAGGTTCGCCAGGTTTTCCAGGCGCCCCGTGGAGAGATCGTCGATGACCCGAACCTGGTCTCCCCGACGGACCAGCGCCTCGACCAGGTGGGAACCGATGAAGCCGGCACCGCCGGTGACGAGATACCTGGCCATGGGGTCATGCTACCGGCCCGACCCAGGTCCCCGGAAAACACACAAGCCCACCGGATTGATCCGGCGGGCCTGTGCGTCGAGAAGAGTTTGGATCCCCAGCGCAGCCTCTTGGCTGCGGCGGTCGGAGCCGGTTCGGGCTCGGAAGCGAACGGGGAGCTTCGATCTTTTTGCGGTGGCGGGGCCGCCCCCCCTTCCGCGAGGCGGTGGCGGATCCAGGCCCCCGGGAAGGCAGCCAGCCCGCCCGGTATGACCGGACGGGCTGGCTTCGAGGTGTGCTATTCAGCACTGAGGTGGTTGGCATTTCCCGTAGCGGGATCGGCGGGAAAACCGAACCGTCAACTTTTTCCGGCGTGCCTGGGCTTCCCTCGCGGGATCAGCCCGACCCGAACAGTCCGGTCTTCTGGGTCTTCCGGATCTCCCCCTTGTCCGACCAGATGATCTCGCCGCTCTCCACGTTCGTGGCGTTCAGAACGAAGAGGTAGTAGGTGTCCTCCGTCTTCTGTCCGGCGGACTCGATGGAGCGTCCCTTCTTCTTCTCGATCGAGCGCAGCGTGCCGTAGATCACGACCTCGGCCCCAAGCTGCTTCCCGAACTCCATGGCCATCTTCGGGTTGACCCGGCCGGACTCCTGCTGGAACCGGACCTGCTCCCCGATCTCCTCCTGACCGGCCTTGTCGACGACGAAACGGAACCGGCCGCCCTGGATCAGGTCTGTTCGGATCGTGTCACTGACTGCCGTGGTGTCGATGTGCTCGTTGGTGTCGTTGCGGATGCCGCCCATGTAGGCGATCACCCGCTTGTCCGCCCCCTTGTCCCCGCGGTCGAAGTACGCGAGGGCGGGGCTGTCTTGCAGGGACTCGACCATCTTCTGCGAGAAGGTCTGCAGGTCGGTGGAGCCCCAATCGATGTTGACCGTCTCGACGGATTCGGGGTCGCCGTACTTCGTGGAGCTGCAGCCCGCGGCGGCGACGGCGAGCGGGACCAGGAACAGGGACAGGCCAAGTCTCTTCATCTTTCGTTCTCCTTGGGGTGGGGGTGTTCCGGCTCGGACGCGCGGCGGGCGCGCCACGAGGGATCTCATGGGGTGATCGGGGCAGCCGCGGAGACGATCCGTCGTCCGCCGACAGGATACGCGTAGAGCCGAGTCTCGACCGTGCGCGCGAGGATGAACATGGTTTCGCCCGGTTCGAGCTCGAAGCGCCCGAGGTCCCTGGCTTCGCCGCCCAAGGCCCTGGCGCGGATTTCGTGGGTCCCGGGAGGCAGGAATACGCGTGCCGCCTGCCAGGTATGGGGAAGCGTCTGCCACGCTCGCAGGTCCGCGCGCTCGGAAACGATCGTCACTGCGGTCCCGAGGATCCACCCGAAGGCTCCTGCTTCCTCACCGAGGTACTGGGACATCTCCCGCTTCGCCACGGCACGCACGGCCGATTTCGCGGCGAGCCACGCGATCCGATCCTCGAGATTCTCCTTGGCCACGCTGCCGACGTCCTCGACGACCACCGTGCGCACGCTCCGGTCGCCGCCGGCCACCGAGATCTCGACGGCGTCGACGGGTTGCGGGCGCTGCTCGAAGGCCGGAACCGCCCACTGGAGGAGGCCGCTCGAAGTCGGGATGGGAACGAGGATCTCGCGCTTCCAGGGTCCGATCCCGACACCAGCGATCACGACGACGCTCGCAGAGTCCTGCGTCGTGGCGGTGCCCAGGTACTGCCGCTCGTCGGGATCGAGATCCTCCTCACGATGCATCGTCGCGGCGAGCCGGGCGAGCGCGCGGCAGGCGAGGTCCGTCCCCAAACCCTTCTCGCGCATGCGCCGGTAGTCGATCCAGGCGTCGTCGGGACGCCCGTCCATCTCGTAGGTCACGGCCGAGAGGAAGTGGCCCAATCCCCCGGCTTCGTACTCCTTCTCGTAGAGTTCCTCTTCGCTCTCCAGGAGCGCGTTCGACTGGCGCACCTCGACCCGGGCGGACTCGAAGTCGCCCTTCGCGAGGTAGGCGATCGCGAGTCCGACGTGGAGCATGACGCGCTCGTATCCTTCTCCCAGATAGCGCTTCATTCCTTCGTTCACGGTCCACGAGAGGATCGTCTCGCCGAGGCTCTCGGGGGAGATGAGCGCGCTACGCTCGACCTGCTCGACCTCGCTCGCGGCTTTCCCGAGATTCTGGATCGCCGCATCCCAGTCGCCCGCCGCCAGGGCCACCGTCCCCGACTCCGCGCCGGCGAGGAAGGGCGAACCGGTCGTTTCCGATTGCTCGTAGGCTTTCAGCGACCGCTCGAGATGTCCTGCTTGGAAGTCCCCGAACGCCTTCGAGGTGCGCTCCGGATAGGACGCACAGGCGAGGGATAGGGCTGCCAGCCCTGTCGCGGCAAGGATCCTCGGTGTTTCTCGGGGCATCTGCAGGGACTCTGAACGACCCATGCTCGACCGGAGGACCTGGCCATGCAAGAGCGGGCCCAACCGCGGAGCGGCCGGGATCGCGGCCCGGTCGCGCCCTCGGATAGACTCCTGCCGCCGCCCGCCGGCCTCCCCCTCCGATGCGCAGCACGTACGTAGCCCAGGGTGCGGGCCCGATGGGTGCCGCGAGCTCCAGCTCGCCGATGATGACCCAGTACTGGCGGGCGAAGAAGGAGCAGCCGGGAGCACTCCTCTTCTTCCGGATGGGCGACTTCTACGAGCTCTTCCACGAGGACGCGCTCGTCGCCTCTCGGGAGCTCGGGATCGCCCTGACCGCCAGGTCGAAGGGTGAGGACGCCATCCCCATGGCGGGCGTCCCCGTCCGCTCGGCGGAGGGGTACCTCATGAAGCTCGTCCTGAAGGGGCACAAGGTGGCCATCTGCGAGCAGATGGAGGACCCCAAGCTCGCGAAGGGCCTCGTCGACCGCGCCATCGTGCGCGTCGTGACCGCGGGGACGATCACCGAGGAGGATCAGCTCCGGCCGCGAGAGCCGAATTTCCTCGCGAGCGTCCACTTCGCGGGGGCGACGGCCGGGCTGGCGTGGATCGATCTCTCGACCGGCCGATTGCAGGTGGCCGAGATCCCCGAAGAGAAGCTCGTCGACGAGCTCGCGAGGCTGGCCCCGGCGGAGCTCCTGCTCGCACCGAGCGCGCTCGAATCGCGGGCCAGCCTGGGAGCGGCCCTGCGCGAGGAGTTCGGCCCACGCGTCACCGAGCGCGATCCGTGGTGCTTCGACCGAGAGACGGCGTTGCGCGCGATCCAGCGTCACTTCGAGGTCGCGAGCCTGGAAGGTTTCGGCGTCGACGAGGCCTCGCCCGTGGTCGCGGCCGCGGGCGCGATCCTCGGGTACGCCGAGGAAACGCAGAAGAGCGCTTGCGAGCACATCCACCGGATCGAGGTCGTCGATCGGGCGAAGACCGTCGTTCTCGACCGCGCGACGCGTTCGTGCCTCGAGATCTTCCGCACGCAGCGCGAAGGTCGCCGCGAGGGAACGCTGATCGACGTCCTCGACGCCACGGTGACCCCGATGGGCGGCCGGCTGCTGCGGGAGTGGCTCGAAGCGCCGCTGCGCGAGGTCGACGCGATCCTCGCGCGACAGCGCGCGGTCGCCGAGCTCGTGGAGCAGCCGTTCCTGCGCGAGGACGTGCGGAAGCTGCTGTCGGAAGTCCTCGATCTCGAACGGCTCGTGGCGAAGGTGTCCACGGGGCGCGCTCACGCGCGCGACCTCGTCGCGATCGCGGCGTCCCTCGCACCGGTCCGGCCGCTGCGCGAAAAGCTCGAGAACGCCTACTCCGCGCGGCTCGCGGAACTCCGAGACGCGCTGGATCCGCTCGAGGACCTCGTGCGGCGCGTGCGCGAGACGCTCGTCGACGCACCGCCTCTGACCCTGAAGGAGGGTGGGCTGGTCCGGAAGGGCTTTTCGGCCGAGCTGGACTCGCTGCACTCGATCTCCGGCGACGGCAAGTCGTGGATGGTGCGCCTGCAGGCGGAAGAATCCGCCCGCACCGGGATCCCCGGTCTCAAGGTCGGCTTCAATTCCGTGTTCGGGTACTTCCTCGAGATCCCGCGCGGCCAGGTCGCGCGAGTGCCCGAGACGTACATCCGCAGACAGACGGTCAAGAACGCCGAGCGTTACGTGACGCCCGAGCTCAAGGAGTTCGAGAGCAAGGTGCTCGGGGCGGAGGAGCGGGGGCGCGAGCTCGAGTACCGGATCTTCGAGGAGCTGCGTGGGGCGGTCGCGCAGGAGATCGCGAGGATCCTGGGCACTGCCGAGGCGATCGCCCAGATCGACGTGCTGGCCGGGCTCGCGCAGCGCGCGGCCGAGAACCGCTACGTCGCGCCCACGATCGACGACGGCGACGCGATCCGCATCGTGGACGGACGCCATCCGGTCGTCGAGAGGACGATCTCCGGGGAGCCCTTCGTGCCGAACGACACGCGGATGAACCGCTCCGATCGGCTCTTCACGCTCCTGACCGGTCCCAACATGGCCGGCAAGTCGACGTGGATCCGGCAGACCGCGCTGATCGTGCTCATGGCGCAGATCGGATCCTTCGTGCCCGCGAGCGAATCGAGGATCGGCGTGGTCGACCGGATCTTCACTCGGATCGGCTCGGCCGACGACATCGGCCGCTCGGCTTCGACGTTCATGGTCGAGATGCTGGAGATCGCCAACATCCTGAACAACGCGGGGCCGCGCTCGCTGGTCGTTCTCGACGAAGTCGGGCGCGGGACGAGCACCTTCGACGGACTCGCGCTCGCCTGGGCGATCGTCGAGCACGTGCACGACCGGATCCGGGCGCGGACGCTGTTCGCGACGCACTACCACCAGCTGACGGAGCTCGCCACGCGCCTCAAGGGCGTGTGCAACATGAACGTCGCGGTGCGGGAGTGGAACGACCAGATCGTGTTCCTGCACAAGATCGTCGACGGCGGCACGGACCGCTCGTACGGGATCCACGTGGCACGGCTCGCGGGAGTCCCCGCGGAGCTCATCGACCGGGCCAAGGAGATCCTGGCGGACATCGAGGAAGACGCCGAGGGCCTTGCGCCGCGGATCGCGAGGGCCTCGAAGACCGGCAAGAAGACCGCGGACGCTCCCCAGCAGCTCGGGCTGTTCTCCCCCACTCGGAGCGAGATCGAGGCCGAGATCGAGAAGCTCGACCTCGACCGCCTGACGCCGATCGAAGCGCTGCTCCTGCTCCGCGAGTGGCGGCAGAAGCTGCGCTAGGCCGTCAGCACCTCGACGCCCTCCGGCCCGAGGTAGATCGAGTGCTCGTATTGCGCGACCATCGTGCCTTCCTCCTCGCACAGCGGGGGATACCGCACGAGCGAGCCCTGGCGCACGAGCTTCGAGAGGGTCTCCTCGACCGCTTCCCGATCGAGGTGCGCGAAGTAACGCCTCGCGATCGGCAGGCCGCGCCAGCTCTCGATCGCGCGCAGCACGTCGCGGTCGAGCCCCTTCGCCTTGGAGGGGGGCCGCGCCATCATGAACACCTCCGCGCGCCCCGCCTCGTGGATCCAGCCCTTCCCGGTCGTCGCGAACGGCTCGATGGCGAACACCATGCCCTCGTGCAGCTTGCCTGCGCCGCGCTCGGCGTAGTTCGGGATCTGGGGCGGGGTGTGGACCTTCCAGCGGCCAAGCCCGTGTCCCGTGAGGTTTCGCACCGGCTGGTATCCGGCCGCGAGGATCGTCCGTTCGATCGCGCCGCCGATGTCCGAGACCGCGACGCCGTCCTCCACCGTGGCGATCGCCGCGGCGAGAGCGCTTCGGGCGGCGTCGACGAGCGGGGTCCACCGGCCGTCGTTCGACAAGTCGACAGAGGCCGCGGTATCGGCGATGTAGCCGTCGACGTGGACGCCGATGTCGACCTTGACGCAGTCGCCTTCTTCGTAGAGCTGCTCGTCCTCGGGACTCGAGCAGTAGTGGGCCGCCACGAAATTGCGGCTCGACTGGGCGGGAAAGCCCGGCTCGGCCCCGCGCTCGCGGATCAGGCCCTCCACGCCCTCGAGGACGCTCCGGATCGACACTCCCGGGCGGATGCTCTTCTTGGCCCATTCCCGGCACTCGGACGCGATCCGGCCAGCCTTGCGAAAGGAGTCGAGAGCTTGGGGGTCCATCGTGGCTTCCGGCAATTCTTCCTCGCGGTCGCCTCGTCTGCGAGGAAGAATCCCCAGGTCTCCTCCGATAGCCCCTGCAACGATGAGAAAGTGCCTGCTGCTCCTCGTTCTATCTCTCGGGGCCTGCCGCACCACGACGAGCCAGGTGCCGGATCCCTCGACCGTGTCCGTCGCTCGCGCCGTCCCCGTGCGTGCCTGGGAGCTCTGGCAGGAAGGGCTGCTGCTCGGCTCGCTCGTGCGCTTCGAGGAAACAGGAGACGGCGGGCGCGCGTTCTACAGCGTGCGCAATCGCGAGGGGCAGGAGATGGGCCTGATCGACATCGACGGCCGGATCTGGAGACATCGCCAGCACGAGCGCAGGCCGGAATGGCTCGGCACGGGGACCGTGGAGGAAGGCTCAGAGCGCATCCTGGGTGGTTCCGAGAAGGCGGAGCTCATCGAAGTCGACCTGGAGCGGCTCCGCGAGGTCCTCGAACGATTCAACTGACGGGGCCGTCACGCTCGCCGCTCCGTTTTCGGGAATCGCGGCCGACCGAGATTCTCGGCCCTCCTGCTCCGCTTCGGGGACTTCCTGCGGAGTAGCTGCCCCTGTGCTCGGGATTGGCTCAATCCGGGGGACGGGACGATCGATGAGAGGCGTGCGGTTTCCCCGGCGCCAGCGCGCCTCGCACCCCACCCCTCACCTGCCCACCTCGAGTCCTCCCCATGATCAAGCTGGAAGCTGGCGAGTGCATCGGCGCCTATCGCGTGGTCGAGTTCCTGGCGCGCGGCGGCTTCTCGCTCGTGTACCTCGCCGACGATCCCGAAGGTAACCGCGTCGTGCTGAAGATCGGGGACGTCGCCGGCGGCGGCCGCTACGTCACGCGCTTCCTCGAGATCACCAACCAGCGCCGGCCCGAGGGCATCAGCCCCGACGAGACGCCGGCCGAGGCGGTGTTCTTCCGGAAGGACGGCGTCCGCATCGACTTCCTCGACGTGCACGAGATCGACGATCTCCTGCGCGGCGAGGCCGAGATCATGTCGCGCGTCAAGCATCCGAACGTGATCGGCCTGCGCGAGACTTTCGTGCACGAAGGACGGCCCGTGCTCGTCCTGGATCACGTCCGCGGCAAGACGCTGCGGGAGAAGATCCGCGCGCTCGAGGGGATCCGTCTGAACTGGTTCCTGACGATCGTGCGCACGCTCCAGAAGCTGGCGCGATCGGGCGTGCTCCCCTACCACGGCGACCTCAAGCCCGAGAACATCCTGATCAAGCCGTCGGGCTCGGTCGTGATGCTCGACCCCGCGATGCGCATGGACGAGCGCGGCGTGATCACGACGACGCCCCACTACAACCCGCTGCTCCTGCGCGATCCGAAGGCGGACGTCATGGGCATGGGGATCATGCTGTACGAGATCCTCACGGGCGTCCTGCCCTTCGACGAAGTCCCCTGGCCCTATGCCGGCCGCGAGCAGGGGGGCGAGGTCGAGCGCCTCTCGCTCTCGTACTTCCTCTCCTATCCGCCGCCGAAGGACCTGAATCCGAACACGCCCGACGCTCTGGCGCGGATCGTGTACCGGAGCCTGACGGTCGCCGAGTACGGCCTGGAAGGCCTCGAGAAGGATCTCGTCGACTTCCTCCGGAAGGACTGAGAGCCTCCGGTCCGACCCTGCGGTCGCGGTCCGTCGATCAGACCTTCGCCGCGCGCAACTTCTCGCGCCCGGCCGCCAGCCGCTGCTCGGCCAGGCGAGCCGCCGCCTCGTTCGTCGGTATCGCCTCGAGCCGCGAGATCTCGAACACCGTCTTGAGGTTGTCGTAGATCCGCCCGATCTTGCGCAGCGACGCCGCCTCGTCGTATCCGCCCGGCAGGAGCTCGACCGAGACGTTGATGATCCCCCCGGCGTTGATCACGTAGTCCGGGGCGTACAGGATCCCCCGCGCCATGAGGTCTCGGGCGTGCCGCGGCTCGAGGAGCTGGTTGTTCGCGCACCCGGCGATGGCCTTGCAGCGGAGCCTGGGAATCGTCTGGTCGTTCAGCGTGGCTCCCCGCGCGCAGGGCGAGTAGACGTCGCACTCGACCTCGAGGTGGCGGTCGTCGGGGACGACCTCGTAGCCGTGCTTCTTGCGCAGCTCGTCGACGCGAGCCTCGTTGATGTCGCAGATCACGACGCGAGCGCCAAGCTCCTTCAAGAGCTCGGCCACTCGGCCCCCCACCGCCCCGACGCCCTGGATCAGCACCTTCTTTCCACGGATCTCCGGACTGCCGAAGACTTCCTCGAGGACGGCCCGCATGCCGACGAGGCATCCCTGGGCGGTGTAGGGGCTCGGGTTGCCCGAGCTGCCCGTCTCGCGCCGCAGCCCCGTGACCCACCGAGTCTGCGTGCGGACGATCTCGAGGTCGGGGATCCCGATGTTCATGTCCTCCGCCGTGATGTACTTCCCCCCGAGCTTCTCGATGAAGGCCCCCATCGCACGGAAGAGGGCCGGCGACTTCGCGGTCTTCGGATCGCCGATCACGACCGACTTGCCTCCGCCCAGGCCCGTCTCGGCGACCGCCGACTTGTAGGTCATCCCGCGGGAGAGGCGCAGGACGTCGAAGAGGGCCTCGTCCTCCGAGGGATAGGGCAGCATCCGCATTCCGCCCAGGGCCGGGCCGAGGGTCGTGTCGTGGACGGCGATCAGGGCGTACAGGCCGGAGGCCTTGTCACGGCAGCGCGACACGCGCTCGTAACCATCGACCTCGATCTCGGAGATCTCCATCAGGGGGGCTCTGGATCAGGAGCTTCGGGAGGGTCACGCCCCGGTGGAGGCACGCCGAAACGCGCCCCGCCGAAACGACAGGGGGCGACATCATACGCACGAGCCTGGGGGCCGTCGAGGCGGCAATCAGGCTTCGAACGCAGACGGTATCAGTCGTCGGACTGGGCCGTCACAGGCGCGTCGGCGGGGGCTTCCGCCTCCGCGCCGGCCTCGGCCGGCGCACCGACGTTGCGCGCGTTCTTGCACTTCGGGTAGGCCGAGCACGCGAGGAATTCCTTCCCCCAACGGCTGGTCTTCAGGACCATCGGCTCCCCGCACTTGTCGCACTTCTCGCCCGTTTCCTTGGGAGCCTCCTGCAACTCGGGCGGGAGGTTCTTCGCGTTGCGGCACTTCGGATAGCCCGAGCAGGCGAGGAAGGGACCTCGGCGCGAACCCTTGATCACCATGGGTTTCCCGCACTTCTCGCACGCGATCCCGGTTTCCTTGGGCTTGATGACGTTCCCCTCGTCATCGACCGAGGCCGTGTTCTTGCAGTCCGGGAAGCCGGTGCAGGCGATGAACCGGCCGCGGCGACCGGTGCGGATCACCATGGGCTTCTCGCACTTCTCGCACAGCTTGTCCGTGGGGATCGACTCGCTCTTCGGGCGCGGGCCGTCCATCGGCATCGTGCTCTTGCACTCGGGGTACTTCGAGCAACCGAGGAACTTGCCCCGCTTGTTGAACTTCTCGGCCATCGGCGAGCCGCACTTCTCGCAGGTGCGTTCGCTCAGCTTCGGCTCGAGCTTGATGTTCTTCATCGCATCCTCGGCCTTGGCCAAGTCGGCGGCGAACACGTTGTGGAAGCTCTTCACCACGCGCCTCCACGGCTTCTGCCCGCTCTCGATGCGGTCGAGATCGGCCTCCATCCCGGCGGTGAAGTCCGTGTCGAGGATGTCCTGGAAGTGCAGGACGAGCTGATCGGTGACGATCTCGCCGAGTTCGGTCGCCTCGAAACGCCGCTCCTTCAGGAGGACGTAGCCCCGGTCCTGGATGGTCGAGATGATCGCGGCGTAGGTCGAGGGCCGCCCGATGCCGCGCTTCTCGAGCTCCTTCACCAGGGTCGCTTCCGTGTACCGCGGTGCCGGCTGCGTGAAGTGCTGCGTGGCCTCGATGCGTTCGGGGCGGTACTGCCCGTCGACCACCAGGCCGAGGGGGAGCGCCTGGAGCTCGCGCTCTCCCTTGCCGGACTCGAAGACGCGCATGTGGCCGTCGAAAACCTCGACTTCGCCCTGGGCGACGAATCGGGCATCGCCGTGCTCGAAGGTCGCCGTGGTCACCGTCGAGAGCTCCGGCATCATCTGGCTGGACACGAACTTCTGCCAGATCAGTGTGTAGAGCTTGAGCTGATCCCCCGTGAGCGCGTCGCGGAGCTTCTCGGGCGTCCGCGCCACATCCGTGGGCCGCACGGCCTCGTGGGCCTCTTGAGCGCCCTTCGCCTTGGCCGTGAACTGGTTGGGGGCCTCGGGCAAGTACTTGGGGCCGTAGTCCTTCGCGATCAGCTCCCGCACGCTCGTCAGCGCGTCCTGGGACACGCGCACGGAGTCCGTGCGCATGTACGTGATCAGACCGACCGAGCCCTCGCCGGGCACCTCGACGCCTTCGTAGAGCTGCTGCGCGAGCACCATGGTCTTCTTCGAGGAGAAGCGGAGCATGGTGGAAGACTTCTGCTGGAGCTGGCTCGTGGTGAAGGGCGGCGTCGGGCGGCGCGTCTTCGGCTTGCTGTCGAGCTCGACGAGCCGCAGAGCATCGCTGCCGATCCGCTCGACGATCGCCTTGGCGCCCTTCTCGTCGAGATTCTTGTCGATCCGCTCCTCGCCCACGCGCCGCAGCTCGGCGTGGTAGTCGCCCAGATCGCTCTTGAAGTGGGCGCCGACGCGCCAGTACTCCTCCTTGACGAAGGCCCGGATCTCCTTCTCGCGCTCGACGATCAGGCGGACGGCGACCGATTGGACCCGACCGGCCGAGAGGCCTCGGGCGATCTTCTTCCACAACAGGGGCGAGAGTTTGTACCCCACGATCCGATCGAGCACGCGGCGCGCTTGCTGCGCGTCGACCTTGTCCATGTCGACCTTGCCGGGCTTCTCGAAGGCCTCGAGGATCGCCTTCTTCGTGATCTCGTTGAACACGACCCGGAAGACGCGGGACTCGGGGACGTCCAGGGACTCCTGGAGGTGCCAGGCGATCGCCTCACCCTCGCGGTCGGGGTCGGGAGCGAGGTACACCGAGGAAGCGTTCTTGGCGAGCCGGCGGAGCTCCGTGATCACCTGCGTCTTGCCCCGGATCGCGGTGTAGGACGGCTCGAAATCGTGCTCGACGTCGATGCCGAACTTCCCCTTGGGCAGGTCGCGGACGTGGCCCATCGAGGCCTTCACGACGAACTTGTTGCCGAGGTACTTGTTGATCGTCTTGGCCTTGGCCGGGCTCTCGACGATCACCAGCGCCCTGCCGTTCCTCTTCCCCTTCGACTCGGCCGGAGCGGATTCATCCGTGTCGGGCGAGGCGGTCTCCGGCTCCGGAGCCTTGCGCTGGGGAGCCTTGCGCTTCGCGGCCTTGGGCTCGGCGGAGGGCTCGGGCTTCGACTTCGGAGCCTTCGCGGCCTTCTTGGGTTCCTTGCTCATCCAGATCGAGTGACGGCGCTTGGACGGTTGTCCCAAGTCGGGCGGGCAACAAATAGGGGAGTGGAAGGGGATGTCAAGCAGACCGGTCTCTCGCGGGCAACCTTCGGATGATCGGCGGCACCCCTCTGAACCTGTCTCATAAGCTATTGTCCGACAATTGCTTATGACTGTGACGCTGACCGGGCCCGGGCGGAGTATCGGTCGCGGCTGTGCAGGAGACCCTAAGCAACTGCGGATCAACGGTTTAGACGGCGAGCGATCGACACCTCCGCGCCATTCTCCAGCGAGCCTCCTCGAACCGCCGGTCCCGTGACTGGGTGAGGCGCGACGAGGCTCCACTACTCTCCTCTCCACGCCGTGATCCTCCTGCCCCCCGAACTCGGTCGGCCCGATCCGCGCGAGGAGACTCCCTGGAGTGATCTCCCGCTCGGGGACCTCGTCTTCCTCTCGCTGTGGACCACCGGGCCGGACCCGACCGTGGACAGCGTCGTGCGGCTGCTCGCGTTCCGGCTGGCGAGCGCACCCGGCGCTTCCGATCGGTTCGATCAGGCGTGCGGAGCCGAGAACCTCGAAGAGGTCTGGATCCAGTTCGAGCGCTTCCTCGGTCGCGGCCCCCTGCTCGTTCCCGACTTGGCCGAGTTCATGGCTTGGCGTACTCACGCCACGGGCCGGAATCTCGATCGCGAGGACGTGATCGGTCTCGACGAGCTCGCGAACCTCCTGCTTCCCGGATCCAACTTCCTGCGGCGTGCCGTCGAGCGGCATGGACGATCGTGGCGATCGATCCAGCCGGAGGAAGTGCGCGAGCTCGCGACGAGCATCGTGAACGGGTTCCTCGATCAGGGGCCCGAAACGATCGCCTTCGCCACCTCGGGGTATCTTCGCGCGTGGCGCGGTCTCGAAGCCGGCTCGCCGCGCGCGGCGCGGATCCTGCGGCTCGCGCTCGCGCTGGCGGATCGACCCGGCGAATGGGCCCTGACGAACGAGGGACACGGCCCTCTCACCCGGCCGCTGGCCCGCGGGACGAATCCGGAAGATCGGATCGCGGAGCTCCAGCCCGCATGCGAACGCGAATCGGCCGCCTGGCGAGAACTCGACACGGTGCCGGTGCAGACCGATGGCCCTGCTCCCTTCGCCGAGGAGGATCGGGCTGCTCTCGAACGGATCTTCGAGGACCTGTTGCCGGCATCTTTCGCGGTCGAATCGGGCTCGCCGGGACGATCCAGCTACCGAGCGGGACAGCACGAAGTCGCCCGGGCCGTCGCGGATGTTCTCGGCACGGGGGAGCTCCTCCTCGTCCACGCTCCGACGGGAACGGGGAAGACGCTCGCCTACCTCGTCCCCGCGCTCTTGTGGGCTCGCCGCCACGGCGTGCGCATCGGCATCGCGACGTACACGCGAGCGCTCCAGCAGCAGGCGATGGACCGTGAGATGCCTCGTGCCCTGGCAGCGCTCGCGGCCGCGGACATCCAGCCTCCGCCGCGGGTCGCGCTCCTCAAGGGGCGCGAGAATTATCTGTGCTGGCGAGCCCTCAAGCTCGCCGCACCGGAGGAGGAAGCGGACGGGGCGGGATGGCTGGGCTGGACCTCGGTCGCGCTCTTCGGCCTCCGCGACCCCGAAGGCGACCTGGACCGGTTGCCTCTCCGGCCGCCTGTCCCGATGGAGTCGGTCGCACCGTGGCGCCGGCGGTTCACCGAGCTCCTCCGTCACGTCCGCTGCCGCAGCGCATGCTGCTCCCACGAAGAGGATCGGCGCGGGTGCGCGGCGGAGGTCGCCCGCAAACGGTCGGAGCGCAGCCACCTGGTCGTCACGAACCACGCGTTCGCGCTGGCGCGCCAGGAGTTCTTCAAGCACATCGTCTTCGACGAGTGCGAGCACCTGCACGATCAGGCGCACGGGGCCTGGAGCCACGTCCTCTCCTTCCGCCAGATGCGCGGCACCTTGTCGCGCCTCCACGGAGCCGAACGGGGAGGGCCGACGGCCGTCCTCGACCGGATCCGCCGGGCCTTGATCGAGGACTCGCCCCTCGATCGAGTCGTCGCGAGCGCTCTGTCGCAGTGGCGGGGCGCGGACGAAGCGCTCCTCCGCCTCGAAGCCTCGATCGAGAGTTTCGAAGCGTGGCGCGAGGCTGAGTCGCGCCTCCGCGAGGAGCGCGAGAGCCATTCGCTGCTCCGCGAGTACGTCGAGAGCGCCGAGGGCGAGGCGCTGCTCCAGAGCCGCACGGACCTGTGCCGCCTGCTCAACGACCTCGAGGCGACCCTCGCGGACGTCTCCGAGCGGCTGGAATCGGCACCCTTGCGCAGCAAACCCGGCGTGCGGCGCTCCCTCGACATCTCGCGGACCGAGATCTCGGGGATGCTCGAGGCGATCGAAGCCTGGCTGCCCATCGAGGAGGGGCGTCCAGCCTTCCGCCCGAGCTTCTTCTACGACGTCGAGGTCGAGCCGTTCTCCAAGCACGGTCCCCGAGGGGGCCGCGTGCTCGCCGCGCGCGTCCTTCTTCCGAACGAGGTGCTGGGACGGAACTACTACCCCGGGCTCGCCAGCGGGATCTTCGTGTCCGCGACGACGTGGCTGCGCGGCAGCTTCGAGCCCGCGCTCGGCTACTTGGGCCTCGATCGCGCGGCCGAGCCGGCGCCCGACGAGGATCGGCCCCCGCGCATCGTGAGGACGTTCCGCGCGCCGGAGGTGTTCGATTACTCGCGCGTTCTCGTCGCGGTGCCCCGGGACGCCCCGCCGCTGGTCCGGGACAAGGAGGCCTTCCTCGACTACGTGCGCCGCTTCGTCGGGCATCTGGGGGAACGCACGCGCGGGCGGATGCTCGTCCTCTTCACGAACGCCCAGGACGTCCGGCGCGTGGGGAGCGAGCTCGAGGGCTTCTTCCGGGCGCGGAGCATCTCGCTCTGGTTCCAGAACATGGAGAGCGCTTCCAAGGAGGAGCTCTCGGATCTCTTTCGCGCGCGCGTCGACTCGGTGCTCCTCGGCGTCGACACGTTCTGGTTCGGGGCGGACTTCCCCGGCGACACGCTGCAGTACCTCGTCATCGTCCGCCTGCCCTACGGGGTGCCCGATCGCTACCACCACGCCCAGTGCGCGGCGCTCGGCACGAGCGAGCAGAGGAACCGCATCTACATGCCGCGCGCGCTGGCCAAGTTCCGGCAGGGCTTCGGACGGCTCATGCGTCGCGAGAGCGACCTCGGCTGCGTGTTCGTCCTCGACGGGCGCGCGCTCGAGCCGAAGCACCGCGCGTTCCTGCGCGAGCTTCCCATCGGGCACGATTCCGACGCGGGTGACGGCGATCCGGACGGGAACGGCGCGCGACTCGTCCGCGGCGACACGGAACGATGCCTGAGCGAAGCCCTGGCCCACATGGATCTCCTGGCCGACCTGCGGCGCCGCGGCCTGTCCGTCGGATTCGGAGCCGAGGAGCCGTGAACGAGCCCGTCCGCTGGACGGAGGTGCGCGTGCTCGCTCCCGAGGGATGGACGGAGTTCGTCGCGCAGCGGCTGGCTGCCCTGACCGTCGGAGGCGCGGCCTTCGGCCCGCCTTCCCTCGGTACGGAGCCGCCTCCAGAGGGGTTCGACTTCGTGCGCGCCTTCATCCCCGATCGCCTGGACACACCCGGCCTGCGTTCCGCGATCGAGGTGGAACTCGGCGGACTCGGCCAGGCGACCGGCGCACAGGAGCTCGATGATCTGCGCGCCGAGTTCCGTGAGCTGCCTCCCGAGGACTACGCGAACTCCTGGAGGAAGACGTGGAAGCCGTTTCGAGTCGGTCGCCTGTGCGTCCTGCCTCCCGGGGACGAACGGGAGCTGCGCGAGGGCGACCTGCGCCTCGTGCTCGAGCCGGGCGGCGCGTTCGGATCGGGGCGCCACGTCACGACCCGGGAGTGCCTCCGCGCCGCGCAGGAGCGGACGATCCCCGGGCAGCGCATCCTCGACGCCGGATCGGGCAGCGGCATCCTTGCCGTCGCGTGCGTGCTGCTCGGTGCCGGCGAGGCGCAGGGCTTCGATCTCGATCCGAACGCGCGGCCGTA
The DNA here is from genome assembly GCA_046155895.1 of Planctomycetota bacterium. GTDB lineage: Bacteria > Planctomycetota > UBA1135 > UBA1135 > DASYPQ01. The sequence goes on along the minus strand of JBJXFB010000064.1, from coordinate 6,987 downwards.
CGCGGAGGCTCTGGCCCGCGACAACGCCGTCGCGGATCGATGCCGGTTCGCCACCGGGGGCTTCGAGGTCCTCGGCGATGCGACGGAGTCCTTCGACGGAGTCCTCGCGAACATCTACGCGGACGTGCTGTGTGCCGAGCTCCCGGGAATCGAGCGCTCTCTTCGCCCGGGCGGATGGTTCGCGTTGAGCGGTTGCGAATCGCGTCACGCACCCCGCGTCCTGTCCTCCCTCTCTCGATGCAACCTCCTGCTCGACGAAATGCGCATTCGTGGAAGATGGCACACCTTCGTCGGATCGCGACCAATAGGATCCTCTCGTTGCAACCTCTCGGGCACCCGAGGATGATTCGGACGAGACGGTCCGTCCACCCGCGGTGAGAATCCTCTTCCTCTCTCAACGCGTCCCCTATCCGCCCAACCGCGGGGACAAGATCACGACCTGGCGCTTGATCGACCGGATGCGGCGATCGCACGAGGTCACCTGCGTCGCCTTCGCGCACGATCACAATGACATCCTGGCGGCGCGTGAACTCGACGCGATGGGGATCCCCACCCTGCCGATCCGGTACCGCGACCGATGGAAGAGGCTCGTCTCCGCGCCGCTCCTCGTCACGGGCAAGCCGCTGACGCTCGGCGTGTACGGATCGCGCCGTCTGCAGAGGACCGTCGACCGGCTGATGCCTACTACCGACCTCGCCTACGCCTACTCGTCCTCGATGGGCGCTTTCCTCGAGCCGCACGCGGGCAGGCCGAGGATCATGCACTTCGGCGAGCTCGACTCCGACAAGTGGCGCCAGTACGCCGAGCGCGCCGAGTTCCCCATGAGCATGGTCTACCGCCGCGAAGCGCAGACCCTGCTCCGGTTCGAGCGCCGCATCGCGAACTCGTTCACGGAGAACGTCTTGTGCACGCCCGTCGAGCAGAAGATCTTCCAGGAGAAGATCCCGGGCGCGAGCTCCATGGTCCTCCGCAATGGCGTCGACCTCGCCTACTACAAGCCGTCCGATTCGGGCCCCTGGCTCGATCACATCGTCTTCACCGGGATGATGGACTACCTCCCCAACGTCGACGCATGCCAGTTCTTCGTGGGCAAGATCTTCCCGATCGTCCGCCGGGAATTCCCCAACGCGAAGTTCACGATCGTCGGCGCGAAGCCTTCACCGGAGATCCGCGAGCTCGGGAAGACGCTCGGCATCACCGTCACGGGCTTCGTGCCGGACACGCGCAAGATCCTCCGCACGGCGGCCGTGTCGGTCGCGCCGCTGCGGATCGCGCGCGGGATCCAGAACAAGGTGCTCGAGGCGCTGGCGATGGGCATTCCGGTCGTCTCGACGAGCTCCGCGGCGCAGGGAGTCGACGGGGTCGCCGGACGCGACTATCTCGTCGCCGACGAGGCGGGCCCCTTCGCCGAAGCCGTCTGCAAGCTCCTGCGCGACCCGGAGGAAGCCCGGGAGCAAGGCATGCGAGGACGCAGGTTCGTCGAGGAAACCTACGACTGGGAAGTCGTGTTCGAGCCGCTCGACAAGATGCTCGTCGACTGCGCGGCGAAGCGCGGCGTGACGGTCTAGGTGCTCGTCAGGATGTCGAGGCTGCTCTTCGCCCAGTCGACCATCGGGCTCGCGTAGAAGAACAGCCCGACGTTCGCGATCCCGAGCAGGACGAGGAAGCCCACGAACACCGGATGCGGCGCGGCCTTCGCCTCCGACGGCTCGGCCAGGAACAGGGCCTTCGCGACGCGGAAGTAGTAGAAGAGGCTGACGACGCTGTTGAGCCCCGCCACGAGGACGAGCCAGCCGAGATCGGCGTTCCAGCCCTCCACGAAGAGCAGGTACTTCCCGTAGAACCCGACCGTGGGCGGGAGACCGGTGAGGCTGACGAGGAACGCGACCATCGTGATCGACACGAGCGGGGCCTTCCAGCCCATCCCGCGCAGGCCGTCGATCGTGTCGGATCCGGTGACGCCCTCGAAATAGAGCAGGAATCCGAAGGCGCCGAGGTTCATCAGGTAGTACGCCGCGAGGTAGTACATCGCCGCGCTGAAGCCCGCGCTCGTCATCGCCGCCACGCCGACGAGGACGTAACCCGCATGCGCGATCGAGGAGTAGGCGAGCATGCGCTTCAGGCTCTGCTGGCGCAGCGCGGCGAGGTTGCCGAGCGTCATCGTGACCGCCGCCAGGATCGCGATGAGGAGCCCGATGCGCTCGCCGTAGTGGACGACCGGCCCGCTGGCCCCGCTCTTCAGGAAGAGCGCGCCCAGGAAGCGCAGCAGCGCGCCGAATCCCGCCGCCTTCGAGGCGACCGCGAGGAAGGTCGTGACCGGGGTCGGCGCGCCCTCGTAGACGTCCGGCGTCCAGAAGTGGAACGGGACGACCGAGACCTTGTAGGCGAAGCCCGCCAGCACGAGCACGACCGCGATCGCGACGGGGATCGGACTCGCGACGAGCTGCGCGGAGAGGCTCGAGGAGAGCCCCGCTCCGGCGGCACCGGCCATCGCCGAGAGGTCCAGAGTCCCCGTGAGGCCGTACAGGAGGCTGATCCCGTACAGCATGACGCCCGTGCTCATGCCGCCGAAGATCACGTACTTCATCGAGGCCTCGGCGGACCTCGGCTCGGACTTGTGGAAGCCCGCGAGGGAGTAGGTCGCGAGTGAAAGCAGCTCGAGGCCGAGCATCAGCAACAGCAGATTGTTCGTGCCGACCATGAAGAAGATGCCGGCCGCCGCCCCGAGCAGCAGGAAGTAGTACTCCCCGATGCCGTGCTTGCGCTCCCGGCGGTCGTTCAGCACGAACAGGACGACCGCGATGAGCGCGGCGACCGTGAAGATCTTGAAGAAGCTCGCGAACCGGTCGACGACGACCATCCCGAAGACGGTCCGGGCCGGATCGTCCGCCGCGGCGAGGAGCTGGATCAGCGCGATGCCGAGCCCCAGCAGCGTCACGCCGCCGACCGCGTTCGAATTCCGTCCCTTCTGGAGCAGGTCCTGAACGAGGACGATCAGGGAGAACACGATGAGCGTGGTCTCCGGCGCGATCGAGCGGAGCTGGTCGAGGTAGCTGTCCATGCGAGGCCCGCCGGCGGCTCAGCCTTGGAGCTTTCCGCCCAGCATCACGATCAGGTCCTTGACGCTGACGTCCATCCAGTCGAGCAGAAGGAACGGGAAGACTCCGAGCAGGATGCAGAGGAAGAGGAGCGGCGCCTGGCTGAAGGTCTCGCGGAAGCTGATGTCCGGGAACGCCTTGTACTTCTCGTTCAGCTTGCCGAGGAACACGCGCTGCATCGCCCACAGGAGGTAGGCCGCCGTCAGCACGATCCCGATCGTCGAGATGAGCACCAGGACGCGGAAACGGGGGTCTTCCGACTGGTAGGCGCCGAAGAGCGTCATGAACTCCGACACGAAGCCGGCCATCCCGGGCAAGCCGATGCCGGCGAAGAACGCGATCGTCGTCAGCGCCCAGTAGCGCGGCATCACCTGCGACATCCCGCCGAAGCCGTTCAGGTCGCGGTGGTGCGCGCGATCGTAGATCACGCCGACCACGAGGAAGCAGGCGGCGGAAGACGTCCCGTGGTTGAACATCTGGAGCGCGGCCCCGTTCATCCCCCACTCCGTCAGGGCGGCGAACCCGAGGAGCACGTAGCCCATGTGCCCGACCGAGCTGTACGCGATCAGGCGCTTGAAGTCGGTCTGCCCTAGCGCGACGTACGAGCCGTACACGATGCTGATCACGCCGAGCACGCCGAGGACGAAGGCGAACTCGCGGAACGCATCCGGGGCGATCGGGAAGCAGGCGCGCAGCATCCCGTAGCCGCCGAGCTTCAGCAGGATGCCCGCCAGGATCACCGAGATCGGCGTCGGAGCCTGCACGTGCGCGTCGGGCAGCCACGTGTGGAACGGGAAGACCGGCACCTTGATCGCGAACGCGATGAAGAGGAACCAGAAGATCCAGGTCGAGAACTTCATCCCGACCAGCGCCCCGGCGAAGGGCAGGTGGGAACCCGTCAGCTGCCCGGCCTTGGCCATCGAGGCCATGTCGGGGATCGAGAAGGTCCCGCTGTCGATGCGCAGCGCCACGACCGCGACGAGCATCAGGATCGAGCCGGCCAGCGTGTACAGGAAGAACTTGATCGCCGCGTACTCGCGGCGCGGGCCGCCCCAGATGCCGATGAGGAAGTACATCGGCAGGAGCATGATCTCCCAGAAGACGTAGAAGAGGAAGTAGTCGAGCGAGACGAACACGCCCGTGATCCCGACCTCGAGGAGCAGGAGCAGCGCGTAGTAGGACTTCTGCGCCTTCTCGATGTTGAAGCTCGCCGGGACCGCGATGAAGAGGAGCAGCGTCGTCAGCCACACGAGCGGCAGCGAGAGCCCGTCGATGCCGACGTAGTACTGCGCGGCGATCCCGGCGATCCAATCGTGCCGCTCGACGAGCTGGTAGCCCGACGCTCCCTTGTCGAACATCCCGAAGTAGACCATCGTCGCCAGCACGAGCGGGACGAAGGTCGCGACCAGGCTCACGCCCTTGATCGCCGTGGTCGCGGTCCGTGGCAGGCACAGGATCACCGCCATCCCGATCAGGGGGACGAAGGTGATCCAGGTGAGGATGTGGTTGTCCATGGAGCGTGATGGGGAGTCGGGTTCTCGGTTTCAGCTCAAGATCAGCCACGCGGCGAGCAGGATGCCGCCGGCCACGGCGAAGGAGACGTACTGCTGGACACGGCCGGTCTGGAGCAGCCGGGCGACGGATCCGAAGGCCTGGGTGAGCGCTCCGACGCCGTTCACGGCGCCGTCGACGGCGCGCAGGTCGAACCAGGCGCTCCCGAAGCCGAGCGTGCGCGTCAGGATCCCGACGCCGTTCACGACCCCGTCGACGATCTTCTCGTCGAACCACTTCTGGAAGAGCGCGAGCGCGAGCGTGAATCGGATGACCGTGGCGTTCACGAACTCGTCGATCCAGTACTTGTTCGCGACGGCGTGGTAGACCTCGCCGAGGTTGTGCGTGATCCGGCCCGGGTCGATCTTCTTCGCGCCGTAGAGGAGCCAGGCGATCGCGATGCCGCCGAGCGCGACGCCCAGAGAAACGTAGAGCGCCATCGAGTGGGCCTGGTGCTCCACGTGCTCGGACACGTGCGGCGCCATCGCCAGGCCGCCGTAGAGCCGCTCGAAGCTCGCGATCCGGAGGAACCAGGGGGCCGTGTGCGAGGCGAGCGGGTCAGCGGGCGAGGCGAGCCAGAAGTGTCCGCCCAGGACGCCGAGCAGCCCGAGGCAGACGAGCGAGACCGTCATCGGCCACGGGGATTCGTGCGGGACGTGGGCGTGCCCGTGGCCATGGTCGTCATGCCCGTGCTCGTCGTGCCCGTGCTCGTCGTGCCCGTGCTTGTCATGCCCGTGCTCGTCGTGCCCGTGGGCGTCGTGCCCCGCCGCCGCATGACCGTGCGCCGCATGCGCCTGGCCTCCCCGGTACGTCCCCGAGAACGTCATGAAGATGAGGCGGAACATGTAGAACGCCGTCAGGAGCGCCGCGCAGGGTAGCGCCATCGCGGCGAAGGCTCCCACGCCCTCGAAGTGCGTGAGCGTCTTCTCGAAGGCCGACTGGATGATCTTGTCCTTCGAGTAGAAGCCCGAGAACAGCGGGATGCCCGCGATCGCGAGCGTCGATGCGAGCATGCAGGCGAAGGTGATCGGCATGAGCTTGCGCAGACCGCCCATCCGCCGCATGTCCTGCTCGTGGTGGCAGCCGTGGATCACCGAGCCCGAGCACAGGAACAGGCACGCCTTGAAGAAGGCGTGTGTGACCATGTGGAACATCCCGAAAACGACTCCGCCCAGACCGCAGGCCGCGACCATGAAGCCGAGTTGGGAGATCGTCGAGTAGGCGAGCACCCCCTTGATGTCGTTGACGGTCGTGCCGATCGTCGCCGCGAAGAGCGCCGTGAACGCGCCGACGACCGTGACGACCGCCAGCACCTCGGGCGAGAGCAGCGGGTAGGTCCGGCCGAGCAGGAACACGCCCGCCGCGACCATCGTCGCCGCGTGGATCATCGCGGAGACAGGAGTCGGGCCCTCCATCGCGTCCGGGAGCCAGATGTGCAGCGGGAACTGCGCCGACTTGCCCACCGTCCCGCCGAAGATGAAGAGGCCCGCGATCGTCATCCAGGCGGGGTACTCGCCGCCGTTGCGAGCCACTTCCTCCTGGGCCAGGCGCCACAGCTCGGTGAACTGGAGCGTCTGGAACTGCCAGAAGAACATCATCATTCCGATGAAGAGCGCCGTGTCGCCGATGCGCGTCGTCAGGAACGCCTTCTTGCAGGCCGAGGCCGCGTTCGTGATGCGCGGGCTCGTCGGATCGTGCGCGAAGTGCCCGATCAAGAGGTAGGACATCAGCCCCATCAACTCCCAGAAGACGAAGAAGAAGAGGATGTTGTCCGAGAGCACGAGGCCGAGCATCGCGAACGTGAACAGGCTGATGTTCGCGAAGAAGATGTGGTAGCGCCGGTCCCCCTGCATGTACCCGATCGAGAACAGGTGCACGAAGAACGAGACGATGCCGACGACGGCCAGCAGCGCCGCGCCGAGGTTGTCGTAGAGGATCCCGACGGTCAGGTTCAGCGGCGAGTCGGCGCTCTTTCCGGTCTGGTAGAGCCAGGAGTAGGCGACGCCATCCTCGCGGGACTGGTGGAAGAACTCCTCGCCCGCGAATCCCGCCGCGATCGCCTTGGCCGCCATCCACACGGTGATGGCCATGACGACGAACATCCCGCCCGTGAGGAGCCAGTCGCCCTTCCTCGGGAGGCTGCGGCCGACGAAGACGTTGACGACGAAGCCGAGGAGCGGGATCGCGAGGACCGCGAGGAGCAGCTTCCAGTCGAGCGTGGGGTCGAAGCGGAGCATGGCGGGATGCGCGGTTCAGTCCCGGAGGCGGTCGATGCCGCCCGGCTCGATCGATTCGTAGAGGCGGAACACGTTGAGCACGATGGCGAGCGCGACCGCCG
>JBJXFB010000161.1:0-6758 GCA_046155895.1 Planctomycetota bacterium | reverse complement strand
CTGACGTGCCCGCCTGCCTCGGTGCTCTCGGCGACGACGGCGTCGACGCCGGCGGCCTCGGCCTTCTGGGCGAGGCGCGGAGACGGGACGACGTGGATGACGATCGTGCCCGCAGACTTGAAGCGCTGCGTGTAGCGCGAGGGGGATCCGGCGCTGGTGACGACGATGCGCACTCGTTCCTCCAGCGCGATCTCGACCAGGCGCTCGACGATGGAGTCGTCGCCGTCGGGCCGGACGTTGACGAGCGGGATGTTCACGCCGAACGGACGCGAGGTCTTCCCGCGCAGCGCGAGGATCTCGGCGCGGAAGTCGTCGGGTTCCATCCCGCCCGAGCCGATCACGCCGAGCGCGCCGGCTTGCGACACCGCGGCCGCGAGCTCGTGCCGACTGACCCAGGTCATCCCGCCTTGGAGAATCGGATGAGCGACGCCGAGCAGATCGACGAGAGTGTGAGGGTTCACGGGGCGAACGGAGCCGGGGAGATCGGCGCCAGGAACTCCTGGGGAGTATCGGCGCAGGAAGTCTAATGGATTGAGCCCCCCGAGGTCATGCGCGCCAGCGCGGTCACTCGAGCGCGGGACGGAGCTCCGAGGCGAGCGGAGCGCCGGGACGCGCGAACGCGCACCCTGGGCGATCTGGAGTCCGAGCGGAATCGTTGACAAGCAGCGGGCCCTCCGCGAGCCTCTCGCGCATGCCCGAGTTCAACGACCAGGCGAAGAAGAGCTACGCCAAGCAGGACTACGCCGCGAAGAAGCGCATCGAGGGCGTCGAGATCGTGGAGCTGAAGCGCTTCAACGACGACGGCGGGTCGATGACGGAGCTCGGGCGGCTCGACGCGGGCGTGCACAAGCAGCTGCCGGGGTTCACGGTGCGGCAAGTGAACTACAGCCTGCTCGATCCGCTGGCGATCAAAGCGTTCCACCTGCACGCCAAGCAGACGGACGTGTGGTACGTGCCGCCGTCGGACAAGCTGCTGCTCGTGCTCGCGGACGTGCGGAAGGGATCACCGACGGAGGGCGTGGTGATGCGCTTCGTCATCGGCGACGGGAACTCGCGGCTGGTGAGAATCCCGCCGGGCGTCGCGCACGGATGCCGGAACCTGCGCGCGGCGAGTCCGACGGCCATCATCTACTTCGTCGACGTGCAGTTCTCGGCGGGCGAGGACACGGACGAGGGGCGATTGCCTTGGGACCACTTCGGGAAGGAGATCTGGGAGGTCGCGAGGGAGTAGGCCTCGCCTACGGGGCTCGTACTACCGGCCCTTCGAACGCCCCGGCAGCGGAGTGGGGGGCGGTCTCTCCCCGTGCGGTGTGGGATTCTTGCCCCACTTCGTATCTCGCACGCTCGGCTTCTCCTTGCGCGTTTCAGGCTTCGAGGGGGGCGACTTCGCGTCGCGTTTGCTCTCCATGATGTCCAGTCCTCGCTTGGGTCCGTTCACCTCATGTCCAGGAACTCGATCATCCTGATGCGCGATTCCCGAGTGAGCAAGATGCCCGGGCCCTGGATCTCACTCAGATCATTGTCTTCCCCGATGAATGCCGCTTCGGAGAGAAAGAGCGCCCCTTCTTCGGGAGTGTCCGAGAACTGCCTCGGCCAGCCCACGATCCGATCCCCGGAGTCCAGGTGGACGACAACCCAACGTCCGTACTCGTAGAGGGTGGCCTGCCAAACGGTCGCATGGGTCGACTGCTTCGTGATGCCGAGATGGCGCAGGAGTCCCAGCGGCTGATCCAGATTGTGGAGCCAGCCGAGGGCCACCCCGGACAGGACGGCAAGGCCGAGTAGGGAGGCGAGAGCGCGCCCGTTCGCGCGGAGGATGTCGACGGTCCCACTCTCGAGGTCCTGGGGAGTCGGCCACACGAGAGCAGGCATCCACCCCAGATGATCGCTGCCGATTCCGTAGGTACAGACGATCAGGAACTCGAGCAGGACGATTTCCCCGAGCGTGTCGAGCGTGGACCTGCGCCTCTGGATCGCCACGAGGGAGAAGACTCGTCCGGCCAGGAAGCCCGGGAGCAGGAGCAAGACTACAAGGAGGCTCTCCGTCGTGAGCATGGTAGGTGAAGGCCGCGAATTCGGGATCGTTCAGGAACCCGTTCGACTGGCTCGACCTGGGCAGCTCGGAGCAGTGACATCACAATCCCGGAAAAATGCCGAGGCGGGCCTGGGAGCTCGGCCCCAGGAGCTTCTCCGTGGCTCGCGTTGCGCCGCTCCCGGCCGCGCGTGAAGCAACGGAACACGCAATGAGTCGACGCGATGCCGTGAGGGGCTGAGCGCGAACCTGCCTCGCTCGCGGTTCCGGGGCCGCTACCAGCTACGATGCCAGAACCACCAGGGACCCTGCAGATGCTCGTACGAGTCCTCCCCGACGACAGGAGGCTCGCGTCGCGGACTGTGGACCAGTCCGCAGTGGTCGAGTCCAGCCTCGCCGACGATGAATCGGACTGAGTCGCCAGCACGGTCGATCTCGGCTACATGAAAGAGGCCGATCCTTCCGGGAGCGGGGGCGTGCGATCCAGATCGCACATCGAGTGCCGCAGCTTCGAGCGCCGGCCGACTGACCGCGAAGCGAGCCCTGAAAGCCAGTCCGAAGCTGACGCCTACGAACACGAAGAACAGGAAGAGAAGCTGCAGCACGAAGGGAGCGGGCAGGATTCTCCACAATGGCAGACCTGATCGGGTGCCTCGAGCTACGAGCACGACTCCCGTTGCCACGGTGAGAATGCCGAACACGAGACCGCCGAAGAAGTAGAGCATCCATTCGACGAGCGACTGTCCGTCGCTGCTCACGACGAGGGAGACAGCTCCCCATGAGAAGGCCAGGCTCGCGGTGACCCAGAGGATCATCGGTCCACGACGCATCAGCGTCGTCGTCGTCACGGCCATTCCCGCGATCACCAGGGCCAAGGCGGAGTAGAAGACGAACGTCTCCTCGTCTCCGCCCGGAACGACCGTGATGCCTCCCCATAGAGGAGCCGCCGCGAAGGGAATCCAAAGGCTCGGACGGAGTCGCATGCTTCGTAGGCCCGATCAACCTACCGCGCCGGCGCACCAGGGGCCGCGCACGACGTCGTTCCGCGGTTGTCAGCGACGTGGCGGTAGATCCTTCGCCCGACGTGGCTCACGCCCGGCAACGCCATGATCGGCGCGAACCAGAAGAGCAGCGGCGTCCGCGCCGCCATCGCGCGGTAGGCGTCGTAGCCGACCAGGATCTTCCCGCTCGCCGTCACTCCGTGCATGTCGCGGATGCACGCGTCGCGGTCGAGGCCCGCGTGGATCTGCTTGACCTCGTCCCAGCGGTGCAGGTCCACGATCGTCAACCGTCTCGACCAGTCGAGCGCCGCCACCCACGCCATCGTCGCGCGGCAGATCCCGCAGCCGCCGTCGTAGATCACGTGCATCTGGGAGCGCGGCCACATCGCGATCACGATCGCGGCGACCAGCGGCACGAGAGCCCACTCGAACGCGTGGTGGAAGAGCCCGCAGTACAGCCACACGCAGAACGCGGCCGTCCCGAACACCAGCACCGCCCACAGGGCTCGCAGCGTCGCGCGGCCCTCGAGCACGTGCCTCTTCACGAACGCGGGCACCTTCTCGAGCTCCACGAAGCACACCAGCGTGAACCACAAGCTGATGAACGTCCCCGTCGACAACGTCATCCACGACACGAGGTGGAAGACGGCCCCCATCGGCACGTAGAACCACCGCAGCGGCCTCCACAGGAACACCAGCGGGAACGTCGCCTGCACCGCCAGCAGTCCGATCGACATCACCAGGCACACGAACACGCTCTGCGCGAGCGTCGCGGTCCACGGTGCGTTGAATTCGAGCATCGTCCCCTGCAGCGTGTAACCGTTCGCCCAGCCGATCCCGCCGATCCAGATCTTGCTCGATCCGGCGAAGAAGTAGCCGATCGCGGCCGTCCACTGCGTGACGCGCCAGGGCAGCGCGGCCCACGGTGCGCTCGTCGGGGCCCCAACGGGGTCCTCTCCGCGCTTCGCTGGCCGGTAACGTGCCAGCCAGGAGTCGATCGACAACCGCGCGCCGACCGGCGCGAGGGGGAGCGCCAGCAATCCGAACATCAGCGCCACGCAGTCGTGGTGCGGCTTGCCGAACGAATAGCTCGTCCCGATCCAGAGGAACGTCAGCACGGCTGCGACCGCGCACGAGAGCCGCGTCCACAGGCCGAGGATCCCCATCCACAGTGCGATCCACAGCGCCACCCACGCGATCCGCGCGCTCGTCGGGCCCATCGGCTCGATCCCGAGCACCTGGAACGCGTAGATCGGGTCCCACACGCGCGAGGTGAGCTCCTTCCCGATCTCGTCGGCGTGCTGGAACACGCCCATCCGGTTCTGGTTCACGGCGTAGAGCGCCGTCAGGAGCATCACGATCCGGAACGCGCCGAGCCGAACCAGCGATCCCTCGCCGAACCAGTAGCGATCCCAGCCGGACAGCGCGCCCGTTCGCGCGGAAGCCATGCCTGCCGCGCTAGCGCCGGCCATCGGTCCCCTCCGGCGCGCGCCACGAGCTGAACACGAGCGGGGCGATCTCCACGGGACCCTCCGCCGTCAATCGCCTGCGATCCGCGCGCGCCTGGAGCCCGACGATCTCCTCGGAAGGGTGCAGAGCGTTGTAGCGCTCGACCCATTCGCGCGAGAACCCCGGCCCTCCGTCGATGATCGGCCCGATCACCTGCCAGCGGTCGTCGGCGAACGCGACGACGCCGTGGTACTGGAGCTTCCGCGTCGTGCCGCCGGGCTCGATCCCGAACACTCCGCCGTCGTAGATGACCCAGTTCTCGCCGTACGTGTTGGTGTACATCGAGAACCCCATGAACGGCCAGCCCTTCGCGTGCGGAACGATCCCCGCGAGGACCTGCACGCCGATCGCGATCGCGATCGCGGCGGAGATCGGCGCTCGGATCCAGGCTGCCCGCCCGCCGCCGCTTCGCCGCGCGCGCCAGGCGAAGAGCGCCGTGACGAGCGCGACCAGGATCACGCCGATCTTCAGCACGAACGCCTTCTCGTACTGCGGCGGGAGGTCGAAGGAGATCGGGATCGTCGCGGGCGCCGATCGCCGCAGGTCGCGGTCGATGGCGATCACCTCGAGCACGTGCTGGCCCGGATGGATGTCCTCGATCGGCTCGACGCCGAACTCGCGCCAGACGTGGTGCCGGTCGAGCCGCCTGCGGAAGCTCGCTCCGCCCTGCGCGCGCCCCTCGGCGGCGACGAAGATCGTCTTCCCGTAGACGCCGGTCACCGTCTCGCCCGGCTCGAAGGTCTTCCCGTCGACTTCGATGCGCGTGACGACGGGAGCGGGACCCTGGTCGGGCCGGTAGCGGAAGACGCCGGAGGAAGTCTCGACGAGCAGCGTGTCGTCCGGCTCGCCAGCGAGACGGTAGGGCGGTCCGCCCGGCAGCCCGTCCTCGAGGCTCATCGTCCGGCCCCAGCCGAAGCTCGGGTCGACGACGCCGATCTCCTGTTCCGTGGCGATCCACAGGCGGCGCCGCGCGTCGACGAACACGGAGCGAGGGATGCCCTTGGGCGCGCCCTCGGCGAGCTTCACCGGATCGAGCGCGTCGACCTCCGCGGAGACGACGAAGAGCCCTCGCTCGGCCGCGACGAAGACGAGGCCGGCCGGGTCGAGCGCGAGGTCGCGGATCGCCCCCGTTCCCGCTGGATCCGTGCATGCGAGCGCGGCTTCGCTGCCGTTCCTCCGGCGCAGGATGCGATCTCCGTCGGCCCGGAGCTCCGATCCCGGCCGTTCGACGACCGCGATGTCCCGGCGATCCTCGAAGGGACCTTCAGCGGAGCTCCACGGCGAATCCTGCGCCCCTGCGACCGGTGCGAGGCAGGCCCAGACGAGGATCGAAGCGTGGAAGGAACCCACTCCGAGAGATGATACCTCGGTGCGCGGGGGGCGCGCCGCGCGGACCGCTACAGGATCTCGAGCAGCCCCGATCCATCGCCCGCGATCAGGGTCGACGTCCGGGCCAGGTAGTTCAAGTCGGTCGAGATCGGCGTGTACCAGGGCATGAGCGACTCGTCCGCCACCTGCCCGAGCGCCGCCGCAGCGAATCCGCGCGCCGATGACGTCAGCCGCTGGCGTCCGATCATCTCCAGCAGCGGATCGACCGCGCGGTCGTCACCGATCCGTCCGAGCGCGTTCGAGTAGGAGATCTGCGCGAACTGCCCCTGCGCCTGCGCGAGGAGCTCGGCCAGCTCGACCGACGTCAGCTTGTTCCCGAGGAGCGCGAGCCCCGTCGCGACCTGCTCGAGGAGCGCTGGGCGGTACTTGGCCGTGCGCGCGAGCTCCTGGAGCGGCGCGACCCCCTCCGGCTGCCCGATCATCCCCAGCGCGAGCGCGATGTAGCCCTGTCCCTGGTCCTCGCTCGTGTCGCCGAGGCGTTCGATCAGCATCGGAACGGCGCGCCGATCGCGGCACAGACCCAGCGCGAGCGCGCCCGCGCCGATGTGCGTGCGTGCCCGGGCGCCGGCGAAGTACTTGCGCAGGATCTCGCGCGACGCCCGAGACGGCACGAGCTCGGTTCCTTGGGCGCCGGAAGCGGTCGGAGGCTGTCCATCCGCATCCAGGTCGCCTACTCGATCCAGGATGCGGCGCTCGAGCACGCCGAGCGCGATCGCCGCCCAAGGCCGTGCCAGCCCGCGGCCGTGCACGATCTCGCTCGCGATCATGTTCCGGCAGCCCGTGGATCCCTCCACCTCGCCGTCCGCGCCGGGCGATCCGGCGCGGGA
>JBJXFB010000041.1:0-24252 GCA_046155895.1 Planctomycetota bacterium | reverse complement strand
CGCGCGTACCGGCTGCGCAAGTTCGCGAGACGCAACCGGGCCGCCGTCGTCGCGGCCTCGGCGATCGCGCTCGTGCTCGTCCTCGGCGCCGTCGGCACGACTCTGGCGATGCTCGACGCACAGGGCCGCGCGCGGGATCTCGAGAGGGTGGCTCGCTTCCAGTCCTCGCAGCTGGCCTCGATCGACGCGGCGCGCATGGGCGTGCGCCTCCGAGAGAACCTGCTCGAGGAGCTCGGTCGCGGGCTGCGGCGGGAGGGCGTGGAGCCGGACCGGGTCGCCGCCCAGAGAGCCGAGCTCGACGGTCTCCTCGCGCGCGTGAACGCGACGAATGTCGCGCTGGACTCGCTCGACCAGAACGTCTTCACCCCGGCCCTCTCCGCGGTCGCGCGCGAGTTCGAGGACCAACCCCTCGTCCAGGCGCGCCTGCTGCAGACCCTCGCCACCACGCTGCGCGAGATCGGCCTGCTCGACCGGGCCATGGAACCCCAACAGCGCGCGCTCGCGATCCGCCGCGACGCGCTCGGCGCCGACCATGTGGACACGCTGCTCTCGCTCGGTGCGCTCGGGACGCTGCTGCAGAAGCAGGGGCGATTCGACGAGGCCGAGCCGATCCTGCGCGAGGTCCTCGCGCGACGCCGCGAGAGGCTCGCAGCCGACGACCCGGCTCTCCTGGTCGCCCTCAACAACCTGGGCACGATGCTCCACGAGAAAGGCGAGTTGGCGGAGGCCGAGCCGCTGATCCGCGAATCGTTGACGGCACTCCTGCGCACACGGCCGGTCGACGACGCCCAGACCCTGGCCACGCAGAACAATCTCGGCGTCCTGCTCCAGGCGCGGAATCGCCTGCCCGAGGCCGAGCAGCTCTTGCGGTCGGCTCTCGCCGGTCAACGACGCACGCTCGGCGACGAGGATCCCGCGACGCTCTCCTCGCTCAACAACTTGAGCTCGTTGTTGAAAGACCAAGGCGCGCTCGCCGAGGCCGAGGCGCTCGCGCGCGACGCGGTCGCCGGCCGACGTCGCATCCTCGGGGACGGCCACCCGGAGACGCTGATCTCGATCAACAACCTGGCGACCGTGCTCCAGCTCCAGGACCGGCTGTCGGAGGCCGAGCCCCTGTTGCGCGAGTCGCTGGCGGGCATGCGCCGGGAACTCGGACCAGCGCACGCGATGACCCTGTCCTGCCTCGGCAACCTGTGCGCTCTGCTCCAGCAGCAGTCGCAGAGCGAGCTGGCGGTGCCGTTGCTGCGCGAGGGCCTCGATGCGTGTCGCCGCGCTCTCGGCGACCGGCACGAGGTCACGCTGATGCTGCTGAACAACCTGGGCCAGGTGCTCACGAGCCTAGGTGAGCTGGCCGAGGCCGAGCCGATCTTGCGCGAGGTGCGCGACGGCTGTCTCGCGACGCTCGGACCGGCCCATCCCGGCACGATCACGGCCGCTTCCAATCTGGGGCTCCTGCTCCGCTCGCGCGGGGAGCTCCTCGAAGCGGACACGCTCTTCGCCGCGGCGCTGGATGCGACGCGCGCGCAACCCGGCGCCCCGGGCCTCGACCTCGCCTCGAAGCTCGATCTGCTGGCACAAGTGAGGCTGGCGCGGGGATTGGCCGCCGAGGCCGAGCCGCTGTTGCGCGAGTCGCTCGCCCTGCGCGTCGCGAACGAACCCACGGGATGGAGGCGCTACGACACGGCGAGCATGCTCGGGGAGAGCCTCGCGAAGCAGGGCCGGCACGAGGAAGCGGAGCCGCTGCTGGTCGCGGGCTTCGAGTGTCTGGTGCCGCCTCCGGCACGCGCGGGGCGCAAGCGCGACGCGCTCGAGCGGCTCGTCGAGCACTATCGGGCCTGGGGCCGGCCCGCGGACGCGGCGCGCTGCGACGCGATGCTCGAGCAGATGCCGGGCTCGTCTGCCGCCCCGAAGTGAAGAAGTGAGATCGGTGCGATGCGACGATCCCCACGAGCGCGTCGAGCGCAATGCTGGCAGCCCCGCTCGCGATGATTCGGAGCCACCCGGCAAGCCGCCGCGCGTGCGGCGAGCGATTTCGCGGCGTTCGATCCGCTCGGCCAGCGCTTTCCCCGCGACTTGGCTGCCGCGCGCGTTCAGGTGCGTGTCCCGCAGGTGGTGAGCCTGTATCGCTTTTCAGTCCGCTGCTGATGTGCGTTGCGGGCTGAGGTGAGGGGTTCGATCAGGTCGTTGGTTGGGTGCGCTCGATGCCGCTCGCCGGCCCTACTTCGGGGGGCACGTCATCCGGGCCCGCTCCCGGTCCACCACCTACGGACTCGTGCGTAGACCGCGACTCCGGAATGGGAACGCGAGCTCGGGAGCGAGAAAGGCTCTGTTCAGCGGGAGCGATCACGGATACACCTGGCGATCGGAGGACTCGCATCGATGCTGCAGTTCTCGAGCGAACGGCACGTCGTTCCGCGCGCGGCACCGCGCGTTCGGGCTGGAAACAGCCGCGCCAGGGGTCCCACGTTCGTCGTTCGGCGACCCCTGGCGCGACACCTCACCCATCGTGCGGTGGTCGTCCTGCCCTGTCCGGGATCAGAAGTTGACCGCCAGATCGAGGTTGGCGGCGAGCATCCGCGCCTTGGAGATGCAGAGGTACGGATCGTCGCTCAGCTTGGTCACCAGCATCGGCTCACGTCCGATGATCTCGATGACCGGGGAGAAACCCTCCTTGAGCGCATAGGGCGGAATGCGGATCAGGTGGCCGCTCCAGTTGGAGAAGTACACGCCGGGTTCGACCAGGTTCTCCCAGCGGTATTGCGCTCCGACGTTGGCGAGGGAGGTCTCCTTCTTGGTCATGGTTGCGGTTGTCATGTTCATCTTCCTTTCAGGTTTCGCGGGCCGGCGCCCGCCGGCCTGCTCTCCTGTCTCTCTGTGTCCGCACGTTATCTCCACTCCAGACCCGCTGCCCATGATGCATCGGCATCATTCTGGATCCGTGTTCGATGAATGCTCCGCACTCCTGGATGCCTGACTGGATCTCGCGCGTGGGTTTCGCGCTCTGGGTGTGCGATCCAGAGGGTCGGATCGCGTTCTTCAACGAACGCGCGGAGCGGCTGTTCCACCTCCCGGCCGGCGAGGCTGTCGGCCGGCCCTGTCACGGCGTGATCCGCGCGGTCTCTGAATCCGGCGTTTCCGTCTGCAGGCCGGATTGCGAGGTCCGGCTGCTGGCCCGGTGCGGCCGGGAGATCGAGTCGATGGCCGTGCGTGTTCCCGTGCGAGGCCGGCTCGCGACCTGGGTCCAGGTGTCCTGCATCCCCCTACAAGGCCCGGAGTGCGCACCGTGGCTGGTCCATCTGGCTCACGGGGAGGATCGTCTCGGACGCGTCCACGGCTACTTGGCTCGGATCGCCGCCCGAACGCCGGCCCGCAAGGCGGGATCGACGCCGGCGCGACTCACGCAACGCGAGCGAGAGATCCTCGCCTTGCTCGCCGGGGACGAGGACACGCACGCGATCGCTCGCCGGCTCCACGTGAGCTACGTCACCGTCCGCAATCACGTCCAGAACGTCTTGCGCAAGCTGGACGCGCATTCCGTCCCGGAAGCCGTGGCTCGCTACCTCCTGCACCCGTCACCGAGCGTGGAACTCGCCGAGCATGATCGGGGTCGCCACCTTGACCATCAGCGTGAAGAGCAGGAAACCGACCGCGAAGATCCCCGCGGAGACCCACAGCTCCGTCCATGAGGGGAAGTACTCGTAGATCTCGCCCAGCGTGTCCGGAGTCAGGCCCGGGATGACGAGGCCCATCCCCTTCTCGAGGTAGACGCCGGCCCAGATCAGCACGCAGCCGAGGTTCAGCGTGATCGGGTTCCGGCGCGTGCGCGGGATCAGGAAGAGCACGAAGGCCGCGACCGAGGCGGCCACGGAGAGCCACATGTACGGGACGATCGCCGCGTGTCCCGCCACCCCGACGAACATGTACTTCATGTGGATCGCGTGCTCGGTGTTCGAGTAGAACTCCTTGAAGACCTCCGCACCGAGCAGGAGGAGATTGACGAACATCGCGTAGGCCATGAGCTCGGCCACCTTCCAGATCGCCTCGTCGTGGATCTCGAAGCGCGTGAACCGGCGCAGGAGCTGCATCAGGATCAGCAGGACGGCCGGACCCGAGCAGAAGGCCGACGCCAGGAAGCGCGGCGCCAGGATCGACGCGTTCCAGTAGGGCCGGGCCGGCATCCCGTTGTAGAGGAAGGCCGTCACCGTGTGGATCGCGATCGCGCTCGGGATCGAGAGCAGCACGAGCGGGAGGAAGAACCGCTCGTCGGGCTTCCTCCCGCGGAACATCGTGAAGAGGAGGTAGGTGACGATCACGAAGTTCAGGGCGAGGTAGCCGTTCAGCACGAGCACGTCCCAGGCGAGCAGCGAGCCCGGGAGGTTCAGCTTCCCCGGGCCCGGCAAGAGGTGCCAGAGCCGGTCGGGCCGACCGACGTCCACGGTGACGAACAGGCTGCACATCACGATCGCGGCGATCGCGAGCAGCTCGCCCAGGATCACGACCTCCTTGATCGGCTTCCAGTGATAGACGTAGGCCGGGATCACCAGCAGGACCGCGGCCGCGGCGACGCCGACGAGGAACGTGAAGTTCCCGATGTAGAACGCCCAGGACACCTGGTCGCGCATGCTCGTCGAGACGAGACCGTGCTCGATCTGGCCGAGCCAGGCCGAAGTCCCCGCGCCGATCAGCGCGAGGAGGAGGCCGATCCACAGCCAGTACAGGGCGTTCCCGCGCAGGACGAGGCGCAGGCTCCCCGCGGCGAAGCTGCCGAAGAGCCTCAAGGTCTTCATGGCCCGTAGAAGTAGAAGAACCGGGGTCGGGTGTTCAGCTCGTTCTTGAGGACGAACACGCGCTTGTGCTCGAGGACGTACCGGACCTCGCTGGCGGGATCGAGCAGGTTGCCGAACTTCCGCGCCCCGACCGGGCACACCTCGACGCAGGCGGGGTAGCGCCCGTTGCGAACGCGCTGGATGCAGAACGTGCACTTCTCGACCACCCCCTTCGGCCGCGGGCTGTTGCCGAGGTAGTGCGTCTTGGGGTTCATCTGGTCGGACGGGATCTCGGGCTCGGCCCAGTTGAAGTGCCGCGCCCCGTACGGGCAGGCCGACATGCAGCACCGGCAGCCGATGCACCACTCGGAATCGATCACGACGATCCCGTCGGGCTCCGTCCAGGTCGCGCCGACCGGGCAGGACTTCACGCAGGGCGGGTTCTCGCACTGCTGGCAGGAGACCGGCAGGTAGAAGTGCCCTTCGCGCGGGACCTTCTCCGCTTCGTAGTAGGCGTCGGCGTGGGCGAAGTCGATGCCCTTCTCCTTGTCCATCTCGAGCACGCGGATCCAGTGGATCTCCGGGTCGCGGCTCTGGTTGTTTTCCTCGACGCAGGCGTAGACGCAGCGCCGGCATCCGACGCAGCGGGAGAGGTCGAGCGCGTATCCGAACACCACGCCGGGGCGGGCGGGCTCCACACCGACGGTCACTTCCTTGCCGAACTTGGCTCCGTGCTCCTGTTCGAGCTCGGCGACGACGCGCCGCTTCTCCTCGTCCGACAACTCGCTGAATCGCCCGCGGAACCAGGAGGTGTGGGTGATGTCCGCGCAGCCGCCGGCTGCCGCCGCAGCGCAGCCCGTGAGGGCGCACAGGAACTCCCGACGGCTCGGCAGGACCTGCGTCACGGTGCTCTCCTCGCGGGACGGACGGGCGCACGCAGGGGCTCGAGCGGCTCGAAGGCCGGGGCGTGCGAGTCGTGGCAGTGGACGCACAGGAGGTAGGTCTTGTGCCCGTCCCACATCCCGCTGCGGCGGCCGTGGACGCCTGCCTTCCAGTCGCGCGCCTTGTCGCCGTGGCATTGACCGCACAGGCGGTACGATTCCGTGAAATCGACGAGCTCCCCACTCGCCAGGTGCAGCCGGTCCCGGTCCTTCTCCGCGTGGCAATCGAGGCACCAGCGATGCTCCGCGTCGTGGTGCAGGACGATGTCCTGGTGCGCCGCCTGCATCGGCCGCCGCGTCGTGTTGACGGGGATATCGGGATCGTGGCAGTCGGAGCACGGGAACACGCCGTCGGAGAAGGGCGGAGGCGGGACCTCGATCCTCTCCTCCGCTGCCGCCGCCACGGCGGTCGGCTGTCCCCGCCAGGCCACGACGGCCGGCGGCGGACCGCAGCCGGCGATGCCGAGCATCCAGCCCAGCGAAACGGCTGCGGTGGCTTCTCTCATGCGGGTGTTTCGACGCCTGTCCCTTGGCAAAGAACGGACCGCCCGTCCCGATCGGCAGAGCGGCTCGGTCGCCAGCGCCGCCGCGAGAACTTTCGCGGTGTGCCGGAATACTCCTCCACGATCCGGGCGAGACGTACGTCCGAGTTGCCCGTGCGACTCCGAACTTGTGCTGATGGGCGGCGCGGCGGGGGGGCCGTACTAGGGGGGCCTGGAGGTGGATTCATGGTCGACAAGCCTGTTCTGCACTGGCTCACCGGCGGGCTGCTCCTCGGCGGGCTCCTGCTCGTGGCCGTCCTCGCGGTCCAGCCGCTGGGAGTCTCGACGCAGTACGTGCGCGCCGTCGGAGGCGTGTGCGACCTCGTCGCGCCCGCCGCGGCCGACGCCAACCCCTACTTCCGGGCCGAGAAGATCGTCTTCGGCTACGCCGAGATGGTCGTGATCGG
The DNA here is from genome assembly GCA_046155895.1 of Planctomycetota bacterium. Taxonomy (GTDB): domain Bacteria; phylum Planctomycetota; class UBA1135; order UBA1135; genus DASYPQ01. Next base: position 17,596 of record JBJXFB010000041.1, on the reverse strand, counting down.
GATCCCGATCGGAGCGCTGATCGCGTCGTCGCTCTTCCGGCGGCGCACGCGCGAGAGCGTGCCCGCGCCGTGGCTCGCACGCTTCGGTCCGTCGCGGGCCTTGCGGTTCGCCGCCGCGTTCGCGGGCGGAGTCCTGCTGCTCCTCGGCGCGAGGCTCGCGGGCGGCTGCACGAGCGGGCACATCCTCTCGGGCGTCTCGCAGCTCGCCGTCAGCTCGATCCTCTTCGCGATCGCCGCGTTCGGCACGGCGGTGCTCACCGGACGCGCGATGTATTCGCGCGGAGGGGAGGTGAAGCCGTGAACCCCCTCGTGCTGGGACTCCTCATCGGCGTCGCGTTCGGCGCCATCCTCTCGCTCTCGGGGCTCTCCAACCCGCGGATGATCCTCGACATGCTGCGCCTGAAGGACTTCTCGCTCTTCAAGCTCCTCGTCGTCGCCATCGGCACGGGGATCCTCGGCATCGCGCTGCTGGCCTCGTTCGAACTGGCACACACGAGCATCAAGACGCTCCACCTCGTCGCGGTCCTGGTCGGTGGAGGGATCTTCGGGGCGGGCTTCGCGATCACCGGCTACTGCCCGGGCACGGCGCTCGCGGCGGCGGCGGAGGGCCGGAAGGATGCGTTCTTCGCGATCGCCGGGGGGCTGGCGGGGACCGCGGTCTACGCCGCGCTCTATGCGGCGCTGAAGCCGTGGCTCGTCGATCCGCTGACCTTCGGGAAGCCGACCGTGCACTCCTGGCTCGGCTCGCCGGCGCTGACGGTCGCCCTGCCCGTTGCGGGGATCCTGGCCGTCGTGGTCTGGCGCTGGTGGAGCGCCGAGGGGCGACCGGCCGGGCAGAAGACCGAGATCCGCGGACGGACCGCGAGCTGAGATCAGCGCTCGCTGCCGAGCAGCGTCCAGATCCCCACGGCGATGAAGCCGAGCCCGCCGATCCAGCGCAGCGCGGCCGGGCTCAGCCACTTGCCCATCTGGGCTCCCGCGAGCACGCCCACGCCCGCCGCGACCACGAGCGCGAGCGACGCCGCGGCGAAAACGGCCAGGAGCCCCTGCTTGTCCTTGGAAGCGTAGAGGAGCGTCGCGATCTGGGTCTTGTCGCCGATCTCGAGGACGAGGATCGAGAAGAAGATCGTGATGAAGGACTTCGTCTCCATGCGCTGACCGCTCCTCGATCTGGAGTCATGCTCCGTTGACGGGCGTGTTCCCGAGGCCGAACTTCTCGATCCGGTACCGGATCTGGTCCCGGTTCAGCCCCAGGAACTCCGCCGCGCGAGTACGGTTCCCGCGGGAGCGCGCCAGAGCCTGGATCACCATTTCCCTCTCGAGTTCCTCGAGCACGAGCCCTCCCGGCGGCAGCCGGATCGTGTCCGATCCGCCGGTGCCCGGGCGCTGGAGGTTGCGGATCTCGCTGGGGAGGTCGAGGCAGGTGAGCCGCGCCCCATCCGTCAGGAGCACCGCGCGCTCGATCGCATTCCTCAGCTCGCGGACGTTTCCCGGCCAGGCGTACCGCTTCATCATCGCGATCGCGTCGGCATCGAAGCCGCCGACGTTCTTGCGCAGCTCGCGGTTGAAGTGGCGCACGATCGAGTCGGCCAGCGGCACGAGGTCCTCGACGCGCTCCCGCAGGGGCGGGATCTCGATCGGGATGACCCGCAGGCGGAAGTAGAGGTCGCTGCGGAAGCGCCCGGCCTCGACCTCCTTGGCGAGATCCTTGTTCGTCGCCGCGACGATGCGCACCGAGACCTGGATGTCCCGCGACCCGCCCACGCGGCGGAAGGCCTTGTCCTCGAGGACGCGCAGGAGCTTGCCCTGCATCCCCTGGGGCAGGTCCCCGATCTCGTCCAGGAAGACCGTGCCGCCGTCGGCGAGCTCGAACAGCCCCTTCTTCTGCACCTTGGCGTCCGTGAACGAGCCCTTCTCGTGCCCGAAGAGCTCCGACTCGAGCAGGGCCTCCGGGAGCGCCGTGCAGGTGATGTGCATGAACGGCTTCTCCCAGCGCGGACCCGCGAAGTGCAGTGCCCGCGCGACCAGTCCCTTGCCGACGCCGCTCTCCCCGAGCAGGAGGATCGTGCTCGCCTCGCTCTCGGCGATGCGGCGGATCAGGCGCACGACTTCCTGCATGCCGGGACTCGAAGCGACGATGTTGTCGAGCGCGGATTCCTTGCGCGCGTCCTCGCGCGAACGGGCGATCACCTCGCGGAGATGTCCGGCTTCGAGCGCGCGGCCCACGGTCTGGATCACCTCGTCCAGCTCGAAGGGCTTGCCCAGGTAGTCGTAGGCGCCCTCCTTCATCGCCTCCACGGCTCCGCCGACGCTGGCATGGGCCGTGATCATCACCACGGGCGTGCGCGGAGAGGCCTTGCGCACGGACCGCAGCACGTCGATCCCCGACCCGTCGGGGAGCTTGTAGTCGAGCAGCAGGAGGTCGGGCATCTCGCGTCCCACCGCGTCGAGCGCTTCCGACACGGTGCCGGCCTGCTCGGTGCCGTAGCCCGCGTCCTTCAGGGACTGGCACAGCCCCCAGCGGATGAGTTTTTCGTCGTCGACTACCAGGACTCGTGCGCTCATGTTGCAACCTCTAGGGGGATCGGAGAGTTCGCGCGGAGGCGGGGAATCCTCCGCACTCGGGCGGTTCGGGGGTGCGGCCGGGACTCGGGACGGGCTTGGCCGCCTTTTTGAGTGGAGGGCGTTTCGTGCGAGAGGACCCTCCGCCTTCGACTACGGCGCCGCTCGAGCTGAGCGGGACGCGCTTCTTCCTGGCCCCGCTCGGAGGGAGCCTCGAGCGGGCCGACGTCGATCTGGGCGACCTGATCGAACGGACGGGGGATGCGGTCATCCTCATCGACTCGCAGGACGTCATCCGGTTCTGGAACCAGGGCGCCGAAGCGATGTTCCAGTACCCGCGCACCGAGGTCGTCGGCCGCCGCATCGGGTTCCTGATGCCCGCCGATCTCCGGGAGGCCGGGGAGCTCGAGTGGATCCGGTCCCGACTCGATGAGGATGGGTCCCTGTGCAACTTCGTCACGCGCCGCGTGAGGAAGGACGGGGTCGAACGCTGGGTGAGCCTCACCCGGTCCGTTCTGCACGACACCCGCGGCCGCGTCCTCGGATCCTCGGCCGTCTTCCGCGACGTCACCGAGGAACGGCAAGTCCAGGACGAACTCGCCCGCGCGCGCGGGATGGCGATCGTGGGGGAGATGTCCGTCACCCTGGCGCACGAGATCAAGAATCGTCTCGCGGGCATCTACTCGGCGATCCAGCTGTTCGCCCGGAAGCTGGCTCCGGGGGACCCGGGACTGGAGGTGCTCCAGGAAGCGACCCTGGAGGTGAAGCGCCTGGACGAGACGGCGCGCGATCTCGTGCGTTTCGCGCGGCCGGGACCGCCTCGGCTCGAGAGCATCGATGTAGCCGGCTTCCTGGCCGCCGCCGCGGCGCACCTCGATCTGCTGGAGGAGGTCCGCATGCATCCGATCGAGCGGGAGGTTTCCCCCGGCCTCGTCGTTTTCGCGGATGCGGAGCTCCTCGGTCAGGCGGTCCAGAACCTGATTCTGAACGCCGCCCAGGCCGCCAGCCGCGGGGGAGCGATCCGGATCGAGGCGGAGCAGGTCGGCGAGTGGATCCAGGTCTCGGTGGTCGACTCGGGAGCCGGGATCCCGGAGAACCTGCTGACCTCGATCTTCCAGCCGTTTTTCACCACCAAGGCCCGCGGCACGGGACTCGGCCTCTGCATCGCGCGGAAGAACGTCGAAGCTCACGGCGGGAGGATCGAGGTGGCGAGCCGACCGGGGAAGGGAAGCCGCTTCACGATCTGGTTGCCCGCCGCCTCGGACCGGGTGAGGACGACCGGCGCGTCGAGTTCCCCGTGACGAGGGAGATCATGGCGAGTTCGTGAGCGCATCGTCTCCATGCTATCGCCCACTTCGTGCGCGCACGGCGGGGTTCCAAGGCGTACGCGCGTCACGAACAAGTGCGTAGGCTGCGAAAAAAACCTTCTGCGCAGGTGTTCCACGCACATCTACGCACTTCGGCCAGCGCGTCGAAGTCCGGCGCGCGGATAGCCTCGGCCGAAGAGGAGGATGTCGCATGAACCCTCGGGCCGATCTGCCGATCATCGAACCGTTCCGGATCAAGTCGGTCGACCCGATCCGACCGACCACGCGCGCCGAGCGCGAGGCGATCCTCGAGTCCGCGGGATTCAACCTCTTCGGCGTTCGCGCGGAGGACGTCCTCATCGACCTCCTGACCGACAGCGGGACGAGCGCGATGTCGAGCGAGCAGTGGGCTGCGATGATGCGCGGCGACGAGTCCTACGCCGGGGCGCGGAGCTTCGAGCGCTTCCGGAGCGCCGTGCGGCTGGTCCTGGGCTTCGAGGAGGTCGTCCCCGTTCACCAGGGCCGCGCGGCCGAGCACCTGCTGTTCCAGGCGGTCGGCGGCCCGGGCAAGATCATCCCGAGCAACACCCACTTCGACACGACGCGGGCCAACGTGGAGGCGAGCGGGGCCGCCGCCGTCGACCTCCCCTGCGCGGAGGCTGGAGACCTGCGCAGCAGCTACCCCTTCAAGGGCAACGTCGACCTCGCCGCGCTGGAAGCCTGCCTGGAAGAGCACTCGGGGAAGGTTCCCCTCGTCCTGATGACGGTCACGAACAACGCCTGCGGCGGCCAGCCCGTGAGTCTCCGGAACCTCCGCGGCGCGCGCTCTCTCTGCAGCCGTTTCGGCGTCCCGCTCTTCCTCGACGCGTGCCGTTTCGCCGAGAACGCCTGGCTCGTAAAGAAGCGCGAGGCCGGCCACGGCCACCGGCCTGCCCGGGCGATCGCGCGCGAGTTCTTCGATCTGGCGGACGGGTGCACGATGAGCGCGAAGAAGGACCTCTTCGCCAACATCGGCGGCTTCATCGCCTGTCGCGACGCGGCCCTGGCCGCTCGTCTCCGGCAGCGGATGGTGGTCACGGAGGGCTTTCCGACCTACGGCGGCATGGCCGGCCGCGATCTGGAGGCGATCGCCCAGGGCCTGCACGAGTGTCTCGAGGAGGACTACCTCGAGTACCGCCACGCCAGCATCCGGTACGTGGTCGAGCGCTTGACGATGCGCGGCGTCCCCGTGGTGCAGCCCGCGGGGGGCCATGCCGTCTTCATCGACGCGGCGCGATTCTTCCCGCACATCCCGCGCGCGAAGCTCCCCGGCCAGACGCTGGCGGTCGAGCTCTATCTCGAGGGCGGACTGCGCACGTGCGAGATCGGGACGGTCATGCTCGGACGGGACGATCGGCCGGCGCGCCACGAGCTCGTCCGTCTGGCGATTCCCAGGCGCACCTACACGCAGAGCCACATGGACTACGTCATCGAGGTCGTCGCCGCCGTCTGGGACCGGCGCGAGAGCGTGCGAGGATTGGAGATCGTCGAGGCGCCGGCAGTCCTCCGACACTTCGGAGCGCGTTTCCGCCGAGCGGGCGAGGCCGTCGGCGCTGCTTCTGCGAGCGCAGCGAACTAGGGTCGAATCGCCCGCGGATCAGCAGCGGCTCGCGCCGTGACCGCAGCACCCACCGGCCGGCGCGAGCGGGCGCGCCGAGGGCGGGAGGCCGAGTCGAGCGACGAGGGCGTCGGCGAGCGCTAGGTACCGCTCGTGGGTTCCGGCCCCGAGATCGTGCGATTCGACCCTTCCGAACGCTTCCAGGATCTCTGCCTGCTCGGATGCGTTCAGCATCCGGTCCGCCATCGGGAACAGCACGTGGTTCTCCTTGGCGATGTGGTCCCGCAGCAGGTCGACGTACGTTCGGGCGTGCACGGAGAAATCCTCGGCGCCTCCGGGACGGCCGTGCTCGGCCGCGACGAACGCGGCGCGCATCCCCGCGATCTGCTCCCGGCCTTGCGCGTGTTCCATCAGCATGACCGCCACGGGGCCGACATCGTTCGGCATGCCCTTGCGGCCGAGCGCCGGGAAGAGCGAGCCTTCTTCCTTGCCGTGGTGGCAGCGGTCGGCGAAGTTCCCGAGGAAATCGAGGATCTCTCCAGCGGAACGCAGATCCAGCTCCCTGTCCTTGCGGACGTCCTCGGCAATCTTCTCCAGGCAGTCCAGGACTCGCAGGATGACTTGGTGTTCGGCTACCAGAATCTCTGTGGCTCGCATGGGACCTCCGAAGCTGCTGAGGCAAGTCCTGGACCGGACGAGGGATCACGCCCGGGTCCCAACGGCACGCGCCGGATCAACCCGCGGACGATACCACGTGGGGAATTCTCCCGTGGGAGGAGGAATCTTCCGCGCCCGCGCAGCGCGACCGAGACGGGTCACCGACAACGCGAGCTCTTCCCCGGCCGCGCACTCACAGCGCGGACTTCCGCGTGCTTGAGGGTTCCGCGAGCGATCCCTACCCTCGCGCAGCATGTCGTCCGACCCCTCGAGCGAAGCCAGCCCTGGACCGAGCCGTCCCGAGTCTCCGGCTGGGGCCGATGATCGACGGCGGTTCCTGGCTCGTGCTTCGGGCGTCGCGATGGCCGGCGGTCTCGCCGCGGGCTATGGCACCGCCGGCTTGATCGCGGCCCGCTACCTATTCCCCGCCAAGCCCGACATGCTCGAATGGGTCTATCTGGCGACCCTCGAGCGGCTCGCTCCCGGCGAATCGCTCGTCTTCCGATCTCCCGCCGGCGAGAAGGTGACCCTCGCGCGCCGCACTCCGGGCGAGAACGCCGAGGATTTCATCGCGCTCTCCTCCACCTGCCCGCACCTCGGCTGTCAGGTCCACTGGGAGGGGCAGAACAACCGCTTCTTCTGTCCCTGCCACAACGGGGTGTTCGAGCCTTCCGGCAAGGCGACCGGAGGACCGCCCGCCGACGCTGGCCAGTCGCTGCCGCGCTACGAGCTCAAGGTCGAGGGCCGACTCCTCTACATCCGCGTGCCGACTCAAAGCCTCGTCGGTGAGGGGGGCCGGCGCGTCGCGTCGCTCCAGCCCGAATCGCGCAGCGCCCCGCCCGGACCCGGACACGATCCTTGCCTCCACGAGAGACCCGCGTCGACCGCCTGAGATGGGAGCCCTCGCCGCCTGGTTTCGCGAGCGCCTTCCGGTTTCCGGCGAGGACCTCCGCCATCTCACGAACGAGCCCGTCCCGAATCACCTGAAGCGCTGGTGGTTCTGCCTCGGCGGGACGCCGGCATACCTGTTCCTCGTCCAGATCGCGACCGGCATCCTGCTCGCCTTCTACTACCAGCCCTCGCCGGCGACCGCGTACGAGTCCGTCCGCTACATCACCGAGGAAGCCGCCTTCGGCTGGTACCTGCGCAGCGTCCACAAGTGGGCGGCGACGCTGATGATCGCGGCGGTCGTCCTGCACCAGATGCGCGTCTTCTTCACCGGCGCCTACCGCAAGCCGCGCGAGATCAACTGGCTCGTCGGCATGTGCCTGCTCCTGTGCTCGCTGATGCTCGGGTTCACCGGCTACAGCCTCGTCTACGAGCAGCTCAGCTACTGGGGCGCGACCGTGGGCGCGAACATCACGGCCAGCGTCCCGATCGTCGGCGATTTCATGAAGCAGCTGCTGCTCGGGGGCGACGTCTACAACGAGCGCACGCTCTCGCGCTTCTTCATGCTCCACGCCGCGGTGCTGCCCGCGCTGACGATCGGTCTCCTGGCGATCCACATCACCATCCTGCGGATCCAGGGCGTGACCGAGTTCCGCTTCGAGGACGAGCCCAAGGAAAGCCCGAGATTCTTCAGCTTCTTCCCCGACCACCTGTACACCGAGCTGATCATGGGCTTGATCCTCATGATCGGACTCTCGGCGCTCGCCACGACACTGCCCGCGACGATGGGGCCGCCCGCGGACCCGCTCTCGACGCCCGAGGTGATCAAGCCCGAGTGGTTCTTCTACGTCGCCTTCCGCTGGCTGAAGCTCTTCTCGGCCACGGTCGCCGTGCTGTCGACCGGCTTCATCCTGTTCACGATGTTCGCCTGGCCTTTCATCGACGCGTGGATGCGCAGGCGCTGGCCAGGGAGCGAGGCCAGCGTTTGGATCGGCATCGTCGCGGCGCTCACCATCATCGGCCTGACCGTGTGGGAGGCCGCCGTAGCCCACTGAGAGGATTTCGAGGATGTCCCTGAAGACCAAGCAGCTCGTGATCGCGGCCTTGGGAGGACTCTTCCTCCTGTCGCTCGTGTTCGTCCAGTGGATGGAGGTCGCCCGCAAGCGCGAGGAGGCCGGGCTGACCGAACCTCACATCGCCGTCCCCGCCAGCTCGCGCGCCTGCGTCGACTGCCACGTCCAGACGACTCCCGGGATCATCGCGCACTGGAAGGGCAGCACCCACGCGGAGAAGGGCGTCGGTTGTGTCGAGTGCCACCAGGCGGATCACGCGGACGCGGACGCCTTCATGCACTACGGCGCCGAGATCGCGGCGGTCGTCACTCCTCTCGACTGCTCGCGCTGCCACGTCGAGGTCTTCCGCGAGTTCGAGCGCAGCCACCACGCCGCCGCGGGCAACATCCTGGCCTCGCTCGACAACTTCCTGGCGGAGACCGTCGAAGGCAGCCGCGAGCGCTTCGATCCCCACTCGCCCACGCCGGGTATGGCCGTCCAGTCGGTCAACGGCATGGCGAGCGCGCAGTCGGGGTGCCAGCAGTGCCACGGCAGCAAGGTGGCGCTGCGCTCGAGCGACGGGGGGATGATCACTCTCGACGATCTGAAGCCGGGCCCCGACGGCAAGCCGACGAACCTCGACGCCGTGGCGCGCATCGTCAAGGACCAGAACGGCAAGCCCGAGCTGCACCCGGCGACATGGCCGAACACGGGCATCGGCCGGCTCAACCTCGACGGCTCGCTCGGCTCCTGCTCGGCCTGCCACAGCCGCCACGACTTCTCGCCGCGACGCGCCCGGCAGCCCGAGAACTGCGGCAAGTGCCACCTCGGCCCCGACCACCCGCAGAAGGAGATCTACGAGGAGTCCAAGCACGGCGTCGTCTACCGCGACATGAAGGACGAGATGAACCTCGACGCCGACAAGTGGGTGCTGGGCGAGGACTACTCCGCCGCGCCGACCTGCGCGACCTGCCACATGTCGGGGAACATCCGCAACGGCGGCAGGGTGACCCACGATCCAGGAGAGCGCATCTCGTGGACCAACCGGCCGCCGATCAGCATGCTCCTCGACACCGACATCAACCACAAGGTCGTGACCGAGACCGATCCGGCCAAACGGCAGGCGCAGATCGCGGACACGTGGCAGGCGAAACGCGGGCGGATGAAGGAAGTCTGCTCGTCCTGCCACACGCCGGACTACGTGAACAACTTCTACACGCAGTACGACGACCTCGTCATCCTCTACAACGAGAAGTTCGCCAAGCCGGGCAAGGCGATCATCGACGCGCTGCGCAAGGAAGGCCTGATCACGAAGTCCGATTTCGACGAGGAGATCGAGTGGACGTGGTTCTACCTGTGGCACCACGAGGGACGTCGCGCGCGCCACGGAGCGGCGATGATGGCGCCCGACTACACGCACTGGCACGGCATGTACGAGGTGGCCGATCGTTTCTACACGCAGCTCCTGCCGCAGGCGCGCGAGATCTGCGAGAGCGCGATGCACGAAGGCAAGGTCGCGGCCGGGAGCGCGGTCCTCGACGTGATCGAGAAGATCCTCGCTCGTCCCGAGCACCGCTGGAAGGGCACGGCCGAGGCGCCGGTCGCGGCGACGTCGCAGCAGGCCTCGGGGGGCGCGGCGCTCAGGCCGGATGAGCGGCCGCCGGCGCCGGCCGCCCCCCCGAAGAAGGACTAGGCGCGATGGACCGGAGACAACTGCTCGAAGCGCTCGGTCTGGCCTCCGCCGGGATCGCAGCCTGGTCCTGCTCCGACCGCGAGAAGGCGCGTGAGCTCACGGCTTCCGGGACGAAGGTGCTCCCGGGCGACGTCGCCTGGCGCAAGGCTCCCTGCCGCTACTGCGGCACGGGCTGCGGCGTCGAGGTCGGCACGAGCGGCGGCAAGGTCGTCTCCGTGCGAGGTGACACGGCCAGCCCGGTGAACCGCGGTCTCCTGTGCGTGAAGGGCTACCACCTCCCGGCCATGCTCTACGGCGCCGATCGCCTGCAGCATCCGCAGCGCCGGAGAAGCGACGGGACGCTCGAGAGGATTTCCTGGGACGAAGCGCTCCAACTCGTCGCCTCCCGCTACCGCGAGACGCTCGAGAAGAAGGGCCCCAAGGCGGTCGGGATGTACGGCTCGGGCCAGTGGACGGTCTTCGACGGCTACGCGGCCCTGAAGTGGGTCAAGGGCGGAATGAAGAGCAACCACCTCGACCCCAACGCCCGTCTGTGCATGTCGAGCGCGGTCTCGGGGTTCATGACGCAGTTCCAGAGCGACGAGCCCATGGGCTGCTACGAGGACTTCGAGGCGGGCGACGACTTCGTCCTGTGGGGGAACAACATGGCCGAGATGCACCCGGTGCTCTTCAGCCGGGTGCTCGAGACCAAGCGCAAGAAGATCGGCGTGCGGATCATCGACATCGCGACGCGACGTACGGCGACGACCGACTACGCCGACATGTACGTCCAGTTCCGTCCCGGGACCGATCTCGCTCTCGCGAACGGGATCCTCTACGTGCTCGTGGAGAAGGGCAAGATCGACCGCGAGTTCCTGGCGGAGAACCTGGTCTTCAAACGCGGGATCGAGGACATCGACAAGATCGGCTACGGCTGCTTCGGCGCCCAGTCGGAGCGCTACACGTTCCAGGACGAGACCCAGCCGAGCTCCTACGAGGAGTTCGAGGCCTTCCTCGAGGACAACGGCTACGACCCGAAGACGGTGTCCGGGATCACGGGGGTTCCAGAGGCCCAGATCGTCATGCTCGCCGACCTCTACGGCGACCGCGCGCGCAACACCGTCAGCACCTGGTGCATGGGCGTCAATCAGCACGTCCGCGGGACGTGGATGAACAACCTGATCACGGACCTGCACCTCGTCACCGGCAAGATCAGCCGGCCCGGGAACAACCCGTTCAGCCTGACCGGACAGCCCTCGGCGTGCGGCACCGTGCGCGAGGTGGGGACGCTCCAGAACCGCCTGCCCGCGGACATGGTCGTCACGAACGCCGAGCACCGGGAGAAGGCGGAGAAGATCTGGAACCTGCCCGCCGGCACGATCTCTCCCGAGCCGGGGCACCACGCGGTCGACCTGTTCCGCGCGTTCCAGCGCGGCGAAGTCGAGACGCTCTGGATCCAGACGACGAATCCGTGGGTCTCGCTGCCGAACCTGAACCGCTACGACCGCAAGCCCGGCGACGGGAAGTTCCTGGTCGTCAGCGACATCTATCCGACGCCGACGACGGACCGCGCGGACCTGATCCTTCCGTCCGCGGCCTGGGTCGAGCGCGAGGGGATCTTCGGCAACTCCGAGCGTCGCACGCAGCACTGGGAGAAGCTCGTCGACCCGCCCGGCGAAGCGAAGGAGGACGCGTGGCAGATCATCCAGGTCGCCAAACGGATGGAGATGGGCCACCTGTTCCCCTGGCCCGAGGACGCCTGGCACGAGCCGATGTACGAGGAATACCGGCAGTTCGGGGTGGGCACGGGGAAGGATCTGGCGAGCTACGCCGACCTCCTGAAGACGCGCGGGATGCTGTGGCCGGTCGTCGACGGCAAGGAAACCCGCTACCGGTATGCGGCGGGCTTCGACCCCTACGTGAAGAAGGAGAAGGGGGTCCACTTCTACAAGGCGAAGGGATACGGCGAGCGCGCGGCGGTGTGGCTGCGGCCCTACCACCCGCCGGCGGAGTCACCGGACGAGCAGTACCCGTTCTGGTTGTCGACCGGACGCGTGCTCGAGCACTGGCACACGGGCTCGATGACACGCAGGGTCAAGGAACTGCACCAGGCGGTGCCGGAGAGCTACGTGGAGATCAACCGGGCGGACGCGACGTCGCTGGGGGTGAAGAGCGGCGACCGCGTGCGGCTCGTCAGTCGGCGCGGCAGCCTCGAGCTCCCGGCCATGGTCGACGGGCGCGGCAAGCCGCCGCAAGGGTCCTTGTTCGTGCCGTTCTTCGACGAGGCGCGGCTCGTCAACCTCGTCACGCTCGACGCGATGGACTGCATCAGCAAGGAGCCCGACTACAAGAAATGCGCGGTGCGCCTGGAGCGGGTGTGACGGGATGCGGTGGTCCCTCGCTCTGCTGTTGATCGCGGCTTGCGGTCCCTCGGACACGAGCTCGAAGGTGCCCGTGCCGGGCGGGGGAGGCCGGGAGAAGAGCGCGGAGTCGGTACGAGCGGGGCGGCGCCTCTACGACGGTGCTCCGCCGGTGATTCCGCACGCGGAGTTCGGGGCGGAGTGCACGAGCTGTCACGGAGACCAGGGGATCGAGGTCGAAGGCGTCGGATACTCGGTCCCGTCGCCCCACGAGAGGACGGCGGGTCTGTCGGCGATCAGCCGCTGCACGCAGTGCCACGTGTTCAGGCGGACGGACGAGGAGTTCGTGGCCAATGGATTCGCAGGGCTCGAGCAGGACCTGAGGCCGGGGACTCGCCAGCATGCCCTGGCTCCGCCGACGCTGCCGCACCCGGTCTTCATGCGGGAGAACTGCGCGGCGTGCCACACCGGGCCCGCGGCGCGCGAGGGGATCCGGTGCAGCCATCCCGAACGCTCACGCTGCCTCCAATGCCACGTCCCGCAGATGGAGATCGAGCCCTTCGGGCGTCCCTAGGGTTCCCGCACGGGCCGTCGCGTCGCGCCGATCGGCATCCCTACGCACCCGGCCCACGGCGGCTCCGCACTGTGGCGTACGGCCGGAGGGCGGGCTACAGCGCATGCTGACCCCGTCGAGACCTCCAGCCGACTTCATACCGGTACACACGCATGAGCCGATTCCCCCTCGAGATCGACCGCTACATGTCCTCCGTCGTCGTGCTGATCGACCCGAGCCAGCCGTTGGCCGAAGCGATCCGGCTGATGCGTCTGCACGACGTGCGCCATCTTCCGGTGGTCGCGAAGAACCGCGTGGTCGGACTCATCAGCCAGCGGGACGTCTACCTCGTCCAGAGCCTCGCGCCCGCCGATCCGAGCCAGATCCTCGTCTCCGAGGCGATGACGCGGGATCCCTACGCGGTGGACCCCGAGGAGTCCGTCTACCGCGTGGCGCGCGAGATGGTCCGTCGCCGGATCAGCTCGGCCGTCGTCGCCCACGGCGGGAGATTGCGGGGGCTCTTCACGACCACCGACGCGCTGCTCGCGCTGGCCGCGCTCGTCGAGGACGAGCGCGTGCCGGGCGAAGAATCCGCCCCGGCGTCGAGGAATGTTCCGGCGTCGAGGAAGAGGAGCCCCAGCAGCGGCTCCGCCGTGGAAGCTCTGCCACGAGAGAAGTCCCCGAAGCCCGGACGCCGGAAGACCCGGCCTGCGGCGGGATCCACGAGCAAGTAGTCGTTCTCCGAGCCGTCGCGACGACGCCCATTGCTCGTGGGCCAAGCCAGGGCTGCCGTGTCCGCGGTCGGCTTCGGCGGGAGCCAGCCGGTAAAGGGATCGCCTTCGGTCGCCGCCCCCCGCAAGCCGATGATGGGGGTATTCCCGCCGGGATCCCTGCCGTGCTCGACACTTCCAAGCGCTACTCCGGCCTCGTCACCCTCCTGGTCCAGGAGGGTTTCCTTTCCGAGTCCGCAGCCGCTGAGCTCGACCTGCCCGCCGGTACTCCCTGGGCCTCGATCGGCTCCGTCCTGATCGAACGCGGCAAGCTCACGATGGACGACCTGGCCGCCCTGCTCGAAATGCAGACCCTCGAGCCCCATCTGCGGCTCGGCGAGATCGCCGTCCGCGAGGCCTACTGCACTTCCGCGGACGTCGAGCAGGCCCTTTGGGCCCAGGCCGCCGCGAGCCGCCCGCCCCTGGACCTGCTCCTCGCCGAGATCCAGGGCGACCGGGAGAGGCTCTGCCGCGTCCTGCTCCGCTACATCGCTCAACTGGAGGCCCGCCTCCCCGCGCAGCAGCTCATGTTCTGACGGCCGGGGCCCACCGCGGGCGTCCCAGCAGCACGTGCTCGATCGCAGCGCGGCTATTCGCGGTGCGGACGACCCGCGCTGTAACCCTCCAGACGGCGTGCGATGGCCTGGGCCAGCGTCCCCATGCGGGCACGCTGCGCTGCGTCCAAGGCCGCCCTCGCGGAGGCGACCGCCGTCGCGAAGTCGCCGGTCTCCGCCGCCGCCGCCGCGTACACATCGGCGCACAGGGGATTCCCCGGACTCGAAGCCTGTACCCGATGAGCGAGCGCCAGCGCCTCGGTCCCGTTGCGGAGCGCCGGGTCCTTCGAAGTCGCGAGCGCCCATGCCAGCTCCAGCGCCAGCGCCGGATCACGCGGCAGCGCGCGCACGCCCGCGCGCAAGGACTCCATGGCCTCCGCCGGCCGTCCGAGATCGATCAGGATCTGCCGCTGCGCGCGGTACGCCTGGGCGTGCTCGGGGAACTCGCGCATGCAGTCCCGCAGCATCCCGAGCGCCTCGTTGACCTTGCCCAGCGCCGGCAGGACGCCGGCCAGGTTCGTGTGCGCGATCGCCGAGCGCGGGTTCAACTCCAGATTGTTGCGGTGATGACGCTCGGCGCCTCGGAAATCGCCCTGTTCGGCCAGCGCGACGCCGAGTCGGCTATGCGCGGGGCCGCAATTCGCGTCGATCTCGATCGCGCGCCGATAGGCGGCCGTCGCGTCGGCCAGCTTGTTCTGCAGGCGCAGCGAGTCGCCGAGTCCGCACCACTTCCACGGGATGTCCGCCATCGAGCGCAGGCTCAGCTCGAACTCGCGCTGGGCCTCCGCCGCACGGCCGAGGTTGTAGTAGGCATTGGCCAGCACGCCGTGCAACTCGCTCGACTCCGGGCTCTTGGCCACCGCCGGCTCGAGCAGCGCCACGGCGCCGGCATGGTCCCCGCGCTCCGAGCGCACCTTCCCTTCCTTGAACGCGATCACCACCGGAATCATCTCGCGGGGGTTCTTGCGCACCCGGCCGTCGTCGTCCTCGGCTTCGGCGCCTGCCACGTAGCCCAGGCTGGCCATTCGCGCCAGGGCGTCGGAGTCGAGCGTCACGCTGGCGGCTTCGCGAACCGGCATGCCGGCGACGAGTCGCTCGAGCTGGGCGGCCATCTCGGCGACCACCTCGGGATGCTCGCCCGCCACGTCGGCGGCGTCATCCGCGTCGCCTCTCGCGGCGCGCATGTCGTAGAGCTCGGGCGCGGGACCGTGGATGTACTTCCAATGATCGGTCGTCAGGCTCTTGAGCGAAGCCCAGCCGAAGCTGCGTCGCGCGTACTCCGACTCGGAATACACGAAGCTGCGCGGCGCCGTCGCTCCACTCCAGGCGTTCGCGTAGCTGTCACCTTGAACGGACGCTGGCCCTCCGATTCCAAGCACGTCGAGAAGGGTCGGCATCAGATCCACGACGCCCACGGGCTTCTCGACCGTCCGCCCTTTCGGCAGGCGAGTTGGATCCGAGAGGATGAACGGGACGCGCAGCGTCGACGCGTACAGCAGGAGGCCATGCTCGTCCTCGCCGCGATCCCCGAAGGCCTCCCCGTGATCCCCCACGACTGCAACGAGCGTGTTGTCCACTTTCCCGGCCGCGTCTAGCCAATCCAGCAGCCGCCCTACCTGTGCGTCGACGAAGGCGATCTCCGCATCGTAGGGGTCGTCGAAGCTCCTTCCGTCCGGAGCCGCCGTGTCGTAAGGCGCATGCGGGTCGAAGAAGTGAACCCAAGCGAAGAAGGGCTGGTCGGGCTTCGAACCGAGCCAGGCGAGGGCCCTGTCACAGACCACTGCGCCGCTTCGTTGAGCCGCCACGTCCAACCCATCGGCACCGACGGGCATATCGTCATCGTAATGATCGAACCCGCGGCCCAGGCCGAAACGCGAGTCGAGCTCCCAGCACGCGATGAAGGCCCCCGTGCGCAGACCGCGCTTGCGCAACAGCTCCGCCAGCGTCGGAAGCTCGCTCCCCAATCCGCCGACGTCGTTGACGCGCACGCCGTTCGAGACCGGGTAGGTGCCCGTCATCAGGGAGGTGTGCGACGGCAGCGTCAGCGGTACCTGGGCGATGGCGTTCTCGAAGCGCACCCCGCGCTCGGCGAGCTGGTCCATGCGCGGCGATGTCGAGGCCGTGTGGCCGTAGCAGCCGAGACGGTCGGCGCGCGTCGTATCGAGCGTGATCAGCAGGACGTTGTGCTCCAGCCGCGGCGCCGGCTCCTCGGCGGAGCTGCAGGCGGCAGCCGAGAGCACCCCGATCGAGAGCAGGCCGGACAGGAGGCGGCCAGTCCCGCCGGCGCGCCAAAAAGTGCCCTGGACGCGCCCTTCTTCCTCGCTCGACGCCCTCTTCCCCATGCCGGTCCGTGGTCAGTTTACCAGGGCTGGGGCTCCCTGCAGCGCTTCCAGGACGAGGAGGCCGCGCCGGGCGCACCCACCCTTCAAGGAAGAAGACTGAATCGGTCGAAAGGTATCGAGCCCCAGGTGCCCATCCCCGAGAACCAACCATGCAGCAGCACGTCCAGACTCCCGATCACTCGCCCGCGGCCGTGGCCGAGCTCGTCAAGAGGTGCAAGAGCCTCTGCCAGAGCGCCGAATCCGCGCTCCCCCTCTTCACCTCCGAGCGCGAGACCTTCCTCTCCGCCAATCTCGGCGACGCGCTAGCCCACCTCGAGCTGGTGCTCCGCGCCGTCGGCCAGGAACCGAGCTCGACCTCCCGCAAGGAGGACCGGCAGAGCTTCGTGCGCAAGCTGTTCGGCCGCGCCCATGTGGACGCCGAGCACCCGTTCACGCCGCCGAAATTCGAGGTGTCGCGCCAGGGGCTCCAGGGGAACTCGTCCACGGTCTCGATGGCGGAGCTCTTGAGCTTCCTCGCCTACGGGCGCAAGACGGGAGTGCTGTGGGTCGACACCCCGACCGAGAACTTCCTGATCGGCCTGACCGAAGGAACGATCCGCCACGCTGCCAGCGACCGCACGCCGGAAGGGCTGCGCCTCGGCGAAGTGCTGGTGGGGCTGGGGTTCCTGACCCGGCGCCAGCTCGAGCGCTTCGTCGAGCAGACCGGCGGGACCCATGCCTCGATCATCGGCGAGACGCTGGTCAAGAACGGGATGATTAGCGACAAGGAGCTCGAGACGGCGCTGGTCCACCAGGTGCGGCAGATCGTCCAGCGCGTCCTGCAGTCGAAGGTCGCTCTCTTCCGCTTCCGCGAGGAGCTCGAGATCCACCTGGCCCACAACGTGACCCTGGACGTCAACCAGCTGCTGCTCGACAGCGCCCGGGTCATGGACGAGGTCTCGAACGCCGACGTCCGCCAGGAAGCGGCCGAGGACCGCTGGGCCTCCTGGCAGCACGAGCTCTCCGCGGAGGTGATCGCCGCGACCGGAGGCTCTGGAGCTGGCGCGCCACCCGCCAAGGGGGATTCGCGCAACGCGCCGGCGAAGGACAAGTCTTCCGGCGGCGAGGCCGCCCACGACAAGAAGCACGACAAGAAGTGATCGATACTGACTGGCATCCGTGTTGAACCCGAGGGCGCATCGGGGCCACCAGAAGCTCTCTCAACGCGCTTCAGGCCGCCCGTGTGACTCTCGCGCGCACCTCCTCGATCGACTCCTCCGCTCGCGCCAGCGGATGAATGCTC
>JBJXFB010000033.1:0-29509 GCA_046155895.1 Planctomycetota bacterium | reverse complement strand
GAGGTGCGAGAAAACGAACCTGGTTCAGTATTTCACGGGCGTCACCACACGGCTCTCCGCGGCCGGATCGCCGGTCTGCAGCGCCCGCTGCATCTCGGCCGCGATCTCCGCGATCCGCGCGTGGGGGCCGATCGCGACGAGGCCCGAGCCGCTGCCGCTGATCGTCGCGAGCCACGCGCCGCGCGCGCGCGCGGCTTCGATCGCCGCCGACGCGCCTTCGATCCTCGGCAGCCGGTAGGGGACGTGGAGGCGGTCCTCGCCGCCGAGCGAGAGCAGCTCGGGGTCGGCGGTCCGCAAGCCTTCGAGGAGCAGAGCCAGGCGCCGGGGATTCTCGACCGCGTCGGCGAAGGGGACCTGCTTGGGGAGCACGGCGCGCGCGTCGCGTGTGGGGAATCCGCGCGAGGGCCACGCGACCGCGAACGCGAGGTCGGCGTGCAGCGGCTGCCGGACGACGCGCACGCTCCCGCCGGGCACGGGGACGGAGAGCGTGCAACCGCCGAGCAACGCGGCGCTCGAATTGTCCGGATGCCCTTCGAGTTCGAGTCCCCACGCCAGCAGCTGATCGGGGCTCGCCGGACGATCAGTCATCGCGCATGCCAGACGCAGACCCGCCACGACGGCGGCTCCGCTGCTCCCCAGTCCGCGCGCGATCGGGATCTCGGATCGCGCGGAGAACCTCATTGGCCCTGTGCGAAGGCCGAGACGCGCCGCGGCGAGATCGAACGCGCGCAGGAAGTGATTGCCCGCGCCCGAGGGCCAGGCCGAAGCGGTGCCTTCCATCTGCGCGAACTCGTGCGCGTCTGCACGCGCCGGGCCGAGCACGCGCACCTCGAGGAAGAGCGAGAGCGCGAGTCCGAGGAAGTCGAACCCCGGTCCGAGATTGGAGGTCGAACACGGCACGACGATCCGCGTCGTGCGCGGGTCCGCGGGATCGGGACGCATCGGGGGAGACTTCACTCCAGGGTGGATTCTCGGGCCGCGCGCGGGGGTCGTCGAGGCGACCGGAGTGCTTCCCTATGATGGGACGCCGCCCAGAATTGCCGAACCATCCCTTGATCTTGCGCTTGTAGACCCTGGAGGCACTAGATAGGGTGCCCCCGGCTCCCGGAGAGAGGTCGGAGGATCGCTGCACGGGGGAGGTTCAGCGGCCGGGAGGTCACCGGTCGCGGCCCCTCCCACCCTCGATTCGATCCCCTGGAGCGACGGTCGCGGACCCGGAGGGGGGCGCGCGCCGACCTCCACCGGGCCACGGGCACGGGGGAGCGGAGAGCACGGATGGTCGAAGAAAAGGATCGCTTCTACTCGCGCCTCGCCTCGATTCCAGGGGTCCACCCTCTGCCCTCGATCGGCGACTGGATCCTCCTCCAGGTGCGCAATCCCGCCGAGCTCGCGCGCCGCGTGAATCGGCGCCTGAACCCGGGCGCCATGAGCGTGCCGCGCCAGGTCCAAGGCGCCGTCCGCGTCCAGGTCGCCGACCCGCGGACGAACGAGCAGATCATCCGCGCGATCCGCGAATGCGTGGCCTGAACGCGTCGCCCTGAGAGCGCGCCCAGGGTACGCTCTCGCGCATGTTGCCTGCGGCGAGGTCGTTCGAGGGCGGGTTCGTCCTCTTCGCGCTTGCGCACCTCCAGGCGCCGCAGGCACCCGCCGCTCCCAAGATCGAGATCCGCCCCGAGGTCACGCGGGCCGAAATCGAGGCCCACGTGCGCTACCTCGCCTCCGACGAGCTCGCGGGGCGCAAGACGGGGACGCAGGGGGCCGTCCTGGCCGCGCACCACCTGGCTGACACCCTGAAGCGCTGCGGCGTCGAGCCGGCGGGCGATGGCGGGAGTTTCCTGCAAGCCGTGCCCGTCGCGCGGGTCCGCGCGAGCGCCGTGCCCGAGCTCTCGCTCCGGTCACGAGCGGCCGGAGAGGGACAGCCGATCGAGGCCGTGTTCGGCCAGGACTTCGAAGTCTCCCGAGCCGCCTTCGACCGCCAGGACCTGCGCGTGCTGGTCGCGGCGTCTGCGAGCGGGATCCCGGCGAAGGGCGATCCGGAGGCGGCGCTCTTCCTCGACACCGGCCGCGGACAAGCCCGACGGTGGCTCGAGGAAGCAGGTCACCCGAACGGGGATGGATTCGCGCTCGTGATCCTCGCCGGTTCGGACAAGCCCGGGGAGCCGAATCGCAAGCCGAGCTCCGGGGAATCGATCACGCTGCCCCGCGTGGGGCAGGCGAACGAGAGCCCGCGCCTGACCGTCCGTGGCACGCTCCTCGAGCGGTTCCGCCGCGGCGAGATCGAGAGCCTGTCGCTGCGCACCCACGTGGTTTCGGACGCGCCCCCGGCGTTCAACGTGGTGGGCCGGATACCGGGAGCAGGACGGGGAGACGATCAGACCCTGGCCGAGGAAGCGGTCGTCGTCAGCGCGCACTACGACCATCTGGGTACCCGCGAAGCCGGTTCGGACGGCGAGGACCTCGTCTACAACGGCGCCGACGACGACGCGTCGGGCTGCGCCGCCGTCCTGGAGATCGCGGGCGCGCTCGCCTCGGGCAAGAAACCCGCCCGGACGGTGATCTTCCTCCTGGCCACGGGAGAGGAGGTCGGGCTCCTCGGCACGATCTACTACCTGGATCACCCGGCCGTCCCCCTGGAGCGGACGATCGCGAACCTGAACGTCGAGATGATCGGGCGGCCGGACGCGCTCGTCGGCGGCGCCGGCAAGCTCTGGCTGACGGGGTTCGAGCGCACGGACCTCGGAGCGGCCTGCTCGAAGGCCGGCCTGGAAGTCCTGGCCGATCCGCGGCCCGACCAGCACTTCTTCGAGCGCTCGGACAACTACGCGTTCGTGATGCGCGGGATCGTCGGCCAGACGTTCTCGACCTACGACCTCCACGACGACTACCACCACGTGAGCGACGAAGCCGACCTCCTGGACTACGACCACATGGAGAAGTGCGTCGTGTCGGTGCTCGGCGCTGTGCGCCTCGTGGCGGACGGGGAGCTGCACCCGCGGTGGACCGCCGGTTTCGAGCCGAAGCCTCGCCCCAAACGCTGACCCTGGAGCTCGAAGCCTTGTCCCAAGCGATCCTGATCCCTCGTCGCGGCGCACGCCTGCCCCCCCCGATGCAGCTCATCCCTCCCAAGAGGCGCACCAGGACGCGCTACACGGCCCGCACCGCGGACCGCTTCGAGCTCTACCAGCTCGCCGTGCAGTCCCCCGAGCCCGATCTCGCCTTCCTGTCGAAGGTCTACCGCCGCTGGAATGGCAAGGCGCCGCTGCATTTGCGCGAGGACTTCTGCGGGACCGCGCTCCTTTCCGCCACCTGGGCGAAGCGCGCGGGGCGGACCGCCGAAGGCTTCGATCTCGATCCGGAGACGATCGCCTGGGGCACGAAGCACAACCTGGGGCCCCTCGGGGCCCGGGCTGCGCGCGTCGAGCTGCACTTGATGGACGTCCGCGCCAAGGGACGCCGGCCGGCGGATCTCCGCGTCGCGCAGAACTTCTCGTACTGGATCTTCAAGGAGCGCGCCGAGCTCCTCGACTACTTCCGCCGCGCCCGGGCCGGGCTCGCGCGCAACGGGCTCTTCGCGATCGACGCCTACGGAGGCGCCGACTCGATCAGCGAGCTCGTCGACGTGAATCGGCTCGACGAGGGCTTCACCTACGTGTGGGACCAGGCGAGCTACCTGCCGGGGACCGGCGAGACGACCAACCACATCCACTTCCGCTTCCGCGACGGCAGCGAGATGCGGCGCGCGTTCACGTACCACTGGCGCTTCTGGAACCTCCCCGAGCTCGCGGACCTGCTGCGCGAGGCGGGATTCGCGCGCATCGAGACCTGGTTCGAGCAGGGAGACGACGACAACGACGGGCAGGGGAACGGAAGCTACGCCCTCGACGCGAGCGGCGAGACCTGCCGCGACTGCTCGGCCTGGATCGCGTACCTCGTCGCGGGGGCCTAGCCGCCGCCTTCGTCCAGCGCCTTCCGGTTGAGGGCGGCCGTGACCGTTCCGCCTTCGACGCGCAACTCCCACGGCGTCTCCAGGAAGACTTCCTGGTTCTCCGGGAGCTCGACCGTCGTCACATGGGCTCCCCGCGGCATCAGGTCGACCAAGGATGTGGACTTCATGTCGTCGCGGATTTGGATGAGCAGAACTGGCCGCGTCGGGTCGTCCTTCTCGGCCATCGCGCGCAAGTGTGCGGCGCAGTGCTCGCAGCTCTGCCGCCAGAAGACGACGCGGCCGTCCGTAGGGAACGCTTCGGGCTGGATCCAGCGCGTCAGGTCCTCGATCTCGTAGATCGAGCGGTTGACCCACTTCTCCGGTTCCCAGATCACGTAGCGCGGGGCTTCGACAAGAGTCTGGCCCTCGACGGTCGTGCTCTTCGCCGTCGACGAGGGGATGATCACCCAGGGCAGCGCGAAGGAAACCGCGGCGCCCGCAGCGACCGCGGCGATGGGCAAGCCCGGTCCGCGGATCGACGACCACGGCCGCGAAACGAGCAGCGAGATCAAGAGCACGCTGTCGACTCCGAGCATCACCCACGGCGACACCTTGATCGTCGCGCCGAAGCACCCGCAGTTCTCCTCGCCGGCGAGGAGCAGCGTGACGAGGAGGTAGTCGAAGAACGCGAAGAGCGCGATCACCACGGGCCACGCCCGACGCGGCTTGAGGAAGGCCAGGCACACGATCGCCAGCTCCACGCCGATCACGAGGTGGAAAGTCAGGTCGATCCCGAAAGGCGAGAGGTTCCGGACGAGCTCGGGAAGGTCCTTGGGGGTGCCCAGAAAGAGCTTCGCGACGGCTCCGGCGAGGAGCCACAGGCCGGCGAGGCGCACGATGATCGCAGCGAAGCTGCCGCGGGATCCGGTGGTCTGTTCCTGGCTCGTCATGGGGGCGTGAGGTTACGTGGGTGTATGCGGTCTGTTGGACAGCCGATCTTCAATAAAGGGAGATCGTCGTTCCGTCCAGCAGTTCCGCGCTCGGCTGGCCGCGGCGCTGCTCGCGGCCGAAGTGCCGCCTCCACTGGGGCCGTGCGTGGCGCAGGATCCGCCGGTCCGCCCACGAGAGCCTCCTGTGCGGGACGGGGTCCTTTCCCGGCACCAGGGCCGTCAGGATCGTCCGCCAGGCCTGCTCGCGGCGCGAGCGGAGGATGTGGATCGGGTCGAGGCCGAACCAGGACGCCGGCTGCTCGACCACGGTCAGCGAGCGATCGCGGGCGATCGCGAGCACATCCCGGTCGAGCGTTCGCACGCGGGTCCGCACGGTCTCGAGGTCGATCTTCCGGCCGGGGAAGATGATCCCCTTCGCCACCTTGAAGCGGAGCTCGCCGATCTCCTCCATGACCTCGATCGGCATGCGGACGAGCGTGGTACGGGCTCCGGCTGCGGCGAGGCGCGCGAGGCAGCGCTCGATCCACGCCGTGATCTCCGCGACCTCGCGGCCGTAGGCGATGTCGTTCCCCAGATCCGTGAGCAGCGCGAGCGTATCGGGGGAATCGGCCTGCTCGAGCGTGCTCCAGAGACCGCACTCGTCGATGCCGGGCAGCTCCCGGAAGAGGACGGTCGAACTCGTGCCGTAGGACCGGCCGTGACCGAGGGCAGCAACCAGGTCGATGGGCGCGCGCAGGCGCGAGCGCAGCTCGCCGACGACGAGCGGGAAGGCGAGGGTCAGGTTGCTCGCGCCGAGCAGCACGACGCGGGTCCTGGGCTTCGTTTCCACGGCGGTCTCTGGGCGATTGTCCCGCGTCTCCGCGAGCGGCGCAAACGGCCTTGTGAGTCCTCGCGCGCCCTGTCATCGTCTCCGCGATGAGCGAGAGGAGCCGGGCTCGCTGGGCGGTTCTCGCGACCGCGGCGCTCTTCTCGACCGGTGGCGCGGCGATCAAGGCGACCGACCTCACGGGGGCGCAGGTCTCCGGGCTGCGTTCCGCGATCGCCGCGCTGGCGTTCCTCGCCCTCGTCCCGGCGGCGCGCAGGATGCCCTCGTGGCGCGAGTGGCTGGTGGGCGGCTCGTATGCCGGGGCCCTCGTCTCGTACTCGATCGCGAACAAGCTCACGACCGCGGCCAACACGATCTTCCTCCAGTCGACCGCGCCGCTCTACATCCTCCTCCTCGGGCCTTGGCTCCTGCGCGAGCGGATCGAGAAGCGCGATCTCGCCTTCCTCGGCGTCGCGGGGGTGGGCCTCTCGCTCTTCTTCCTCGACGTCGGCGCGCCGCAGGAGACGGCTCCCGACCCGCTGCTCGGGAACCTCCTGGCGCTCGTCAGCGGGGTCTTCTGGGCGCTGACCTTGATCGGGCTGCGCTGGCTCGGCTCGCGCGGGCAGAATGTGTCGGCCGTCGTGGCCGGGAACGTCATCGCGAGCCTCGTGTGCCTGCCCTTCGTGGGCTCGCTCGCGCTCGTGGGAGCGACGGACTGGCTGGCGCTCGCCTGGCTCGGCGTCTTCCAGGTAGCGCTCGCCTACGTCCTGCTCACGAAGGCCCTGCAGCGGATCCCGGCGTTCGAGGCGTCGATCCTCCTCATGATCGAGCCCGTGCTGAACCCCGTCTGGGCCTGGATCTTCCACGGCGAGGTCCCGGGGATCTGGGCGCTGGTGGGGGGCGCGATCCTCCTCGGGGCGACGATCGCCCACGATCGACTCGTCGAGCGAAAGAGCCGATAAACTCCGCGACCCCACCTCCACCATGGAAACCCTGCGCCAGTTCGTCGACGTCTTCCTGCACCTCGACCGCCACCTGAACGAGTGGGCGGCGGATCTCGGGCCCTGGCTCTACGTTCTCCTTTTCCTGATCGTCTTCTGCGAGACGGCGCTGGTCGTCACGCCGTTCCTGCCGGGCGACTCGCTGCTCTTCGCGGTCGGCGCCCTGGCCGCCAGCGAGGGCTCCCCGATCCGGATCGCGGAGGTCATCACGCTCCTGATCTTGGCCGCGGTGCTCGGCGACGCCGTGAACTACTCGATCGGGAAGTACTTCGGGCCGAAGGTCTTCCGCTGGGAGCGCTCGCGGTTCTTCAACCCCGAGCACCTCGTCAAGACCCAGCGCTTCTACGAGAAGTACGGCGGCAAGACGATCGTCCTCGCGCGCTTCGTGCCGATCGTGCGCACGTTCGCGCCGTTCGTCGCGGGCATCGGACGGATGCAGTACCGCCGCTTCGCGATCTTCAACGTGACGGGCGGCGTGGCGTGGGTGGCCGGCTTCGCGATGGCCGGCTACTGGTTCGGCGGGCTCCCGGCCGTGAAGCGGAACTTCCAGTACGTGATCCTCGGGATCATCGTCGTCTCGGTCCTGCCGATCGCGATCGAGATCCTCCGCGCGCGGAGGTCGAAGGCCGGCGCTACCCCTTGACGCCCGACTGGATCCGCATCCCGTAGAAGGACCGGTAGACGAACACCAGCGAGACCGCGAAGAAGACGGCCGCGAGGATGATCGGCAGCTGCGGGTTGTCGACCGCGATCTGGACCGCGAGCTCGACCGCGAGCAGGCCGAAGAGGGTCGTGAACTTGATGATCGGGTTCATCGCGACCGAGGACGTGTCCTTGAAGGGATCGCCCACGGTGTCGCCGACGACCGAGGCGGCGTGCAGGGGCGTACCCTTGGCCTTCAGCTCGACCTCGACGACCTTCTTCGCGTTGTCCCAGGCGCCGCCGGCGTTGGCCATGAACAGGGCCTGGAAGAGCCCGAAGAGCGCGATCGAGATCAGGTACCCGATGAAGAAGTAGGGCTCGAGGCAGGCGAAGGCGAGCGTCGAGAAGAACACGACGAGGAAGATGTTGAACATCCCCTTCTGGGCGTACTGCGTGCAGATCGCGACGACCTTCTTCGAGTCCTCGATCGAGGCCTTGGTCGCGCCCGCGTCGAGCTTCATGTTCTTCTTGATGAACTCGACCGCTCGGTAGGCGCCGGTCGCGACGGCCTGGGTCGAGGCGCCGGTGAACCAGTAGATCACCGCACCGCCCACGATGAGGCCGAGCAGGAAGGGCGCGTGGAGGAGGGAGAGCTTCTCCATGTTCTCCGTGAGCCCGTGGGTGAGCATCACGATGATGGAGAAGATCATCGTCGTCGCGCCGACGACCGCGGTCCCGATCAGCACGGGCTTCGCGGTCGCCTTGAACGTGTTGCCGGCGCCGTCGTTCTCCTCGAGGAAGTGCTTGGCCTTCTCGAAGTCGAGGTCGAAGCCGAACTCCTTGCGCACCTCGGACTTCACGTTCGGAACGTTTTCGATCAGGGAGAGCTCGTAGACGGACTGCGCGTTGTCGGTCACGGGGCCGTAGGAGTCGACGGCGATCGTCACGGGGCCCATCCCCAGGAAGCCGAAGGCGATCAGGCCGAAGGCGAACACGGCCGGAGCGAGCATCAGTGAGTCGAGCCCCTGCTCCGAGACCACGTAGCCGATCGCCATCAGCACCGTGATCACGAGGCCCAGCCAGTAGGCGCTGAAGTTGCCCGCCGTCAGTCCCGCGAGGACGTTCAACGAGGCGCCGCCCTCCTTCGAGGCCTCGACGACCTCGCGCACGTGGCGCGAGTTCGTGGACGTGAAGATCTTGACGACCTCGGGGATGATCGCGCCGGCGAGCGTGCCGCACGTGATGATCGTCGAGAGCTTCCACCACAGGCTGCCGTCGCCGAGGTCGGGGATGAGCAGGTAGGAGACGACGTAGGTGATCACGACCGAGACGATCGAGGTCAGCCACACGAGCATCGTGAGGGGCGCCTCGAAGTCCATCTTGTCCGCGTTGCCGTACTTCGCCTTCGCCAGGGCCTCGTTGACGAGGTAGGAGACGCCGCTGGCGATCACCATCATGATCCGCATCGCGAACAGCCAGACGATCAGCTGGACCTGGACCACTTCGTTCGGCACCGCGAGGAGGACGAAGGAGATCAGCGCGACGCCCGTGACGCCGTAGGTCTCGAAGCCGTCCGCCGTCGGACCGACCGAGTCGCCGGCGTTGTCGCCCGTGCAGTCCGCGATCACGCCCGGGTTCCGCGCGTCGTCCTCCTTGATGTTGAAGACGATCTTCATCAGGTCGGACCCGATGTCCGCGATCTTCGTGAAGATGCCGCCGGCGATCCTGAGGGCGCTCGCGCCGAGCGATTCGCCGATCGCGAACCCGATGAAGCACGGGTAGGCGTAGTCGCGCGGGATGAAGAGCAGCACGCACAACATCAGGAAGAGCTCGATCGAGATCAGGAGCATCCCGATGCTCATCCCGGCCTTGAGCGGGATCTGGTAGCAGGGGAAGGGCTTCCCGCGCAGCGCCGCGAAGGCCGTCCGCGAGTTCGCGAAGGTGTTCACGCGGATGCCGAACCAGGCGACGACGCAGCTGCCGGCGATGCCGATCAGGCTGAAGATCACGATGGTCGCGACCTTGACCGCCGGCATGTGCTGCAGGAGGCCGAAGTAGACGACCATGATCGTCCCGATGAAGACCTCGAGGACGAGGATGAACTTGAGCTGCGTCGCGAGGTACGTCTTGCAGGTCGCGTAGATCAGCTCCGAGATCTCCTTCATCGCGGAGTGGACGGCCATGTTCTTCAGCTGCCCGTAGATCACGAGGCCGAAGATGAGGCCGAGGACGCACACGCCCAGGCCCCCGAGGAGCAGCGTGTGCCCGTCCACCCCGAGGAAGGGGACGCTCGACAGGTCGGGGAGGACCAGGTTCACCTCCCCGCCGGTGTGGGGCTGCTGGGAGGGGACGGAGGGGGTAGCGGGCAGGAGCGCGGCAGCGGCCGCGAGGAGGGGATGGATCATCGTCAGCCGGGGCTCCGGGAGGGGAACTCGGGATCGAGGGGCGAACGTTATATTCGCGCGCCCGGGGCAAGCCAAGGGCGAACTGCCCGGGGTGGGGGAGTTCGCGAAAAAGCCCCTGGTTGGGCCGGAAAATACTGAACCAGGTTCGTTTTCTCGCACCGGACCGCAGCTTCGCGGCGCGGCCCGGCGCTTTGCAGCCCGGTGCGAGAAAACGAACCTGGTTCAGTATTTTCCGGCGTCAGGCGGCCCGGAGGATCTTGATCTTGAGGCGCGTGATCTTGAGCTCGACGCCCTCGTGGATCTGGGCCCCGAAGGCGCCCTTGCGGGACTTCGTCCAGCCGCTCTCGACCTCGAGGCTGGGCGCGTCCTCGGGCGAGAGGGAGACGGTGAGCTTGCCGCCGATATAGCTCGCCTCCATCCGGTAGCTCGTCCCCGCCTTCAAGGCGTTCTCGCCGTCCGTGCTGACGGGGTAGTACTCCACGGTGTTGTCGACGCGCCGGCCGAGACGGAACAGCCAGTCGACGATGCCCTTGTTCAGGGTGAACTCCATGTCGATCACGAAGTCGCGGTAGCCGCCGGTCGAAGGCACGGCGACCAGGCCGTTCGCCGTCGTGCCCGGAGCCGGACCCGCGATCTCGAGGAAGCCGCTGCCCTCGGCAATGCCGCGGAAACCCTCGTTCCCGTAGTTCTGCCAGTTGTCCTTCTGGTCCCGGGAGAGGAGGTCCGTCCAGGGCGTGCGTTCGATCACCTCGGGAGTGAAGACGCTCGTCACGAAGGCGTTGGACTCGTCGACGATGCGCCGGTACTCCTTCTGGTAGAACTGCTTGGCGTCCTCGTCCTTCTGGCGCATGACCTTGTCGAGGACGGCGGTCGCCTCGTCCTCGGCCTTCGTGTAGGCGGCCAGCGCGGCGCGCATCTTCTCGGGGCTCTCGCCCGAGGCCTTGGCGAGCGCGGCGGCCTCCTCGAAGAGGCGCTTCAGGATGGTCTGGTCGATCGTCGCGCGAGCCGCCTTGACGCGCGCGGCGAAGTCGGTGCCGTACGCGTCGCCGAGCTCCTCGAGCGAACCGATCGTGCGGCGCGCCTGGAACAGCCCGTCGACGGGCTGCGACGCGGCGTCGCGCAAGGCGGTCTCGACGGTGGCGAGGCGCTCCTTCTGCTCCTTCTCGTCCGCGAGCTTCTGCAGGGCCACGCGCGCCTTCGTCAGGACGTTGCCCGCGACCTGTCCGGCCTTGGGGTCGTCCTCCCAGCCGATCGGCTTGGAGTCCTCGGCATAGCGGATGGCCTCGTTGGCGCCGGCCTCCGTCTTCACGTCGTATTCCTGCATCTTCGTCGCGAAGGCGTCGAGCTTCTGGCGCTTCTCGAGGGCGGCTGCCGCCGTCGCGTCGCGCTTCGCCTTGGCGGCGAGCGCGAAACCGCCCGCCGCGAGCACCAGCACGGCGCAGACGATCCAGGCGATCTTCATCACCTTGCCTTCGCGCTGCTGCAGGAAGCGGATCTCGCGCTGGACGTCGGGGTGGAAGTTCTCCCCTGCGTGCTCTTCGTCGGTCGCCTTGACGGGCTTGTGGTAGAGCTTCTTCGACGGCTCGCCGTGCAGCTTGCGGGCCTCCTGACCGCGCACTCCAGTCCCGACCGGAGCCTTCTTCCCCGGCGCACCTGACTTGCGCGAGGCGCCCGGAGCGGGTGCCTGCGCGCGCCTCGCCTCACCGGAGGCGGCCGGTGCCGAGGCAGGGCGAGGAGCTTGAGCCGCGGGAGCGACGCGAGGAGCCGCCGGGGAGGCGGCCGCGGACGCAGGGCGAGGAGCTGCCTGCGCGGCGGTCGCGGCCTGCGTACGAGCGGCCTTCTCGGCCCGTCGCTCGGCCTCGCACTTCTGGCAGAGGATCCGCAGCGAGGTCACCTCCGTGCGGTTGGCAGAGGGTTCGAAGGCGATGCCGCATTTCTCACATTGGGCCATGGCAAGTCCGGTGCTTTCGATCGGGCGAGGCGGGCAGGGGATGGGGATCAGGGTCGGGATCGCGGACCTTCGGTCCGTTTCTCCTGTCGCAGCTTCTTCTCGAACATCTCGCGGAAGCCCGCCTCCCGGCCCAGAGCCGGAGCTCGGGATCGCCGGCGGCGGCGTTGAAACAGATAGATTAGCAATCTCATCAGGAACAGGACGAGGCCGGCCCCGACGATGGTCACGACCAGGGGGTTCCCGAGGAACCCCGTCGGGTCGGCCTTGGCGTCCTCGACCTTCCGGATCGACCTCACGACGAGGTAGGGGACCGTCCGGACGAGGTTCTCCTTGACCTGGGGGGACAGGGGCTCGTAGCGCACCGTCCGGTAGAAGATCCCGTAGACGTCCACGGGGTCCCTGCGCAGCTCGAACTCGGGCGGCGCCCCGGGGAGGTCGAAGAAGACCCCCATCTCGCCGTCTGCCTCGGCCAGGATCCCGCGGTAGACGTCCGTCATCCCGAACACGGGGTCGCGCAGGCGTTCGGCGTAGAGGTTCAGGACGATGCCCCGCCTCCAGACGAACTCGCCGCGCCAGGCGTCGGGGTCGGCCATCGCCGCGCCGTAGTCGAGCTTGCGGACGGCCCGGCGCTCGACCTCCTCCGCGGGGTAGCTCGCGACGATCTGGAGGAGCTTCCGGTAGCCCGTGGTCTCGACGAAGTCCGTCCCGTTCTGCGTGTCGGAGAGGGAGCCCTCGAGGAGCGTCGAGAGCTTGGTCGCCCGCGCCTCCGCATCCTCCGGCGACAGGAGCTTCGGCAGGGTCGCTTCGCGCGCCGTGGCGGCCTGCTCGACCGCCACTTTCTTCTTCTGGACGGAGAAGAAGTAGAACGCGATCAGCCCAACGATCGCGAAGACGCCGAGCAGCCCGACGAAGCGCTGGAACTCGGGCGTGCGGTAGAAGGGCTCGGGTTCGGGCATCCCCGCGAAGGGCTTGCGGGGCGGGGGAGTTGAGGGAGTGTCGGTCATCCTCGGCCCGGGTCGCCGCGTCGCCGGACGCCGGCCACCGACGGGCGAACTACGGCTTGTCCATGGCGCCGAGCGCGAACTCGATGTTCTGGATCTCGAGCGCCTTCGCCATGTTCACGACCTCGATCACGCTCTTCCAGGGGATGCGCGGGTCGCCGTCGATGATCAGCGGGACGTCGGGCTTGTTCTTGAGGACCCAGTCATCGTGGGCGCCCTTGATCAGCTGCTCGAGCTCGGCGTTCTCCTCGACCACGCGCTGACCGAACTGGCGGCGCACCTTCTGGGTGCCGGTGTCCCAGTACAGGGCGATCCGGATCTCCTGGATCTCCGCCGGCGTGCCCGAGTTGCCCTTGTTCTTGGGCAGCCACGAGTCGAAGGCCCCTTCGAGCTGCTTGAACTTGAAGGAGCACATGAAGAAGACGCACAAGCAGAAGATGACGTCCACCATCGGCACGACGTTGATGGGGACCGGGTTGTCTTCGGAACTACCGCCGGCCATGACTGTTTCCTTCCGTTCTCGTTCTCGGCATTGCCGCCTAATTGCCCGTGGGCGCCGGGCGCGCGGCCGCGACCTCGACCTTGTAGATGCCGACGCCTCCGCACTCCGTGATCACCGCCTGGATGTCGCCGTAGGGTGCCGCGGCGTCGGCGCGGATCAGCACGTTGCGCGCGGAGAGGACCTTCTTCGCGATCGGATCGGGCTCGGTCTCCATGTTCATCTGCGCCTCGATCGCGAGCTGGTCCTTGATCGTGCGCTTGTTGTAGTTCTTGCCGCGGATCGACCACTGCCAGTGGCCTTCCTCGCGGCAGATCCCCCCGTTGGCGTTCACGGCGCAGGGCGAGCCGTCCTCCGTCTCGTGGTGGATGTTGATCGTCGTGTGCTCCTCGCCATCGACCTTCTTGTTGTCGTCCTCCGGGACCCTGGCCGCTTCCGGGAGGATGAGCTCGCCCGCCAGCTCCCGCTGGCTCATGTCCGCCCCCAGCATGAAGAAGAGGAGGAGCAGGAACATGATGTCGATCATCGGGATGAGGTTCGGGGAGATGCTCTCCTCGACCGTCGGCGGTTTCTTGTGGGCCATGGTTGCCTCCTGGTTGTCTCTCGCCCGCTACCCGGTCCCCAAGGACGGGTGACGGAAGATCCCCGCCCGGATCAGGCGGTGCCCTTCTCCACGGCGGCCAGGTGCTTCAGCAGGTCGACCGCCTGGAGGTTCATGGACATGGTCATCTTGGTGACCTTGTTCTTGAACACGAAGAACGCAGTCAGGAATACGATCCCGATGAACAGGCCCATGGTCGTGTTCACGAGCGACTCGTACACGCCCTTCGCCAGGTCGCCCGGCGTCGGCGCCTTGAGGTGCTCGATGACCTGGAAGGACGAGATCATGCCCGTCACGGTCCCGAGCAGCCCGAGGAGCGGCCCGATGTTCCCGATGAGCGACAGGTACGAGATCTTCGTCTGGAGCTTGACCGACTCCTCGTTCGCGGCGGCCTCGAGGCCGGCGATCATCTCCTCGTAGCCCGCGTGGCGCATGCGCAGCGCCGATCCCACGAGGTTCGACATGTAGCCGCCCTCCTGGTCGCAGAGCTCGATCGCCTCGTCGTACTGCTCCTCGTCGATCAGGGCCTGGAGGTCCTGGACCAGCGGAGCGGGCGCCAGCTTCTCGCGGCGAAGATTGACCGCGTGCTCGATCACGAGAGCTGTCCCGATCATCGAGCAGAGAACCATCAGGTAACCGACGGGCCCGGTCGTCTCGAACAGCTCGAGCAGGGACTTGCCTTTGGGCTCCTCTTGCCCGAAGGCGATGCTGGCTGTGAACACGAACGCGACCAGGGCGAGCATCGCGAACTTCTTGCGGGATACGTTCATCTCTTCTCTGCGACTTTCTTGGATGGGGATGGGGATGGGGGTAGTCGGTCGCCGGGGGCGCTCTCGACGCCGCGCCGGCTGCGTGGGTTCCGGGCGATCAACCGCTCGGGAACTCCTTCTTGAACTGTTCCTCGCGCTCGGTCGCCCGCTGCAGATAGAGCCGCTGGCGATCCTTGTTCTTTTCCACCTGGCTGATGAACTTGAAGACTTCCGCGGAGCTCTTGCAGGCGCGTTTGTACTCGGTCCTCGACTCCCCCGGCAGGGGGGTGTACTGGACGGTCCCGCGGAGGTAGCAGTAGAGGACGTCGAGGAGCTTCTCGGCGTCGGGAGTGCCCTTGCGGGCATCCTCGAGCATGAGGTCGCCGATGCCGTTCCAGGCTCCGGCCAGGACCGGATTGGGCGCGTCTTCGCCCGCGAGCTTGCGGAAGATGGCTTCGGCCTCGGACTTCTTGTTCAGGGCGACGAAGCAGCGCGCCTGACCGAGGCGCGCCTGCTGCGCCACGCTCGCGGGGACGCCGGTCGCCGTGGCGACGACGCCGTAGGCCGCCTGCGCCTCGGGGAACTTGCCCTGCTCCTCGAAGAGCCGGCCCTTGAGGACGTTCACCGAGGAGTTGAACCCGGCCTCGACGCCGGCCGACGTCGCGGCCGCGGAGAGCTCGTCGAGCGCCTTGCCGGCGCCGGGAACGTCCTTCTTCGCCACGTGGGAGAGAACCAGGTTCTCGCCGATCTCCATGAGCCAGCGCGATTTCGGGAAGTCGGCGACGAGCGTCTTGTACCCCGCGATGGCCTGGTCGTACTCGCCCAGGCGCTGGTGGATCATCGCCTTGAAGAACATCGCGTTCTGCTTGAGCACCCCCCGCAGCTTGGAGTCGGCGAGCAGCTCGTCGAACTTCGCCATCGCCTCGGGGAGGGCGCCCTTGTCGAAGTCCTCGCGCGCGCTCTGGAAGTCCGGCGCGCTGGCGTACGTGATCCCGTTCGGAGCGATCTCGGTCCACAGGATCGTGCGCGCGGCGCCCTTCCCGGGCTGCCAGTTGACGCCCCCGTACTCCTCGGACTTGACGAGGCCGCTGTCGCTCGTGCCGTCCTTGAGCTGGATCGTGTCCTTGTCCTGCGCGGCGGCGGGGGTGGAGAGCGCGCCGAGGAGGAGCGGGAGCGCGAGGATCGGACCGAGAGGGCTGTGGCTGCGTGTCTTCACGGAATGGGTGGTCATGGCGAGGGTTTCCGGTTCGTCTGGCTATTTCGGGCCAGGGGCCTTCGGGGCCGAGGTCGTGTCCTTGTCGAACACCTTCTTGCCCAGCTCGGCCTTGAGGGCCTTGAACTCGTTCTCGAGGCCCGCGGGCACGCCGAGCTTCGAGTTCTCGCGCTCGATCGTGTTCATCACGAGCTTGGCGTCCTGGTACTTGCCCTGCTGCACCAGGCTGCGCAGCTGCTGGTACTTCGCGTGCCAGTACTCGGGCCGGTCCGCGGCGGGGATCCGGGTGATGTTCCCGAAGATGTCGTCGGCGCGGACGAACATCTCGGAGTCCTTCTCCTGGATCGCGGTCTCCAGCGCGGCGACGCCCCACTCGAGGTAGGCGAGGAACAGCTCCTTCTTCTGCGCCATGAGGGGCCCGTTGAACTTCGGCGGCCCGCCCGCGGCGTCCGTCTGGACGATCTGCTCGGTGTCGAACAGGCGCGCGAGGGCCGCGGCGGCGTCGCCGTACTTGCCCTGGAATCCGAGCACCCGGCCGAGCTTGATCTGGTTCTGGTAGCTCGGGGCGAGCCCCAGCGCGGTCGCGTACAGGTCTTCCGTGCTCTTCCAGAGCGCGGTCTCGCGCGAGCGCGAGGGAGTCCAGCCCACGAAACTCTCCCACTTCTCGGGGACCTCGTTGAACTTGAAGGCGAAGACGAGGAGCCGGTCGGCGACCGCCGTGATGTCGCTCGCGCGGGCCTGGACGCTCTTCGCGAGCGAGCGGCCGCTCAAGGAGTAGTACTGGGCGGCGCGCCTGAGCTGCTCGTCGCTCTCGCGGTTCTTGCCCGCCTTCTCGAGCTCGCTCGCCCGCAGGTCGAGGGCGCGGGCGATGATGCCGGCCGCGGTCCCGATCGCGCGCGACTCCGGGTCGCGCTTGACGAGCGCGTCGAGCAGCGCGACGGCCTCGTCGAGCTTGCCCTGCTTCTGGAGCGCGGAGATGCGGAAGTTCCAGGCCGCCCCGACCTTGTCCGCGTCGTCGGCGTACTTCTCGTCGACACCCTCGAGGATCTTGAGCACCTCGGTGGGCTTGTTGACGCAGTCCATCAGGTAGA
This sequence comes from Planctomycetota bacterium, assembly GCA_046155895.1. Classification (GTDB taxonomy): domain Bacteria; phylum Planctomycetota; class UBA1135; order UBA1135; genus DASYPQ01. The sequence continues at coordinate 12,676 of JBJXFB010000033.1, read as the reverse complement.
GCTGGGCCAGCGACGCGCGCGCCCGGAAGGCCGTGTTCGACGAGCGCGACTGCGCTTCGAGATCCATCGTGCTCGCGGCGGCGGCCTCGAGGTCGGCCAGCGCCTTCTTGAGCAGCGTCTCGGCCTGCTTCACGAACTGCGCGGCCTCGCCTTCCTTCTTCGCCTGGCAGAGCGAGTGGGCCTGGCGGAAGTAGGCGTTTCCGGAGGAGTACTGCGCGTCGAGGTAGCTCGCGGTCCCGGGCTGGACCTGCTCGAAGCTGCGCGCGGCCTCGAGGAACTTGCCTTCGCGCTCCAGCTCCTGGCCCTCGACCAGCTGCGCGTACGCGGCGCGCGGGCTCGTCGGATACTGCGTCGCGAGCATCTTCATCCGATCGTCGCCGCGCTTCTTGAACCAGTGCCGCTTGTCGTCCCCGTTCAGGCGCATGTAGCAGAGCATCGCCTGGTAGACGGCTTCGGAGGCCTTGTCCGCCCTCGGCCAGCGCTCGGCGCCGACGTCGAAGGCGAGGGCCGCCTCGAAGCTCCACCCCGGGCCGCGCTGGAGGAAGATCGTCCCCATCAGGATGTACGCCTCGCAGCTGACGTTCGCCTCCTTGGGCGTGCCCTTCGCCTGCGCGATCGCCTTGTGGAGGATCTCGAGTGCCTCGACGTCCTTCCCGCGCGAGGCCTGCTGGCCCGCGATCGCGAGCAGGTTCGACGCGTCGAGGCTCGCGCCTCCCGAGCCGAGGATCTTCGCCTGGAGCTCCATGCCCTTCGCGCCCCAGGGACCCTTCGAGTCCTTCTCGACGAGGAGCTTGGCCGTCTCGCCCGTCGCCTTGGCGTCGCCGGAAGCGAGCTCCGCCTCGCCCTGCGCGGCGAGCACGGCGAGCCCCAGGCGCGTCTCGTAGGCCCCGGAGATCTCGGCGAAGTACTTCTTCGCCGAGGCCGTGGCGCCGGCGTAGTCCTTGAGCTCGGTCTGGAAGAGGACCTTCTGGAGCACCGCGGCCGCGACCGTGTCCGCGACGTCCTCGGGGAGGCGGTAGATGCCCTTGGCGTCCTTCTCGAAGTACTCGGCGAGCTTGATCGCCTCGTCGAAGTCCGAGAGCGCTTCCTGGTTCTTGCCGAGGTCCTTGTCGGCCAGGCCCATGAGGATCAGGCCCTCGAAGTTGAGCAGCGTCTCCTGGTAGTCGAGGCCGTAGACCTGGAAGCCTTCGACCGCCTTCTCGAGCAGGTCCTTCTTCTTCCATTCGCCCTCGGGGTAGAGGAGCGAGTGGTAGTAGTAGGTGCGCGGGAGGTTGAAGAGGAGGCTCTGGTACTCGCGCTCCTGGTCCGGCGTCGAGCGCTCGATCGAGAGCTCGTCGAGGCGCGTCTTGAGCTGCTCCTCGGCCTGGCTGTAGATCTTCTCGCCTTCCTCGCGGAGCTGGACGACCAGCCCGGGCTCCTTCTCGTTCCGGATCGCGACCGTGATCGCCTCGCCGATCGAGCGGTAGACGTCGGGGAGCGAGTTGCTGGCGTCCTCGGCGAACTTCGTGCTGGGGTACTGGTGGATCAGATCCTCCTTCTCCTGGAGGATCGTCTTCATCAGGTCCTTGCGCTTGATCGGATCGGATTCAGCGCGCGCGAGATCGAAGCGCAGGTCGAGGTGGAGGGCCTTGAGCCCGATCGCGGCGTCTCCCTCGACCTTGCCCTTCTTCTCGATCGTCTCGCACAGGGTCGCTGCGAGATCCGACCAGCCCTTGCGGTAGAGCTCGCGCGCGAAGGCCGCGTCGTCCCGCCCGAGCACCTTCTCGCTCTGCCCGCGGGCCGACCCGACTCCGACCACGCACGCGAGGATCGCCAGGAGCGCCGTCGCGCTCCGCGGGGATTTCACGGCTCGACTTCGAAACGGAGGAAGCGGCAGCCGGCACGGTCGCATGCTTGGCAAGTTTCGGGGATGGGGGCCAGGTTCGAAAGCCAGGTACGGGGCGGAATTCGTCGGAACGGGGGCGCGGTCAGTTCCGCTTTGCCCCTCCGAAGGCATTCTCGTAGCGGTAGTAGACCTCGAGCGTCAGGACGTTGAGCGCGGTGTTGTAGATCGGGCCGGTGCCCGAGTAGCTGCTCCAGCGGTCGTTGCGCATCCAGCCTCCGTTCGAGCAGGCGCGTTCCGTGTGATCCTGGAGGGCGATGACCGCGTCGACCATGTCCTTGTTCCAGGGACCCCAGTACTTGCCGGACTTGCGCGGGCTGTCGGGACCGTCGAGCTGGTTCAGCGCGAGGCTCGCGTAGTACCAGTAGTAGTAGTCGAGCGAGGAGCCGTCCTTCTCGATCTTCGGCCGGTCCTGGATGATCCGCTTGGCGGCCAGGTCGTAGAACGGGTCGTCCGCGTTGTGCGTCGCGAAGATGCGGATGCACATGCCCAGGGCCGACATGACCGTGGGGTGGTAGGTGAACTGGTCGTCGAAGGGCCCCGTGACGGTCGCACCGGCGGACTTCGCGTCGAGGTAGCCGACGAGGCCGTCGTTCGCCGTGACGAACTTGCAGAACTCCATCGCGCCGTCCATCGACTCCTGCTTGACCTGGAGCCCGGAGAGCTGGGCGGACTTGAGCGCCATGACGCACCAGGCCGTCACCGAAGTGTCCGAGTCGAAGAGCTCCTTCTTGTAGGCCTCGTCGCCGGTGCCCTTGCGGAAGTCCTCGATCTCCGTGCGCGAGGCGTAGCGCCAGCCCCAGAAGCCCGTGCCGGAGGGATTGGGCCGCTGCGAGTTCTGGAGGAAGTCGACGCCCTTCTGGGCCGGGTCCTTCCAGTAGCGATTCTGCGTGAGCCCGAAGGACTCGGTCATCGCCATCGTCGCGAGCGACTCGTTGTACATGAAGGCGCGGTCCTTGCTGAACGAACCGTCGGGGTTCTGCTTCTTGCGCAGGTACTCCAGGCCCTTCTTGACGACTTCGCCGATCTTGTAGCGCTTGGCGAGAGCCGTATCGACGATGTCCTGCTTGCTCTCGTGGCTGAAGCCGGCGCCGAGGAAGCACAGCAGCGCGAGCCCGGTCAGGCCCTCGTCGTAGTGGTCCGTCATCGCGAGCTTGGCGTCGTAGCAAGGCGCCTCGGGAACGCAGCGCGACTTGAGCGCCAGCGCCCCCCAAGAACCGTCCGGATTCTGGTGGCGGACGAGCCAGCGCAGGCCGTCGAGGACGGCCTTCTCCGTGCCTTGGGTCGGCCCGCCCGCGCGGCCCTTGCGGGGCCCCGAGCCGAGCTTGCGACCACCGAAGGGGGAGGGCTTGCCGGTGCCGAAGTGACCGCCTTCACCGACGCCGATCGCCGTGCCGCCCGTCGTGCCGCCCGAGGGCAGGTTGTCGAGGGCTTCGGGGTCGCCCCGGTCGAGGTGGAGGTCCTCCTGGGCCTCGGTCGTAGGGATGTAGATGTCCTCCTCGAAGCTGACGAGCTCGGCCTCCTCGTTCTTCGGGATGGCCTTGCGGTCGATGACCTCGGGGGGCAGCACCAGTTCCTCGATGGAGTCGTCGCGGGGCGCCGAGACCTTGATCTGGGTCGCCTCCTCCTTCTTCTTCGCCGCCTCGTGCGCGACGTAGAAGATCGCCGCCCCCGCGATCAGGATCGCGTGCAGGGCGACGGCCATGAACACCCAGGGCGCGTTCCGCGCCAACACCATCGGGTTGAATGACTTCATTGAGGATGGGCCTTCCTGCTGTGCAGCGCGGCCGCCTCGCGGCGCCGCGGCACGCGGTCTCGGCTGGGGGGCAGGCACTCGAGGCGCGACAGCGTCGCCCCTACCGGAGTGGGGGGGGGATGTTACCCGATTTTGACCCGGCCGCAACGCCGGCTTGGCCGCGCTCGGCGAGACCGCGCGAGGCGCGTGTGACGACTTCTCCACAGTGGCGCGGTAGGCGAGAGGGGCCCGCTTCCATGGGGATTCAGCGCAGCTTGGCGCCGAACGCGTTCGGGTAGCGGAAGGTCACCTCGAGGGTGAGGACGTTGAGCGCGGTGTCGTAGAGCGGTCCCGCGCCGGAGTAGCTGCCCCAGCGGTCGGCCTTCAGCCAGCCGCCCTCCGCGCAGGTCTTCTCGCGGTGGTCCTGGAGGGTGAGCAGCGTGTCGATCATGGCCTTGTTCCAGGGGTTCCAGTAACGGCCCGTGCGCCGCGGGCTCGCCTCGCCGTCGAGCTGGTAGAGGGCGAGGCTGGCGTAGTACCAGTAGTAGTAGTCGATCGAGGAGTGGTCCTTCGTGACCGTGGGGAGGTCGGCCACGATGCGCCTGGCGGCCGGCTCGAGGAACGGGTCGTTGGCGTCGTGCTTGGCGAAGATGCGGATGCACATGCCCAGCGCGGACATGGTGGTGGGGTGGTAGGTGAACTGGTCGCTGAAGGGACCCGTGACGTTCTGGCCCGCGCCCTTGGCGTCGAGGTAGCCGACGAGACCGTCGTTCGCCGTCACGAAGTCGCAGAAGGCGACCGCGCCGTCCATCGATTCGCGTTCGACGGTGAGGCCGGAGAGCTCGGCCGACTTGAGCGCCATGACGCACCAGGCCGTGACCGAGGTGTCCGAGTCGAAGACCTCGCGCTGGTAGGCCTCGTCGCCGGTGCCCTTGCGGATGTCGACGACGTCCTGGCGCGAGGCGTAGCGCCAGCCCCAGCGGCCGCTGCCCGCGGGATTCAGCCGCTGGGCCTGCTGGAGGAATTCGACGCCGCGCTCCGCGGGGTCCTTCCAGAGCTTGGCGCGGGTCATCCCGTAGGCCTCGCACAGCGCCATCGTCGCCAGCGCCTCGTTGTACATGAAGGCGCGGTCCCGGGTGAACGAGCCGTCGGGGTTCTGGCGGTCGCGCAGCCAGCGGAGGCCGCGCTTCACGACTTCGCCGACGTCGTGGCGCCTCCCGTCGAGCTCGTCGGCGAGGGAGGCCTGGGTCTTGTGCGTGATCCCCGCACCCAGGAAAGCCAGCAGGGCCAGCCCGGTCAGGCCTTCGTCGTAGTGCTCGTTGGCCTGCAGCTTCGCGTCGAAGCAGGGGCTCTTGGGCAGGCAGTGCTCGCGCATCGAGAGGGCTCCCCAGGAGCCGTCCGCGTTCTGGTGACGACAGAGCCAGAGGAGACCTTCGCGCACGGCTTTGTCGATCACGAACTGCTGTCCGATCGGGTTGCGTCCCGGGCCCCCATCTCCGGGGGGCAGCTTCGAGTCGAAATCCGGGCGGTTCAGGTTCGAGAACGGGGTCGGCGCGTCTCCGCGCACGCCACCCGTACCGACTCCGATCGACGTCGAGGACGTGGGCAGCCGCGTCGGCAGGTGATCGAGCGAGTCCGGGTTCCCGATGACCTGCTTGAGGTCCTCGTCTGGAGCCGCGAAGCGGTTCGGATCGAGGAGCGGGACCACGTGATCGACGATCTCGATCGGCCGGTCGGTCGGAATGGTCGAGCGGACGATGGGCTCGGGCGGCGAGATGGGGGGCGGAGGCTCTTCCCGGAGCTTGTTGGGTTGGACGACGAAGCGGTCCGGCTCGGCTTCCTTCTTCTTCTCTCCCTGCATGACCACGAGCCCCAGCCACACGAGCAGGATCGTGTGCGCGAGGATCGACATGACGAGCCAGGGCGAGTTCTTCAGGACTCGTCGAAACGAGAGGATCGGATTCGAAACCGACATGGTCGTGGTCCCTCCGGAAATGAGCCTGTCTGCCGCGCCGAGCTACCCGGGGCCCCGAGACCTGTTACCGAGCGCCGAGCGACATCGGGAAAAGCGGGAACTCGCGGGTTCTTCCGTCGCCGACTGGAGATCCCCGGGTAGCTCGATGGAACCCCAACACTCGCGTTCGCCGCCATCGCCTGGCTCGGCGCCGTCGACGGGAAGTTGCCGCTCCTCCAGACCGACTACGGCATCGAGCCGACATCCGCCGTCGTCGGCACCGTCAAGGTCGCGGACGAGGTCCGGGGGTTCGACGTGACCGCCGTGCGCGAGTCACGACGGAGCCGGTAGCGCGCTGGGCTTCAACCCGCTCGTCGGCGGGATCGCCAACTCGCTCGAGAACTGCTCGCGCAGCGCCAGGTTCATCTCGACCAGCTTCTTGAGCATCTCGAGCTTGGCCGCCACGTCCTCGCCGCCGCGCAGCCCCTGGACCGCGCGGAAGGTCGACGCGATCCCGGGATCCGTCTCCGCGCCGGCCTGGGCGCGCTCGAGGTCGATCTGCGCCTCCTCGAGCGACTTCGACAGCTTCGCGATCCGCCGCTCGAGCAGGTCGACCTTCGACGAGTGCAGCTTGTTCTGCTCCGCGAGCGCCTTGTCGAGCGCGTCCTGCGCCCACTCGCGCGCCAGCCGCAGCACCCGCTCCTCCAGGTCCTGGATGTTCTGGCGAGCCGGTGCCGTGAGCGGCGCTGCCGCCGGCGGGGGAGGAGTGGCGGGAGCCACGGCCGGGCTAGCCTGCGGCCTCGAGGCCGGCGCGGGAGGAACCACCGGCTTCGGCCAGTCGGGATGCAGCTTCTCCAGGCTCTTCTGATGGAACGAGTAGAGCTCCGTGTGGACCGCGCGGCCGCCGCCGCTGCTCGAAGCGACTCGAGCGCCGTCCTGCGCGACGGCGAGCAGGGTCTCGAGCCAGTATCCCGCGTCGTACCGGGCGAACGCGAAGCCGATCGAGACGCTGGCGACCACCGGATGGACCACTCCGGGGACCGGGAGCCTCTTCGCGGCCGCGACGAGGCGCCTGGCGAGCGCATCCGTCGCCTCCTGCCGCGAACGAGCGAGCGCGACGAGCATCGACGAGCTGTCGACCTTGAACGCGAAGATGTCGCCCTCGCGCGGAAGGACGCGCAGTGCCCCGGTGAGCGAGGCCAGCAGGAGATCCTTGGAGAGCTCCCCCGCGACGCTGTGGCGGAGAGGGGCGTCCATCGTGATCGACAGCAGGGCGAATGGCGCATGCTGGCCGAGCGCGGCCTCGTACTCGCGCCGCATCGCGCGGCGGATGTCGTCCGGCCAATGACCCTCCCCCGACACGACGGTGTCGAGTCCCTTCACCAGGAGCTCGGCGTGGAGGACCTCTCGCATCGATACGGGATGAGCCCGAGGGAAAGGCGGCGGCCGACCGGGAAGCAGGGGAGGGAGGAGGGGATCGCCGGTCGTACCGCCGCCTTCCTACGGGGAAGGACGGTGGTGCGGTGGCATCAGCGTGCTGCCGAAGAAGAGTATCCCCATCTCCGCCTGCGTGTCGTTCCGACTCGTCGCGAAGATGGAGATACCCGCCCCGCCCCGCCCTCGGTATCCTCCTCCGCCCTCGCGTCCTGGGGCGGCTCCCGGGCGGCCTCCCCCTCCCCTCAAGAACCCCCCCATGTCGCAATCCTCGGCGATGGACCTCCGGAAGGGCCTGCTGGTCACGCACCAGGGGCGGACCTGCACCGTCATCCACTGGAACATCCTGCGCAACGACCGGCGGACCTTCGTGCAGATGAGGCTGCGCGACCTCGAGACCGGCCGGATCAGCGAGCTCAAGGAGCACGGCGACTCGAAGTACGAGGTGCTCGACTCCGAGATGATCGAGCTCACGCACTCCTACCGCGACGGCGAGAGCGAGGTGTTCTACACCCCCGAGGGAGTCGAGTACCGCTGCCCGCACGCGGCGGTCGAGGAACAGCTCAAGTGGCAGGTGGACGCCTACAAGGGCCTGCTCGTCGAGGGCCACCTCGTCACGATCTCGCTGCCCCAGACGGTCGTCGCGACCGTCGCCGACACCTCGCCGCCGATCAAGGGCGCCGGCGGGAGCGGATCGAAGGATGCTGTGCTCGACAACGGCGTCAAGGTCCGCGTCGGCCTGATCGTCGCCAACGGCGATCGCGTGCGGCTCGATGCGGAGACGCTCGAGTACAAGGAACGCGTGCAAGGCTAGCCCAAGTTCGGACTCGGCGCGACTCTCGCCGTCTCCGAGTCCCGTCGTCTCGACCGCTTGCCAGCGCGCGCCGATGCGCATAGGCTGCGTGCAGCGAGGAGAACGATGAGAGTCCCCCCCGACACCCGATCCTCCGGTTCCGAGGCGACCACGCAGGGCATCCGCGTGCAGGCGCAGGCGCAGTTCCTGCCCGGCGAATCGGACTCCGAGCGCCGCCATTACGTCTGGGCCTACCGCATCGTCATCACGAACGACGGTGACAGGCCCGCGCGGCTCAAGTCGCGTCACTGGATCATCCTCGACGCCGACAACCGGCGCGAGGACGTGCGCGGCGCGGGCGTCGTCGGCAAGACGCCGAACCTCGCGCCCGGCGAGCGGTTCGAGTACACGAGCGGCTGCCCGCTGCGGACGCGCTGGGGAACGATGGAGGGCCGCTACACCGTCGAGCGCGAGGACGGGACCACGTTCGAGGCCGCCGTCGGCCGGTTCTTCCTCGTGCCGCCGCCCGCGCCCGTCCCCGTCGCCCGCTAGCCGTGCCAGGGACGGATCGTCCGGCGACCGGTCCCGAGAGTCCTGCGCGCGACGCCCGGATCCACCTCCTGCTCCTCGCGAGCGTCGTGATCTGGGGCTCGACCTTCGTGGCGATGAAGCACCTGCTCGGCCACGTCACGCCCTTCGAACTGGTCGGGCTCCGCTTCGCGATCGGGCTGCCGGTGCTCGGAGCCGTCGTCCTCGCCAAGCGCATTCCGCTCGCCTTCGACCGGCGTGACCTGCGGCCGCTCGCGCTGGGGTCGGCGATCCTCTGCGTCCATTTCGTGCTCCAGCCGCTCGCGCTCTCGCTCGAGAAGACGACCGCGACGAACACGGGGTGGATCATCTCGTTCTCGCCGCTCTGGATCGCGCTGCTCTCGTGGCTCTTGCTGGGCGAGCGCATCGGCGCGAAGGTGATGGTCGGGATCGCGACGGCGACCGCCGGCATCCTGCTGCTCGTCTCGGGCGGGAAGCTCGGTGGGCTGTCGTGGCTGGAGAGCGCCGGCGACTGGCTGATCTTCGTCACCGCGTTCACCTGGGCGCTCTACACCATCGCGACGCGCGATCTCGGGCGGCGGCGCGGAGCGCTGGCGGTCACGCTCGTCGTGTTCGCGCCGACTTGCCTGCTGTGTCTCGCCGCGATGGCGGTCTGGTCGGATCCGTCGCGTCTCCTGGCCATGCCGCTCTCGGCGGTCCTTGCGCTGCTCTTCCTCGGCGTCCTCGGCACGCTGGCGCAGTGGTTCTGGCAGCTCGGCGTCGCGCACGCGGGCGCGACACGGGCAGGTCTGTACCTCTACCTGGAGCCGCTGGCGACGACCGTGCTCGCGGTCCCGCTGCTCGGGGAAGCCTTCGGCATCCCGACGGCGATCGGAGGGCTCCTCGTCCTCGCCGGCGTCTATTGGGCGCAACGCACGAGCGGATCCAGGCGCTAGGATGGCCGAGGAGGCCGACCATGACGCCGAAGATCCCGCTGCTCCTGTCCATGCTGCTCCTCGGGCACGCCGCCCAGGATCCGCCGGCGAAGAGGGTGGAACCGCTCTTCGACGAGTCGGCGGACGGATCCGCCCAGATCACCGCCGCTCTGGCGCGCGCCAAGAAGGAGAACCGCCGCGTGCTCGTCGAGTGGGGAGCGAACTGGTGCGTGTGGTGCCGAACGCTCCACAGCCTCTGCCGGAACGACGAAGGGATCCGCAAGGAGCTCCAGTACGAGTACGACGTCGTGCTCCTCGACGTCGGGCGCTTCGACAAGCACGGCGACCTGCTGAAGAAGTACGAGGTCGACCTCGCCCAGACCGGTATCCCGTTCCTGACGATCCTCGACTCGGCCGGTGCGGTCCTGGCGAACCAGGAGACGGGCTCGCTCGAGCTCGAGGACAAGGCGGCGAAGGCTCACGATCCGAAGAAGGTCCTCGAGCTCCTCGAGCGCCACCGTGCGACGCCCCTCCCCGCGGAGGACGTGCTCGCAGCCGGCCTGCGGGAAGCGAAGCTCGCCGAGAAGCTCGTCTTCCTCCACTTCGGCACGCCGTGGTGCGGCTGGTGCCGCAAGCTCGAAGCCTGGATGGAGACCGAGGAGGTCTCCGCGATCCTGTCGGGCGAGTTCGTCGGCGTGAAGATCGACCTGGACCGGACCCTCGGGGGGAACGAAGTCCGGGCGCGGCTCGGGGGAGTCGCCGAGGCTGGCCTCCCGTGGTTCGTGATCCTCGATCCGTCGGGCCTCGTGGTCGCGCGGGGCGACATGCCCGAGGGAGGCGCGATCGGCTTCCCGTACGAAGCGGCGGAGATCCAGGCCTTCGGCGCGATGCTCGCAAAGGGCGCGGCGCGCCTCGCGCCGGAGGAAATCTCGGTCCTCGAGCGCTCCCTGACCGCGATCCGCGAGGGCGACGAGCGAGCGAGAGCCGACAGCCCTCCCGAGAAGAAGAGCGAGTAGTCGCGGGAGCCGGCGCTGGGCGCGATCTCTCCTGCGGCCGGTCCGATCGCTCCGCCGCCTCCGCAGCGGCGCGGACGAGGCCGCGCGCCGGCCCGTGGATTCGACCGGGTTTCCGCCGGCGGGCTGCCGCCGGAGGGCTCGGACCGCGGCGGAGGCGGCGGAGGGGATCCCTGGGACGGATCGGGCGACCCCGAGTGGGATCGAGCGCGCCTGGGTCTCTTCCTGGCGCTGATCGGGATGACGACGCTCTTCGGGGCCTTCCTGATCGCCTACCTGCTGCTGCGCCGCAACGCGCCATCGTGGCCGCCTCCGGGAGCGCCCGTTCCTCCGCAGGGCCTGTGGTTGAGCACGATCCTGATCGCGGCGAGCAGCGCGACCTTCGTGCGCGCGCGAGGACTGGGGCGCGAGTGCGCCGCGGCGGAGCTCCCGCGCTGGCTCGGCGCGACGCTCGGCCTCGGCGTGGCGTTCCTGCTGGTGCAGGCCATCCTCTGGCGCGACGTCCTCGCGCAGGGGCGATCGACGGCCTCGGACGCGTACGGGACGATCTTCTACTCGCTCACCGGGCTCCACGCCGCGCACGTGATCGGTGGCCTCGTCTTCCTCGCGCGCACCACGCTGCGCGCCCGGCAGGCTCCAGATGCGCCGCGGACGCGTCTCGCGGTCGCCCTGTGCGGCACCTATTGGCATTACATGGCGGCGCTGTGGGTCGTCCTCTTCGCCGTGCTCTACTTCCTGAATTGAAGCACGCGCGCGCATGAAGCTCCTCGGACCCAGGGAGAAGGAGGCCCTGCCCTTCGTGCTGATCGTCCTCGGGGCGTTCCTCTTCGGCCTGGCGTTCCTCGTCGTCAGCGTCCTGATCGGTATGTAGCCCGTAGCCGGTTGGCGCGTTCTCCCCGCGGCGCTACCTTGCTCGAATGACGCTGGCACTCCTCGTTCTCGGTGCGTCCGCGTGCCTGGGGTTCGACTCCAAGTTCACCGGCCGGACGCTGCGCTTCGATTACCACCACACGGGCACGGCGAAGGAGGAGCACATCGCCGTCGACCGCTGGCGCCTCGAGGGGGACTGGCCCGGCAGCCCGACGCGCCTCGTCGACGACACGGGCTTCGGCAAGTACCTGTTCGAGGTCGTCGATCCGCAGTCCGGCGCGGTCCTGTACTCGCGCGGATTCTGCAGCATCTACGGCGAGTGGGAGACCACCGGCGAGGCGAACGAGATCTGGCGCTCCTTCCACGAGTCGCAGCGTTTCCCCGAGCCCAAGAGTCCCGTGCGCGTCGTCCTGAAGAAGCGGGGCGCCGACGGGGCCTTCCACGGCTTCTTCTCGGCCGAGATCGATCCGGCGAGCCGCTTCGTCGACCGATCCGCGATCACGCCGCGCGGGAAGGTGCTCCCGCTCTTCGAGCACGGCCCGCCGGCGACGAAGGTCGACCTCCTCGTCCTGGCCGACGGCTACGCGGCCGGCGACGAGGACGAGTTCCGCTCGGACGCGCAGCGCCTCGTCGGCGTGCTGTTCGACACCGAGCCGTTCAAGACGCGGAAGTCGGACTTCAACGTGCGCGGTCTTTTTCTCCCCGCCGCGGAGGCGGGGATCAGCAACCCGCGCAAAGGCGTCTGGCGCGACTCGCCGCTCGGGTGCTCCTTCAACGCCTTCGACGTCGACCGCTACGTCCTGACCTACGCGAACGAGAGGCTGCGCGAGGCCGCGGCGCAGGCGCCCTACGACGCGCTGATCGTGCTCTTCCAGGAGCGCAAGTACGGCGGGGGCGGGATCTACAACCTGTGGGCGACCGTGGCCGCGGACACCGAGGTCGCGCCGTACGTCTTCGTGCACGAGTTCGGCCACTCCTTCGCCGGCCTCGCCGACGAGTACTACAGCTCGCAGGTCGCCTACGAGGAGTTCAATCCGCGCGGCGTCGAGCCCTGGGAGGCGAACGTCACCGCGCTGCTGGATCCCGCGAAGCTCAAGTGGAAGGACCTCGTCTCCCTGGACACGCCGCTTCCGACGCCGTGGGAGAAGCTGCGCTACGACAAGATCGACCTCGAGTACCAGACGCGGCGCAAGGAACTCGGCGCGCGGAACGCGCCCGAGGAGGAGTCCGAGGCGCTCATGCGCGAGGTGAAGGCCTCGACCGGGCCGCTCCTCGCGGGAGAGCGCTTCGCGGGCCGGATCGGGGCCTTCGAGGGCGCCATGTACCAGGGGGAGGGCCTCTACCGCCCCGCAGCGGACTGCATCATGTTCACGCGCAATCCGACGAGCTTCTGCCGCGTGTGCGCCCGCGCGCTCGAGCGCGTGATCGATTCGTACGCCAAGTGAAGTACCGAACCAGGTTCATTCTCTCGCACCTCGCCGCGAAGTACCGAACCAGGTTCATTCTCTCGCACCTCGCCGCGGGACGAGGCG
>JBJXFB010000018.1:0-3563 GCA_046155895.1 Planctomycetota bacterium | reverse complement strand
CCATCGCGTGCACGTCCGGCGTCGCGGTGGTCACGCTGGATCGGGCGGGCGGCCGCCGCGAGATCCAGGCGCTCGACGCGCACTCCGGCTTCGAGCTCTGGCGCACCCAGCTCTCCGATCCGGACCTCGCGCCGACGCCGCTCGTCTCGTCGCGACGCATCGTTCTCCTTCCGGCGCAGATGCACCGCGAGGGACGAGTGCTCGACCTCTTCACGGGGCGCGAGACGGCGGTGTTCGCGTTCGACACTCCGGCGCGCGCGACCGCGGCCGACGACGCCTGGATCGAGGACGACCGGCTGATCGTCCCCTGGTTCGAGAACAGCCGCGACCCCGACGGCAACCATGTGCTCGCATTCGATCTCGCCACGGGCAATCGTCTCTGGCGCGTGGCCTTCGGCGACACCGACGGAGCGCGCGGGCCGGTGGGCGGAGCGGGGGAGCTCCGAGCCGACTCGAGCGAGCTCGTCGCCGTCCTGCAGCGGCCCGGCCGGACCTGGCTGCTCGTCCGGTCGATTCCACCGGCCGGCGGATCCGCTCCAGCCGGCGTCCCGGCGATGACGATGGTCGAGCTCTCGACGCGGATCGGCGCGCTCTCGCCGCTCCCGAACGTGCGCGTGGGTCCCACCGACTGCATCCTCGGCCTCCCGCGGCCCGGCCGACTCGCCCTCTCGAGCACGACCGTGTTCCTGCTCGGGCACAAGGAGGGCCTGAAGGAGGCTCGACTGCGCGCGGTCGATCTCGAGCGGGGCGAGCTGTGGACCACCGCCCTCCTCCTCCCCTTCGAGGAGCTCGTCCAGGGACGCGTGCCCGGCACCTTGATCCCGCAGCCGGCTCTCTCCGAGTCGTCGGTCGTGATCGCCTACTCCCAGGACCCCCGCCAGGCCGTATCCTCGCCCCACTCGGCGATCGAGAGCCTCGACCGGAGGACCGGCCAGCGCATCTCGCACTTCACGCTGTCGAAGGACATGGGAAGATGCGGATTCCTGAGGTTCTTCCCGCTCGGCCAGGGGCTGCTCGTCCAAGGCGAAAACGGATTGGAGGTCCTGCGATGATCACGATGATTCACGGACTGGCGCTCGTCGCGTCCCTCGGAGCGATCCAGGACAGGGAGTCGGGCCAGGCGGCGATCGTCGTCACGCCCGAGCACCAGCGAGCCGTCGAGCGGGGACTCGCCTGGCTCGCGGAGAAGCAGGAGCCCGACGGCTCGTGGATCGCCGAGATCGGCTACAAGCTCAACAACGACTTCAACCACACCTCGAGCGACCGCGGCAACCTCGGCGTCACTTCGCTCGCGTGCATGGCCTTCCTCGCCGGCGGCCACCTGCCCGGCCGGGGCGCGTACGGGCCGAACGTCGAGCGTGGGCTCGACTTCGTGCTCTCCTGCGTCCAGGAGGACGGCTACATCACGCGCTCGGGCTCGCGGATGTACGACCACGCCTTCGCCACGCTCTTCCTGGCCGAAGTGGTCGGCATGACGCACCGCGAGGACGTCGAGCGCGAGCTCCAGAAGGCCGTCGACTTCATCGTGAAGTCCCAGAACGAGGAGGGCGGCTGGCGCTACGAGCCCTACTCGCGCGAATCGGACATGTCGATCGTCGTCTGCCAGGTCATCGCGCTGCGCGCCGCCCGGAACATCGGCATCCGCGTGCCCAAGTCGACCGTGGACCGCGCGGCCAACTACGTCGTCGCCTCGGCCTACACGCGCGACCTGCCGGCGGAGCTGTCGAGCCCCTTCATCTCGGGGCGCGTCGAGTCGGAGGCCGGCACGTTCCGGTACCAGAAGGAGGTCAACTCGCGGACTTCCTTCCCGCTGACCGCGGCCGGCGTCACGGCGCTGCACGGCCTGGGCGTCTACTCCGACGAGCTGATCCGCAAGGGACTCGACTACCTCTCGCGCGATCTCGCGCGTTTCAACCGTTGGCCTTCGCGCGAGGGCGGGGCCTCCCAGGGCCACTACTACTTCTGGTACGGGCACTACTACGCCGTGCAGGCCATGTACACCGCGGGTAGCCCCTACTGGGAGCCGTACTTCGAGGAGACGCGCCGCGTGCTGCTGGAGAACCAGCGGGAGGACGGATCCTGGCCCAACGAAGTCGGGCCGGGACCCGCGTTCGGGACCGCGGTCGGTGTCCTGATCCTCGAGATCCCCTACCGCTTCCTCCCGATCTTCCAGCGCTGATGGCTCCCCGCGAACGATGACCCGCTCCTCCAAGCTCGAAGCGCTGCTCGACCGCCTGCACGGGCGGATCACGCGGCTCGTCTGGATGCACGGGCTCTCGACGGTCGTCGGCGCCGTGGCGCTCTTCCTCCTCGCCGCCTTCGTTCTCGACTGGGGTTTGCACGTCCCGCGCGGCGTCCGCTGGATCGAGTTCCTCCTGCTGCTCGGCATTCCGGCCGCGTTGATCGTCCGCCAGCTCGTCCGCCCGCTGCGCGCGAGGCCGAGCCGCGCGGCGCGCGCCGTGCTGCTCGAGCGCGCCTATCCCGAGACGCGCCAGCTCCTCGTCACCGCGACCGAGCTCGGCGATCGCGGCGGCGCCGAAGGCGACCAGGAGGCGAGGGCCGCCCTCCGCGCGCGCATCCTGGCCGCGGCGGAGTCCGCGGCCGATGCCATCGAGCCCGCGCGCGCTCTCGATCCTCGGGAGCCGCGTTTGCGCGTCCTCTTGGGCTCGCTCGCGACCGTCGGCTGCGTCGCGGTGCTCCTGTGGAATTCGCAGGCGACCGGGGTCTTCTTCGACCGGCTCTTCTTCGGCGACACCGCCTGGCCGCAGCGGACGCACCTTTCGATCGAGATCCCGATCCCGAGCACCGGCCGCACGGTCCTGCCCTCCTCGCAGGCGCCCGGGGAGCCCATGGAGGTCCGCGTCGCGCGCGGGACGGACGTACCGGTCGTCGTGATCGCCGACGGCGCCGTTCCCGACGAGGTCACGCTGCACTTCTCCGGCGGACACAAGGCCGTGCTCTCCGCTTCGGGAGGTCCGCATTTCCGCACGCTCCTGCGATCGGTGCAGGAGGACACGGAGATCCACGCGACCGGCGGCGACGACCAGGACGAGACTCCGGCGATCCGGCTCGTCGTCCTGCGTCCTCCCGACGTCGGGGGGCTCGCCGTGCGCGTCGAGCCGCCCGCGTACAGCGGGCTGCAGCCCGAGCTCGTGCGCGGCGGCGACGCCGAGGTGCTGGCCGGGAGCAAGGTCGTCGTCCACGTCCTCCCCGATCCCGGGGACGCCGTCGGCCGCGCGCGAATCCTCCCGGAGGATCGCGTGATCGACCTGAGGCCCGCGCCGTTCCCTGCAGAGGAGTCCGCATCCGCTCCCCAGGCGGCGCCGACCGGCCTCTCGTTCGAGATCCAGCCCGAGAAGAGCCTGCGCTACCGGATCGAGCTCACGGACGCCTCCCTCCTGCAGAATCCCGACCCGGGCCTGTTCGCGATCGGCGTCGTCGAGGACCGCGCGCCCGAGGTCGAGGTCCTGTCGCCCGGCCGCGGCGACTACGACACGGTCGCGGGGGGCGCGATCGCGCTGCGCGCGCGAGCGCGCGACGACCCCGGGATCTCGAAGCTCGCC
>JBJXFB010000187.1:0-52970 GCA_046155895.1 Planctomycetota bacterium | reverse complement strand
CTCCTCGGCGACCTTACCAGGTCGCCTGTGGTGGCCTCGGTCGCCTTCCTTGCATCCACCGGCATTTGCGTCGTCTCGCTCGACCCGTGGTGAGAGATGCGGGCTAGGGCGCGTCGCCCGGCAGCGGCGGGCCGGCGTAGCGCTCGAGAAGCCCGGGCCGCGCGGCCGCCAAGTCGCGCGCGGCGAGCAGGAGCCCGAGCTCGTCCTCCAACCCGCCGGGCAACCCCTCCGGCACGCCGAGCCATTCCCCCGCCTGCCTCAATCCCGCCAGGTCCCCCATCCCGCGCCGCCGCAGGTCCTCCTCCGCGATCTCGAAGCCGTCGCGCGTCTTCTCGAGGAACTGGAAGCGATCCCCGGCGGAGGTCTTTCCGAACAGCAAGCACCAGGAATCCGCCGGCCCGCGCCCGATCCGGCCGCGCAGCTGGTGCAGCTGCGCCAAGCCCAGCCGTTCGGCGTTCTCGATCACCATCACGGTCGCGGCCGGCACGTCGACGCCGACCTCGATCACGGTCGTCGCGACGAGCACGCGAGCCTTCCCGCTCCGAAACCGCTCCAGGCGAGCCGATCGCTCCTCCGACGCGATCCGCGCGTGGACGAGCTCGATCCCGAACTGCGCGACCGGCGTGCGCGAGAGGCGGTCCATCGCCGCCTCCGCGCTCCCGTCACCCGTCGCGATCACCTGATCGACGGTCTCCTCGAGTCCGCCGACGCGCGGGGACACGAAGTAGACCTGCTCGCCCGCGGCCAAGCGCTCGAGCAGGAATGGCTGCACGCGCTTGCGATCGTTCCCGCGCACCCACCTCGTGCGCACGACCCCCCGTCCGGGCGGCGATTCGCGCAGGACGCTCACGTCGAGATCGCCGTAGATCGACAGCGCCAGCGTCCGCGGGATCGGCGTCGCGGTCATCAGGAGCGCGTGAACGCCCCGGCCCTTCTCGAGGAGGCGCGCGCGCTGCGCGACTCCGAAACGCTGCTGTTCGTCGATCACCGCGAGGGCTAGCCGTCGGAAAAGGACGTCCCGTCCGAACAGCGCGTGGGTCCCGAACGCGACGTCGGCCATCCCGCTCTCGATCTGCGCGAGGACGGCGTGGCGCTCCGCCGCGGAGAGCGACCCGGTCAGCAGCACCGCATGGAGCCCTTCGCGAGCGAGTACAAGGCGCAGGCCGTCGAAGTGCTGCTCCGCGAGCAACTCGGTCGGGGCGAGGAACGCGGCCTGCCCTCCCGAGGAAGCGACCGCGGTGCAGGCGTACAGGCCGAGAATCGTCTTCCCCGAGCCGACGTCGCCCTGCAGGAGCCTCCGCATCGGGACCGGACGCGCGATGTCGAGCCGCAGCTCCTCCGCGATGCGCGCTTGCTCCGCCGTCAGCCGGAACGGAAGGCTCTCCACGATGCGCGCGTGCGCGGCATCGTCGACGGCGCAGACGAGGGCCGTCGCTTCGAGCCGATCGCGCCGCCGCGCGGCGAGATGCGCCTGCATCCGGAGCAGCGGCTCGAAAGCGAGGCGCCTCCGCGCGGCCTCGAAGGCCTCCGGCGAGGACGGCGCATGGACCTCCGCGGCCGCGCGCGGGAGCGAGGGAAGGCGCAGGCGGTCGAGCTCCTCCTGCTGGATGGGCTCCGTCAGCTGGTCCGCGCACCGGCGGACGGCCTCGACGCACAGGCGCCGCACGAAGTCCTGCCCGAGTCCGTCGGCGAGCGGGTAGATCGGCTCGATCGTGCCCGCGCTCGCCAAGGGCTTCTCCGCGGAGCCGAGCTTCGGCGCGGCGATCGCGGGCCCCTTCGAATCGACGACGCGTCCATGGAGCTCGATCTCGGATCCGACCGCGAAACGCGTGCGGAGCCAGGGCTGGTTGAAGAAGAGGGCGACGATGGATCCCGTCGCGTCTTCGATCGTCACTCGCAGCGTCGAGCGTCTCCCGTAGCGCTGGAGGCCGACCCGGACCACTTTGCCCGCGACGGCGACTTCGCGTCCGATCGAATCCCGTGCTCCCGCGATCGAGACGCGGGGCCCCGATTGCGCGAGGCGCCTGGGCACGAGGAGCATGAGATCGCGCAGGTCGACGACGCCGAGCTTCGCCAGCGATCTCGCCCGCACGGGACCGACTCCCGGGAGGAGGCTGACGGACCCGAAGCCCTGGGGAGAGTCGACAGGACTTCGGCCTCCCGTCCCCGGGACTTCCGGGCGATCCGGAGCTTCCTTCCCGCTCGAGGGGATCTTCCCGGATCGAGCTGAAACCGATCGAGTCTTCATCCGTCCTGAAGGTGCCCGGGCGATGGTCTGCGCGGCAAGGGCACTCCCCGGTTCACGTCGAGAAACACACTGATGCCCCACGAAGAGGTCATGGCTGGGCGGATTCACGCCCTTGAGGACCCGGTTACCGAACGCCAGCGGCCGGAAATCGGGGCTCCACCGTCCGACGCCAACCCTGGACCGCCACTTGCTCTGGCGCGCGCCGCTCGGACTTGTGCCCGGTTCTTACCGACGAGAGGGAAGAAGACGGCGTTCAAGTCACTAACCCGGCTGCCTCCTCGTCCCCAGGATCGTACAGGCATGTTCGCAACGCTCCGCATCGCCGTCCTGATCTACCTCGGTCTGGCATTCGCCCCTGGCGCTTTCGCCCGGTCAACCCTCGACGAGGTCTCCGGCGAGAGCATCGACGCGGTCCGGGCCGAAGCTCGAACCTCGCTCGTGACTCGGCTGCTCGAGCTGGCGAAATGGTGCAACCAGAACCAGCTCTTCGAGGAAAGGGATCGTGTCTGGCGAGCCGTGATCGCCCTCGAGCCGGACAACCTCGACGCACGCAAGGGTCTCCGCTACGCCCGCAACGTCGACGGATCGTGGAAAGAGCCCTCCCCGCGTCCGGCGAAGAACATGAATGCGGCCGCCCTCAAGGACCTGCCCGAGAAGCGCGCGCAAGCCGTGAGGCCCTTCGCGGAAGCGATACTCCCGCCGATCCAGGGCGAATTCGTGCCGCACGAGACGCGCCGGAGCGTCCTGGCCGAGATCCTCTCGGTCGATCCCGACGACCCCGAAGCGCGCGCGCTGCTCGGGGAGATCAAGACCGAGAAGGGCTGGGTCCTGAAGGAGACGGTCGCCGGCAAGACGCGCCGGGCCGACATACGAGCCGCCGTGGAGGCGGCCAGGGCCGCGCCGCCGGGGATCCTGCCCGCGTCGGCGACCGCCGACGAGAAGAAGCTCTTCGACAAGTGGAAGTCCGGCGCCCAGTCGGGGACGGTCCGGGTGATCGGAACCGGCGACGCGAAGGCCTGCGAGGACATGGCCAACCAGTGCCGGATCACGGGCGCCGTGTTCCAGGCGGTCCTCGGCGTCGAGCCGCCCTGGGCCGAGGACTTCGGGATGTTCCTCGTGGCTGGCTCCGGCGAGAAGGACGCGTTCGTCGCCGCGCTCCCCAATCTCGAGGACGCCCAGAAGGACAGCCTGAAGAAGACGATCGGCGGGGGCGTCCCGGGATCCTGGAAGATCGCGCTCTTCGAGCCCGACGAGACGAAGCGAAGAGATTGCGGGGTCCGTCACGCGCTCGCCCACCTCCTGAACCGGGGATTCGAGATCGAGACCGCGCACGCGTGGATCTTCGAGGGCCTTGGGCTGTACCTCACGCGCGAGATCTGCGGAACGCGCCTGACCTGGTTCTGCACCGGCACGGGGGTCACGAACCAGGCCAAGAACTCGCCCCGCGGCCGGCTCATCACCGGGGACGTCAACTGGATGAACGAGGCCTACACGGTGCTGACTCGAGAGAAGCCGGCCGACCTCGCGACCGTGCTCGGGCGCGATCTCACCACGATGGGGATCGACGACGTCCTCGTTTCCTACGCGCTCGCGGCCTTCCTCGTCGAGGGCCGTTCCGACGCGATCCCGGCTCTCCTGAAGGCGGTCGGCGAGGACGCCGCTCCTGCGGACGCAATCCGGACGGCGCTCGGGATGAGCGTTCCGGAGCTGCAGCTACGACTCGTGCGGTGGTTGAGCGAGAGGAAATGAAGTTGAACAACTCCGTCGGCCTTCTCGTCGTGCTCGCCGGACTCCTCCTGGGCGGCACCGTCACGGCACAGTCCAAGGTCCCGATATCGTGGAAGGGCAAGAAGCTCGACGCCGCGGCGCTGCCGAAGGACCTCGGTCCCGCTCCGGCGGCGGCGATCGCGCAGTGGGAGCCCTGGGCGAAGGCGGCCGGATACCGGATGGAGCTCGACGCGAACGGGAGGATGCTCGTCCTCTCGCGAGCGAACGGATCGCGCGGCGTGAAGGTGCTCCAGATCGCGGGGGGCGCTTCCACGTGGTTCGACGAGGTCCTGCCGAAGCCTCCTCCGCGCACGGGCGAGGCCAACGCGACGCCCGCGGGAGCCGTGCCCAGCTCGCCCGAGGTCATCCCCGAGGACCCGGAAGCCCCGCCTGCCGGCGCGGAGAACCAGCCGAAGCCCAAGAAAAACGTCTCGAGCTGGGGTTCGGGCAGCCTGGAGCCCGACTCGCAGACCGCGACGCTGATCGCGCTCGCCGACGAGGCGGATCAGAAGAGCCTCCTGGAGTTCATCAAGAAGGCGAAGCCGGAGCTCGCGGAGTGGGCGGCCCAGGCCTCCAAGGAGCTCGGCTTCGTGCTCGAGATCCCGCTCGTCGCCGCCTACGTCGAGAGCGCCTCGGGCCAGGAGGAGTGGAACCCCGACCACGAGGTCCTCAACCGTGCCGTCCGCCTGCTCACCCTCCGACGCTTCGGACAGCTCCCCAACTGGCTCGTGCACGGCATCGCGTGGGAGGCCGAGCACGCCCACGACGGCTCGATCTGGGTCTACCCCTACCGCGACGAGTTCGTGTACACGACCGAGCACACCGCCTGGCCGCTCGAGCTCGCCAGCGAATTCAAGAATCGCCGCCAGTCCCCGCTCCAGATCGAGGAGCTGACGGACTGGAAACCCAGGACCTGGGACGGTGCGTGCGCCCGCCACGCCTTCGGCTTCGTCCACTACCTGACCTCGTCGAACAAGGCTCGGATGTCCGACCTCCTGGAGGACTTCCGGCGCTACCGCGACGCCAACAACCGCAAGCCGTCCGCGGACGAGTCTTGGACCCGCGATCCGAACTGGGAACCGCCTCCGCAGGCGCAGGCGGCGATCCTGCGTGCCCGCTTCGGCGAAGGCGTGTTCGAGGAAGCGAGCGCGTGGCTCGTCGATCCGGCTCCGCCGCGTGCGCGGACGAACTCCAAGAAAAAGTAGCCCGCCCCGCTCCTCCTGGCGCCGGGTTCACGGGCGCCCTAGGATCGCGCAGGGATGGAGCTGCGCTTCTTCGGCGCGACCGGCACGACCACGGGCTCGTGCCACATGGTCACGGACGGGCGCAGCAGGGTGCTCCTCGACTGCGGGTTCTTCCAGGGCCGGCGCGAGGAAACCTACCGCCGGAACTCCGCGTTCGGCTTCGATCCCGCCTCGGTGACGGCCGTCGTCCAGTCCCACGCGCACATCGACCATTCCGGGAAGCTCCCGATGCTCGTTCGCCAGGGCTTCCGCGGGCGGATCCACATGACCGGCGGGACGCTCGACCTGTGCAACATCCTCCTGCGCGATTCGGCGAACATCATGGTGTCCGACGCCGCGCACTTGAACCGCCAGCGGATGCGAGGCCGGGGTCGTCGATTCGAACGCGGAGAACGCCGGGAATCGCCGGCGGATCGGCTGCAGGCAGGCCTTCCATCCCCGCGTGATCCCCATCGGCGCGGAGCACCGGACCTCGACGAGTCGCCGCGCGAGGTCCTCCCCCTCTACGTCGAGGAGGACGTCGCGCGCGCGATGCCTCACTTCGCCGCCCACGAGTACGGCGAGTGGTTCGAAGCCGCCCCGGGCATGCGGTTCCGCTTCCACGACGCCGGCCACATCCTCGGATCGGCCTGGGTCGAAGCGGAGATCGGCGAAGGCCGCGCGAAGCGGATCCTGGCCTTCACCGGCGACTACGGCCGGCCGCACCAGCCGATCCTCCGCGACCCGGAGCCGCTCTCGGCCGCGGACGTGTACATCAGCGAATCGACCTACGGCAATCGGGTGCACGCTCCCATCTCCGGCCTCGATGCCGAGCTGGCCGCCTCCGTCGTGCGCCTGGCGAGGCGCGGCCGGGGCCGGCTCCTGATTCCCGCCTTCGCGGTGGGGAGGACACAGAACCTCCTCTACTCGCTCGCCGGGATGTACCGCGACAAGCGCTGCCCCCCGGTCCGCATCGTCGTCGACAGCCCGCTGGCGACCGCCGCGACCCGCGTCGTCCTCGATCATCCCGAGTGCTTCGACGAGGAGGCGCTGGCAGAGTTCGAGCGTCTCCAGAGCGATCCGGAATTCCGCTCCCATCTGTCCTTCACCGAGTCGGTGGAGGAGAGCATGGCCCTGAACACCGATCCACGCCCGACCATCGTGATCTCGGCCTCGGGCATGATGGAGAACGGCCGCATCCTCCACCATCTGAAGAACTGGATCGGTTCCGAGGATTGCGAGCTCCTCGTCGTGGGCTTCCAGGCCTCCCACACGCTCGGCCGGAGGATCCTCGAGGGGGCCAGGGAGGCGAAGATCTTCGGTGTGATGTACCCGGTGCGGGCGCGGATCACGCCGATGCTCGGCCTCTCCGCGCACGCGGATCGCGACGAGCTGCTCGCCGCCCTCGGGCCCCACGCCGAGCGCGCGAAGGCGGTGTTCCTCGTCCACGGCGAGGACGACCAGCGCAAGCCCCTGGCCGTGGAGCTCGGCCGCCGCGGCTTCACGCGCGTCGAGTCCCCCTCCGGTTCGGAAAAGTATCGGGTCGAATGAGCCTTCCGATCGTGGAGAGCCCGGACCGGAACCGCCGGCGCGAGTTCAAGATCCTCCTCGTCTTGTGGCTGGCGTCCCTCGTGGGGATCGGCTCGATCCTGGCCCTGTGGGTCGCGCGCTCTCCGTCAGGGAATCTGCACTACGTGTGGATCCTGGCGCTCGGGCTGGCGACGCTTCCCGGGAAGCTCACCGTCTTCGGCGGCCTCGCGCCGAACTCCCCTCTCGATCCCTGGGAGATTGCCCTCTTGAGCGTCGCGGTCGACGGGGTGCTCGCGCTCGGTCTGGCTCTGGGTCTGACTCCGATCCTGAAGCTCCCGGGGGTCGGCGCCTGGCTCCGCAGCACGAACGCCAAGGCCTCGGAGGCCCTCTCGCAGTACCCGCGCCTCAAGCGGATGGCGTTCTGGGGCACGGCTGTCTTCGTCGCGCTGCCCGTGCCGGGATCGGGATGGGTCGGCGGTTCCTTCGCGGCCCAGCTGCTCGGCTTGAGCCGTTTGATGGGCGTCGCCGCGATCGTGATCGGATCGGCCGCCGTCTCGGCGGGATTCGCGGGCCTCGCGGTCCTCCTCGGAAGCGAGGGCGAGAGGATCCTGCGCAGTCCCTGGATCGCGACTGCCGGACTCATCGTCCTGCTCGTCGTGATCCGGATCCTGTGGAAGCGCTTCAGCGCCCAGCTTCGCTGAACGAACCGAGCCGCGCCGCCGAATCCTGTTTCGGCCGTGAGGTCCCGGGCCGCGGCCGGGTACAAGATGGCGCCTTGATCGTTCCCCACGTCGTCCCGACCGCGAGCACGAGCGCATGCCGCCCACGCAGAACGAATCCGATCTCGACGCGCGAGTCGCGGCCGTGGATCTGCGCGACGCGTGGCAGGTTCTCGATCCTCCCTCGCGGATCGAAGGCTTCCGCTTCCTGACGTCGGCCGAGGCCGAGGAGTTCTTCCTCGAGCTCCCGGCCCTCGACCGCGCGCAAGTGCTGCTCGGCCTGCCGACCTCCGAGCAGAGATGGTGGATGCGCGCGCTGGCGCCCGACGACGTCGCCGACGTCGTCCAGAAGGCGCCCGAGGAGGAGCGCGGCCAGCTGCTCGCGCTGCTCGACGAGCCGACCCGCAAGGAGGTCGGAGCGCTGCTCGCCTACGCCGAGGACGAAGCCGGCGGGCTGATGAACCCGCGCTACGCGAGGCTCCGGCCGGATGCGAGCGTGGACGAGGCGATCAGCTACCTGCGGCGGCAGACGCGTGAGCGCGTGGAGAGCATCTACTACGCGTACGTCCTCGACGAGCAGCAGCGGCTCGTGGGAACGGTCTCCTTCCGCCAGCTCATGATGGCCCGCGGCGACGCGCGCGTGCGGGACGTCATGGTCTCCGACGTCATCACGGTGCACGACGAGATGGACCAGGAGGCCGTCTCGCGCAAGTTCGCCGAGGCGGACTTGATGGCCCTGCCCGTGGTCGACGCGCAGGGACGGATGCGAGGCATCGTCACCGCGGACGACATCGTCGACGTCGTCAGCCAGGAAGCGACGGAGGACATCCAGAAGATCGGCGGGACGGTCGCCCTCGACGCGCCCTACCTCCAGGTCGGCTTCTTCCAGATGATCCGCAAGCGCGCCGGCTGGCTGGTCGTGCTGTTCGTCGGAGGCATGCTGACGATCAGCGCGATCAACTTCTTCCACGGCAAGATCGAGCGGGCCGTCGAGCTGATCGCCTTCATTCCCCTGATCATCTCCAGCGGCGGAAACTGCGGATCGCAGGCCTCGACGCTCGTCATCCGCGCGATGGCGCTCGGGGAGATCCGGCTGCGCGACTGGTGGCGGGTGTTCCTGCGCGAGGTCGCGTCGGGGCTCGTGCTCGGGGCCCTGCTCGGATCCCTCGGTCTCGTCCGCATCCTGGTGTGGCACTCCGCGTTCGAGGACGGAGCGGGGCAGCCGATGTACGGCGAGCACTTCCTCCTGGTCGGCGCCACGGTCGCGCTCGCGGTGATCGGCGTCGCGACCTGGGGCACGATGGTCGGCGCGCTGCTCCCCTTCCTCCTCCGCCGCCTGAACCTCGACCCCGCCAGCGCTTCGGCGCCTCTCGTCGCGACCCTGTCGGACGTCACGGGACTCGTGATCTACTTCTCGATCGCGAGCGTGGTCCTGCGCGGCTCCCTGCTCTGAAGTCGAGAGGCGGCTCGCGGGCTAGCGTCCGCGCAGGATTGCCGCCGCCGCGTCGCGCGCCGGTCCCGGCCGTAGGAGAGCGTCGCACGTGTTCGCGCCCCGGTCGGACGGATCCGTGCTCCAGCGCCAGAGCACCGCGCCGCGCAGCGTGGAGCGCTGGCGGGCTTTCTGGATCGACTGACCCAGGACATTCAGCTGCATCGCCTGGAGCTCGTCGATCCCGGCGATCCGGCCTGCGCGCTCCGCGCCGGGCGCGGGCATCCCCGAGCGGAAGCCGGCCTGCGTGAGCAGCAGCGGAAGCGAGTGCGAGCGCGCGAGCTCCTCGAGCAGGGCGAGGCTGGAGTCGATCTCGACCTCCAGCTGGATCGCGGGCTGGACGCGGAAGCTCGTCGCGAGCACGTCGAGCTCCGGCTCGAGGTCACAGCTCACGAGATCGAGGTCATCCCAGAACATCAGCTCCTGCGCTTCGAGCAGGGAGTCGGCGGCCCAGGTGAGGGAGCCCGAGAACGCGCCGCGCGCCTCGCGCACCACACGACCCCATCCTTCCCGCCGCCAGCCGATGGCCTCGAGGGTCGGGCCCCATTCGCCCGTCTTGCCGCTGGTCGAAGCCGTCATCCCTCCGCCGAGCGAGAGCCCTTCCGCGCCCGCGAGCTCGCCCAGCAGCGCAAAATGCATGAAGATCCTCGAGTAGGCGTCGAAGAACCGCTGCCAGCCCTTCTCGCCGTTCTGGGGACCCGTCCCGGCCAGCGGTCCGCCCGGCGCGGTCAGGAGCCGCGGCTGCAGGAGGGTGCGCATCCCCTTGGCGCGCGCCTGGCAGAGTGCCGCGAAGAGTCGCAGGTCCCCGCATGTCGCAGCGAGAGCACGCCGGCCGCGCGCGCCCGGGCCGATGTCCGGCAGCCCCATCGGATCCCGTTCGGCAACCACGAAGCAGGTGAGCGCCGCGGCGCCGGCACCGAGCTCCCGCGCCTGCGACAAGCTCTCCTCGAACGCCCGCGAGCCGAAGCCTCGATCCGGCTCCGATCCCGGCTCCGCCATGCCGACGGCGGCGAGGAACGGAGCGCTCAACAGATCGCCTCGGCGCGCCGCGTGCCGGGCGTCGATCTCCGAGCGACGCGGAGCAGCCGACTCGTCCAGCCATCGATCGAAACTCAACTCGAGCTCGGGATCGACGAGGAGCTTCGACTCGCCGGTCCACAGCGAGCGGACGAAGGCCTCCCCGCGGCCTTCGAGGAGGAAACGGAACAGCGCGGCGCGCAAGGGGAGCACGAGGTGCGGAGACATCGCCTCGGTCGCCTGGGGACGGACGAGCGCTCCGACACCCGGAGCCGCTCCGCCCGCGTGCAGCCACGCGATCCATTCGTCGAGGTCGCGCCCGTAGTGCCGGCGGGCGGCGAAAGCCGCCGCGCCGTCGGCCATCCACGCGGCGGAGGGAGGACCGAGGAGATCCTCGGCGACGATCCTCGCGGCCGTGAGTCCCCCATCGTCCGGGACATCCGGCGCGAGCAGCGCGTGGATCGTGCGAGTCCGCGGGTTCCAGTCCGAGAGCGCCGCACCGCCCACGCACGCGTCGAGCGCCTCGGGGCGATCGTGGAGGTAGAGCCGGACCGGAGCCGACTCTCCCTCCTCGCCCGCCCAGGAGCGCGCGAGCGCCCGCGCGCGTGAAACCGATTCGAGGTACCGATCGACGGCCTCCCGCGAGAGACGCGGTGCGGCCCAGACCGCGCTCGGGTCGTTGGGGTCGGAGATCTTCTCGTAGCCGCGCGTGGCTTGGATCCGGAGCATCGCGCGCGACGTCAAGCGGCTCTCGTCGATCCAGCCGTCGAACGAGAGCGCCGCTTCGATCGTCGGCTCGAGCTTGCGGTAGATGCGGAAAGAGGGCTTCCATCCCGGCTCGAGGCCTCCAAGCCCCTCGCCGGCCGCGAGGAAAGGCTCGAGCTCGGTCTCCTCGTTGCCGTAGAGCAGCGTCAGCGGCAGCCCGGGTCGATCGGGATCCTCCAGTACGGCGAGCACGGCGTCGCTCGAGTCCGCGAAGGTAGCCTGGCGCCAGGAGAAGGAGGGTCCTCCCTCGCCGGCGTCGGGCGCGAGACCCATCCGGTCCAGGATCGAGATCGCGAGCTCGGACTCCGGACCCGCGACGACGATGCGGACCGCGCGAGGATCGCCGCGCTGGGCCGGAGCGACGACGCGACACCCCACGCGCCGCTCGCGCGCGATCCGTTCGGCGACCTTCCAGCACGCGTCCTCGAGCGGCCCGGGACGGACCACGATCTCGACGGCCTCGGCGCGGAGCAGGTGGCGCATCATCGCGGCGCCGCCGCCGCTCTCGGCGGACTCGATGCGCCCGCAGGCCGCCGGCGCGACGAGCGCGATCACGGCGAGCCATCGCGGGAGACTCGATGGGGGCGCGGGCTTCGCGAGCCTGGTCCCGGGCCTTGCGGTGACCGCGGGCGTCGCGAGCCCGGTCGGGAGCGTCCTCACGCCGGACGCCTCCTCGTCTCGTCGCCGCGCTGGAGCACCAGGAGCTTGGCGTACTTCATCCGGCCGTAGTGTGCCGCCAGACACGCCTGCAGGAAACCGCGCCAACCCTCGAGGAACCCCAGCTTGAAGACGTAGGCGCGCAGGAAGCGCGCCGCGGGGGGAAACACGAGATCGAGCGCGCCCGCGCGCACGCCGCGTGCGTGGAGGCCTTCCGCCATGATCGTCGTGTAGCGGTCGATCGTGCGCAGGTGCTCGGCGAAATCACGGTAGGGATGGTGGAGGAGGCGTCCTTCCAGATCACCGACGGGTCCCTCGGTCACGACGTGATCGTGCGGGTCGTTGCCCCCCCATCGCCCGCGCCGGCGGTCGAAGAGCCGCAGCTGCCAGTCGGGGACCCAGGCTCCGCGGCGCATCCAGCGGCCGAGGTAGCTCGAGAGACGCCGGAACCTCCATCCGGCGCGGCCGGGAAAGCCCGCGCCGCGCAGGGCTTCGATCTCGGCTCGCAGTGGCGCGGAAATGCGTTCGTCGGCGTCGACGCACAGCACCCAGTCGTGCGCCGCGGCGCGGATCGCGAACTCCTTCTGGGCGACGTGGCCCGGCCAGTCCCGTTCGATCACGCGTGCGCCGCGCCCGGCCGCGATCTCGCGCGTCCGATCCTTCGAGTGGCTGTCGACGACGACGATCTCGTCGCAGAAGGAGAGCGACTCGAGGCATTCGGCGATCCGATCCTCCTCGTCCATGGCGATGATGCAGGCCGAAAGGCCGGGACGTCCCGGAATGCGCGGCGGCTCGGCGGTCAAGGTCGTCGGCGCTCCTCGAGCAGGTCTCGATACAGCTTTTCATAGGCGTCGACCATCTGGGAGGCGAGAAAGCCCTCCGCGAGCCGAGCCGGACCCGCTTCGCCGAGGCGCCGGCGCAGCGCGGGATCGGCGGCGAGGCGCGTCAGCGCTCGCGCGAGCTGGGCGGCGTCCTCGGGGGGCACGAGCAAGCCCGTGCGCTCGTCGGCGACCGCGTCGCCGAGTCCGCCCACCCTCGTCGCGACGATCGGACGCCGGGCCGCCATCGCCTCGAGCGCGGAGACGCCGAGCCCCTCACGACGCGAAGGCAGCACGTAGACGTCGCAAGCGGCGAGGAGGTCGGCGGCATCCTCCCGTCGTCCGAGGAAGCGCACGCGCGCCGCGAGGCCGAGCCTTTCGGCTTGCGCCTCGAGCGCGGCGCGCTCGGGACCCTCGCCGGCGATCCACAGGACGATTCCAGGGTTGCGCAGGGTCGCGAGGGCATCGAGGAGGACGTCGAGACCCTTGCGCCGGATCAGCGAAGCGAGCACGAGCAGGACGAGCGCGCCTTCCGGCACTTCGAGAGCGCGCCGAGTGGTCTCGCGCTGAACTCGCGGCGCGAGCGCGGCAGGATCGACCGAGCTCGGGATCGTGGAGACCTTCGCGGGCTCGACGCCTGCCTCGAGCAGCGCTTCGTGCACCGCGGGCGAGATCGCGACCGCCCGCGCGACGAGCGGTCCGTAGATCAGCCGGCTGCGCCAATTCTTGGCGATCCTCCGATCCATGCGCCTCGTCGTGATCGCCGGAACCGCCGCGAACCGCGCCGCGAGCCCCCCGAGCCACGTCGCCCGCCCCGTGTGCAAGTGCACCAGTTCCGCCCCGAACCCCTCGATCGCCCGCCTCAACCCCGACACCGCTCCGAGATCGAGATCGCTCGCCATCCTGACCGCCGCAACCTCGATACCCCGCCTCCTCGCCTCGTCCTCAGCCCTGCTGCGAGGAGGGCAGAGAAGCAAGACTTCGTGACCGCGGCTGCGGAGACCGTCCAGGAGCAGAAAAACTTGGGCCTCTCCGCCGGAGAAGCCTTTCTCGGCGTCGATGTGGGCGATTCGAAGGGGCCCCATCACGCCGAGCCTATCGGAATCTGGCCCCGTTCGCTGTTCCTGCGCCCGCGGCAAGCCCTAGCAAGTCCTGGGTTTGCATCGAATTCGGGCTCCCGGCCCGGGCTGGGATCCGGACTGGGCCCCCAAGACCCGACCGATCAAGGACTTGCCCCGGGCTCTTGCCCAATCAAGGTAGCCAGGTTCCTCGGTACGCTCCCCCCATGCGCGTGGCCCTCGTCCACATGCGCCACGCCCGTACCGGCGGGACGGAGCGCTATCTCGATCACCTCGCCGCCCACCTCGCCTCGCGCGGGGACGAGGTCAGCGTCGTGTGTCGGAGTCACGAGGAGGCCCCCCATCGGGCGGTGCGGTTCGAAGTGCTCCGGCCGTGGGCGGTCGGTGCGGGGATGCGCATGGCGAGCTTCGCGAGGGCGGTCGAGCGTCATGTGCGGGACGAGCCGTACGACGTCGTCTACGGGCTCGGGAAGACCTGGACGCACGACGTGATCCGCCTTGGAGGAGGTTGCCATCAGACGTATCTCGATCGGATGGGAGGAACGGTCCGGCACAAGGACCGGCTCGCGCTCGGGATCGAGGCGCGAGCGCTCGCGCCGGGTGCGTATCGGCGGGTCGTCGTCAATGCGCGCATGGTGGGCGAGGATGTCGCGCGCCGCCACGGCGTGCCCAGCGATCGGATTCGCCTCGTCTATAACGGCGTCGACCTCGATCGTTTCCATCCGCGCAAGCGCGCGGGCCCGGGGGCGGAGCTCCGGAAGTCGGTCGGGATCTCCGAGCGCGAGGTCGCCGTCCTGTTCCTGGGTTCGGGATACGCGCGGAAGGGTCTCGACCTCGTGATCGAGGCCTTTCGCGCGGTCGTCGGCGAACGCCCCGACGCGCGTCTACTCGTCGCGGGACGCGATTCGGACGAGGACCGCTACCGCCGGGCCGCCGCACAGGCTGGGATCGACACTTTCACGCGTTTCCTCGGACCGCGCGCCGACGCGGAAAACTGCTTCGCCGCGGCCGATCTCTACGTTCTGCCCACGCGCTACGATCCGTTCGCGAACACGACCCTGGAAGCGCTCGCGACCGGGCTGCCCGTGATCACGAGCCGCGACAACGGGGCTTCCGAGCTTCTGGAGGAAGGGCGGACCGGGAGCGTGCTGGCGGCGCTCGACCCGACCACGATCGGGCGCGCCCTCGTCGATTGGTGCGACGGCGATCGTCTGGCCGAAGCCTCGCCCGCGGCGCGCGAGCTCGCCGAGCGTCATCCGATCGCGGAGACCTGCACGGCGAGCGCGGCGATCCTCGACGAGGTCGCGCGGGAGAAAACTGTCTCCGCCGCCGGCTCGAGCGAGCACGCTCGATCCTCCGAAGGATCCGGAGCGCGCGCTTGAGCCCCGCCCCGCGAACGGCGACCCGCGCCAAGGCGTGGTCCTCCCCGAAGACGAGCGAGCGGACCTTCGAGCTCCTCGACGGCTTGGACTGGTCCCGCTCGCGCATCCTCGACGTGGGGGCCGGGCGCGGGTGGTTCTCCAAGGTCCTCGCCGAGCGCCTGCGCGAAGAGCACGGCCTCGATCCGCGCGAGCACGTCTTCCCGTGCGACGCGTTCCCGGAATCGTTCGAGGTCGACGAGCTCGAGTGCGTGCGCACCCGCCCCGACGGCACCCTTCCCTTCCCCGACGCGAGCTTCGACGCGGCCGTAAGCATCGAAGTCATCGAGCACGTCGAGGACCAGCTGTCCTTCCTGCGCGAGATCGCACGCGTCGTCAAGCCCGGCGGGATCGTCGTGGTGACGACGCCCAACGTCCTGAGCATGGCCTCGCGCGTGCGCACGCTCCTGTGGGGCTTCCCGGAGCTCTACGACCCGCTGCCGCTGTCGAACCGCGACACCCGGCGACTCTCGGGACACATCCACCCGATCGCGCCCTATTTCCTGGCCCACGTCGCCCTGCGCGCCGGACTCGAGGAGCCCAGGCTGCACCACGATCGGATCAAGCGCTCCTCGGCCGTCCTCACGGTCCTCCTCGCCCCCGCCCTCGTCCTGGCGGGGCTCTTCCATCGAGCGCGGCTCGCTCGCAAGCGACCCGAAGTTCTGCGCGAGAATCGGGGCCTCCTCGCCGAGCAGGGAGGCTGGAGGATGCTGACGACCCGCACCACGATCCTTGCGGCACGCGCGCCGGCACGGGCATGATGAACAGCGTGCAGGCCGCCCGGGACTTCGTCCGCTTCGAGACCCGCGAGGAACGAGTGCGCTGGATGTCGCGGGCCTTCGCGAGCGCACTGCACGGCCGCGTGCTCGACGTGGGCTGCGACCGCCGCTACTTGAAGAGCCTTCGGCCCGACCTCGACTACCTCGGCATCGACATCGGAGGAGACCCCGACATCCGGATCGATCTGGAGGCCGTCGAGAAGCTCCCTTTCCCTGATCGGAGCTTCGACGTCGTCGTGTGCTCGGAAGTGCTCGAGCACCTGGACGCGCTGCACCGCGTCTTCGGGGAACTCGTGCGGGTCTCCAGGCAGCGCCTCCTGATCTCCCTCCCGAACTGCTGGACGGCCGCCCGCAAGCCGCTCGTGCGCGGCCGCGGGTCGATCGGTCACTACGGGTTGCCGTCGGAGCGTCCCGCGGACCGCCACAAGTGGTTCTTCAGCCTGAGCGAGGCGGACACCTTCACCCGCGCCGCGGCGCGCGAGCACTCGCTGCGGATCGTCGAGCGCCGCGTCAGCGAGAAGCCGCGCCCGCTCCTCGTCCGCGCCCTGCGCCGGATGCGACACCCCGAGCGCGAGCGCTACGACAACCTGTTCGCCCACACCCTGTGGGTGCTCTTCGAGCGCGACGTGGCGCCGAACGGCCGGCCATGAGCCATCCTTTGTCTCCGCTCGTCTCCGCAAGTCCGTCCTGAGACACGACGCCGTGCGCGTCCCCTACCGACTCGGCCCGGCCCGCGGGTTCCGCTACGGGGAGATCCCCAGGGAAGTGGAAGACGCGCTCCCCCGCTGGCTCGCATCGCGGGAAGTCGAAGGCGGGATCGCGATCAAGCCCGGGAGCGTCTACCGCTCCGGGGACTGGCTCGTGAAGTTCACCGGGAGGAGCCGAGCGGCGAAAGACCTCGTGCGGCGCGCGAGCTCGATCCGCAGCGCCGATCTGCACGAGCGGCTGCTGCCCGTGCGCACGCCGGCTCCGCTCGTCGCCCTGGAGCTGCGCCGCGGCCCCTTCCTGGAGGGCAGTCTGCTCGTCGCCGAATTCGTGCACGGTTCTTCGATGCACGACGCGTTCTTCCACGACGACCGCGCCCGGGACGCCCTGGGTCCCTTCCTGGCACTGCTCCACCGGCGCGGCGTGTTCCACGGCGACCTGCACCCCGCGAACACCATCTGGAACGGATCGGAATGGGTCCTGATCGACCTGGAAGCGCTGCGCCATCCCCTGCGGCGGATGTTCCGCCGGCACCTGATCCTCGAACAATGGGCGCAGCTCGCGTTCCGCCTCGGCCCGACTCCTGGCCTCGAGTCGTCCTTCGGGACCTACCTGGCTTCGGCTCGACTCGGCTGGGATTCACGCGCGACCTGGGCCAAGATCGTGCAGAGGGCGGAACGCATCCGAGCCGCACGCTCGACCTGAGCCGACATGATCATCTCCCTTGTCCTCCTCCTCTGCCTCCTCGCCTTCTGGGGTCCTGGACACCATCTCGAATTCGCCGAGCGGGTCTACCGCAGGCGCCGGGAGATGCTGCCGCGCGACGTCGCGGCGCTGCTCGCGGAGGAGCGCGACGCCTACCTGTACGGGAACCTCGCGGCCGACATCATCAACTTCAAGGCCTTCGGCGGCGCCTACAGCCACTGCCACCGCTGGCAGATCATCGAGGAGATGCGGGAGCTCGCGAAGACGCCGCGCGAGGAGGCCTTCATCGCCGGCTATCTCTCGCACCTGGCCGCGGACACGATCGCGCACAACCACTTCGTGCCCTATCACCTCGCCCGGTACGCGCGGACGAAGGGCCTGGGCCACCTCTACTGGGAGATGAACGCCGACCGGTTCGTGCCCGTCGAGCGCTGGGAGATCATCCCGCGACTCAAGAAGCGGGTGGAGCTCAACGAGATGGACGATCTCGTGAACCGGACGGTGCCGAAGAAGGCCCTCTCGATGCGGACGAACAAGCTGATCTTCGACCACGTGCTGCTCGTGTCCGAGCGCGAGCGCTGGCGCCGCGGCATGGCGCAGATCCACCCGATCGGCAACGTGCAGCTGACGAAGGGCTTCCTGTCCATCTTCCAGGATGCCGCGGTCGATCGGGTGCGGCTGGCGCTCCATCCGCGCGGCTTGCGCGAGATCGCGCGCGTGGACGCGAACGGCAAGGAAGCGCAGAAGGCGGCGATGCAGGTGCGGACCAAGCTCCTCCACCGCTGGTCGCCGAAGCGCATGCTCTGGGAGGAGTCGGAGCGGCTCGCGGCGGGATTCCTGCTGGGCATGGAATCGCCGCCCCCGCGGACGGTGCCGCCGAAGTTGTGAGCTCGCGAGCGGGCTAGAGCCGGAAGTACGAGAGGACGAGGTCCGCCGCGTCGCCGTCCCCGTTCAGGTCCTGCCCCCCGGGGCCCTGCAGCTGCTCGTCGGCGAGGAAGGCAGCGCCGAAGGGCGACGACTCGTCGTGATTCACGTCGATCGCGGGGCGGCCCGGGATGGCGTTCAGCACGCCCATCGAAGCCGAGACTCCCTGCCCGAGGGAAGTGCGGAACAGGATGAAATCCGCCTCGTCCGCGTCGCCAGCCGGATTCCAGTTCCGGTCGTCATCGTCCTCGTCGACGCGGTAGAAGGCGAATCCGCGCGCGATGACGATCCCGGCGTTGTCGAGATGGACGGCGATGGCGACGCCGGGGAAGACCAGCTGGCTCCCGGAGAAGTCGGCGAAGGTCGGTACGGAGTCGAGGATGTCGAGGTCCTCCCCCGCAACCGGCGGCACGTGCGAGTTGATGTTGATCCCCTCGACCTTCTCCTGGAGGGCGACGTTGAGGCGCTGGCGCGTCGAGATCTCCTGCATCCAGGACGCGCCGACGAAGGTCGAGTTCGCGATGCCGTGGACGAAGTCCCAGGGGGTGTTCGAACCCGCCGAGCCCGAGGGCGAGAGCCAGCCGGCGAGGTCGAAGGTCTTCATCGAGTCCCCGTTGAGGTCCAGGTCGTCCTGCAGCTCGGACACGATGATCACGAAGCGGCTGTCGAGTTCGGCGAGTCCGTGGCTGCCGCCCGGAACGTTGGCCAGGGCGTGGATGTTCGCCACGGACGTGAGCGGGAGCACGGGGGTCGAGATCGGCGCCCATCGGACGACGTAGTCCAGCTTGTCCGCGTCGCCGTTCAGGTCGCAGGTTCCCTCGCCGCCCGCTTCGGGAGCGTCGTTCTCCGGCGTGATCGTGGCGACGTAGTGGTTCGCGATCGCGATCTTGCGGCAGCCGACGAGGCCGGTGTTCACGGGCGGGTTCAGGATCGGATCCCCGTCCCATGCGGCGAATTCCAGGAAGTGGAGCACGTCGTCCGTCGAGTCGACGTCCGCCTGGGGGAGAGTGCACTGCGAAGGACGCCATGAGCCGGCGAAGTCGGCGGGGTCGTTCAGGTTCATCGCGTCCTGGTCGGTCTCCGAGACGAGGAATCCGACCTCCCAGTCCTGCGACGACGCGCTCGTCCGCTTCGCCCGCCAGATGGGAGACGCAGAAGGGAGTGCGAGCTCCGTGCTGCGGATCGCATTCGTCGTCCCGGTTCCGTCCAGGAGCGCGAGGATCGCCGTGTCCGACATGTCCAGGTCGCCGTTCAGATCGCGCCCCTCGGCCGTCTCGTCGAGAGTCAAGGCCAGCAGGCTCTCATCCTCGCCGAGCAGGCGCGGCGACAGCGGACCCACGGTGTCCTGGGTCCCGATGTCGATCGGGACGAGCGGAGCGCTCGCCTGGATGACCTGGAGGTTGCTCGTCATCGCCGGCACCGTGGTGCGCGCGCTCGAATAGAAGAGGTTCGTGCCCACGGCGACCATCTTGACCGTGCCGGCGGCTGCGAGTCGGTCGACGTAGGTCAAGGCGCCGGCGGCGGCCGACCAGTGGAGCAGGACGATCTTGTTGCCCGAGTCGACGGTCTCCCAGTTCTGGCCGTCGAGCGCTTCGTCGACCTGGAGATAGAGCTCGTCGCCGATCCAGGCGAGCGCCTGCGCGGCGACGGCGAGGTCCGTCTGGAGGTTCGTCGCCATGTCGATGGCCACGGCGATCGAATCGATCACGTCCGTGTCGCCATTCATGTCGGTGCCGCCGGCGCCGGTCGTCGCCTCGTCGGCCAGGAAGGCCAGATTCCTCCCGCCGAGCGCGACCGTCGTGCTCGAAGCCACGCTGACCGTCGTGCGGCGCACGGCGAACGAGGGCGAGGAGCCGCTGCTGCCCGAGCCGCAGGCGGAAACGCCCGCGATGGCGACGAAGAGCGAGGCCGGCAGGAGGAGCGAAAGACGGTTCGAGGCGCGCGGGGTTCGGATCATGGAAGCTCGGTTCGTCCGGTCGGGGGGCGATTTCGGCGAGACAGCTTAGTAGACCTGATGCATCGATGTACACCCGAGGTTCCCCATGGCCGAGCCCGTCCACCAGATCCCGATCGTCACGACCTTCGAACCCCCTCCGGGCAGCGAGATCGACCGCATCCTCGGCCCTTGCTGGGGCATCACGGTCCGATCGCGCAGCGTGATCGGCACGACCTGCGCCGGATGCCAGACGTTCTTCGGCGGAGAGATCTCCGCGCTGACGACGCTCGCGCGCGATTCGCGGACGGAGGCGATGCACCGCCTGGAGCGCAACGCGATCGAGATGGGGGCCGACGCGGTGCTCGCGATGCGATTCGACTCCGGCGAGCTGATGCAGAACACGAACGAGATCGTGGCCTACGGGACCGCCGTGAAGCTGCGGCCCGCGGCGCGCGCTTGAGCTCGGCGCCCGGGATCCCGCGGCGCCTCGCGCGACGCCTCGATCGGCTCGCGCGGCGCGCGCACGCCTTCCACCGGTTCGCTCACCATCCCTTGTGCGACGAGTACGAGGGAGAGCTGTTCCGCTGCGGGCGCCAGACCAGAGTGTGCCGCGGGTGCGCGCTCGCGGGGATCGGCGCGATCGCGGGAGCCGGTCTCGCGCTCGTCCTTCCCCCCTCTCTCGCGCTGGCGGCCGCCGCCGTGCCACTCGCGGCGGTGTCGGCGCTCGCGTCGTTTCGGGCGCGATCGATCGGGAAGCTCACTGGACGCTTCCTGCCCGCGGGCCTCCTCTTCTTCGGCATCGTCTCCGGACTCCGGAGCGGGCAGGCGTCGGGACTGGTCGTCGCGCTCGCCGCGCTCGGCGCCGGCGCGCTCCTGGTCCGCGTCTACCGGCTGCGAGGGCCTCACCGGGGACCCTGCCAAGTGTGCCCCGAACAGGGGCGCGCCTCACCCTGCCGCGGCTTCGCACCGATCGTCCGCCGGGAACGAGCCTTCCGGCGCGTGGCGGGCCTTCTCCTGGACTCGCGGTAGCCGTCGGACAGCCGGGGGGTAGTCTTCCGGCCCGTGCGCGTTCTCTCGATCCTCCTCGCCCTCGGTTCGCTGCTCGCGCCGCTCTCGAGCCAGTCGCCGAGACCATCGCCGATCGAGCGCTTCCACAGCTGGCTCGAACGCCTCCGCACGGGCCGCGAGTCGATCGATCAGCGCACGGGCGAGGCGGTGGGAGTGCTCTTCAGCGATCTGCGCATCGTCTGGGGACTCGATCCGGGCAGCGGCAAGGAGGTCGCGACCGTGCTGCTCGACTTCCTCGGCTGGGTCGGGCCGGTTGCGAAGCTCCACGGCGAGTCGAGCCTGACCGCCGAGGCCCGGAATCGCGCCCTCGAAGCGTTCGAGGCGCACATCGATCCCGAATTCCTGCGCTGGATCTCGCGCGACGTGCTCGCGCTGAGCTCGCAGCCGCTCGAGCGGCGCCTGGCGGTCATCGCGGTCATCGCGGGACGGCGCGAGGCCTCGACCCTCCTGCCGCTGCTCTCGTGCGCGCGCGAACGCGAGCCGCGGCTGCGCGCGAGCGCGCTCGAGGCGCTGGTCGGCTGGGAGGACGAAAGCGTGCACACGCTCTTCCTCGAGGAGCTCGCGCGGTCGCTCGCAGGGGATCGCGAAGCGATGTCGTGGCTCGCCGAGGCGCACTTCTCGGCGGTGGTCCTCCCGCCGGCGAGTCCGCTCGTCGCCAAGCTCACCGAGCTCGCCAAGCGCGGGCTCGCCTCGACCGACTGGCGCGAAGTCTCGCGGGCGCTGGCGCTCACGAAGGGCGTCGACAACGACTCGATCCTCCCCTTCCTGATCGAGACGCTGGGACGATGGAAGAAGAGGGAAGAGGCCGGGGCGCAGGCGCTGCGGGTCGAGATGGAGATCCTCCGGACGCTCGAAGCGCGCTCGGGGCGCAAGCTCGGGACGGATCCGAAGAGCTGGAGCTCCTGGTGGCGCGCCGTGCGCACCGGGCAGGTCCGCGTGCCGCAGACGGGCGCGGTGCGCGATTCGACGCGCCCGTCCTTCTTCGGGTTGAAGCCGGCCACCGACCGGGTGACCTTCGTGATCGACCGGTCGGGGAGCATGGCCGCCGGGATGGCGGTCGCGACGGGAGAGCGCACGTCGCGGACGCGCTGGGAGGAGTCGGTCGAGCAGCTGATGGGCTTCGTCGACGCGATCGGCGAGAAGGCGCGCTTCGGGGTCGTGATCTTCCACGATTTCCCGGAGGAGTGGCGCCCGGTGCTCGAGCCCGCGACGGAGGAGAACAAGAAGAGCGCGCGCGCCTGGCTCAAGGGCAACCGCCCGAACGGGGGGACGCAACTTCAAAGCGGAGTCATGCGCGCGCTGCGCATCGGACCGGACGGGATGCCCGACCTGGCGCTGCTCGAGGCGGATACGGTGATCGTCTTGTGCGACGGAGAGACGTCCGAGGGCCCGGACTGGGTCGAAGGCTTCCTCCAACGCGCGAATCTCCGAGCGCGGGTCGTCTTCCACTGCGTGCAGGTCGGAGCGGAGGGCGACGGAACGCTGCAGAAGCTCGCGTCGGGGTCCGGAGGGGACTTCGTGCGGGTGGATGGGTGAGGTCCCCTGTTGAAAGTTCTCCGATAACGTGACGATGGAACCAGGGCGAATCCCCCACCGGATCTGGCTCGTCGCCGGGATCCTCGCGTTCGCAGGGTGCCGACAGCCGGCGTCCGCTCCTTCGACGCCTGCAACGGTTCTCGAAGGCGAGGAGGCGTCCGCGTGTCGGACGGCCCGAGCACGGCTCGAGGAAGCGAGGAGCGCGCACGCCTCGGCCGACTTCGATCGTGCCCGCGAGCTCGTCTCGACCGCCCTGTCCGAGTTCGAGCCCGCACCCGGCGCCGGCGGTGTGTCGGAGTGCGTCGAAGTCGCCGTCGATCTCGTCTCGCTCGCGAGCGATCTGGCCGACCCGTCAATCGAGCTCGCCGCGGTCGAGGTCGCTATCGCGCTGCGCGAGCGCGAGGTCCCCGTCGACGAACCTGCACTGCGCCGCTTGCGGCTCCACCGTGCCACTGCAATCCGAGGCACCGGCGACCTAGGTGCAGCCCGCGCGGAACTCGAAGCTCTCCGCGCGGCGTGGGAGGCGAGTCTCGCCCCGGAGGATCCCCTCTTGCGGACCTGCCTTCACGCCTTGGCGATCACGCTCGACATGCAGGGGCAGAACGCGAGCGCCCGCGATCTCCAGGAGCGCGTGGTCGCGCTTGCCCGAGGATCCATTCCCGCCGACGGCGTCGAGTTCCTGAGGATGCGTTCAAATCTCGCCCTGATGCGCCGCAACTGCGGTGACCTCCAGGGCGCGCGTGAGCTTCAGGAGGCTCTGCTGGCCGAGGTCGAGGCGAGCCGCGGGCCTAGCGACGAGGAAACCCTGCTGCTGCGCTCGAACCTCGGCATCTCGCTGATGATCCAGGGTGACATGGCCCGCGCGAGAGGCCTGCTCGAGGAAGTAGTCTCGACGCTCGAAACCCGCGCGCCGGCCGGAGACGAGGTCCTCCTCGACGCGCGGGACGCCCTGGGCACCGTACTGCGGGAGCTAGGCTACGCGCGAGAAGCGCGCGAGCAGGCCGAGCAGGTCCTCGCGGAGCGAGAGCGCACACTGCCCCGGGACCATCCCGCGCGCGTACGGGCGCTGGCAAACCTCGCGCTGCTCCTGAAGTCGCTCGGGGAGCTCGAGCGCGCGAGCGATCTCGAGACCCAGGTCCTGGAGAGCTTCGAGCGCGGCCTGCCCGCGGGACATTCGTTGATCTTGCGCGCGAAGGGGAACCTCGCCGTCTCCCTGAAGAGGCTCGGTCGGCTCACCGACGCGCGCGTGCTCGAGGAGAGCGTCCTCGAGGGGTTCCTGAAGTCGAGTGGTGCCCACGATCCGAATCTGCAGACGATCCGGCTCAACCTGGCCACGACCTATTCAGATCTGGAGGAAATCCCCGCGGCGCGCGAGATGCTCGAAGCGGCGGTCGACGAGATGGAGCGCACCTTCCCGGAGGACTACGCCGACCTGCAGCGAGCCCGGGCAGCGCTGGCCACGGTCCTCGAGAGCGGGGAAGACCTCCACGGCGCACGAGCGCTGCGCGAGCGGAGTCTCGAGATCCTGGAGCGGACGCTCGGCGAGGAGCATCCGGACCTGCCTCGGGCGCGCCTCGGCCTCGCGAGGCTCCTCTCTCGCATGGGTGAGCACGGGGCCGCGTCCGCGCTGTGCGAGAGGGCGTTCACGGCTCTCGAGCGCGCGGGACGCGAGGGCACGATCGAGCTCGAGGTGGCGCGACTCAACTGGGCCTTGATCGAGCTTGCGCGCGGGAACGCGCGTGAAGGAGCCGAACTGGCCGAGAGCACGCTTTCCGGCCTCGAGGGGATACTCCCCCCCGATCATCCCGACCTCCAGGCCGCGCGGATGACTGCCGCCATCGGGCGCGTGAGCGGCGGCGACCTCGACGGGGCCCGTGGCCTGCTCGAGCTGACGGTCGAGAGCCTCGAGGGCCGCGTTCCGCCGGATTCGACCGAGTTGATCGCGGCCCGGATCGATCTCGGCCTGGTCGAGGCCGTCCGAGGCGACTTGCCCGCGGCACGGCTCGCGCTCCTCGAGCTCGAGCCGGGGATCCGCGCGGCGGTCGACGGACTTCTCCTGCTATCGCCAAGAGAGGCAGCGGAGCGGGCGGCCTCGCTCCGGCGCGGCGTCGCAGCTTTCCTCCCGTTCGCCGGCGACGAGGAGGCGGGCGGACCCGAGGCCGGCCAGCTCTTCGCCCTGATGGAGAGCCTGCGCGCTGCGTCGGTGGAAGGCGGAAGGACTCGCGGGGATGCCGAGTTCGAAGAGCTGCGCGAGGTCGTGGCGAGCCTTCGCTCTCGAATCCATGACCTGGTCGCACCGCAGTCCCTGGGAGGCGGGACGAACGTCTCCGATCCCGACGAGTTGGCCGTGCTGGTCGCGCGCCGCGACCGTGCCGAGTCGGAGCTGCGCCGGCGACAACCTCTCCGCGGCGGCGTCGTGCCCTGGATCGATCCCGGCGCCGTGGCGGCCGCGCTGCCTCCGGACGCGAGCGCCGGAGTCGTCGTCCGATGCTCGTTGGACGCGTCGGCCCTGGGTGGAATGGCGATGCCGATCCAGGAGGACGAGCTGTTTGCTCTCGTGGTCCGGAAGAGCGGCGA
This sequence comes from Planctomycetota bacterium, assembly GCA_046155895.1. Classification (GTDB taxonomy): domain Bacteria; phylum Planctomycetota; class UBA1135; order UBA1135; genus DASYPQ01. Next base: position 28,010 of record JBJXFB010000187.1, on the reverse strand, counting down.
CACGCGCCTCGTCCGGCTGGGCCCGGCGTCGAGGATCGAGAGCGCAGCGACGAGATGGCGAGAGAGCCTCGGGGAGCCGATCACCGCCGCGCGCGGGCGCCCGGTCGCCCCCGGCGTCTCGGCGAAAGGCGAAGCCGTGCTCGACCCGGGCATCGCGCTTCGCAGGATCCTGCTGGATCCCTTGATCGCGGCGACCGAGGGCAGCCGGAGGTTCTTCCTCTGCCTCGACGATGTGCTTCACGCCGTGCCGCTCGATGCGCTTCCGTTGGATCCGACCACCGGAGCGGAGGCCCGGACCGATCCGGCCGAAGTCGTCGGGGACCGGATCGCGATCCACCTCGAGATCTCTCTTGGCCGACTGCTCTCCGGAGGAACGACCGCTGCGAGCGTTCGGGAGCTCGTCGTTTTCGGCGGGATCGACTACGACGCGGGAACGGAGGCGCCCTCCGAGGCTCGCGCCGCCATCCGGAGTCCGTTCCGCTGGGCCGCGCTCGAAGGGACCGAGGCGGAGGCGCGCAGCGTCGCCGACCAGTTCGAGACCGCGTTCTCCCTCCCCGCACGCCGGTTCGGCAGCGGCGCGGCAACGAAGGACGCACTCCGCGTCAACGCACGCGACGCCCGATTCCTGCACATTGCAACGCACGGCTACTTCGCGCCGGAGCTCCTCGTCGGGGGGGCGGGAGGCGAACCCGAGAGCGCTGGATGGAGGACCCCCGAATGGACGCGCACGCTGCGCGGCCTCGCGCCGATGACCCTTTGTGGGCTCGCGCTCGCCGGTGCGAACGGAGCGATCGACTCCGTAGGTCAGGCGCCCGGCCTGCTCACCGCCGAGGAGCTTTCGGGCTTCGACCTTTCCGGCTGCGAGCTGGCGGTACTCTCCGCTTGCGAGACGAACGTCGGGATCCGGCGTTCGGGACTGGGGATCCAGTCCTTGCAGACCGCCCTCCACGCCGCCGGAGCGCGCACGGCGATCACGAGCCTCTGGAAGGTCGACGACGCCGCGACACGCCGGCTCTTCGAGCTCTTCTATACCCGTCTCTGGAGGGAGAGTCTCGGCAAGGCCGAGGCCTTGTGGGAGGCGAAGCGGGAGCTGCGCGCCGAAGGTAGTCCGTTACGCGATTGGGGCGCCTGGGTGCTGACGGGCGCGCCCAACTGACGAGACGGACGGGCGTCTCGAGGTTACCGCGGAGCCTTCCGCGAGGCGACCCCCGCAGCTACACTCCCGGGCAATTTTCGGCCCCGGAGTAGCGCGCGCCGGGCCGATCCGCACCCCTCCCGCCCCATGCTCCAGAACTACGTCCCGATCCTCGTGCTCCTGGTCATCGCGGCCGGGTTCGCGCTGGGGAACCTGCTGCTCTCCGACCTACTCGGCCGGCGGCGCCGGAACGTCGGCAAGAAGGACGCCTACGAGTGCGGGATGCAGGCGCAGGGGTCGGCGCGCATCCGCCTCTCGATCCACTTCTACCTGGTCACGGTCCTCTTCATCCTCCTCGACGTCGAGGCGGTCTTCCTCCTACTGTGGGCGGCCACCGCGCGGCACTTCCAGGCCATCGGGATGAGCCACATCGTCCTCTTCGAGGTCCTCGGCTTCGTCGGCGTGCTCGCGCTCGTCCTGGCCTGGGTGTGGCGGAAGGGAGCGCTCGAATGGGACCGCTGAAGCCCGTCTCATCCTCCCCCGCCGAGGGCAGCTTCCTCGCCACCCGGGGCGACTGGCTCGTCAACTGGGGCCGCAAGAACTCCCTCTGGCCCATGCCGCTCGGTCTGTCCTGCTGCGGGATCGAGCTCATGGCGATGATCGGCCCGCGCTTCGACATCGCACGCTTCGGCGCGGAGGCCGCGCGCTTCTCGCCGCGCCAGTGCGACGTCCTGATCGTCGCCGGGACGCTGACCTGGAAGATGGCCGAGGCCTGCCGGACGATCTACGACCAGATGCCCGACCCGAAATGGGTCATCGCGATGGGCGTCTGCAGCAGCTCCGGCGGCATGTACGACAGCTACGCGGTCGTCCAGGGCGTCGACATGCTCCTGCCGGTCGACGTCTACGTCCCCGGCTGCCCGCCGCGGCCCGACGCGGTGATCGACGCGCTGCTGAAGCTGCAGAAGAAGATCGAGCGCGAGAAGCCGATCAAGCTCCTCCTCTCGGGCGACAACACCGAGGAAGGCGCGGGAACGCGCGTGGCCTTCTACGCCCCGAACAAGTCCGTCTCGACCACGCGCAGCCACGAAGTCCGGCCGGCGGACGAGCGCAAGAAGACCTGAGCACGAGCGTGACCGACCTCGACCGCATCCGACCGGCACTCGCCGGGCTCGCCGTGGGAACCAGCGTCTCCCGCGATGGCATCTCCGTGCTCGAGATCGCGCCCGGCTCCGTCCACGAGCTCGTCGCGCGCCTGCGGGACGCTTGCGGCTTCGAGATCTGCACCTTCGTCACGGCGGTCGACCGGTTCCCCGCCGAGCCGCGGTTCGAGGTGCTCTGGCAGCTCCAGTCGCTCGCTCACGGCGACCGCGTGCGCATCCGCGCGCGCGTCGGGGGCCCGCGCCCGAGCGTCCCCACGATCACCGATCTCTTCCCGGGCGCGGCGTTCTCCGAGCGGGAGTGCTTCGACATGTTCGGCGTCCTCTTCGAGGGCCATGCCGGGTTGAAGCGGCTCCTGATGCCCGAGGGCTACGAGCACTTCCCCCTGCGCAAGGACTTCCCGCACCAGGGGATCGAGCCCGACCGGCTCTACCGCGAGTGGGACCGCGAGCGGCACGCGAGGGCGGCCCGATGAGCACGACGCAGACCTTCGAGTACGCGCCCGGCGCGGTGGACGCCGACGACCCGCTGCACGGGGAGCTCATGCAGCTCAACATGGGTCCGCAGCACCCCGCGACGCACGGGGTGCTGCGCCTCATCGTCACCGTCGACGGCGAGACGATGCGGGAAGTCGAGCCCGTCGTCGGCTACCTCCACCGCGGCAAGGAGAAGACCTGCGAGACCCTGGGCTGGCGCAAGTTCTTCGTCCACACCGACCGCCTCGACTACGTCCAGCCGCTGATGAACAACATCGGCTACGCGCTCGCGCTGGAGAAGCTGGCCGGCCTGCAGGTGCCCGAGCGCGGTCAGATCATCCGCGTCCTGCTCATGGAGCTGTCGCGCATCGCCGCGCACCTGATCTACCTCGGCACGACCGGCATCGACCTCGGCGCCGTGACGATGTTCTTCTTCACGTTCAACGAGCGCGAAAAGCTCTACGACGTGCTGGACGCCTACACGGGGCACCGGATGAACAACACCTACGTCCGGATCGGCGGCGTCTACGCCGACGTCGATGCGAGCGTGGAGCACCGCATCGAGGTCTTCCTGCAGGAGTTCCCGTCGAAGATCGACGAGTTCGAGCGCATGCTGACCGGAAACCGCATCTGGCACGACCGCAACCGCAACGTGGGTCTGCTCACGCGCGAGCAGGCGCTGGCCTGGTCGCTCACGGGTCCCAACCTCCGGGGCTGCGGTGTCGACCACGACCTGCGCAAGGACGAGCCCTACTGCGGCTACGAGGGCTACGACTTCGAAGTGCCCGTCGGCACGATCGGGGATTGCTACGACCGCTACCTCGTCCGGATCGAGGAAATGCGGCAGTCGGCCCGCATCTGCGGACAAGCGCTCGCTCGCCTGCGGGAGACGCGCGGAGGCGAGTTCCTGGCCGTCGACCGGCGCTACGTCCTTCCGCCCAAGGAGGAGGTGCGCACGTCGATGGAAGAGCTCATCCACCAGTTCAAGATCGTCACCGACATGGCTCTGCCCGAGGGCGAGGCCTACGGCGCGATCGAGTCGAGCAAGGGCGAGCTCGGCTTCTATGCCGTCTCCGACGGCACGAGCCACCCCGTGCGCTGCCACATCCGCGCGCCCGGGCTGATGAACGTCCAGGTGATCCCGCTCCTCGCCCGCGGCCGCCTGATCTCGGACATGGTCGCGATCATCGGGAGCCTCGACTTCGTGATGGGAGAGGTGGACCGCTGATGGCGCTGCCCGAGAAGCTCGTCGCCGAGTTCGAGGAGCTCGCGAAGAACTATCCGGACCGGCGCGCGGCGCTGATCCCGGCCGTGCACCGCTGCCAGGAGGAGCTCGGCGGCTGGGTCTCGCCCGAGACGATGGAGGGCCTCGCCCTCTTCTTCGACCTGGAGCCGGTCGAGGTCTTCGGCGTCGTCTCCTTCTATCCGATGTTCCGGCTCCATCCGCCCGGCCGGCACGTGATCTCCGTGTGCCACAACATCTCGTGCGACTTGCGCGGCGCGCGCGAGATCCTGGCGCAGGTATGCGAGCGCACGGGCGCGCCGGTGCACGGCACGTCGCCCGACGGAAAGTTCACGGTCGACACCGTCGAGTGCCAGGGCGCCTGCGCCAACGCGCCGATGTTCGACCTCGACGGGATCTACCACGAGGATCTCGACGAGCAGAAGGTCGACGCGATCCTGAGGACGCTCGCGTGAAGCAATACCCGACCTACCTCCTCGCCAACGCGAAGACGCCCGGTGCGGACCGTCTCGACGGCTACCGTGCCCGCGGCGGCTACGGGGCCCTCGAGAAGGTCCTGAAGTCGCCGATGACTCCCGAGCAGGTCATCGCCGAGGTCAAGGCCTCGGGGCTGCGCGGCCGCGGCGGCGCGGGGTTCCCGACGGGGCTGAAGTGGAGCTTCATGCCCGATCCGGCGAAGGACCCGCGCCCGCGCTACCTCGCGGTGAACGCCGACGAGTCCGAGCCGGGGACGTGCAAGGACCGCGTGCTCATGGAGCGCGACCCGCACGGGCTCCTCGAGGGATGCCTGATCGCCGCCCACGCGATCCGCGCGCGCGCCGTCTACATCTACGTGCGCGGCGAGTACCGCGCCTCGTACAGGAGCCTTGGGACCGCGATCCGCGACGCGCGCACGGCGAACCTGATCGGTCCGAGGATCCTCGGCACGGACTTCTCGTGCGAGATCCACCTGCACCCGGGCGCCGGCGCCTACATCTGCGGCGAGGAGACCGGGCTCATGGAGAGCCTGGAAGGCAAGCGCGGCCATCCGCGGCCGAAGCCTCCGTTCCCGGCCGGATCGGGCCTGTGGAGCAGTCCCACGACCGTGAACAACGTCGAGACGATCCACAACGTCCCCTTCATCGTGAGCCGGGGTGCGGCGTGGTTCAAAACGATGGGGACGCCCGCCTCGACCGGCAACTTCCTGTGCGGCATCTCGGGGCACGTCGAGAAACCCGGCGTGTACGAGCTCCCCTTCGGCCTCCCCGCGCGCGAGATCCTCGAGCAGTTCGCCGGCGGCGTCTGGAAGGGCCGCAAGCTCAAGGCCTGGTTCCCCGGCGGCAGCTCGACCGGGCTGCTGCCCGCGTCCGCGATCGACGTGAACATGGACCACGACTCGATCAAGGCCGCCGGATCGATGTTCGGCACCGCCGCGATGATCGTCCTCGACGACCAGAGCTGCGTCGTGCGCGCCAGCCACGTGATCGCGCGCTTCTACGACCACGAGAGCTGCGGCCAATGCAGCCAGTGCCGCGAAGGCACGCAGTGGCTCTCGCAGATCTTCGGGCGCCTCGAGGACGGCCGGGGCAAGCCGGACGACATCTCGACTCTCGAAGGGCTCGCGCGCGGCATGGCGCCCGGGAAGACGATCTGTGCGCTCTCCGACGCCGCGGCGATCCCGACGCTGGCGGTGATCAAGCACTTCCGGCACGAGATCGAGGAGCACGTCCGGCGCAGGGGCTGCCCGTCGCTGCTCGGTCCCTCCGCTTCGGATTCGACGGTCCTCGCCGACCACTGCCGCGCCGGGGTGCACGCATGACGAAGATCGTCGTGAACGGACGCGAGGTCGACGCCGACCCGAAGAAGCCGCTGATCGCGGCCTGCCACGGGAACGGGTTCGACGTCCCGACCTACTGCTACCACCCGGGCCTGACTCCCGTCGGCTCCTGCCGCATCTGCCAGGTCGAGGTCAAGCAGGGCGAAGTCCCCTCGCGCGTCGTCGTCGCCTGCCGCACGCCCGTCGCCGAGGGGATGATCGTGAACACCGAGAGCGAGCGCTCGCACCAGACGCGCCGCGAGTGCCTGGAATTCCTGCTCAAGAACCACCCGCTCGACTGCCCGATCTGCGACAAGGCCGGCGAATGTGATCTTCAGGACTTCGCCTATGCCGAGGGCCAGTCGAGCGGGCGCACGAACGAACCGCGGCGGAAGCTCGAGAAGCGCAAGGCACTGGGAGACGTGATCGTGCTCGACGAGGAGCGCTGCATCCTCTGCAGCCGCTGCGTGCGCTTCTTCGAGGAGATCCCGAAGAAGGCGCAGCTCACCGTGTCCGATCTCGGATCGCGCTCGGTGATCTCGACCTTCCAGGACCGGCCGCTCACGGGCAACTACCAGGGCAACATCGCCGACCTGTGCCCCGTGGGCGCGCTGACGCTGAAGGAGTTCCGCTTCCAGGCGCGCGTGTGGAACCTCCTCAAGACGGCCTCCACCTGCGGGGAGTGCAGCCGAGGGTGCTCGACGCAGGTCGAGGTCCTGCGCAGCGGCGAGGTGAAGCGCTTCCGGCCGCGCGAGAACCCGGCCGTCAACCAGTGGTGGATGTGCGACGTCGGACGCTTCGCGTTCGGACCCGTCAATCGACGGGACCGGGCTCCCGGCGCGGTCGTGCGGGGCGCGCAGGGCCTCGAGTTCGCCCCCGTCGAGGAGGCGCTGGCGATCCTCCAGGACATCCTCGCGATCCATCCCGCGGCCGAGTTGATCGCATCCCCCTTCCTCACCGTCGAGGAGGGAGAAGCGGTCCTCGCGTTCGCGCGCGAGCGCAAGCTCGCGCCGCGATTCCTCTCGCCCCTGGACAACGGCCTGAAGGACGACCTCCTCCACACGGGGGATCCTTGTCCCAACCGCCGAGGCCTCGTGGAGCTCGGCTTCGAGGCGATCGAGCCCGCCGCGGCCATCGAGAGGCTCCGCGCGTCCGAATCGGCCCTCCTCGTCGGCGATCGAATCGGCGAGCTCGTCGGCCTCGAGGCTCTCGCCTCGCTCCCGACCTCGCTCCGGCTCTTCGTGTTCGACTGCGTCGCGCTGGACGTGCCCGCCCTCGACGCGCTGCTCGGCCTGCCGACGCACGTCGAGCGCACCGGAACCTGGGTCAACGTCGACGGCGTCCGCGGCCCGATCTCGGCCGCGAAGCCCCCGCCGCCGGACGTCAGGACGATCACGCGCCTCCTTCAAACGCTGGCCGCGTCGCGGAGCACGCTGGGGAGCGCGCGTTGAGCGATTTCCTCGTCGTCGTCCTGAAGGCGGTGGTCGTTTTCGGCGGACTGCTCTCGACGGCCGCGCTCATGTCGCTGGCGGAGCGCAAGGTCTCGGCCTGGATGCAGTACCGCATCGGACCCAACCGCGTGGGGCCCTTCGGCCTGCTCCAGCCGCTCGCCGACGGGGTCAAGTTCATCTTCAAGGAGGAGGTCGTCCCCGCCGGGGCGAACCCGATCCTGTTCCGGCTCGCGCCCGTGATCGCCGCGCTCCCCGCGATGATGACGATCGCGGTGATCCCCTTCGCGGGCGAGGTCGTGCTCGGCGGGGTGAGCTACGGCCCTCTCTCGGTCGCCGATCTCGACATCGGGGTCCTCTACCTGCTGGCGATCGGGAGCCTCGGCGTCTACGGCATCATCCTCGGCGGATGGTCCTCGAATTCGAAGTACTCGCTGCTCGGCGCGCTGCGGGCCTCGGCGCAGATGATCAGCTACGAGCTGACGCTGATCCTCACGATCCTCGCGGTGATCGTCCTCGCGGGCAGCCTCGATCTTCGCGCCATCACCGAGGCGCAGTCGACGATCGGCAGCTGGCACGTGTGGCGCCAGCCGCTCGCCTTCCTGCTGTTCGTCATCGCGACCTTCGCCGAGACGAACCGGCATCCCTTCGACTTCGCCGAGAGCGAGCCGGAGCTCGTGGGCGGGTTCCACACGGAGTACTCGGCCATGCGCTTCGCCCTCTTCTTCCTGGGCGAGTACATGGCGATGACCGTGATGGCCTGCCTGACGACCACGCTCTTCCTCGGAGGGCCGTCGGTCCCCTTCGTGCCGGAGGCGCACTGGGCGCTGGGCCTCCTCGCGTTCCTCGTGAAGACCTCGTTCTTCCTGTTCCTCTTCCTGTGGGTGCGCTGGACGCTCCCGCGGTTCCGCTTCGACCAGCTCATGCGCCTCGGCTGGAAGGTCTTCCTGCCGCTCGCGCTCGTCAATCTCGTCGCCACGGGGGTCGCGATCTCGTGGTGATCGTCCGCCGCCGTGAGCTCTCGCTCGCCGAGAGGCTGTACATCCCCGAAGTCCTGCGCGGGCTCTCCATCACCTTCGGGAAGATGTTCGCCAAGCGCGCGACGCGCCAGTACCCCGAGGATCCGCTGCCGAAGACCGCGGTGACGCGCGGGCAGCCCCGGCTCGTCGTCAAGGACGACGGGAACATCGCCTGCGTCTCGTGCGGATTGTGCGAGGCGGCCTGCCCGGCCTACGCGATCACGATCGACGGCGGCGAGACCGACCGGCCGATCGAGCGCGAGCCCGTCCGCTTCGACATCGACATGCTGCGCTGCATCCTGTGCGGCTTCTGCGAGGAAGCCTGCCCCAAGGACGCGATCTTCATGAGCGACGAGCTGGAGCTGGCGGACTACTCGCGCAAGGCCCTCGTCTACGACATGGACAAGCTCAAGCGCCGGCGCAGCTCGATGGGGCCCCGGATCCAGTACGTCGATCGGATCAACGAGCGTTGGAAAACACCCTCTTCTACCTGACGGCGGCGGGCGCGATCGCGGCGGCGCTCGGGGCGGTCCTCGGGCGCAATCCGGTCGGGAACGTGATCGCCCTGCTCGCCTGCTTCTTCTGCCTGGCGACCATCTATCTGCTGGCGGGCTTCCAGTTCCTCGCGGCGGCGCAGATCCTGGTCTACGCGGGCGCGATCCTCGTCCTGTTCCTGTTCGTGATCATGATCCTGAACCTAGGGACCGCGGGTCCGCTGCCGAGGATCGACCGCGAGCTGTTCCGCCGCCGCCGCTCGACGATCTCGATCGCGGTCGCCGCGGCGATCCTGGCCGTCTCCGCGCTGGCGGTTTCCCGCTTCGTCGAGAGGGGCGCGTTGAGCCGCGTCCCCGAGCAGGGCCTCGACACGCCCGTGACGCTCGCGACCAGCCTGTTCGGCCGCTACGCGCTGCCTTTCGAGGCCGCGTCGCTCCTGCTGCTGGCCGCCGCCGTCGCCGTCGTGGTGCTCGCCAAGCGCGAGCGGGGCGCGAAGCCGCACGAGGGAGACCCGTCGTGACCGTACCGAACACCCACCTGCTGGCGCTGGCGGCGATCCTCTTCGCGATCGGCGTGGCGGGTTTCCTGCTGCGCCGAAACGTGATCGTCGTGCTCATCAGCATCGAGCTCATGCTGAACGCCGCGAACCTGACGTTCATCGCCGGGAGCCGGATGCAGGCGCTCTCGACGCCCGGCGCGACCCCCGACCCGACGGGTCCGGTCTTCGCGATCTTCGTGATCGTGGTCGCGGCGGTCGAGGCGGCGGTCGGGCTCGCGCTCGTGATCGCGATGTACCGGCACAAGCGCAGCGCCTCCCTCGACACGGCCTGCGAGATGAAAGGCTGACCCGGACGATGCACGAGCACGCCTGGATCTGGCTCCTGCCCGCCGCGCCGCTGCTCGGGAGCCTCGTGTGCGGGATCCTCCACTTCGGGGCGCTCTCGGCGCGCAAGTCGCGTCCCGACGCTCGCGGGCCGGGCTCGTGGAGCGCCACCGTCGCCGTGCTCGCGATGGCCGCGGCCTTCGGTCTCTCGCTGCTCGCGTTCCAGGAGCTGCGCGAGCTGCCCGCCGACGGGCGCGTCCTGCGCAGCCCTGCCTGGTCGTGGATCTCGACCGGCGTCTTCCCCATCGACGTCGCGCTCGTGATCGACCCCTTGTCCTCGGTGATGACGCTCGTGATCACCGGGGTCGGCCTGCTCATCCACATCTACGCCGGCGGGTACATGAAGGGTGACCCGGGCTACGCGAAGTTCTTCGCGTACCTGAACCTGTTCGTGTTCGCGATGCTGCTGCTGGTGCTCTCGTCGAGCCTGCCCGGCCTCTTCATCGGGTGGGAGGGCGTCGGGCTCTGCAGCTACCTCCTGATCGGCTTCTGGTACGAAAAGGGCTGGCCGGCGGAGGCGGGGCAGAAGGCCTTCGTCATGAACCGGATCGGGGACGCCTGCTTCCTGCTCGGCACCTTCCTGCTCGCGCGCGCGCTCGGCACGCTCGACATCGGCGCGATCGTCCAGGCCGCTCCGGGCGCGGCCACGAGCGGCCTCGCGACGGACCTCGCGCTGGCGGGCCTCTTGCTCTTCGCCGGCGCGTGCGGCAAGTCGGCGCAGATCCCGCTCTTCACGTGGCTGCCGGATGCGATGGCAGGCCCGACACCCGTTTCGGCCCTCATCCACGCCGCGACGATGGTGACCGCGGGCGTCTACCTGGTGGCGCGGCTCAATCCGATCTACGCCGCGAGCCCGGCGCTGATGCTCCTCGTCGCCTCGATCGGGGCGGCGACGGCGTTCGTCGCGGGCTCGAGCGCGCTCCTGCAGCGCGACATCAAGAAGGTCCTCGCCTACTCCACGGTCAGCCAGCTCGGCTTCATGTTCCTCGGCCTCGGCACCGGAGCCTTCGCGGCTGCGATCTTCCACCTCGTGACGCACGCCTTCTTCAAGGCGCTGCTCTTCCTCGGCGCGGGCAGCGTGATCCACGGCATGCACCACGAGCAGGACATGCACAAGATGGGCGGCCTCGCGCGGAGGATGCCGCACACGTTCGCGACGTTCCTCGCAGGCGCGGCCGCGCTCTCCGGGTTGCCGCTGATGAGCGGCTTCTTCTCGAAGGACGAGATCCTGGCGTCAGCCGTCGCTTCGGGAGGCGCCTACTGGGCCCTGTGGGTCGTCGGACTCCTCGCCGCGGCACTGACGGCTTTCTACACCTGGCGGATGGTCGCCCTGACCTTCTTCGGCCGCGAGCGCTTCGATGCGGAGCACGTCCACCCGCACGAGTCGCCCTTCTCGATGACGCTGCCGCTCTGGATCCTGGCGGTGCTCGCGGTGCTCGGCGGAGCGCTCGGGCTGCCTGTCGTCACGCATCTCCCCCACCTGCTCGGCGAGTGGCTCGCGCCCGTGCTCGAGCCCGGAGCGAGCATCCTCGCCGCCCGGCACGCCAGCGGCGGGCATCTCTCGCACGCCATGGAGTGGTCGCTCCTCGGCCTCGGCGCCGCGATCGCGCTGGCCTTCGCGCACAAGGGATTCCACGCCTGCGAGAACGGTCCCGGATGGGACGAGAACGTCGCGCGGGCGAAGCCCGAGCTCGCGGGATTCCTGACCGACGCCTGGGGCCTGGATCGGTTCTACCAGCGCGCGATCGTGCAGCCGCTCGTCCTGCTCGCCTTCGGAATCGCCGTCGTGGTCGACCAGTTCGCGATCGACGGCCTCGTCGATGGCGCCGGATCGCTGGCGCGCTCGCTGGGAGGGCGCGCACGGTCGATGGCGACGGGCCAGATCGCGGCCTACGGCCTGTGGATGGGCGCGGCCGTGGCCCTGATCGCGATCTTCCTTCTCCTGGGAGGCTCGTAGTGCCCCTGCTGCCGCTCCTCGTCCTGGTCCCGCTGCTCGGCGCTCTGGCGATCGGCCTCACCCCTCGCGGAGCGATCGGGGCGCAGCGCGGGATCGCCTTGCTCGCGACGCTCGTCGCAGGCGCGATCGGCCTCGCCGCGTGCTGGGATTTCGACGGCGCGAGCGCGCAGGCGCAGCACGTCTACGACGCGGCGTGGTTCACGCTGCCCGGCGGAGATGGGGGAATCCCCGTCCGCTTCAAGCTCGGCCTCGACGGGATCTCGGTCCTGATGGTCGGGCTGACGTCCCTGCTCGGACCCATCGTCGTCCTGTCGACCTTCGGGGCGCTCAACGAGCGAGTGAAGGAGTTCATGATCTGGCTGCTCGTGATGCACGCCGGCATGCTCGGCGTGTTCCTCGCGCTCGATCTGGTCCTCTTCTACGTGTTCTGGGAGGTCAGCCTCGTCCCGCTCTACTTCATCATCGGCATCTGGGGCGGCGAGCGGCGGCTCTACGCGACGATCAAGTTCTTCCTGTACACGCTCGCCGGCAGCCTCGTGATGATGATCGCTGTGATCGCGCTCGTCTGGCGCCTCGGGACCACCGACGTCGAGCAGATCATCGCCGCGGCGTCCGGCCTGCCGCTCGAGGTCCAGGGCTGGATGTTCGCGGGTTTCGCGCTCGCGTTCGGGATCAAGGTGCCGGTCCTCCCCTTCCACACCTGGCTGCCGGACGCGCACACGGAGGCGCCGACCTCGGGCTCGGTCGTGCTGGCCGGCGTGCTCCTCAAGATGGGGACCTACGGGCTCCTGCGCTTCTGCATCGCGCCGTTCCCCGCCATCGCGGTGGCGGCTGCGCCCTGGATGATGGGTCTCGGCGCGGCGGGCATCGTGTACGGGGCCCTCCTCGCGATGGCGCAGACGGACGTCAAGCGCCTCGTCGCCTGCTCCTCGGTCAGCCACCTCGGCTACGTCGTCCTCGGCCTCTTCGCGATGACGCAGGCCGGGATGCGCGGCAGCCTGATCCAGATGGTGAACCACGGGCTCTCGACCGGGCTCCTCTTCCTCCTGGTCGGCATGATCTACGAGCGCCGGCACACGCGCGCGCTCGACCAGTACGGCGGGATCGCGTCGGTGATGCCGGTGTTCGCGCTCCTGTTCGTCGTGGCGGTGCTGTCGAGCGTCGGTCTGCCCGGATTGAACGGTTTCGTGGGTGAGTACTTGATCCTCCTCGGCGCTTTCGAGGCGAACCCGTGGCTCTGCGCGATCGCGGTCACGGGAGTGATCTTCGGCGCCGTGTACCTCCTCATGGCGACGCGCAGGCTCCTCTTCGGACCCGTGACCCGCGAGGAGAACCGCGGCTTGCCCGATCTCGGGTTCCGCGAAGTCGCTCTGACGCTGCCGATCGTCGCGCTGATCGTCTGGCTCGGTGTCGCTCCGAATGCGTTCCTGGATCGCACCCAGGGCTCCGTCGACGCGCTGCTCGGGCGCATCGAGACCGCGCGCCTCGAGGCCGATTCGCCGCGCACGGCCGGCACGGAGGCGCGCTAGACGATGGGCCAGCTCTTCGACACGAACGCCTGGCTCGCGATGGCGCCGATGATCGCCCTGTCGGCGGGCGTGCTGCTCCTTCTGCTCATCGACGTGATCGCCGGCGCCAGTCCCGGGATCCTGCGCGCGCGAAACCCCATCGTCGTGGCCTGCATCGTGGCGGCGGCCGCTTTCGAGATCCGCGCGCTCGGAACCACCTCGGCGACCGTCCTCGAAGGGACGCTGGCGACCGGCGGAACGATTCCCCTGTGGGGACTGCTCATCCTGTCGAGCCTGCTCGTCTCCTGGATCTTCGCGCGGGGCTACTACCGCGAAGAGGAGAAGTTCCTGATCGAGCACGACTGCCTGATGCTCTCCTCCACCGTCGGGATGATGCTGATGGCCGGCGCGCAGGACCTGCTCGTCTTCTTCGTCGGGCTCGAGCTCCTCTCCGTGCCGCTCTACGCGCTCGCGAGCTTCCAGCGCTCGCGTTCGACCTCGGTCGAGGCGGGCATGAAGTACTTCGTCCTCGGCGCGTTCGCCTCCGGGATCTTCCTGTACGGCGCGGCGCTCGTGTACGCGGGCACGGGCACCATCTCGCTCGCGGAGCTGCGCGCGATCGGGGCGGGCTCGCCGCTCGCGCTGACGGGCGTGGCGCTGCTCGCCGGGAGCCTCTTCTTCAAGGTGAGCGTGTTCCCGTTCCACCTGTGGGTGCCCGACGTCTACCAGGGCAGCCCGACGCCCGTCACCGCGCTCATGGCGACCGGCACGAAGACCGCCGGCTTCGCCTTCCTGCTCTCGGCCTCGTTCCTGCTGCCGCGCGAGGCGCTCGGGATCGTCGTCGTCATCGCCCTCGCGACGATGGCCGCCGGCAACCTCGGCGCGCTCGTGCAGACGGATCTGAAGCGCATGCTGGCCTGGTCGGGCATCGCGCACGCGGGGACGATCCTGCTCGGGATCGCGGGCGGGCTGGCGGGTGATCCGGTGAGGAACGGCGTCGAATCCGCGACGATCTTCTACCTGGCGGCTTACGTCTTCACGGCCGGCGGCGCGTTCGGGATCGTGGCCAAGCTCGAGTCCGAAACCGGAAGACCGGTCACGATCGAGTCGCTGCGCGGCCTCGCGAAGGAGAGGCCGGGTGTCGCCGCGGCGATGGCGGCGTTCATGCTCTCCCTCGGCGGGATCCCCGCGACCGGGGGATTCCTCGGAAAGTACCTCGTGTTCTCGGTGGCCGTGCGCGCGGGCCTGGTCGCCGCTGCTGTCGTCGGCGTGCTGCTCTCGGTCGTCGCCCTGGGGTACTACCTGCGCGTCATCGTTGCGATGTACATGCAGCCCTCGGCGGAACTTCAACCCGTGGCGGCGCGCAAGCTCGGGCCCTCGCTCCTCGCGGCCACCGCGTGCGCGGCGGTCGTGCTCGCCCTCGGGATCCTCCCGGGCTGGCTGCTCGACCGCTTCTAGCGCCTAGGCATCGAACTCGACGGCCCAGCCGAAGCTGTCGCCTCGCATCCGCTGCGCGCGGACGAGGCGGCCGGAACGCACCGTGGTCTTCCCGTCCTCCTCGAGCCGGACGCTGACGCGCAGGTCCCCGTCGCTGTAGAAGAGCAGTCCGCTGCGCGAGGTGTTCTCGACGTAGCCGAGGACCTCGTCCGTGTCGATCTTCAGGCGGACCTGGGCCTGCACCGCGCGCCGGTTGTGGCGGCGGCGGTCGCTGATCTTCGTGCCGAAGGGCTCGTGGGGATTCATGGAGGTTTCTTCGGAGCCCCGGCGGCGCCATCTTGAAGCCGCGGGCGGAAAAATCAGGGGGCTGGGTGCGTCGCCAGCCACTCGAGCTCGTGTCCCAGCTCGACCTTCCCCTCCGGGGTCAGGAAATCGCGCTCCAGGCGCAACTGGAGGAACTCCGCCGCGGCGGCGCGGTCGGCGGCGGAGACCCCGGCGTACTTCTTCGCGAAGACCTCGGCGCGCGGGGTGCCGGAGCGGTCGGCCATGTCGGCCTCGAGCTTCGGCTCGGGGGCCGGGGGGACCGGCGCCTCGGATCGGGCGCCCGGCTCGATCTCGAGTTCGCTCACCGGCTCGGCGGCCTCGAGAGCTACCCGCGCGGACTCGAGGACGGGAGGATCCTCCCGGGCCTGGATCTCGGGTGCTGATCCCGGAGGCGGCCGGGTGTTCCAATACGCGAGGGACCCCAGCAGGAGCAGGGCCGCGACGGCCGCGGCGACGAGACCCGTCTTCATTGGGCACGAGTCTAATCCACCACGACTCCAGAAGGCCGCGCGTCGTCGTCGTCGGAGCCGGCTTCGGAGGCCTCGCGGCCGCGCGCGCCCTGCGGCGCCTTCCGGTCGACGTGCTCCTCGTCGACCGCGTGAACTACCACACCTTCCAGCCGCTGCTCTACCAGGTCGCGACGGCCGGTCTCGAGCCCGAGGAGATCGCCCATTCCGTCCGCGCGATCCTCCGCAGGCAGCGGAACTTCTCCTTCCGCGTGGGGACCGTCTCGGGGGCCGACTGGGATCGGCGCGAGATCTCCTTCGAGGACGGCGATCGGGTCTCCTACGACTATCTGGTGGTCGCCGTCGGAGCGTCGACGGCCGACTACGGCATCCCCGGCGTGGCCGAGCACGCCTTCGGGCTCAAGACGCTCGCCGACGCGGTCAACCTGCGCTCCCACGTCCTCGAGTGCTTCGAGTCGGCGAGCCGCGAGCCGTCCTCGATCGATCGTGGCGCCCTCACCTTCGTGATCGCGGGTGGAGGTCCGAGCGGGGTCGAGATGGCCGGCGCGCTCGTCGAGCTCTTCGAGCACGTGCTGCGCCGCGACTACCCGGCCCTGGACGTCTCCCGAGCGAAAGTCGTGCTCCTGGAGCGCGAAGATCGAGTGCTGTCGGCATTCCATGCCTCCTCGCGCGGCTACGCGCTCGATCAGATGCGCCGGCGCGGCATCGAGGTCTGCCTCTCGTCGACGGTGGTGCGCGCGGCTCCGGACCACGTCGAGCTCGCCGGCGGGCCGACGATTCCCACGCGAACGCTCCTCTGGGCCGCGGGAGTCCGCGCGAACGCTCTCGCCGGCCGCCTGGATCTCGAGCGGACGAGCGCTGGCCGCGTCGTGGTCGAGAGCGATCTCTCCCTTCCCGGTCACCCCGAAGTCTTCGCGATCGGCGACGTGGCGGCGAGCCGCGGAGCCGGCGGCGCGCTCCATCCCCAGCTCGCCCCGGTCGCGATCCAGGGAGGCCGTCACGTCGGTCGCGCGATCGCCGCGAGACTGCGCGGCGTTCCCTCACCCACGTTCGTCTACCGCGACCCGGGCATGATGGCCACGATCGGACGCAATGCCGCCGTCGCCGAACTCTCGTCCGGCCCGCGGCTGCGGGGGAGGATCGGCTGGATCACGTGGCTGCTCCTGCACCTCGTCCAGCTGATCGGGTTCCGGAACCGCGTGTTCGTCCTCCTGAACTGGGCGTGGAGCTACTTCACGTACGAGCGCGGGCCGAGGCTCATCGTGCGCGTCGAGGACGAGCCCTCAGGCTAGTTCAAGCGGAGTGGTTTCCGCGCACGGTAGAGCTCGCGCTGCGCGCGAAGGCGCTCGGTGTCTCGCGCCTGCCCGAGAGAGCC
Source organism: Planctomycetota bacterium (assembly GCA_046155895.1). GTDB lineage: Bacteria > Planctomycetota > UBA1135 > UBA1135 > DASYPQ01. The sequence continues at coordinate 11,287 of JBJXFB010000187.1, read as the reverse complement.
GGCCAGCTCGATCGCCTGGTCGCTGATGGTTCCGGCCTCGTCGAATCGACCCGCCTCGGCGTAGGCCGCGGCGAGCGTCTCGAGGAGGACGAGGTTCGGCGTCGGACTGTGATCGCGAGCTCTCTCCGCGAACGCGACCGCCTCCTTCGCATCGCGGTGCGCGCCATCGGGGTGTGTCGCGCGGATCCAGGCGATGCTGTTCATCGCGCCCACGTCGTCCGGATCCGCCTCGAGGAGCTTTCGGTGCTCCGCGATCGCGTCCTCGACTCGACCCTTGAGCGTCAACGTCGTCGCGACCCAGCGGCGCGTCTCGACGTCGCCGGGACGTGAGGACAGGGCCTTCTGGAGATGCGTCAGAGCCGCGTCCAGCTTTGCCTGCGATCCCAGCGCGATACCCAGCTTGCTGTTCGCGCGGAAGTGGTCGGGATCGATCCGCAGGGCGGCCTCGTACTCGGCGATCCCTTCGTCGATGCGATTCTGGTTCACCAGCGCGAAACCCAGATTGTAGTGGAGCTCCGCAGCGAACTGCTGACGGTGCAGCTCGGCGCGGAAGTGCTCTTCGGCTTCGGCGAATCGGCCCTGCGTCCCCAGGGCGATTCCCAGCTTCGCGTCAGCGTCGGGGAGGTCCGGATCGATGCGCAATGCCTCCTGGTAGGCCGCGATCCCTTCGTCGACGCGACCGAGACTGACGAGCGCGACGCCGAGGTTGTAGTACGCTTCGGCCGCGCGCGGCCGCGAGGAAATCTCCGCGCGGTACTGGACGACCGCTTCCTCGAATCGACCCTTGGCCCCCAGTGCGGCCCCCAGGTTGTTGTGCACGTCGTACAGCGCCGGCGCGATCCGAGCCGCACGGGTGAGGTGCGCGATCGCCCCGTCGAGGTCGCCCTCGCCCATCAACGCGTCGCCCAGGCACTTCTCGGCGATCGCGTTCTCGGACGTGACGGCGAGCGCGTGCTGGAAGAGCGTGCGCGTGTCCTTCCAGTAGTCGACCTGGTGCCGCGTGGCGAAGGCCAGCACCGCGAGAAGGAGTGCCGCGCTCCATGCCGCGAGCCGCGGCATCGGGCTCGCACTCCAGGGAACGCTCCAGGCGAGCATCACGAAGAACCCGATCAGAGGGACGTAGGTGTACCGGTCGGCCATCGCCTGGGCTCCGACCTGCACGATCCCGATCACGGGGACGAGCGTGCCGAGGTACCACAGCCACCCGACGAGCAGAAAAGGACGGCTCCGGCGGGCGCGAAATGCGACCCAGGTGATCGCGGCGAGAATGGCGAGCGCCGCGAGCGCGGGACCGGGCTCGATCGCCTTGGGGTGCGGATAGTACGCCGCGAGGTCGACGGGCCAGAACGTCTTCGACAGATAGCGCGTGTACGAGACGAGTGCATTGCTCACGCGCACGGACAGCGGCAGCACGTCGGCGGGAGCGACCGCTCCCGTCGTCTTCTGCGAGAAGTACGCCGTCAGGCTCGCCGCCGCCGTCAGGGCGAATAGAGGGATCTTCTCGCGCACGAGCCGGCCGATCGATTCGCGCGCGGTCCTGCCCAGCGGCCAATGATCGAGGAGCAGGAGCACGCACGGCAACGTCACGAGCATGGGCTTGCTCATGAGACCGAGCAGGAGGAGTCCGACGACGGTCCAGTACCTTCCTCGAGTCGGACGTTCCGCGTAGACCCCGTACGAGAGCAGCACGAGCATCATGAAGAACGTCGACAGAGTGTCCTTCCGCTCGGAGATCCAGGCCACGGACTCGACGTGCAGCGGATGCAACGCGAACAGCGCGGCGACGAGCGCGCTCGGCCAGAAGGCGCGCGTCAGGCGATCGAGAGCCGCGAGCAGCAGCACGGAGCTCGCCACGTGCAGGGCCAGGCTCGTGGCGTGGTGGCCCCAGGCGCGCAGGCCGAATACCTGAGCGTCGAGCATGTGGGAGATCCAAGTCAGAGGGTGCCAGTTCCCCCCCTCGGAGGTCTTGAAGGCCCACAGGATTCCGTCGAGCCTCAGCCCTCTCAGGACCTGTTCGTTGTGCACCACGTAGACCGGGTCGTCGAGGTGGATGAAGCCGGCGCGCAGGACGCCGGCGTAGGCGGCCGCCGTCGCGAACGCCAGGAGGCACCCGACCGCGACTCGAATGGTCCTGCGGGGTGTCTCCGGCATCACGGGGCCAAGGTACCGCAGTGGACGGCCAGGCCGCCCGTGGTGACCGTGGGCGGGAAGGCGGACGACTGCGACGAGGCTAGCGGAGAACGGGGCCGCGTCCGGATCGATCAGGAGCCCGGATTCGACTTCAGCCAGTCGATCTCGATCCGGATCGCCCGCACCTGCGCTTCGGTCAGAGCCCGCCCCGGCTCCTCCGCCCCGGCTTCATGCGAATCCAGGAGCGACTTGAGGCGCTCCCGGGCGCCCGAGCGCTGCTTGGCGCTGCGGCCCGCGTACTTGTTCTTCAGGAACTCGCTCCCGGGAGGATGCACGAAGTCGATCGACGCGGCGCTCGCGTCGATCGCGAGTTCCTCGGATGGGATGAGGCTGTTCTCGGGATGCATCTCCGGTTCAGGAGCCGGTGCGACGGCGGGTGCTGACTCGAGCCCGGCTCGCTCCGCCGGCGCGCGGGATTCCTCGTCGGAGAGGTCCGTGGAGAGTTGCTCGGAACCGTCGGGAGTCGCGTCGGCTCGTCCCACCAGCCGGGACGCGGAGTCCGGAGCCTTCGCGGAGCGCGTCGTCACATAGAGGAGGCCGCCCAGCACCAGGGCGGCGGCGACGATGAGGATTCCAGCTCGCATGGCTCGGGGAGGACAGGACCGACGCGATCCTGTTCGGATGATGGTACCCCCCACCTCACTCGTCCCTCAGAGAGAGTCTCGCGGCTCCTGGAATCAGATTCTCGCACCCCCCCCGGGGGGTATCAGCTGATTCAGACCGGAGATCCTCCCGGTATTGCCATTGCGCAAGAGGCCACCTTGCCATGACAATTCCGACAGAGTAGCCCGCCTGATCACGCTCGCACGTGGGCCCCCCCCGATTCGGGCAAAGGTGCTGACCCTGTCAGCCTTCTTGGAGGTTTTCTGATGGCTCCCCGTTTCTCTTCGTGTCTCAACCGTTCCATCGTTGCCCTCCGCAGTCGCGCCCGCTCCGCGATCGCGCGACTCGCCGTTCCCGTGCTGGGATTGGCCGCGTTCGCGATGGCGGCGAATCCCGCCCACGCGCAACTGAAGATCAGCCAGGTCTACAACTTCGGCGGCGTCCTCGCTCCCGTCTCCACCGACTACGTCGAGATCTACAACCCGACGGGCTCGCCGGTGACGATGACGAACTGGGCGGTGCAGGTCGCTGTCGCGACCGGCACGACTTGGTCGTCCCACTCGATCAGCGGGACAGTCCCCGCCGGCGGCTACTTCCTCGTCTCGTTCTCGACGGCGACGCTGTCGCTCGCGCCGGCGCTGCCGACACCCGACGCCTCGTTCCCCACCTTCAACCTCGGCAACGGCATCACGACGACGGACGTGACCTCGTTCAAGGTCGCGTTGACGGACACGACCACGGCTCTGACCGGCGCGGATCCGACGACCGTGACCGGCGGAACGATCCAGGACTTCGTCGGCATCGGCACAACGGCCAACGGGCGTGAACCGCAAACGACGGGGGCGATCGCCGACAACGCCCCGCCGACGAGCAACGTGAACGGGGTCTACAGGATCAACTGCGGCGCGCAGGACACCAACGACAACAACTCCGACTGGGGCGTCGGCACGCCCAGCCCGCGCAACTCGTCCACTCCGGCGAACAACGGCCTTTCCGGCATCGGCTCGGCCTTCCCGTGGGCGCTCGAACAGCTCCAGACGACGAGCTTGCGCGTGACCCCGCGACTCTGCGGAACGAGCGGCCTCAACGCGGGCACGACGGTCACCGTCAACCTCTCCGCGCTCGGGCTCAGCTCGAGCCAGCTGATGTACGACGATGCGACGAATGGCGACGACCTGGCGGGCGACGGGGTGTACATGTACAGCCTCGTGATCCCGTCGGGAGCGGCGCTGGGGACCTATAACTTCCCCGTCTCGTTCGCAGACTCCTCGTCGAACAGCGGGGGCACGTACATCGCCCTCGTCGTCAACTCGACGGCCACGCCCGACAACGACAACTGCTCGACCGCGCAGAACATCTCCGGCCCCTACCTGGTGCCTGTCACGACCGCGGGCACGGTCATCGGCTCGCAGACCGAGTCGAACCCGGTCGTCTCGAGCATCGGCTCGCCGACTACCGGTCAGTCGAATCGATGCGGCGTGTGGTACACGGTCACGGGCACCGGCGGGTTGCTGACGGCCTCGCTCTGCACGACGACGCCGAACTTCGACTCGGTCATGTTCGTGTTCTGCGGCACGTGCGACAACCTGTCGATCGTCGGGAACGACGACGACACCTGCGGCAGCCTCAGCGCCTCGCAGGTGACCTGGTGCTCGAACCTCGGCACGACCTACTGGGTCTGGGTGGCGCCCTTCGGCGGATCCACTCTCTCCGCGCTCAACAACTTCACGCTGGTGATCAGCGACAACGGAGTTCCCTGCCGGCCGTCGGTCACTTGCACGACCTGCCCGGCGTCGATGCCTCCGGGATCGATCCCCGAGGTCGAGCCGAGCTTCGGCGTGGCCACCAACGATGGTTGCGATTCCACCCCGAACCTTTTCACCACGATCGCGTCACCGACCACAACCCCGACGCTGGTGCGTGGCAGCAGCCGCGGCTTCATCGGGAACCGGGACACCGACTGGTACCGATTCCAGGCCGGTAGCACGGGCACGCTGACCGCCACGGCGGTCGGCCAATCTGGCTCCGTGCTGACCATCCTCTCCCTGGCAGCGGGCGGCGTGTGCCCGGCGACGACGCTCGCGACTTCCGTGCAAGGCAACCGCTGCGCGACGACGACCGTAACCGCCAGCCTCACATCCGGAACCTGGTACGCGGTGCGGTTCAACCAGTCGGGACTCTCCGGCACGCCACCCTCGGCCATTTTCGGCGGCACACTCCCCGGCGGGACGTCCGACAACTACTCGGTCTCCCTCGTGCTCACGTCCACGGTCCCCGCCAACGACATGTGCGGCGCTCCGACGACGATCGCGTCGACGGGCACCGGCGCTGCCGGGGTCGTCGGAAACAACTCCCTCGCCACTCTCGACGGCCCCGCTCTAGGCTGCGCCGTCAGCGTGGACAAGGACATGTGGTACTCGTTCCTGCCCAATGCGACGGCCGACTGGACCATCAGCACATGCACGGGGACGACCCAGGACACGGTGATCGAGGTCTGGGACGCCTGCGGGGGCACCGTCGTCGCGTGCAATGACGATGACGCCCTCTGCGGCACCGGCCTGCAGTCCAGGCTGACCGCCACCCTGTCGAACCAGACTTCGTATCGGATCCGGGTCGCCTCCAAGGTCCCGAGTCCCGGTGGAGCCTTCACCCTCGTCGTCGTCCGTTCCATCCCCGCGAACGACCTGTGCGGCGGCGCTGTGGTGATCCCGAGCGCGCCCTACACAGCACCCTCGAACGCCGTCAACGGCCCCGGCGCGACCAACGACGCGGACGTGACTTGCAACTCGGGCGTCGTGGCCACGACGAGCGGCGTGTGGTTCACCTTCACGCCTGCCTCGACCGGCACCGCGACCCTGTCCGAGACGACAACGAACGACACCGTGATGGCCATCTTCACGGGCAGTTGCGGAACGCTCACCCAGGTCGCGTGCTCAGACCCGGAGAGCTTCCAGTTCGCGATGACGAGCGGGACGCAGTACTGGATCCTGATCGGGATGTTCAGCACCACGGCACCCACCGTGAACTACGGATTCACTCTCACCTACGTGCTGCCGCCTGGGAACGACACCTGCGGCACGCCGGTCGCCCTAGCTCTCGACACCCCGACGAGCGGGACGACGCTTGGAGCGTTCAACGACTACCAGCTCGTGGGAGCGGGAGCGTTCACGGGCGTCGGCCATGTCGTCTCGACGGCTCCGGGCCGCGACTCGGTCTTCACGTTCACGGCGCCGAGCGCGGGCCTGTACTCGTTCCGTCTGTCCGGTTACCTCACGGCCCAGAACCCGGTGCTCTACACCGCGAGTTCCTGCCCCGTCGGCGCGCCGCCGATCACGGTCGCCACGGCGATCAATGCCGCCAACCGCGGCACGACGAACGGCGCCGAGGAGGTCATGTGCCAGAGCATGCTCGCCGGTGAGCTCGTCTACCTCTACGTGGACGACTTCGTCGCGGCCAACGCGGGCAGCGTCTTCACCATCGAGGTGAACGCCTGTACGCGCGAGACCGAGCTCAACGACACGCCGGCCACGGCCAACACCTACTCCTACCCGATGGAGGGCTCGATCAACCCCATCGGCGAGCCCGACTTCTACGCCCTCGGCACGCCCGATGTCGGCTCACGCCTGTTCGTCATGATCGACGCCCTTCCCGCGAACTCGGCCGACACGCAGATGCGCGTCACCACGGCCACGGACACGCTCGAGTTCGACGACGACGACGGCGACGTCCTTTTCGGCACGAGCGGCTTTCAGTCCCTGTGCATGGGCACGCCGCTCACGGGCGTCCCAACCTACCTGCGGATCAGCCACTTCAACGCGACCACCCTCGCGGAACCGTTGAGGATCTCGGCCGTCATCCAGCCGCCGAGCGCCTTGGCGACCTCCGAGATCGAGCCGAACGGCACGGTGCCCCAGGCCCAGAGCGGCAGCAAGTACTACAGCGGCTCGATGTCCAGCTCGGCCGACACCGACCTCTACTCCTTCACGGCCACCGCCGGGCAGATGATCTTCCTCGGCGCGGACGGGGCCCCGGGTCGAGGCGCCACGGCGATCGACGTCAATCTCGGGCTGCTGAACTCCGTGGGCACCCAGCTGATCGCGGTCAACGGCAGCGGCAGTACCGTCGGCGCCGGTTCGGGCGTGGGCACCCTGACGTCCACCGTTCCCGCGTTCCCCGGCGAAGGCCTGCTCTTCCGGGTCGTCACCTCGGGCACGTACATCGCCCGGGTCACGACGGCCACGGCCGCCGGCGGCCCCTACCTGCTCTCGATCTCGGTGCTCCCGTACTGCTCGGCGGGTTCGCTCGCCTGCAACACGGCCACCGACGAGTACATCTCCAACGCGACGATCGGGACCATCAACAACACCACCACGTCCGGCACGGGCTGCTACAACGACTACACGACCCAGTCGACGTCGATGCAGCGGGCCGTGGGCGACACCCTCACCGTGACGAACGGCAACCCCTTGGCGGGCGACCAGGCCACGGCGTGGGTCGACTGGAACGGGAACGGCAGCTTCGCCGACGCCGGCGAGCAGTTCGCGCTCAGCGGAGGGCCGGGGGTCTTCACCGGCTCCATCATCCCGCCGCTCTTGGCCCCTCTCGGCCCGCAGCGCATGCGCGTGCGTCTCCAGGGCGCCGGGGCGGTAAGCCCCTGCGGCACCACCCCGGTCGGCGAAGTCGAGGACTACACGGTCATCGTGACCGCGGCCCCGGCCCCGCCCGCCAACGACGGCTGCTCCGCGGCGGCGGTGATCGGCACCGGAACCACGCCGGGCACCACGTTCCTCTCCACCTACAGCCCGACCGACGGGACGTCGATCTGCGACCCGACCGGCAACGACGTGTGGTACTCCTACACGGCGACGCTCACGGGCGTGCTGACGGTCTCGACCTGCACCTCGGCGATCGACACGGTCGTGTCGGTCTACCCGACCCCGTGCGGTAGCGCCATGATCGCGTGCAACGACGATTGCGGCGGGTCGCCCTGCGGCGGCCTCGCGTCGTGCCTGACCGTCCCGATCGTCAGCGGCAACACCTACCTCATCCGAGTCTCCGACAAGTCGATCGGCACCGGCGGGGCATTCAACCTCAACCTCGCGGCCGCCCTCGCGAATGACAACTGCACGGGGGCGATCGTGGTCACCTGCGGCTCGGCGACGTCCGCCACGACGGTGGGCGCTACCACCGAGCTCGCGGGAACGCCTTCGCCCTGCACGGGACCGGGCGGACTGGAAGCGTCACAGAACTACTCCGTGACGGCAGCCGGGGTCTGGTATCGGATCGTAGGCACCGGCCAGACGATCTACGCCGACACCCTCGTCGCGAGCTACGACACGAAACTCCACGTGTACACCGGCAGCTGCGGGAGTCTCGCCTGCGTGACGGTGAACGACGACATCATCGGCACGTTCCGTTCCAAGGTGGCATGGCAGTCCGTGGCCGGCCAGGACTACTTCATCCTGGTCTCCGGCTTCGGGAGCGGCACGGGCACGTTCACGCTCAACGTGACGTGCGACCCGACGCCTTCGAACGACCTGTGCTCGAACGCAACTGTGCTCCCGGGCAACAGCGGATCCCTCGCGGCGACCAACGTCGGCGCCACGGGGGATGCGTCCGGACTCACGTCGACTGGACTCGCGACCTGCGCGACGACCTACACCTACTGGGATACCTGGTACGAGTGGACGGCGCCGTGCACGAGCACCGTGACCGTGGCCACGTGCGGGCCCTTCGACACCGTGCTGTCGGTCCACTCCGCGTGCCCGACCTTCTCGGTGTCGAACCAGATCGCTGGCGCGTGCAACAACGACGGGCCGTCGGGGTGCCTGCCCGGCTCGAGCCTGACCTTCTCGGTAACCTCCGGAACGACGTACAGGATCCGGGTGGCGACGAACGGGCCCAGCTCGACGAACCCGGGTGGCGGGTCTTCCTACTCGCTGACCTGGGCGCTGCTGAACACCGACGGCGACTCGGCGCCGGACTGCTTCGACGGATGTCCGCTCGATCCTGCGTTGATCGCCCCCCTGACCTGGTACCAGGATCTGGACGCCGACGGCTTCGGCGATCCGGCGGTCAGCCAGCTTTCGTGCACCCAGCCTTCAGGCTACGTCCTCAACAACGGGGACGGCTGCCCGACCGATCCCAACAAGAGCGCCCCGGGGATTTGCGGTTGCGGCGTCAGCGACGTCGATAGCGACGGCGACCTCACGCCGGACTGCAACGACGGCTGCCCGTTGGATCCGGCGTTGACCGCCCCGCTCACCTGGTACCAGGACCAGGACGGTGACGGCTTCGGCGATCCGGCGAACAGCCAGCTTTCGTGCACCCAGCCTTCAGGCTACGTCCTCAACAACGGGGACGGCTGCCCGACCGATCCCAACAAGAGCGCCCCGGGGATTTGCGGTTGCGGCGTCAGCGACGCCGACACCGACCTCGACGGCTTCGTCGACTGCGTCGACAACTGCCCTGCCATTGCAAACACGAATCAGCAAGACGGCGATAGCGACGGAGTGGGCGATGTCTGCGACAACTGCCTGACCGTCTCGAATCCCGGCCAGGAGGACTGCGACAACGACGGCATCGGCGACACGTGTGCCATCGCGGTCGGAGCACCGGACTGCAACAACAACGGCGTCCCCGATTCGTGCGACATCGCCCTGGCTACGAGCCAGGACCTCGACAACAACGGGATCCCCGACGAGTGCCAGTCGCCCATCACGCCCATCTGCTTCGGCGACGGTGCTCCGAACGTCTGCCCGTGCGGCAACAACGGCACCACCGGCAACGGGTGCGCGAACTCCGCGGCCCCGGGTGGCGCCAACCTCGCGGGCACGGGCAACCCGCTCATCGGCGCGGGCGACACCGTCAGCGTGATCGCCTCGAGCGTGAGGCGGGGCAACGGTGTCGTCGCCCTCTTCATCGCGGGCGACAACAACCCCGTCGTGCCGTTCAACGACGGCCTGTTGTGCTCGTCCACCAACATCCTGAAGTTGTGGACGTGGAAGATCCCCGGCCCGGCATCCGGCACCATCACCCTCACCGGACCCAACGGCACCACGATTCCTCCGACGACCTCCATCTCGGCGAGGTCGGCTGCCCTCGGATCCCCCATCGTGAGCGGTCAGACTCGTGTGTACACGCTGATCTACCGCGATCCGTCCCTGACCCAGGGATGTCCGCACCCGTCGACCCTCAACACCACGAACGGCTTGAGAGTCCTCTGGTTGTAGACTTCCTGGAGTGACGCTCCCGCGGCGTTCTCTGGAGCGCCGCGGGAACCCTCTGACGAGGCGGCGCCGAAGCTCTCGGTGCCGCCTCGGTCTTTTCACGCCGAGGGCACAAGACCACCGGCGTCAACCCAAGCCGCGAATCGCGGGCAGGTGGATCTCACCGCGCAACGTCCCTATCCTCTGCGCACCATGAGACGCTGGCGTGTCGGGGTCCTCGCGCTCGTCATCGGATTCGCGGCCTGCCGCTCGACGAACCCGGGGACGCCGATGCTCTCCGAGAGCGCCGTGACGCTCGACCTCCCGCTCGTGCGGCAGGACGAGCTTCACGAGTGCGGCCTCTCGGCGATCGCGGCGCTGTGCCAGTACTGGAACCTCGAGATCCCGCCGGAGCTGCGCCAGGAGCTTGCAGAGCGAGCGAAGGAAGAGAAGGGCCTCTCCGGCGGCGAGCTCCGCCGCGCCCTCGAGAGCGTGGGCATGGAGACCTTCCTGTTCCGGGGCACGCTCGACCGCGCGGAAACCGGCCTGTACAAGCACGTGGACGCCGGCCGTCCGCTCCTCGTGATGTTCGCGATCGCCGAGGAGGAGAACCACTACGGGCTCGTGCTCGGCTACGATGAACCCCGGCGGACGCTCGTGCTCCTCGATCCGGCGCGCGGAGAAGTGCTCCGAAGGGTCGAGGTGTTCGAGAAGTCCTGGAACGACTGCGATCAGTTCACGCTGCTGGCGGTTCCGAAAACCCAGGGAGAGACCCTCCCATCAGGCCCAGGCCCCCTGTACCGTGGCATGTCACGTCCCAAGAGAAACCCATCATGAATGCACGCACCGCGATCGCCGGCACCGTCCTGACCCTCCTCGCGTCTCCCGCGCTGGCTTCCACGAGCTCGCTGGGCACCCGCTGCGAGCGGAGCGCCCTCCGATCCCTCGAGGATCCTTCGCTCGAACGGCAGCGCGGCGGAGCCGTCGCCCTTCGCGCCTCGCTCAACGAGACGGAACAGACCGCCCTGCGATCCGCCGAAGCGGCGAGCAGCCAGCTCGCGGAGATGCGCGCGGGGGATCTGCACCTCTCCGATCACGATCTGACGATCATCGCGATCGTGGCCGCGGTCGTGCTGATCATCGTCATCATCGCCTGACGGAATCTGGCCCCCTTCGCTGTGCAGGAATCAGCGTCGCGGTAGCACGCGCCAGGCGCAGATTTCACTCGGTCTCCATCGCTTCGATTCGACGCCGAGCACCATCGCCGGCGTGCGCCTCGGCCACCG
>JBJXFB010000155.1:0-62935 GCA_046155895.1 Planctomycetota bacterium | reverse complement strand
CGCCGGCCTGACGCGGGCCGCCGTCGAACGAGGAGTCCCGCGATGTTCGATCGCTTCACCGATCGCGCGCGCAAGGTCATCGCCCTCGCGAAAGCGGAGGCCAAGCGGCTGAACCACGGGGCCATCGGGACCGAGCACCTCCTGCTCGGCCTGGTGGAGGAGGGCAGCGGCGTTGCCGCGAACGTCCTGAAGAACATGAAGGTCGACTTGGCGCGCATTCGCGCCCAGGTCGAGGAGATCGCGAGAGGTCGTCCGGCGGCGGCGGCGCAGGGCATCCTGCCGTTCACGCCGCGGGCGAAGAAGATCCTCGAACTCGCCATCGAGGAGGCGAGCAGGCTCGGCCACAACTACTTCGGGACCGAGCACCTGTTGATCGGGATGATCCAGGAGAACGAGGGGATCGCCGCGCGCGTGCTGCTCCTCCTCGGCGTGAAGCTCGACGAGGTGCGCGACGAGGTCCTGCTCTTCCTCGGTGCCGATCCGCGGCGCGTGGCGGAGGTGGCGGGGAGCGCGGCACCGTCACCGACGGCTTCGCAAGAGCCTCCGTTCGCCGAGCGCACGCCGCTGCCGCGATCGGCGCACGGCCACGGCTCTCGCTCGCTAGTGCGGCTCCTTCGCGAACTCGAACTCTCCGAGTCGCACGCGCGGTCGCTGCGCGAGCGCATCGCTGGCATCGAGCACGAACTCGGTCGCTCGGCGTGGGAGGCGGCACGCCGCGCGGCACCGCAGCTCTCCGGCGAGCGAGCCGCCGCCGAAGACTCGCTTGGCTGCACCGAGCGCTGCAGGCTGGTGCTGCAACGGGCGCGCGGTCTTGCGCTCCTCGCATCGCGTTCCGAGGTCGGCAGCGAGCAAGTGCTGCAGGCGCTGCTCTTCGACGGCACGGCGCTGCCGGTCGTCGCGTTGCGCGAGCTCGGCGTCGAACTCGCGGCGCTGCGCACGGCAGTCGGCTTGCCCGCTGCCGACCGACCGCTTCCCGAGAGCACGATGCCTCTGCCGGCGAGCGCCGCCTACCGCGTCGCCGCCGCCGCGGCCGAGTACGCCGCTCGACGGCTCGGCCAGCCGTCGATCGGCTCCGCGCACCTCTTGCTCGGACTCCTCGAGGCGCCGGGTGATCGGGCGGCGGCGCTCCTGGCGAAGGCGGGTGTCGACGTCGCAGCACTGCGCGCGACGCTCGAACGCCATCTCGCCGGCGCTCCGTGGTCGACTCAGCTGCTCGGACTGCGCGCCGATCTCGACGCGGCGATGCGCGAGTTGCGCGTCCTGCGCAGCAGCTTCGCCGCCGTTCAAGACGAGATGCGGCGATTCGAGGCGCGCGTCGCAGCGCTGCTCTGGCAGGCCGACCTCGAGTGACCACCCCGCCTCAAGCCCGGGGCGGGGACGGTCGATCAGGCCTAGCGAGGAGTCCGCACGAGGACGAAGAAGAGGGGGGAGCGGTCCAGCCAATGGACGCCGTCGTTTCGTCGCCACTGCGCATCGCCGCCCGCCGTCTTGGCGTGGCGCCGCGGGTGCGCTCGGGCGGCCTCTCCCACTTCAAGGCGGCGCGCGCATTGCGTCGTCCGTCGTCCCGGAGGTTGAGCGGCGGCCCTCCGCACGCCACGCTATGGCGACTGCATCCCCCGCTGGTTCGCCCGACGGAGCACGGAGCCACCCATGTTCGACCGATTCACTGACCGTGCCCGGAAGGTCATGGGCCTCGCCAAGGCGGAGGCCCAGCGGCTGAACCACGAGTACATCGGGACCGAGCACATCCTGCTCGGCCTGGTGCAGGAGGGCAGCGGCGTCGCCGCCAACGTCCTGAAGAACATGAACATCGATCTGAAGCGCATCCGCGCCGAGATCGAGAAGATCGTGAAGGGCAGCCCGACGATGGTGACGCAGGGCAACCTGCCGTTCACGCCGCGGGCGAAGAAGGTCCTCGAGCTCGCCGTCGAGGAGGCGAGCAACCTCGGCCACAACTACATCGGCACCGAGCACCTGCTCCTCGGCCTCATCAAGGAGAACGAGGGCATCGCCGCCCAGGTCCTGATCAACCTCGGGGTCAAGCTCGAGGACGTCCGCGAGGAAGTCCTCGACTTCCTGGGAGCGGACACCGGCGAGGAGGAGGAAGAGGAGACCGCCGCGACCGAGGGCCAGCCCCAGGCGGGCACGAGCAAGAGCAAGACGCCGGCGCTCGATTCCTTCGGCCGCGATCTCACCGAGCTCGCTCGCGAGGGCAAGCTCGACGCCGTGATCGGCCGGGCGAACGAGATCGAGCGCGTCATCCAGATCCTGTCGCGCCGCACGAAGAACAACCCGGTGCTCCTGGGCGAGCCGGGCGTCGGCAAGACCGCGATCGTCGAGGGCATCGCCCAGCAGATCATCGAGTCGCGCGTGCCCGACATCCTGCGCAACAAGCGCATCGTCGTGCTGGACCTCGCGCTCATGGTCGCCGGCACCAAGTACCGGGGCCAATTCGAGGAGCGGATCAAGGCCGTCATGACGGAAGTGCGCCGCGTCCGCGACGTCGTCCTGTTCATCGACGAGCTCCACACCCTGGTGGGAGCCGGCGGCGCCGAGGGCGCCATCGACGCGAGCAACGTGCTCAAACCCGCTCTCTCACGCGGCGAGATCCAGTGCATCGGCGCGACCACGCTGGACGAGTACCGCAAGCACATCGAGAAGGACGGGGCGCTCGAGCGCCGCTTCCAGGCCGTCAACGTCGATCCGCCGAGCCCCTCGGAGACCATCGAGATCCTGAAGGGCCTGCGCGACAAGTACGAGGCGCACCACCGCGTCACGTACACGGACGAGGCCCTGCAACTCGCCGTGGAGCTCTCGACCCGCTACATCAACAACCGCTTCCTCCCGGACAAGGCGATCGACGTGATCGACGAGGCCGGAGCTCGCGTCCGCATCAAGGCGATGGCTCCCCCGCCGGACATGCGCGACCTGACGGAGGAGATCGAGCGCCTCGAGCGTTCCAAGGACGAAGCGGTCTCCTCGCAGGAGTTCGAGAAGGCCGCGCAGCTCCGCGACAAGGCCTACCAGCTCAAGAAGAAGCGCGAGGAGCTGCAGAACCGCTGGCGCGCCGAGAACGGCGAGCGCGAGCAGGTCGGCGTCGTCACCGCGGAGATCATCGCCGAGACCGTCTCGAAGATGACCGGCATCCCGCTGACGCGCCTCGAGAAGGCCGAGGCCGAGCGCCTGCTCCAGATGGAAGCCGAGCTTTCCGCTACGGTGATCAATCAGGACATGGCGATCGCATCCATCGCCCGCTGCGTGCGGCGCTCGCGATCCGGCCTGAAGGACCCGCGGCGCCCCATGGGATCGTTCGTGTTCCTTGGCCCGTCAGGCGTCGGCAAGACCTACCTCTGCAAGCAGCTCGCCAAGTTCATGTTCGGCAGCGAGGACGCCGTCATCACCATGGACATGAGCGAGTACATGGAGAAGCACAACGCCTCTCGGCTGGTCGGCGCGCCTCCGGGCTACGTCGGCTACGAGGAGGGCGGCCAGCTCACCGAAAAAGTGCGCCGGCGCCCGTATTCGGTCGTCCTCATGGACGAGATCGAGAAGGCGCACCCCGATGTCTTCAACATGCTGCTCCAGATCATGGAGGAAGGGCGGCTGACCGATTCGTTCGGGCGGCACGTCGACTTCCGCAACGTGATCCTGATCATGACCAGCAACCTCGGCTCACAGCAGATGAAGGCCGGGACCAAGCTGGGATTCGACCGTATGGCGACATCGTCGAAAGTCAGCGAGGAAGAGCGCTTCAAGCGCATGCGCGCCGACGTCATGATCGAGGTCGAGCGCTACTTCCGGCCCGAGTTCCTGAATCGCGTCGACGAACTGGTCGTGTTCAACCCGCTCACGAGCGCCGATCTGGCCAAGATCGTCCACCTCCAACTCGCCGAAGTGCAGAAGCGCCTCACCGAGAAGGGCGTCCAGCTCGAGCTCGACCAGGTTGCGATCGACTTCCTGATCACGAAGGGCACCAGCGAGGACTACGGCGCCCGGCCCCTCCGCCGCGCGATCGAGCGTCACATCGAGGATCCGCTCTCGGAGATGCTGCTCCGCAGCGGCATCGTCACCGACCGCCCGATGCGGGTCCGGGTCGCGCCCGACGGCGAGAAGCTCGTCTTCGACCAGCCGGAGCCCGCCCGGGAGGCCGTGGAGGCTGCCGCGGCTCCGGAGACCTGATTCCCGCCCTCCTCCGCCCCGCTTGAGCAGGGTCGAGCCCAACGATCCGCCGTTCGACCCCGCCCGCTGGCGAGCCGGCGAGGAAGACGAGCGCCTCGCCCGCGGTATCGATCTGTTCAACGCGGGCGACTACGAGGACGCTCACGAGGAGTTCGAGATGCTCTGGCTCTCCACCCAGGGCGCTGACTCGGACTTCTACAAGGGCCTGGTGCAGGCCGCGATCGCGCTCCTCCATTTCCAGCGCGGAAACCTCGAGGGAGCGGCGAAGCTCTACTCGGGCCACAGGCGCTATCTGGCGGGCTACCTGCCGAACCACAGGGGGCTCGACATCCGGGCGCTCCTGGACGAGATGCAGGAATTCCTGCGGCCGATCGTGCGGCGCGAGTCGGCAGCCCCGACACGGTTCGACGCCGAGAAGCGCCCGAGGTTGCGCACGTTCTAGGCGTTCCGTTTTTCAGGGAATCACCCCGCCACGAGCCGCGGCAGTGGAGTCCACGGAGTGTGGACACCGTGAGCGTTCCTCTGCGGATCGAGGCTCGATCCGACTCCTGGCCCGAGTTGCTCAAGCACATCGATGGGCCGCCCGAGGCCCTCTGGGTCAGGGGACGCCTGCCCCTCCTCGCCCGCACACCGCGAGTCGCCGTCGTGGGCACGCGCGCACCCACCCCCTACGGCGAGATGCAGGCCGCCCGTTTCGCGGCGGCCCTCGCCCGCGCCGGAGTCACGGTGGTCTCGGGGCTCGCGCGCGGGATCGACCAGGCGGCCCATCGAGCCGCGCTCGAGCAGGACGGCCCGACGATCGGGGTCCTGGGATGCGGCGTCGATCGACCGTGGCCACCAGGCGAAGTCGCCGACGACATGGCGGCCCGCGGGCTCCTGCTCTCCGAGTTCCAGCCGGGGGAAGCGCCCCGGCCCCATCACTTCCCCCTGCGCAACCGCGTGATCTCCGGACTCTGCTGCGGAGTGCTGGTCGTCGAAGCTGCGCAGGCTTCGGGATCCCTGATCACGGCGCGGTGGGCTGCCGATCAGGGTCGAAGCGTCTGGGCCCTGCCTGGGCGCGTCGATCATCCGATGTCGCGAGGTACCCACCGGCTGATCCGCGAGGGCGCGAGCCTCGTCGAGTCGCCCGAGGAGATCCTCGAGGAGATCGGACTGAACTCGGTGACGCAGGAGTCGAAGGCTCCTTTTTCTGAATCGGTCGGACCCCACCCCGAGATCACCGACGCGCTCCGAGGGGAAACCCTCACCGCCGAGGAGCTGTCGCGGCGCCTGAGGAGACCCCTGGCCAACGTCCTCGTCCAGGTGGTCGAGTTGGAGATGGCGGGACGAGTCGCGAGGACGCCCGGCGGGCTGTATCGACTCGTGCGCTAGCGTGATCAGTCGACGCTGGCGAAGACGTGCTCGACGAAGAGCAGGATCGCGGCCAGGATTCCGCAGCCCGCGAAGAACCAGAACAGCCGTCTGGGCAGGTGCTTCAAGGCCTTCCCGTCGTCCGGCTCGGAGAAGACGAGGCTGCAGGCGACGATCGCAAAGCCGACGATCGCGAAGAGCAGGAGGTGGATCGGCAGATCCTTCACGCCGTGAGCCCCGAGTTCGATCCCTCGCCCTGCTCTCCGGCCGCACCCGCGGGCTTTCGTGGACCGAGAAGCCGAGCCTCGGCATGTCCGTGTACATCGAGGAGCGCCAGGACGTTCAGGAGCCCGGAGAGGCAGACGATGACGAGCCCCGCATCGACGTAGGGCATTTCACCGGAAGCCGGGGCGTGACCGTGGAGGATTTCGAGCAGCACTCCCGGGGCCCCCACGAGGAACTGACCGGCCCAGTAGTAGAAATGCCGTTCGCGATCGAGGTTCGAACCCTCGGCCAGGATGGTCCCCAGGACGAGCATGCCGACCAGGATCGTGAACAAGGCGAAGCCGCGCGCGAACCGCCGCTGGAGGATGTGCCCGAGTCCGGGGACGAACCATCCGGCCAGGACCTGGATGTCGGGCGAGAGGCCCGGGGTGGGTGCGGGTTTCCCCGCTCGCGCCTCGAAGTGCACCCGGACCATCAGGCAAACGTTGAGGAAACCGCTGAGTGCGGTGAGCCACGTTCCGAGATGGATGAACTCCGGCCATGGCCGAGGGAACCCCGGCCCGAAGCCGTAGGTGCGCATGTGCCAGATCAGCGCGCCCAGGTTTCCCGATTCGGGAGCCAAGGCGCCAGCGAACGCGCTCTGCAACTCCGGATCGAGGTACTCGAACAGGCGCCCGTCGCTCAACCGGAGACCCAGGTAGTAGATCCCCTGCACGACCGCGAAGGAAAGCAACCCGAACAGCGGCCTTCCGATGTACAGGTGGCCTGCTCCCGGGACGAGCCAGGTGAGCATCGCGGCCAAGTCGGGGTTGGCCCGCGGACGTGAGGTCATTCCGGCGTTCATCGGCCCCCCAAGGGGGGCAGACTTCTACCACCAGATCGCCCGGAGGCGCCAGCGCTCCCGCGGATCAGCCCTGTTGCCAGGGCGCCCTCCCGTGCGATCATCCGCGGACAGGCCTCGGCCCATGGAAGCGCCCTACCACGAGCACCGCCTGCGGGTTCGCTACGCCGAGACGGACCAGATGGGCGTCGTGCACCACAAGAACTACCTCGTCTACTTCGAGGAGAGCCGGACGAATCTGATGCGCGACCGCGGATGCTCCTACGCGGAGATGGAGCGTCGAGGGTGGGCCCTTCCCGTCCGAAGCATCGCGCTGAGGTATCGCGCGCCGGCCTTCTACGAGGACGAGCTCTGTGTCCGCACCCGCGTCGGAAGGATCCGGGCGGCCTCGCTCACCTTCGAGTCCGAGGTCGTTCGCATTCCCGATGGAGCGCTGATCGCGACAGGAGAAGTCGAACTCGCGTGCTTGCGCCAGGATTCGACCGAGCGCCGGCCCGCGCCGCTCCCCGAGGACCTCGTGGCGCTCCTGACGAGAAGCTAGGAGGCCTGCGGAGGCTCGTCGCGCTCTTCGCTCACGGCCTCGACCGCGAGTTCTGGCTTGGCGATCGGCCGTGAAGGCAGGAGGGGCGGGAGTTCCGCCAAGACCCGATCCCGGCAGGTCGGACAGATCCGGCCGTCCTCGAGCCGGTTGATGCGGCGGGGGTCACCGACCGACTCGCCACAGGTGAAGCAAACGAGGATGGCCACGAGGCCCTCTTCGGAAGGCCGGCAGGGTCTCCTTGAGGGGGTCGACTCGCCCTCAGACCCCCCGCAGGTCGATGAAACAGGAATAGCCATCCGTCCGGGTAGCTTTCATTGGCGCCCATACAGCACTAAACTAGTGCGCTTTCCCCCCCTGACATGCTCCAGCTCACCAAGAGAACCGAGTACGGCCTGATCGCCCTGGTCCACATGGCGGACCGGGACGACCAGTACGTCAGCGTCCGCGAGATCAGCGAGCGCTACCGGATCCCCCGGCGGCTGCTCGCGGAGGTGCTCAAGGACCTCTGCCACGCCAAGGTCGTCGAATCGCACCGCGGCGCGACCGGAGGCTACTGCCTGGCTCGATCACCCGAGAATCTGCCCTTGAGCGAGATCGTGACCGCGCTCGAGGGAAGGCCCCTGCTGACGAGTTGCGACAGCTCCGCGCCCGCCTCCCACCAGGGCGAGTGCGGCCTCGTCCCCGTCTGCCCGATCCGCTCGCCGCTCCACCGCATCCGAGAGAACCTCTGGCAGCTCATGCAGAAGACCACGCTGAGATCCCTCGTCGATCCTCGACCCGTCCACCCGACCGAGATCGTGTTCGCCTCGACGGAGGTCGCCCTTCGATGAAGCTCCCCATCTACTTCGACTTCCAGGCGACCACGCCCCTCGACCCGCGCGTGCTCGAGACGATGATTCCCTATTTCACCGAGGAGTTCGGGAACGCCGCCAGCCGCAGTCACGCCTTCGGCTGGAAGGCCGAGGAAGCGGTCGAGAAGGCGCGCGGGCAGGCCGCCTCCCTGATCGGCGCCTCGGCGAAGGAGATCGTGTTCACGTCCGGATCGACCGAGTCGATCAATCTCGCCATCAAGGGCGTCGCGGAGATGTACGCCGAGAAGGGACGGCACATCATCACGAGCCAGGTCGAGCACAAGGCCGTGCTCGATACCTGCAAGCACCTCGAGCGGCTCGGCTTCGAGATCACGTACCTCAAGCCGACGAAAAGCGGCCGCGTGACCCTCGACATGGTCGAGGGCGCCCTCCGGCCGGACACGATCCTGGTCGCGTTGCTCTGGGCGAACAACGAGGTCGGAACGCTCAATCCCGTCCGTGAGATCGGCGAGCTGTGCCACCGCAAGGGCGTGCTCTTCTTCACGGATGCGACCCAGGCCGTGGGCAAGGTCCCGGTCGACGTCGAGAAGGACCACATCGATCTCCTGTGCTTCTCCGGACACAAGATCTACGGCCCGAAGGGCGTCGGGTGCCTCTACGTCCGGCGAAAGAACCCTCGCGTGCGTCTCGTCGCCCAGATCGACGGCGGAGGCCACGAGCGCGGCATGCGTTCGGGGACCCTGAACGTCCCGGGTGTGGTGGGCCTCGGCCGGGCGTGCGAATTGTGCCAGAGCGACATGGCCAAGGACGCCGAGCACACGCGCTCGCTGCGGGACGACTTCGAGAAGCGGATCTTTGCCGCCCTCGATCACGTCCACGTGAACGGGGACCGCGAGCACCGCCTTCCGAACAATTCGAACCTCTCCTTCAGCTACGTGGAGGGCGAATCCCTCATCATGGGGATCAAGGACATCGCCGTGTCCTCCGGCTCCGCATGCACGTCAGCCAGCCTGGAGCCGAGCCACGTGCTTCGGGCGATGGGCGTCGGCGACGAGCTGGCCCACAGCTCGATCCGTTTCGGGTTCGGGCGATTCACCACGAAGGAGCAGGTCGACTACGCGGTGGAGCACGTCGTGCAGGCCGTCAAGCGCCTGCGCGAGCTCTCTCCGCTCTACGAGATGGTCCAGGAGGGCGTCGATCTCTCGAAGATCGAATGGACGAGCCACCAAGCAGGCGCCGCGAAGAGGTAGGGCGGGAGAAAAACCATGGCATACAGCGACAAAGTCATCGATCACTACAACAACCCGCGGAACGTCGGGTCGTTCGACAAGTCCAAGCTCGACGTCGGCACCGGCGTCGTCGGAGCCCCGGAATGCGGCGACGTGATGAAGCTGCAGATCCAGGTCGAGGGCGATCGCATCGTCGACGCGAAGTTCAAGACCTTCGGCTGCGGCTCGGCGATCGCGAGTTCCTCCCTCGCCACGGAGTGGATCAAGGGCAAGACGCTCGACGAGGCGATGGAAATCCGGAACACCCAGATCGTCGAGGAACTCTCGCTGCCGCCGGTGAAGATCCACTGCAGCGTCCTGGCGGAGGACGCGATCAAGTCGGCGATCCAGGACTACAAGAGCAAGCGGGGCGGCGAACCGTCGGCCCAACCCGCTGCAGGAGGGACGAAATGATCCAGCTGACCGAAAGAGCCGTGAAGGAGATCCGGCGGATCGTCAGCGAACAGAAGCTGCCCGAGGGCACGGCGCTGCGCGTGGGCGTCAAGGGCGGGGGTTGCTCGGGTTTCTCCTACACGCTCGGATTCGACGACCAGATCGGAGAGATCGATCAGGTCAACGAGGTCGACGGGGTCAGGGTCGTCTGCGACCCCAAGAGCTTCCTCTACCTCAACGGGACGCAGATCGATTTCGAGGACACGCTCATGGGTCGCGGCTTCAAGTTCGGGAACCCGAACGCGGACAAGAGCTGCGGCTGCGGGGAATCGTTCTCCGTTTGAGCCCCTCGGACGCGATCCACGAGCCGACGCACGGTCGAGTCCAGGAGATGGCTGCCTGTCCCCAGTGCGCCTCGCCCGTCGAGACGCCTCTCGGATGTCCCTCCTGCGGCACGCTTTTCCACCTCGAGAAGGATCCGGATCCGTTCGAGGCCATCGGCCTGGCCGCTCGCTTCCGTGTCGATCCTGAAGACTTGCGGCGACGCATGCTCCGATTCAGCCGCATGACTCACCCCGACTTCTTCGCCACCGCGGGCCCGGAGGTGAAGGAGCGCGCGGAACGCGCCTCGGCGATCCTGAACGCGGCGCACGCCGTCGTGATGGATGACGCGGCGCGCGCGGATTGGCTGATCGGGAGCCTCGACGGCCCGGACGAGAACGAGGAGCGCGCGATGCCGAAGGAGTTCCTCCTGGAAGTCCTCGAGTGGAACGAGCTCCTGGAAGAGGCGCGTTCGATCGCGGCGGTGTCGCAGGAGCGCCTTGCGAGCCTGCGGAGCGACTTGGAACGCCGCCGCGACGGGGCTCTCGCCTCCGTCGCCAGCTTCCTCGACCCTCTGCCCGCACGCGGGTCTCCCGCACTGCGCGAAGCCCGCCGCGAGTTGAACGTGGTGCGCTACGTCGATCGAACCCTCGGCGAGCTCGAGGCTCTCCGCCTCTCCCGCGCGGCGGCGCGCTGAACATGGGCTACCTCGAGCTGAACGTGCTCCAGCCGGCAGCCGCGCAACCAGCGCTCGGGATCGATCTCGGGACCACGAACTCGCTGGCAGCGATCTGGAGGGACGGGCGCCCCGAGATCCTGCACTCCGAAGGCGAGAGCGGGCTGATTCCCTCGGTGATCCACTTCCCGGCGGACGGCCCCCCGGTCGTCGGGCGCGAAGCGCGCGCCCGAGCGGTCGCGGATCCGCAGAACACGATCTTCAGCATCAAGCGCTTCATGGGGCGCGGCCTCTCCGACGTGAAGGAAGATCTCGAGGCGCTCCCTTTCCGCGCGACCGAGACCGAACGGAAGGTCATCCAGATCGACGTCCGCGGGCACAAGTACACGCCGCAGCAGCTGTCCGCCCTGGTTCTGGAAAAGGTGCGCGACTGCGCGCGCCGGGCGCTCGGCCACGACGTCGCCCGCGCCGTGATCACCGTTCCCGCCTACTTCGACGACACCCAGCGGCAGGCGACGCGCGCGGCGGCCTGGCTCGCGGGCCTCGAGGTGCTGCGGATCATCAATGAGCCGACGGCCGCGAGCCTCGCGTACGGGCTGGACGGGCGCGAGACCGGCAACATCGCGGTCTACGACCTCGGCGGGGGCACCTTCGACGTCTCCATCCTCTCGATCGCGGAGGGCGTCTTCCGCGTCCTGTCGACAGCCGGGGACACGCACCTGGGAGGCGACGATTTCGACCGGCGCCTGGCCGTCACGGCGATAGCCGAGATCGATCGGAAGTTCGGACCCCAAGCCGTCCAGGATCCGGGGTTCCGGCAGGCCGTGAGGCTGGCGGCGGAACGCTGCAAGATCGAGCTGTCCCAGCAGAACGAGACGGAGATGCACCTCTCGCTCCCCGAGCTCTCGCTGAACTGGCGGCGGCGCGTCACGCGAGAGGAGTTCGAGGCGATGACGGCGGACCTGATCGAGCGCTCGATCGACTGCTGCCGGCGGGCCCTCTCCGATGCTCGTCTCGGCAACGCGGAGATCGACGAGGTCGTGCTCGTCGGCGGCTCCTCGAGGATCCCGGCCGTCCGCCGGCGCGTCGAGGAGTTCTTCGGCCGCAAGCCGCACACCGAGCTGAATCCCGAGGAGGTCGTGGCCCTCGGAGCCGCCGTGCAGGCGCACATCCTGACGGGCGGCAAGCGCGACATGCTGCTCCTCGACGTCACTCCGCTCTCGCTCGGTATCGAAACGATGGGCGGCGCCGTCGCGAAGATCATCCACCGGAACTCGACGATCCCCTGCCATGCGACGGAGGGCTTCACGACCTACGTCGACGGGCAGACGGGCATCGACTTCAACGTCGTGCAGGGCGAACGCGAGATGGCCAAGGACTGCCGCAGCCTGGGGCGCTTCCAGCTCAAGGGAATCCCTCCGATGCCGGCGGGCATGGCCCGGGTCGCCGTCCGATTCCACATCGACGCGGACGGGGTCCTGACCGTCTCGGCGAAGGAGGAGGGCAGCGGCCGGAGCGCCAGGATCGAGGTCCAGCCCATGCACGGCCTGACGGACGGCGAGGTCGAGACGATGCTGGAGGCGTCTTACGCGCACGCGAAGGACGACTTCGAGGATCGCCAGCTCGCGGACCTGCGCGTCGAGATCGGGATCATGGTGCGCGCCACCGAGCGGAACCTCGAGGCGGCACGGCGTGGCCTCGATCGGGAGAGCTTGCGCGATCTCGAGGAGACGCTGGCGCGCGCCAAGGCCGTCGCGCAGAACGGCGACCTGCCCGCGGTCAAGAGCGCCCGGGACTCCCTCGAGCAGGCCACGCTGCCCCTGGCTGCGCTCCTGATGGACTCCGTCGCAAAACAAGCTCTGGCCGGCAAGACCTTGGACGAGGTGTGAGCCGGATGCCCGCCCGCAAGCTCGACTGGACTGATGTCCGCGACATCGCCGTCGGGCTCCTCGAGGCCCATCCGGACGTCGATCCGATCACCGTGCGGTTCACCGACCTCCATCGCTGGGTCAGCGAATTGCCCGGATTCGCCGGAGATCCGAAGCGGAGCAACGAGCAGATCCTCGAAGCGATCCAGATGGCCTGGCTGGACGAACGCGACTGATCGAGATCCGCCTACCGGCTCTTCGCCCGGCCCTGGGCGGCGACCGCGTGCTGCGCGGCCGCGATCTCCTCGGGGCTCGCGAGATAGCGGCTGCCCCTCGATCGCAGCTCCTCGTCGAGCTCGTACACGAGCGGGATGCCGGTCGGGATGTTCAGCTTCGTGATCTCCTCGTTCGAGACCCCGTCGAGATGCTTCACGAGCGCCCGCAAGCTGTTCCCGTGGGCCGCCACGATCACGCGCTCTCCGCTTCGAATCCGTGGAGCGATGAGTTGGTCCCAGCACGGCACGACGCGATCGACGGTGTCCTGGAGCGACTCGGTCCGCGGACGCGCTCCTGCACCGAGCCTTGCGTAGCGCCTGTCGGACGAGGGGTTGGCCGGATCGCCGGCGTCGAAGGCCGGCGGGCGGATGTCGTAGCTGCGCCTCCAGACCAGCACCTGCTCCTCGCCGTGCTTCGCCGCCGTTTCGCTCTTGTCGAGGCCCGTCAGCGAGCCGTAGTGACGCTCATTCAAGCGCCAGTCGTTCACCACGGGGATCCACTGGAGATCCATCTGCTCCAGCACGATCCAGAGCGTCTGGATGGCCCGCTTCAGGAGTGACGTGTAGGCGAGGTCGAACGTGAATCCGTTCTCGCGCAGCCGTTTCGCCGCCTCCTGGGCTTCGGCCCGGCCCTTGTCCGACAAGGGCACGTCCCTCCAGCCCGTGAAACGATTCTCGCGGTTCCATTGGCTCTCACCGTGCCTGATCAGAACGAGGCGGTTCATCGGCAAGTCCTCAGGCACACAGGCGGCCGGCGACCGAGCGTATGGACTCGGCCGACTCCCGGCACGCGCGCAGGATCCGCTCGCACTCGGCCAGGCGCGCGCTCTTGTAGGCCGCGTCGACGATGGAGCCGGCGTTGATGCGCACGTTGAGCGCGGCCGACTCCGCGGCGCTCCAGAGACACCAGCTTCCGGTCGCGCAGTCGCTCGCCAGGTTCGGATTGATGTCCGCGGCGCCCGCCACCGCGATCCCGAGCGCCTCGCGCGCGACGCGCATCGTCTCGAGGGGAACCTCGAGCGCGCCCCGCAGCCCCTCCTGGACGGCGCCCGTGCGTAGCGCCTTCTCGGAGTCGGTGGACTTCGGGAGCTTGTAGGCCGCCGTCACCACGTCGTAGGCCGCGCTGTCGCGGTCCACGAGCTCGAGGGCACGCCGGCGAAGCGTCTCGAGCTGTTCGACGCGGCCCGCCATCTCGGCCTCGACGGCGGCGAACTTCGCGCCCGAGGTGAAGCGGAATGCCATGGCGGTGAGAGCGGCTCCCGAAGCCGCCAGGTAGGCCGCCATGCTCCCCCCTCCCGGCGTCGGGACGCGCTCGGCAAGTCGATCCGTGAAATCCCGAAGGCTCAGATCGAGCAGGCTGGAAGCGGATTCCATCTGGCGTCGCGTGGGCCTGAGGGGATCCCAGGGTTGGGCATTCTAGGGAGGGGGGGTGGTGTCGCGAACCCGTTCCAAGTGACATGATCGGTAATGATGTAAATCCTTTCCAGCAAACTAGTAATGAAAAAGAATGGGCTCTTGGACTCGGGTTCCGGAATGGAGTTTTCTAAGTTGTCGCCCAGCCAAGGATCGGCCGAGACCGGAATCAGGCCGCTCGTCGACGAGGAAGAACTGGTCACGAACCCAGGCAGCGACGCCTCAGGACCCGCATCGGAAGCTCCGATCGCACGGGAAGGGGCTCATCGAGCGGATCCTCAGGCCTGCGCACCACGGCATTGAAAATCGCCTTCGCAACCCCCGAGCTCCAGTCGCTGGTGCGGCGCACCAGCCTCGCTGAAGTCTCCGAATCGCTGGCCAGGACCCTCCGCCAGGAGGGCGCCGACATCCGTGTCTTCCTGCCCTACTCGGCCGGCGTCGACATCTCCCCCATCGCGGAGCTGAAGGCGGTCGGAGACGTCCGCGTCAAGGACGGCACTTCCCGTCTCGCGTTGACGATCCACACCGGACTCCTCGGCGACCTGCCGATCGTCCTCGTCGACCATGCGCAGCTCCTGCGCGCAAAGCAGCCCTACGGCGACGAGGAAGGCCCCTACGCCGACAACTGGAGGCGCTATGCGCTGTTCAGCCGCGGGGTGCTCGAGAGCTTCACCTTGCTCGGCTTCGAGCCGGACATCATCCAGTGCATGGATTGGACGACAGGCCTCCTTCCGGTGATCCGCGAGGTCGAGTACGCGACGCGCCATCCCGAGCATCCCGCGGCGAAGGCCGGGACGTTCTTCTCGATCCACAACCTCGCGATGCAGGGGGCGTTCGAACGCGAGATCCTCCCTCACATCGGGCTCCCCCACCGGGTGTTCCAGCACGTGCACGGGATCGAGCTGCACGGCAAGGTGAACTTCCTGAAGGCCGGCGCGGAGTTCGCGACGATCGTGGGGACGCATTCCCCGAGCCACGCTCTGCGGATCCAGGAGATCGATCGCGGCTACGGGCTGGAGGAGACGTTCCGCCGGCGGCACAAGGAGCTCGTCGGCATCACCAACGGGATCGACTACCGCACCTGGGATCCCAGCAACGATTCGCTGCTGCCTCAGACGTTTTCCGTGAAGGACAAGGATCTGGCCGGCAAGAAGAAGTGCAAGGCCGCGTTGCAGACGGCGCTCGGGCTCGACACCGGCGCCCGGATCCCTGTTGCGGCCGTCATCGGCCGATTCGACGCGGACAGCGGCTTCGACATCCTTGCGGAGGTGATGACTTCCGTCCTCGAGCGCAACCTCGAGGTGGTGCTCATGGGATCGGGCAGGCACGAGATCCTCGAGCGCGTCAAGACGATGGAGAGCACCTTCACGGGTCGTTGCCGCCTCATCGAAGGCTACAACGTGAACACGGCGCACACGCTGCTGGGCGGCGCCGATCTCCTGATCCTGCCGTCGCACTACCACTCGACCAACGCGCTGGTCGCGATCGGGATGCGCTACGGCGTCGTGCCCCTGATCTACGCCGGCAGCGGACTCGAGGACACCGTGATCGACTACGAGAAGGACGTGCGCCACGGCACGGGCTTCACGTTCCGCACCTACAGCGGAGACGGGCTCCTCGAGGGCATGGACGCCGCGCGGAAGGTCTACAAGGAGGCGAGCGAGTGGCGCAGCCTCACGATGCGCTGCCTGAAGCAGGATTTCTCCTGGCAGGCCACGGCTCACAACTACATGAAGGCCTACCGGCGCGTGACGCGGCGCGTCAAGGCGGTGCCGGTCGAGGAGTGACCGGCCCCCGCCGAGCGGCATGCGCCTCGTCGGCCTCGACCTCGGGGGGACCTCGATCAAGGGCGGGGCCGTCACGGAGCAGGGGGAGATCCTCGAGCGCCGCTCGATCGACATCGACCACGCGCGGAGTGCGAGCGCGCTGATCGACGACTTGGCCGGCCTCTCGCGCGATCTGGGCGTCGGCTCCAGCGTCGGACTGGGCGCGCCCGGGCTCTTCGACCGCGAGCGCGGCGTCGTTCTGGAGTCTCCGAACCTCGGCTTCCTGGAGGGTGTCGCCATGCGCGGCGAGCTCGCGCGGCGGCTCTCGCTCGACGAATCGGCCGTCGTGCTCGAGAACGACGCCAACGCGGCCGCGATCGGGGAGCACTGGGCCGGCGCCGGTCGCGGCGAGTCCGATCTGCTCATGGTGACGCTCGGAACCGGGGTCGGCGGAGGATTCATCCTGGGCGGGGAGCTCTACTCGGGCGCGGGCGGCATGGCAGGCGAAGTCGGTCACGTGGTCGTCGACCCGGCGGGACCTGCGTGCGGGTGCGGAGCTCGCGGCTGCCTGGAGACGCTGGCTTCGGCCACCGCGGTGCGACGGCGAGCCGTCGCGCTCGGCCTCCCGCGCGATCAACCGGGGAATCTCGTCCTCCTCGCCGAGATCGCACGGCGCGGCGCAGGCCCCGAGCGCGACCTCTTCTCCCAAGTGGGGCTCGATCTGGGTCGAGGACTGGCGGCCGTCGTGACGCTCCTCGACGTCAGGCTGTTCGTCATCGGAGGAGGATTCGGCGCCGCTCTCGACGTCCTCGAACCGGGAATCCGGGAGGGGCTCGCGGAGCGCAGCTACGGACGGCGCCTCGAACAGGTTCGCATCGCGCCCGCAGCGCTGGGCGCGGATGCCGGATGGATGGGTGCGGCGCGTCTCACGCTATCCTTCCCCCCTCGATGACGGAGCAGAACGATCGCGCCGGCCGGCCGGCGCTCGCCGTGCGGGATCTGCACAAGGTCTACGGGCGGCGGATCTGGAAGCGCGGAGGCTTCCGCGCGTTGAAGGGCGTCACGCTCGAGATCCCGGCCGGAACGGTCTTCGGTCTGCTGGGCCCGAACGGCGCGGGCAAGACGACGCTGATCAAGATCCTGCTCGGGCTCGTGCGCGGCTACGAAGGCGAGGCGCTGCTCCTCGGCCGGCCGCCGGGCGATCCGATCTCGAGGCGCGGCGTCGGCTTCCTGCCCGAGGCTCACCGGCTTCCCGGCTACCTGACCGGTCGTCAGGTGATGCGGCTCTTCGGGATGATGTCGGGCACCGACGCCCAGGAGCTCGACCAGCGCATCCCGCGCCTCCTCGAGCTCGTGGGCATGACGAACAGCGCCGACCGCAAGGTGCGCGAGTACTCGAAGGGCATGCAGCAGCGGATCGGGCTCGCGCAGGCGCTGATCCACGACCCGCAGGTCGTCTTCCTCGACGAGCCGACGGACGGCGTCGATCCGGTCGGACGGGCGTCCATCCGCGGGATCGTCCAGGAGCTCCGTTCGCGCGGGGTCACCGTCTTCATCAACTCGCACCTGCTCATGGAGGTCGAGCTCGTCTGCGACCGCGTCGCGATCATGCTGGACGGCAACGTGATCCGGGAGGGCTCCGTCGACGAGCTCACGCCGCGGACCGGCAGCGTGCGATTCGACCTGCGCGAGACTCCGGCGGATCTCGAGAGGATCCTCCAGGGGGTCGGGACGGACCTGGAGCGCATTCCGACGGGCTTCATGCTCAAGGTCACGGAGGCCGAGCTCGACGGCGCGATCGATCGGCTGCGCGCTTCGCACGTCGGCATCCGCGAGATCTCGCAACGGCGACTGACGCTCGAGGAATCGTTCATCCACCTGGTGAACCGGGGGCACGCATGAACGGTCCGATGGTGCGCGCGCTGCTGCAGGACGCCCTCTACCAGGTCTTCGACAACAAGATCTTCCGGCTGCTCATGCTCCTGGTGATCGCCTTCGTGGCGCCGACCTTCCTGATCGGCTTCCGCAAGGACGAGGTCCTGGTGCTCTGGGGCTGGCAGCGCCTCACCTACGAGCAGATCTTCTCCTGGCTCGGCCAGTCCACGAGCTCGTTCAAGGACGTGCAGGGAGGCGCGATCCAGGTCTACCAGGAGCTCGTGGTCGACGGGCTCTGCGGGAACCTCGGGATGGTCTTCTGCGTCGCCGCGACAGCCTTCTTCGTTCCCCGCATGCTCGAGAAAGGCTCGGCGGACGTCCTGCTGAGCAAGCCTCTCTCGAGGACGATGCTGCTCCTCGCACGCTACGTCTCGGGACTCCTCTTCGTCGCGATCCTGGCGTTCGCGCTCGTGATCGGGATGTACTTCGGCTTCCTGATCGTCTCCGGATACAACGACCTCGGATTCCTGTGGGGGGCGTTCACGCTCGTCTACCTGTTCGCCATCATCCATGCGGTGTCGACGCTGGCCGGCGTGCTGACTCGCAGCACGGTCGCCTCGACCCTGATCGCGATCGCCTGCTTCATGGGCACCGGATGCGTGCACCAGATCTGGCGGGTCCGGGCGTTCTTCCACGATTCGAACGAGGCGCAGAAGCTCCGGACGGCGCTGGATGCGGACAAGGGGTCTGACGCCGAGCTGCCGGCGATCCTCGACGAGGAGCCAGGCACGTTCACGAAACTCGCGCTGCTGACTCTCGACACGGTCCACTACACCCTGCCGAAGACGAGCGACGCCGACCTGATCACGCGCAAGCTGCGCCGCGCGATCGAGCGTTCGGACCTCGAGATCGAGGACGAAACAGCGCGATTGGTGATCTCCGAACCGCCCGAGGGCTTCGAGCTCGTCGTGAGCGGGCTCCCGGAGCCGTCGAAAGGCCGGATCATCGTCGATCTCGCCCAGGCCCCAGTCGTCTGGCGCCTCGCGGGGAACGGCCTGGATGAGACAGCCCGGATCGAGGTCACTCGACGCAGTCGTTTCGTCGAACGTCCGGCGAACGCCGAGTCGGGAGCTCGCCAGCGCCCTCGGAAGCTCACGGCGGCGGCGGCGGCCGACGAATGGATCGACCGCGCGAAGAAAGACGGGGTCCTCGATTCCGAGCCATCCGAGCGCACGTTCGCGGTCGACGGCGTCCCGACAGCCGTCGTCGGTTGGTACGAGAAGACGGCCACCGGCCGGAAGGTCCGCGAGGTCGCCGTCCTGTCCGCGGGGGACTGGCTCGTGGAAGTCAGCGAGACCGCCGACCCCGGGTGGTCCACGCCGTCGGAGCGGAGCGAGCACTTCGATCGATTCCTGAATGGATCGTCGTCGGAGTCCGGATTCCAGATCGCGCGGAAGGTCGAATTCGAGGACCCCGACGCCTGGTACGAGCGCCGCTTCGCCTCGGACGCGCCGCTGCCCTACAACCTCTGGTTCTCGATCGGGAGTTCGATCGCGTTCTCGCTGGCGATGCTCGTCCTGGCTTCGTGGAAGCTGTCGCGCATCGACTTCTGATGGACCCCGCGCTCGTCGGCGAGCTGCGCTCGATCGTCGGTGATCGCGGACTCGTCCACGAGCGGGCGCGGCGGATTCCCTACGAATCGGACGGCCTCGCGCTCCTCCACAGCGTGCCCGACCTCGTGCTGCTGCCGCGCAACACCTCGGAGACGGCGCGCTGCATGCGCGTCCTGCACGACCACGGCCTCCCCGTCGTCGCGCGAGGCGCGGGGACGGGGCTCTCGGGCGGCGCGACGCCGGTCCAAGGCGGCGTCCTGATCGCCACATCGCGCATGCGCGACATCCTCGAGGTGAACGCGGAGGATCGCTTCGCCCGCGTGCAAGCCGGCGTCATCAACGTCGATCTCTCGCAGGCGTGCGCGCGCCACGGGCTCTTCTATGCACCGGACCCGTCCAGCCAGCGCGCTTGCACGATCGGCGGGAACGTGGCCGAGAACTCGGGCGGACCCCACTGCTTCATGTACGGCGCGACGACGAGGCACGTCCTCGGCCTCGTGATCGTCACCGGCGACGGAGAGGTGATCGACCTCTCGGAGCCGCGAGTCGATCCGGATGGCCTGGACCTCGTGGGACTCTTCGTCGGAAGCGAAGGCATGTTCGGCCTCGCCACGGAAGTCACCGTGCGCCTCCTTCCGGTCCCGCGCGCCGTCGAGACGATCCTGGCCGTCTTCGAGGACCTCGATCCGGCCTGCGAGTGCGTCACCGAGCTCATCGCGGCGCGCCTCGAGCCCTCCGCGATCGAGATCCTCGACCGCTTGACGATCGAGGCGGTCGAGTCGAGCGTGCTCGCCGCAGGCTATCCCAAGGACGCCGGCGCGGTTCTTCTCATCGAGGTCGAGGGCGCCGAGGTCGAGGTGGCGGAGACCGTGGCGGCGATCCAGGCGATCCTGGGCCGTCACCGCCCGATCGAGCTGCGCTCCGCGCGTAGCCCCGCCGAGCGCGCCCAGCTGTGGGCTGGCCGGAAAGGAGCCTTCGGCGCGATGGGCCGCATCGCCCCGGATCTCTACGTCGCCGACGTCGTGATCCCGCGCACGAAGCTCGCGTGGCTCGTGCGGCGCGCGACCGAGATCTGCACGGAGAAGAAGCTCCGGATCGCGAACGTGTTCCACGCCGGCGACGGCAACCTCCACCCGAACATCTGCTACGACCGGCGCGACGCGGACGAGACGCGACGCGTGCTCGAGGCCGGTGACGAGATCATGAAGCTCTGCATCGAGAGCGGCGGCTCGCTGACCGGCGAGCACGGCGTCGGGCTCGAGAAGCTCGGGGCGATGGAATGGCTGTTCTCACCCGCCGATCTCGCCGCGATGTGCCGCGTGAGGGACGCGTGGGATCCCGAGAGAAGGCTGAACCCGGGCAAGGTGATCCCCGTGCGGGCCTGCGCGGAGGCTCATCCGGGGTCGCGGGCCGCGATCGCGACGTGAGCGACCCGCGCACAGCCCTGGAGCGGCTGCTCGGCGCCGCGAGCGTGGAAACGCTGGAAAAGCCGGCGCTGCCCTTGGCATCGCCCGAAAGCGAGAGCCAGCTCGTGGAGATCGTGAAGCTCGCCGCCGCCGAGCGCTGGACGGTCCTCCCGGTCGGGCTCGGATCGAAGCTCTCCTGGCTCCCGTCCTCCCGGGGCGCCGATTTCGCGCTGACGACTCGCCGGCTGACCGGAATCGTCGCCTACGAACCGGGCGACGGGACGATGACCGCGCGCGCCGGGAGCAGGATCGCCGATCTCGCCTCCGCCACGCGCGCGAAGGGAAACCAGCTCACGCCGTGCGTGCCGCGACCGGACCGAGCGACGCTCGGCGGCGTCCTCGCTGCGGGCCAGAGCGGGATGGACCGCCTGCGCCACGGCCCTTCCCGCCATCACGTGCTCGGCATGCGCGTCGTGCTCGCTGACGGGAGCGTCGCGAAGAGCGGCGGACGCCTCGTGAAGAACGTGACCGGCTACGACCTGCACCGCTTGTACTGCGGATCGCAGGGGACTCTGTGCGTGATCGTGGAGGCCTCGATGCGCCTCTCCGCCGCGCCCGAGGGCGAAGTGGTCTTGACGGCGAACGCCCGCGATCGCTCGGATGCGCTCGAGAAAGCCGGAGCGGCGCTCGCGCTCGATCTCCGGCCGCTCTGCGTGCGAGCGGAGAACGTCCTCGACTCCCGGAACGCCTGGCGCGTGCACGTCGTCCTTTCGGGGCGATCCGGATTCGTCGATTGGGCCCGGCGCAAGGCGCTCGAGGCCATTCCCGGAGCGGCCGAGGGCCGCGAGACCATCGAACGGATTCGCGACGCCGAGCTCGCAGGCGGCGGGTGGCCGAGCCTGCGCATCGCGGGACGGATCTCGCGTTTCGGCCCGGCCATGCGGACTCTCGCGCCGGACCTGCGGATGGTCGTCGAACCGTCGATCGCCGTCGCGGAGATTCTCGACGCATCGAATGGCACCGCCCGCGCCCTGGGCGACCTGGGATTGGAGGTCACGTTGCGCGGCAGTGCCGTCGCGAGTCCTCCCGGAGCCGCCGGAGACATCGCGCGGCGACTGCACGACTCGTTGGACCCCTCGGGCACCCTCGCCAGACTCTGAGCATGGATCCGCGCAGCGCGAAGGACATCGTCGACTACGCCGGCAGCCTCGACTGCATCCACTGCGGGATGTGCGTCACGTCGTGCCCCACGTGGAAGATCACCGGCGTCGAGTCCTCGAGCCCGCGCGGCCGCATCCATCTCATGCGGGCTGTCGCGGAGGGCCAGCTCGAGCCCGACAAGGACTACGTCGAGGAGATGGAGTTCTGCCTCCTCTGCCGCCACTGCGAGAGCGTCTGCCCCTCCGGAGTGAAGTTCGGGGCCATGATGGAGATCGCTCGCGACGGGATCTCGACCCGGGTCGGCCGGCCGTTGCGCGAGCGCTTCCTGAGGTGGCTCGGGTTCCGCGTCCTGCTGTTCCAACCCGGCTTGCTCCGCATCGCCGCGACGCTCGTACGATTCGCGCAGGGGGCGGGACTGAAGCTCTCCGCGCCCGCGTTCCCGCCCGCCGCGGAGCGCAGGCCGCTACCCCCGCTCACTCCCGCCCGCGGGGAACGAATCGGCTCGGTCGCGATCCTCGAGGGCTGCGTCATGCCGCTCCTCTACGGCCGCGTGAACCGCGCCACGGTCGACGTGCTTGCGCAGTGCGGCCTCGACGTGCGCTGTCCCGAGCCGCGCGGGTGCTGCGGATCGCTCCACGCGCACAACGGCGATCTCGAGGGCGCCCGGACGCTCGCGAAACGAACGATCGAGGCCTTCGAGAGCGTGCCGGGCGAGATCGTCGTGAACAGCGCGGGCTGCAGCGCCCACATGAAGGACTACGCGCACCTGCTCGAGCACGACGAAGCGTGGAAGGAACGAGCCAAGAAGTTCGTCGCACGCGTGCGCGACTTCTCGGAGTACCTCGCTTCGGACCGGTGCCGAGCAAAACTCCTGGAGACTCGCGGTCCTCCCCGAACAGCTGTCGTCGCCTACGACGACCCGTGCCACCTCTGCCACGGCCAGGGCATTCGATCACCGCCGCGCCAGCTCCTCGACGCGATCCCCGGTCTCCGCCGCGTCGAGATGCAAGGCAGCGAGTCGTGCTGCGGATCCGCCGGCATCTACTCGCTCCTGCGTCCATCGACGGCCGCCGAGATCCTGGACCCCAAGATCCGCGCGTTCGTGGAGAGCGGCGCGAGCACGCTCGTCACGGCGAATCCGGGCTGCCAGATGCAGTGGGAGGCTGGATTCGCGCGCGCGGGCGTCGACGCGCGCGTCGTGCACCTGGCGGAGATCCTGCGCGAGTCCCGGAGCGACTAGCGCGTCACCGGTTGGGCCCGACGTGGAAGGGCTGCAGCAGCATCCGGATCTCTTCGTCCGAGACCGGGTCGGTGCCCTTCATCTTCGTGATCTGGAGCATCAGCATCCCGTCCCGCCCCTCGGGAGTCAGGTCGAGGAACGCAATGCTCCCCAAGGCCTCCTTCGCTTCGGCAGGCATCGCCTTGCCGAACACGCCCGAGAACTCCATCCGCGTGCGAAAGAGCTTCAGCATCCGGCCCTGGATCTCCACGGAACCGGCTTCGGGCGGATCGAACTTCATGACCACCATGTTCTGCGGGAACTGCGGCGAATCCGTTTCGAACATCTGCTTCCGGGCCTGCGTGCCGTCCGCGCCCTTGTGGTTCTGGAACTGGAGCTGGAAGCCGCGTGAGTCCTGGATCACGTACTGCTCGATGGGGAACTGGTTCCCGAATCCGAGCACCATCTCCGGCGGCGGAGGCTCGTCGTGCGGGAGGATCAGCCCGAGGCGCTCCCACTGGACCTTCGGGTCCGTCGCCTTCTTGATGAACTGGAACCCGAAGCCGGCGACGACCACGGTCAGCAGCACCGCGAGCAGGCATCCGCCTCCGCAGAACCAAACCCAGGTCGGGATGGACTTCTTCTTCGGCCCTGCGGTCTGCTCCTCGGTCCAGGTCGTTTCGGCCATGGGATCCTCCTTGTCTCTCTTCCTCGGTCCTGCGAGCGGCGCGCTACGCGCTCCGTTCTCCGTCATTCTTCCGCTTCCAGTCCAGGAAGCCCTTCCCCGTCTTCTGGCCGAGCTCCCCCTTCTTCACCTTCTCCCGCAGGAGGCTCGGCGGATCGAAGCGCGGGCCCAGCTCACGAGCCAGATGCTCCGCGATCGACAGGCGGACGTCGAGCCCGACCAGATCGGTGAGCTCGAGCGGCCCCATCGGGAACCCGTAACCGAGCGTCATCGCCTTGTCGATGTCCGCGGCCGACGCGACGCCGCTCTCGAGCATACGGATCGCCTCCAACCCGACGAGGACGCCCAGGCGTGAGGTCGCGAATCCGGGGCTGTCCTTCACGCGGATCGGTTCCTTGCCCAGGCGCCGCGCGAGGTCCATGGCCATGGTCACGGCTTCCTCGGAGCTGCGGTCCCCCGCGACGACCTCGACGAGCTTCATGATGTGCACGGGGTTGAAGAAGTGCAGCCCGACGACGCGCGGCGGGTGCGCCGTCACCGCGGCGATGCGCGTCACCGAGAGCGACGACGTGTTCGTCCCCAGGAGGACGCCAGGACCGAGCTTCTGCCCGAGGTCGGCGAAGATCGTCTGCTTGAGCTCGAGCTTCTCGGGGACGGCCTCGATCACGCACTGGACTCCCTGGATCGCCTCCTCGAGTTTCGACGTCCCCGAGAGCTTCGCGACGGCCGCCTCGCGCACCTTCGCGTCGATCTTCCCCTTCACGACGCCCTTGTCGAGGTTCGCGCGCGCCGCACCGAGCCCGCGCTCCACCATCCCGGGCGCCACGTCGTAGAGGCGCGTCTCGATGCCGGCCGTCGCCAGGACCTGCGCGATTCCGCTCCCCATCGTGCCCGCGCCGATCACGGCGGCGATCTGGATTTCGTCGGCTCTCATGTGTCCCTCTTCCTCCGTGACTCGCTCTAACTCCCCGGTGTCAACACGATCTTGCCGAGCACCTTGCGGCCCTCGAGGAGCGCGTGAGCCTCCGCAACCTTCGAGAGCGGCATCACGCGGTCGACGACGGGCTTGAAGACGCCGCGCGCGATGCGGTCGAGGATCGCCGGGAACGCGCTCCTCGGCCCCATCGTCGAGCCCAGAACCGACTGGTTCTTGATGAAGAGGTGTGCGAGCGCGATCTGCACCTTGAGTCCCGTCGTCCCGCCGCAGGTGACGAGACGCCCGTTGCGGCCGAGCACTTTCATCGACGTGTCCCAGGTCGCCGGCCCGACGTGCTCCACCACGACGTCGAACCCGCGTCCGCCGGAGAGCTTGCGCGCCGCCTGTCCCCAG
This sequence comes from Planctomycetota bacterium, assembly GCA_046155895.1. Classification (GTDB taxonomy): domain Bacteria; phylum Planctomycetota; class UBA1135; order UBA1135; genus DASYPQ01. Next base: position 37,718 of record JBJXFB010000155.1, on the reverse strand, counting down.
TCGGCCTGGGTGTGATCGACGACGTCGTGGGCTCCCAGCTCGCGACACAGCCTGGCCTTCGACTCAGAGCCGGAAGTCGCGACCACGCGAGCGCCGGCATCGCGCGCCACCTGGATCGCAGCCGAGCCCACCCCGCTGGAACCGCCGAGGACGAGCACCGTCTCGCCCTTCTGCACGCGGGCGCGCGTGACCAGCATTCCCCACGCCGTCAGGAAGACGAGCGGCGTGGCCGCCGTCGTGACCGGGTCGACACCAGCGGGCAGAGCGCGCAGGTAGCGCGCTTCGATCGCGACGAACTCGCGGTCGAGGCCGTCGAAGTGCTCGCCACGGATCTGGTAGTCGTCGGAGAGATGATCGTCGCCGGCCAGATCGTGCGCGGACTTCCCCGAGCTCGCGCCGGGCTCGATCATCACCTTCTGGCCGGTCTTCCAACCGGTCACGCCCGGGCCCAGCTCGACGATCTCGCCCGTGCCGTCACAACCGGGGATCAGCGGCAGCGGGAGCTGGACGCCCGGCGCGCCGTTGCGGACGAAGAGGTCGAGGCGGTTGATCGAGACGGCGAGTACGCGGACCAGCGCTTCGCCCGGTCCGGGCTTGGGTCGCGGGAGATCGACGATCTTCAGCACCTCGGGCGGCCCGTGAGCCTCGATCCGCACGGCCTGCATCGTCAGCTCCCTGAAAATTTCGCCGGGCGCTTCTCGACGAAGGCGGATATCCCCTCGCGCGCATCCGCGGAGGCGAAGAGCCGCGCCTGGAGCTCGCGTTCGAGAGCGAGCCCGGCCTCGAGCGGGATCTCGGAGCCCGTCTGCACCGCTCGCTTGGCGAGTCCGACGGCCATGGCGGCGCGTCCGGGCGCGCAGAAGCCGCGCGCGTACTCGACGACCCGCTGGAGGAAGGAAGCCTCGTCCGGCGCCTCGCGCACGTCGTTCACGAGGCCGAGCGACTTCGCCTCGTCGTAGTCGAAGAGCCGCCCCGTCGCGATCAGCTCGATCGCGCGGCTCTTGCCGAGAACCCGCGCGAGCCGCTGCGTCCCGCCGGTCCCGGGAAGGACTCCCAGCGTGATCTCGGGCAGCCCGCACTTGCCCGAGCCCTGGCGCGCGATGCGCAGATCGCAGGCGAGAGCGATCTCGAGCCCGCCGCCGACGCAGTGGCCGCCGAGGGCCCCGATCACGAGCTTCGGGGTGTGCTCGAGGCGCAGGAGCGTTTCGTTCGCGTGGAGGCAGAACTGGTACTTGAAGCCCGGTGTGACGCGATCGAGCATGGCGATGTCCGCCCCGGCGCAGAAGAACTTCTCGCCTGCACCGGCGATCACGAGGACCTGCACGGAATCGTCGAAGCGCGCGCGCAGCACCGCGGCATCGAGATCCAGCATCATCTCGTGGCTGTAGCCGTTCGCCGGCGGATTCGTGAGCGTGAGGAGCGCGACGCCGCCGCTCGAGGCGTACGTGACCTTCCCGTTGGGGAGGGATTCCGCGGGCCCGAGGACTCCCCGATCGTTCGTGGTCGCCGCCGCCATGCTGGGCGACCTTGTATCAGAAGGCACGCGGCCGGTCGAACCGGTCGAGACTACGTTTTCGCGGTCCAGCCGCGCCCGTCGCGGATCGCCTCGAGCTGCTCGAGATGGTGGAGCGCGTGCGTCGCCAGGAGCTCCGCGAGATCGAGAGCGCTGATGGTTCCCCGCTCGGGATGGAAGGTCTTCCTCTCGAGCACGTCCGGCGGCATCGTCGCGAGATAGTGGAGGAAGCCCTTCCGCGCGGCCGCGATCGCCGCGATCGAGACGGCTGCCGGGCGCTGGCCGATGCGGAGTTCGACGGCCCAGCGGTCCTGGTCGAACGGGACGATGGACGCTCCCTCCTCCGCGATGACCTTGAGGAATCGGGTGTAGTACATCAGGTCGGCGTCCGCCAGGTGCGCGAGGAGTTCGACGCCGTTCCACTTGCCCGGAGCGTAGGAACGCGCGAGGGTCTTCGAGTCCAGGCGCGCCACGGCTTCGAGGCGGCGGAGGCTGTCCTCGACACGGGGAATGATCGTGGCGGCGCGATTCTGCTTCGCTGCGATGTTGCTCATGGTCTCTAGTTCCTCACCAACTTCGCGCCCTTCGGGTACGTCACCTCCGTCTCGAAGACCACGTCGGCTCCCTTCTCCCCGGTCGGGACTCGCACGACCCACGTCACGATACCCTTCTCTTCGCGATCCTGCTTCCAAAGCTCGTCCGTCGACGGCTTCGGCTCCACCTTCGAGATCTCGACCTCGATCTTGTCGTTGCTCGATCGGGGGAGCACGTCGCGAACGATCACCTCGACGCTCCCGTCGGCCGCCGTTCCGACCGTGCCGTGGTTCTCGAAGTGCATGCGCCAGGCCTCGACCTTGGTGCTCCTCGAAGAGAGGAACCCGGGCCCCTTCGACAAGTCCTGCGTCTGCGAGCGCTCGCAGGTGATCCCCGGATCGGCGCCCAGGTGCAACGTGAGCTCCTCACCCGTCTGTACGGTCGCGATCTCCGCCGGCCCGAGGTAGTCGGCTCCGAAGAACACGCCCGCCGTTCCCGGGAGCAGCACCCACGGGCTCGTGTTCTTCGCCTTCGCGCGCAGCCACACCGTCGTATCGAGCGCGGGCACGCACACGCGCTCGGGCTTGATCTCGAGCGGCGCGGACCCGACGAGCACCGTGGTCGGCAGCTCGCGCGATTCGATCGTCTCCTTCTGGGCCAGCCGGAAGTGCACCGAGAGTCCTTGATTCTCGACGGCGGCGAACGGGCGCGGCGCGGGGGTAGCGGTGCTGTCCACGGGCATTTCGAGGTCCGCGTCGGCCATGCCACGGACTTCCTCCCCCAAGGAAACCGCCTCGGAAGCCGGTGCCATAAAACGCTTTCCCGCCACGGGCGGTTCGTACAGGTTCAACCAAACCGGCTGCGGCTCCGGCCCCTGCGCTCCGCGCTGCGGCGAAGCGGTCGACAGCACGAGATCGACGTCCTTCCAGTCCTCCCCGGTCTGCTGCCACACGCGCGCGCGGTAGGTGAGCTCGACGCCCTTCAGGTCCGAGCTCGCGCGCAGGTCGTAGGCCGGCTGCCAGCCCGTGCGCGAGACGAGGTACTCGACGTCGAGCGAGGCCTGCCCGGGCGCGGCGACGTCGACCAGCACGTCGTAGAGCGTCACGGTCCCTGCTCCCACGCAGCGGCCGATCTCCGCCTGCACCTCCTGGATCTCGCGCCCCTTCGCTTCGATCTTCCAGTCGAGGTCGCGCGTCGCGGCGACGATTTCGGCCAGGCGCTCGGAGCAGAACGTCCAGCTCGCGCTCCAGGCCTCGATGGACGGCTTCCCGCCCTGCACGTCCTTCTCCTGCGCCGCCGCGGAGACGTCCATCAGGCTCTTCAGGTGGCCGCGCATCGATTTCAGCACGTCACGCTCGTCCTCGAGGACCCTCAGCTCCCGCTCGAGCGCCGTCTGCCGGTCGCGGAGCCCTTGTACGCGCTCGCCCGGCACCTGCTGGGCGACACGCCGCCGGACCTCGACACCGACGACGTCGCCGCCCTCGCAGCGGACGCGGACGTTGTCGGGGTCGATCGACTCGGGAAGTCCCTGGAGGACGAAGCTCCCGCTTCCTCCGAGTCCGGCCGTCCGCCTCACGAGCGCGCTCGAGCCGTAGAGGGTGACATCCTGGATGCGGGAGTTGACCGGCGTCGGATCGCCGAGCGCTAGAGGGAGGAGCAGGAGCAGCATGGAACGGACTCCGGGATGGGGACGAATGAAGCCTCGCATTCCGCGAGGGCGCGATCAAACGGCGGTGCTGGCGAGGTTGTTGGACCGCGTCGCCAGACTTGGGTCCAATCTCCGCCGCGATGAGAATGGTCCACTACTTCACGGGGCTCGCGGCCCTCGTGCTCCCGGCCCTCCTCTGGACCGCGTGGACCGGCTTCGCGGGAGGCGGCGAAACCCACGTCGGCTGGGGACTCTTCGCGGCCGTCTACACCGCGGCAGTGCACACGCTCCTGATCCTCTTCGTCCTCGTGACGGGCCGCGTGCTGAAGGAAGCGATGATCGCGCGGCCGCTGGCGCCGGCTTTCCTTTCCGAGCTCAATACCTTCTTCGCGCGCAAGAAGGCCTACCCCTTCGCGATCCTCGCGGCCTGCGCCACCGCGGCGGCGGCGGTGCTCGGTTTCGCGCCGCGCGGATTCGGGCTGCCCGTCTGGATCCACTGGGTCGCGGGTCTGGCGGCCATCGCCGCGAACTTGTGGGCGATCCCCAGCGAGTTCCGCGCGCTGCGCGAGAACCAGCTCCTGATCGACCGCGCCGCGCTCGAACTCGACCGGATGGACCGGGAGAAGGCGCCGGCCCCCGACGAGGCGCCCTGGGTCTACGATCCGCGCAACGCCGCACGCTGGGGTCTGATCCTCGCGATCAGCTCGTGGCTCCCCTACCTCTACTGGGCCGTCGTGGTCTGGCGCGGCGATTTCTCCCGCGTCAGCCTCCACCCGTGGATCGAGGGATCGATCGCGGGGCTCGCCGTCCACTTCCTCGCCGCGCGCGAGGCTCGCGCGGCTCGCCGGTGACGTCGGCTCAGGGCTTCTCGAGAAGCCGCAGCTGCTCCGCGACGTCCTTGTACTCCGGCCAGAAGACGCTGATCTTGCGCAGGGCCTCGAGCTTCTGCTGCTCGTCCGTCGCGGCCTGCGCCTGCGCGTAGAGCTCGGCCGCCAGCCGGATGTACTCCACGAGCATGTCCTTCCGCGCCAGCACGTCCTTGTAGTACTCGGCCTTCGAGAGCAGCTCCGTGTACGTCGCCACTGCGGCCTCGTACTCCAGCTCGCGCTCGCGGGCGAGCCCGATCTGGTAGAGCTCCTCGTATCCACGCTGCTCGATCTGGTCCCGAGCCCCCTGGAAGAGCTCCTTCTGAGCGGTCGTGAGCCTCTCCCCTTCCTCGATCAGCGCCAGCGCGTGCTCCATCCGCCCGCGCACGATCTCCATCTTGGCCTGGCCCAGGATCTCGAAGGCCTTCGACTCCTTGCTGCAGCGCTCGAATCCCTCCTTCGCCTCCTGGTTCTTCGGATCGAGCGCGGCGGCGAGGCGGAACTCGTTGCGGGCCGCGGCGAAGCGCCCGCTCGCCTCGATTCCGTGCGCGACCGTCACGCGCTGCTGGGCGAGGAGCGCGTCGACTTGGCCGCGGCGCTGGCCCGTCTTCTCCTCCTCGGGCTTGTACTTCTCCGAGTACGAGAAGCGCGAGCGCGCCTGCTCCAGCCAGTACTCCGAGAGCGCGTGCAGGCCCTCCTGGAAGTACTCCTGGCCCATGCCCTCGCGGTAGTTGACCTGGATGACGGCCTCGCCCATGCCGTTCAGCGCGCTGAGGTCGCCGGGCACGTACTCGAGGGCCTTCGAATAGGCCTCGATCGCCTCCTCGAGCTTGCCCGTGGCGTGGAGCTCGAGCCCCCGCTCGAGCCAGATCCGCGACATCTTGCGGACCGTCTTGTCGATCCACATGGCCGTCTCCACGGACGCGGGATCGATCTGGAGCGCCTGATGGAAGAGCCCGAGCGCCTCGAGATCGTTGTCCTTCAGAGTTTCCTGCCGGCCCTTGGCGAGGATCCACGCGATGGTCGCCTCCCGGTGGAGCGCCTCGAATTCCGCATCGCCGGGGTGGTCCTTCCTCAACCGGTCGGCCTCGCGCACGGCCTCGTCGAACCGGCCGTGATTCACCAGATCCCGCACCGCGGCGTCGCCGCTCACGCGGGTGGACGCGCACGCGGAAAGGAGGAGCGCCAGGGCCCAGGCGCAGGGGAGGAGGTTCGAGGGCTGCATCGAGTCTCGGGGGGGGCGGAAGACGGTCGAACGGCCGGTTCCTTCCCCGCCGAGGCCGCATCCTAGGGTCTTCCCCGCGGCGAGTCAGCTCTTCATGGAGTCGTAGAGGACGAGACCGAGGCTCCCGAAGGCGAGGACCGGGAGCCAGGCGGCGAGCAGGGGGTCGAGGCTCCCCTGCAGCCCGAGGTTGCGCAGCACGAAGTCGGCCCCGAAGTAGAAGACGCACAGGATCGCGCCCGTGGCGATCCCCTCGGTCGCCCGGCTGCGGTCGCGCCGCATCAGGAGCGGGATCCCCACCAGGAGGAGGACGAGGTTTGCGAGCGGAAAGGTCAGGTGGTACTGCGTGAGGGTCTGGTAGACGACGTCGTCGGGATTGCGGCGCGAGAGCTCGCGGACCTCGCTGAAGGAGAGCTCGAGCGGATTCTCCCGCGCGCGCCAGTAGGTGACCGCCAGCTCGGGCGTGAACTCGAATCCATCGAGCCACTCGACCGCCTCGGTGCGCTGGGATCCCGCCACCTCCTCGTGGAGCCCGCCCTCGAGCTTCCACCCCATCTCCGAGCCGCGCGGCAGGAACTCGGCGCTCACCGCCTGGATGCTCGACCAGTGGGACTGCGAACGGAGGATCGCCTCGAGGCCGTCGACGCGCGGCGGGGCCTTCTCGATCGCGCCGGAGGCCGCGGCGACGGTGTCGGAGGGCCGGAACTCGTCGAGGCGCACGGCGCTCCCGTTCAGGTCCCGCACCCACAGGTTCGAGTAGACGAGGTCGGTGGACTTCTCCTCGAGCACATGGCGCAACGCGTCGCGCGGAGAAGCGAGGAGGCTCGAGCAGGCCTCGCGCACGCCGAACATGAGCACGCCGGACAACGATCCGAGGAGGAAGACGGGGGCGAGGAGGCGCCAGGAGCTCACGCCCGCGCTCAGGATCGCGACGGTCTCGTTGAACTTGAGGAGCTTGGAGACCGTGAAGAGCCCGGCCACGAGCGTCACGAAAGGCGCGACCTGCAGGAAGAGGAAGGGCAGATCGAGCAGGTAGTACCAGGCGATCACGATGTTCGACGCGCGGCTGCCGTCCGGCCAGGGCTCGAGGTAGTCGTCGAGGTTCGACGCCATGTCGAGGATGAGGAACAGCCCGACGACGAGGAAGAGCGCGGTCGCGTAGGAGGTGAGGAAGAGGCCCCCGATGTAGCGGTCGAGCCGGCCGAGGACGCGGAGGCGGCGCCCGCTCATCGCCTCATCGCCTTCCGCATGAGCCACAGCCCGAACACGGCCCCCACGGCCGTGATCGCCCAGGCTCCCACCGCGGGAGAGAGGTAGGCGCCGAGCGCGAGCTGCTTGGAGAGCCGCATCGAGAGCAGGTAGTAGAGGAGGGCGTATCCCACGGCGGTCGCGAGCGCCGACAGCTGGGTCCCCTTCCGCAGCAGGAGGCCCGTCGGCACTCCGAGCAGCAGGAACATGAGGCACGTCGATGACGTCGCACAGCGGTTGTGCAGCTCGTAGACGACGAGTCGCTTCTTCTCCGGATTCGCTTCGAGCTCGCCGCGCGAGAGGCTCTTCAGCATCTCGCTCGACTTCTGGAATCTCGTCGCGGAGAACGACTTCTCCTTGTCGCTCTGGAGATCGTCGAGGTCGAGGCGGACGATCGGGTCTCCGCCGCGGACGTCCATCTGCCCCCGGACGATGCGAGGGTTCTTCAGATGGACGTACATCACGCGATCCGCGAGCTGGAAGTGCACTCGGTCGGCGAGCACGGTCTTGGAGCCCTCTCCGCGCCTCCCAGGGACGTAGATCAGCGCGTTGAGGAAGTCGGCGCCCTCGCGGAATCCGGCGGCGATGTAGAACTTCCCCAGGTGCAGCTCCGTGCGCCCAGGCCCGAGGTTCGTCAGGGTGCTGCGCAGCGCCGCCACCTGGTACTCGCTCTGCTTGCGGCGGATGCCCGGCAGCACTTCCGAGACCAGCCACAGCGTCGAGAGCGAGGCCCCGATCGCCACGACGAGCCCGGGGAGTATCAAGGACAGCGGATTCCTCCCCGACATGATCGCCGCGGTCCATTCCTTGTCCGCCGCCAGCCTCCCGTACGTGACGACGACCGCCAGCAGGAAGCCGAGCGGGACGATGTACGGCACGAGGCCGGCCAGGAGCAGCGGCACGTAGTAGAGGATCGCCACGGTGTCGACCCCCGCGAGCTTGCTCACCGCCGCGACGGCGATCGCCGGGAGCGCAAGGACCATCATCCCGCCGACGGCGAAGGCGAATCCGACCAGAAGCTCCCGCAGGATGTACAGATGGAGCTTCAACGCCGGCCGATTCTATCGTCGCCGCAGTTAGAATCCCGCCGTGAGCGATCCCGCGATCCCGCTCAAGCGGAACCCTCGGCGCACGGTCTTCGTGCTCCCCGCGAGCACCACCTCGCCGGAAGCGCGCGTCGTCAAGCGCTACCACCATCCCGGACCATTCGCGCGGTTGCTCGACGGGTCGCGGGCGCGCGAGGAGCTTCGCCTCCTGCGTGAACTCGCGCGGCGAGGCGTTCCGGTCCCTCGTGCCATCGAGACCCGGCGCGTGGACGGCGGCTTCGAACTCGTCACGGAATGGATCGAGGGCGCCCTTTCGCTCGACACCCTGGCCCCCTCCGCCGATCTCGTGCGGGAGGCGGCGCGTACCCTCGCGCGCGCCCACGTCGCAGGGCTAGCGCACCCCGACCTCCACCCGGGGAATCTCGTGGCCCAGCCGGGTGGCCGGACCTGGATCGTCGACCTGCGCGGAGCCCGGATCGGGCGAGGGTTCGACGCCAGGACCGCTCGACGCGACCTCGTTGGACTCGCCTCCGCGGTGCGCGAACGCGTCGCGAGCTCGGTCCGTGCGCGATTCCTCCTCGAATACGCGCGAGCGCTGCCAGGGGAGCACCGCGCGAAGCTGCCCAAGCTCCAGCGGCTCGCGCGCGAGGTCGAGTTCGCGGCCCGAATCCATCGGCGTGAGGCCGTGCGACGCGCGCGGAAGCGATGGACGAGGCTCTCCAGCGTCTGCCGACCGATCACGAGCGCGGATTTCGACGGCTTCGCGAGCCTGGAAGCGGAGAGCGACGCGCTGCTCGTCGTGCGCGATCGGTCCTGGCGGAAGCTCCTCGGGGCCTGGTACGCCGCCGCGCGACTCCACGAGCACGGGATCCCCTGCGCGCGGCCGCAGGTGCTGTCGCGCGCGCCGGAGCGATTCGCGACCTTCGCGCTCCCGCCCGGCGCCGGCGCGAGCGATCCTCCCGCGTCCGCCGAGCAGCTGCGCGCGATCGAAGCCACGCTCGAGGATCGCTGCCTCGGCATCGAGGGGACATCCGGCGACCTCGTCCGCGTCGATCGGACCGGACGCGCATGGATCGGCCCCCTGATCTCGGCCTGCCTGGTCGACTTCGATGCACAAGACGCGACGCCGTGAGCTCCGCGCGCGCCTCCTGCGAGCCCTCGTCCGGGCAGGCACGCTCGTGCCCGCACCGGCGGTCCGCGGAGTGCTCTCCGCGGCCTCCCCGCTCGCGCGATTCACCCGCTACGAGCGCCTGACGGCCGGAAACCTCGAGCTCGCGCTCGGGGGGGAGACGACTCCCGAGCAGCGCCGCCGGATCGCCCGCGGAGTCCGCCACCACTCGGCGCGGATCTTCTCGGAGTGGCTGAAGCTCGCGCGCGGAGGCGACGGCGCCTGGATCGACCGCGCTGTCGAGCTCGACCCCTCCGTCGCGGTCCTCCGGCGCGAGCTCGATTGCGGCCGCGGCGCGCTCGTCGTGACGGCGCACCTCGGCAACTGGGAGCTCCTGTGCGCCAGGCTCCGCCGCCTCGGGCTCGAGGGCGCTGTGATCGGGTACGAACGCGCCGGCGACCCGAGCTCGGCCTGGCTGGCGCAGATGCGGCGTGCGTACGGCGTCGAGACGCTCCCGCAGGCGACGAGCGCACGGGAGGTCCTGCGCGTCCTCCAGGGCGGCCGCGTCGTCGGGCTGCTCGCCGATCTCGAGGACCGCCGGATCGACGGCGAGTTCCTGCCCTTCTTCGGCGTGCCCGCGCTCACGATGACGGCGCCCGCCGCACTCGCTCGCTCGGCCCGCATCCCGCTCCTCCCCCTCCGTTGCGTCGTCGTTCCCGGCGGGCGCTACCGCATTTCCGCCGAGGAACCGCTCTTCCTCGCCCCCTCCCTCCCGAGGCGGGAGGCGACTGCGGAGCTCGCCGGCAGGCTGAACCGGGTGTTCGAGCGCTGGATCCGGGAGGCTCCGGAGCAGTGGGCGTGGCACCAGGCGCGCTGGCGCACGCGCCCCGCAGCGGCCACCTTGATCCATTCCTGATGAAAAATTGGCTCGGGGATCACAATCCCACTCTAATTGTGGCCGCGATGAAGAAGGCCAGGATCCTGGTCGTCGACGACGAGCCCGACCTCGTCGAGCTGGTCGAGCACCACCTCCGGCGCGACCACTACGAGGTCTCGACCGCCCCCGACGGCGAGACGGCCCTCGCGGAAGCCCGCCGGAGGGTGCCGGACCTGATCGTGCTCGACCTGATGCTCCCTGGGATGGACGGGCTGGAAGTGTGCCGTCGCCTGCGCGCCGACCCGCGCACGAAGCACATCCCGATCCTCATGCTGACGGCGAAAGGCGAGGAATCGGACGCCGTGATCGGCCTCTCGCAGGGCGCGGACGACTACGTGCGCAAGCCCTTCGGGACCAAGGAGCTGCTCGCGCGGATCGCCGCCCGCTTGCGCACCGCCCGCGACGAGAGTCCGCTCGAGATGCAGAAGGTCAGCCGCTTCGGCGACCTCGTCATCGATCCGGTGAAGCACGAGGTGTGCCTCGAGAATCGAACCATCCAGCTCACGATGACCGAGTTCAAGCTCCTCCAGTACCTGGTGGTGAACCGGGGACGCGCCTACACGCGCAACGAGCTGCTGAACGCGGTCCTCGGCCAGGACGCGATCGTCATCGACCGGAACGTCGACGTCCACGTCGCCACGCTGCGCAAGAAGCTCGGCGAGTACGGCAACCACATCCTCACGATCCGCGGTCTGGGTTACAAGTTCAGGGAGACGCCCTCGCCCGCGGGGTAGGTCCCCCGCGAACCCCGATCTCGTGCGCTTCGACACGCTCTCCTCCAGGATCTTCGCGGCGCTCGCGGGGATCCTCGTCCTGCTGCTGGTCTCGGCGGCCATCTTCGGGGAGATCCGGCTGCGCGACTTCCACCGCGTCGAGATCGAGGCGCGCTTGAGGACCGCAGCCGGCCTCCTCGCCGAGGAGGCCGGGGACAAGCTGGTGTCGGGATCCGAGAGAAGCGCGTTCGCCGAGCGCCTCGCCGAAGTGGGGCGACTCACGGGACTGCGCCTCACCGTGATCGCGCCCGACGGCACCGTCCACGCGGACAGCGAGGCGCGCTCGACTCTCGCGAATCACGCGAGCCGGCCCGAGATCGTGCGCGCGCAGGCGGAGGGAGAGGGTCTCGACTGGCGCAGCAGCGCGACGACGCAGCGGGAAACCTACTACTTCGCGCGCCGGATCGATCGGGGCGGCCAGACGATCGGATATGTCCGCGCCGCAGCGGAGCTCGAGAAAATGGAACGCGCGATCGGCGAGCTGCGCCGAAGCCTGCTGCTGGGAGGACTCGTCGCCCTCCTCCTCGGCCTGCTCGTCTCCGCCGTGCTGGCGCGCTGGATCTCGCGACCGCTCGAGACCATGGGCGCGAGCGCGATGAACGTGACGAACGGCCACCTGGACGCCCGGATTCGTGGCGACGGACCGGTCGAGGTCCGCCTGCTCGCCGGCGCCCTCAATTCGATGGCGGACAAGCTGCGCCAGCAGATCCGCGGCGAACGCAGCGCCCGCGCCGAGATCGAGACGATCCTCGCGAGCATGGCCGAGGGCGTCGTCGCGGTCGACGCGCGCGCGCGCGTCCTCCTCATGAACGCGACCGCGGCCAGGATGCTAGGCCTCGTCGAGCCGGTCGGGACCGGAGAAGCGCTGTGGCAGCACGTGCGGTTTCCCGAGCTCGAACGGGCCCTCGCCTCGGCGCTCGAGAGCGGCCAGCCCTGGCACGCCGATGCCACTCCGCCCGGCAATTCCGCGAACAGCGGCCGCGTCGTCGCGTTGTCGGTCGCGCCCATCCAGGGGGAAGTTCCCGGAGCCGTCGCCCTCCTCTCCGACGTCACCGAGGTCCGGCGGCTCGAGCAGGTGCGAATCGACTTCGTCGCGAACGTCAGCCACGAGATGCGAACGCCGCTGTCCGCGGTCATGGGCGCGCTCGAGACGATCTCCGATCCCGAGCAGGACTCCCAGACGCGCAAACGCTTCCTCGAGATCGCCTCGCGCAACACGGTCCGGCTGCGCGCGATCGTCGGGGACCTCCTGGACCTATCCTCGATCGAGGCGCAGGGCGAGAAGATGCATCTCGAGCCGATCGCGATCCACGAGCCCCTGCGAGGAGCCGCAGCCGCCCTCCAGGGAACCGCCCAGAAGAAGGGCCTCGAGCTCACCCTGCCCGTCGCCACGCCGGCGGCACGCATCCAGGGGAACCGGCAGCGCCTCGAGCAGGCCTTCACGAACCTGTTCGCGAATGCGATCCACTACACCCCCCCCGGCGGCCGCATCAGCGCCCGAATCCGCGTCGCGCCGAAGGAGATCGCGGTCGACGTCGAGGACACCGGGATCGGCATCCCGGCCCACGCCCTCCCGCGGGTATTCGAGCGCTTCTATCGGGTGGACCCTGGACGTTCGCGCGACACCGGGGGCACGGGCCTCGGGCTCGCGATCGTCAAGCACATCGTGCGCGCGCACGGCGGCGAAGTCTTCGTCGCGAGCCAGGAAGGTCGCGGAACCACGTTCACGGTGAAGCTTCCCCGTCCCCCCGCGACCCTGAGCCCGGGAATCGAGGAAGCGCCCAGGCCCAGCGAGGCTAAGGTGGATTGACCATGTCGAAGCAGATCGAGGAAGACCTGACCGAGTTGACCCGCAAGGTCTCGCACATGGGCGGGCTCGTCGAGGAGGCGCTCGACCGCTCCTTGACGGCCCTGCTCGACCGGCGGGCCGACCTCGCGCGCATCGTGATCGAGGGCGACAAGGTCGTCGACGAGCTGGAGAACCAGGTCGAGGAGCACTGCCTCGACGTGCTCGCACTGCGCCAGCCGGTGGCGCGGGACCTGCGCTACGTGGCGGGGATCCTCAAGATCAACTCGGACCTGGAGCGGATGGCCGACCTGGCCGTGAACATCGCCGAGCGCGCCGAGGTGCTCGCCGAGGTCCCCCCCCTCCCCTTCCGGCCTGACGTCTCGCGACTCGCCGCCCTCGTGAAGCGGATGGTCCGCGACGGGCTCGACGCGCTCCAGCGCCTGGACTCGGCTCTCGCCTGGTCGACCTGGCGCGCCGACGACGAGGCCGACCGCCTGTACCGGGAGCTCATCGGCGAGACGATCCAGTTCATGCGCGAGCATCACGAGCGGATTGGCGACGTCATGCACCTCGTGGGGGCCCTGCGCAACCTGGAACGCCTCGCCGACCATGCCACGAACATCGCGGAGGACGTCATTTTCGTGGTGAACGGCCGGATCGTCCGTCACCACATGAAGCAGCTGGACGAGGCGAAATCGGGCGCAGGGGCGCTGTCCGAAGGGAGGGGGGACTGACCCTCCCTTCACCGGTGGTTCATCAAACCTTGATCCTGGGGGGGTCCAATCGGACCCAAACCCAGATCGGCCCCCTCAGGAACAAGAAGACCATGAAGATCTCCATCCTCACGACGGGCATCGCCTGCATGCTCTCCTCCCCCTTCACCTTCGCCCAGGCCGTGAAGGTCGATCCGAAGATCCCCGAGTACAAGACCGTCCAGGGCGTCTCGGGCAGCCTCAAGAGCGTCGGCTCGGACACGATGAACAACCTGATGACGCTCTGGGGGGAAGGCTTCAAGACGAAGTACCCCAACGTCACCACCGAGGTCGAGGGCAAGGGCTCGAGCACGGCGCCCCCGGCCCTGATCAGCGGCTCGGCCGACTTCGGCCCGATGAGCCGCGCGATGAAGGACAAGGAGATCGACGACTTCCAGAAGGTCTCCGGCTACAAGCCCACCGAGATCGCGACCTCGATCGACATGCTCGCGATCTACGTCCACAAGGACAACCCGATCAAGGGCCTCACGATGGGGCAGGTCGATGCGATCTTCTCGAAGACCCGCAAGAGCGGCGCCGAGCGCGATCTCGTCACGTGGGGCGACCTGGGCCTCACCGGCGAGTGGCAGAACAAGCCCATCAGCCTGTACGGCCGGAACTCGGCCTCGGGCACCTACGGGTATTTCAAGGAGCACGCGCTCGCGAAGGGCGACTTCAAGGACACCGTCAAGGAGCAGCCGGGCAGCTCCTCGGTCATCCAAGGCGTCGCCAGCGACAAGTTCGCGATCGGCTACAGCGGGATCGGTTACGTGACCGCGGACGTGCGTGCGGTGCCGCTCGCTGCCAACGCCAAGTCGAAGGCCATCGCCGCGAGCCCGGAAAACGCCTACTCCGGCGAGTATCCGCTCGCGCGCTTCCTCTACATCTACGTCAACCAGAAGCCCGGCGAGGAGCTCGACCCGCTGCGCCGCGAGTTCCTGCGCTACGTCCTCAGCCGCCAGGGCCAGGAAGACGTCATCAAGGACGGTTACTATCCGATGCCCGCCGCCATGGCGGCCGAAGCGCTGAAGGCGATCGGCGTCGCGACGAGCGCGGTGCGCGAAGCCAGCGCGAAGCACTGAAGGCCAGGCGGCCGCGCGACTCGCGGCCCAGCAACGTGACCGTTCAATCCTTCACCGGGAGGCCGCGGCGCCGTCGAACGCGCCGCGGCGTCCTCGTTACAGAACGAATCGCGCGGCTGCTGATCTCGGCCGGCGGGATCGGGACGATCCTGGCCGTCAGCCTGATCTGTCTGTTCTTGGTCTGGGTCGTCGTGCCGCTGTTCCTCGGCGCGGACGTGACACGCGACGGCAGTCCAACCCCGATCGCGACCGGCGCGCGCGCAATACGCGCGTGCGGAGCGGACGAGTACCGGCGCCTTGCGTGGGCGCTGTACGACGACGCGACCGTCGAGGCGTACCGGCTCGACGGCGGCGTGCTCGTCACGCGCAAGCTCGAGGCAACCCCGACCGCCGTCGCGGCTTCGCAGGCCGAGGACGGGATCGCACTCGGATTCGCCGACGGCAGCGTGCGAGTCGCGAGGATCGGCTTCGAGACCGAAGTCTTCGACGTCGCGTCTCAGCCGGAGCTCGCGGCCGCGGTATCGACGGCGGTGATCGCGGCGGTCGGCGAGAGTCTCGTCGAGCGCCTCGACCCGACGACCCTGCGCGTGCAGCGCCTCGTCGTCGCCCTCGAACCGCCGATCGACGTCGGCGGCGGTGCTCCGATCCGCCGTCTCGATCGCTCGCAGCGCGGCGCGACGAACTTGATCGCGGCGCTGCGCGACGACGGCAAGCTCATCTTGGAAGCGGTCGAACGCCGCGAGAACCTGCTGACGGGCGAGGTCCGGCTCGAGACACAGCGGGGCGAGATCGACGTCGCGCGCCCGGGCCTGCCGCCGCCCGAGCACCTGTTGCTCGCAGGCGGGGGCGAGACGCTCTACCTCGCCTGGCCGGACGGCATCTGCCGCCGCTACGACACACGCGATTTCGAGCAGCCTGCGCTCGCGCAAGAGGTCGATCTCGTGCCCGGCGACGCGACGCTCGCGAGCCTCGCGTTCGTGATCGGCAAGACGACGCTCGTCTCGGGCGACACGGAGGGCCGGATCGGCGCCTGGTTCCCGCACAAGCCGCTCGGCGCCGTCACGCGCGACGGAGCGTTGCTCGTGCGAGCCCACGAGCTCTCCACGGAGGGCGCGCCCATTCGCGTGCTCGCCGCGTCGCAGCGCAGCCGTGTGATCGCCGCGGTGCGCGCTCCGTCGACGGTCGAGATCTATCACGTCACGAGTCACAAGCTGCTCGCGTCGCTCGAGCTCGCGAGCTCAGGCCCCGTGACCGCGCTGGCATTCGGACCGAAGGAAGATGGACTCGTCGCGTTCACGCCGAGCGCGCTCGCGAGCGTCGGACTCGAACTCGGACATCCCGAAGCCGGGCTCGACACGCTGTTCGCGCCGGTCTGGTACGAAGGCTACGAGGCGCCGACGCACACGTGGCAATCGGCGAGCGGGACCGACGACTTCGAGCCGAAGCTCGGCCTGATGCCGCTCGTCTTCGGGACGCTGAAAGCGACCGTGTACTCGATGCTCTTCGCCGTGCCGCTCGCGCTGCTCGCGGCGCTGTTCACGAGCGAATTCCTCGATCCGCGGCTGCGCGCGCCGCTGAAGTCGCTGACCGAGATGATGGCGAGCTTGCCGAGTGTCGTGCTCGGCTTCCTGGCCGCGATCGTGATCGCGCCGCTCGTGCAGGGCTTCGTGCCCGCCGTGCTGTGCGCGTTCGTGACGATGCCGGCCGCGCTGCTCTTCGGCGCGCATCTGTGGCAGCTCTTGCCGCAGGAGTACGCGGTGCGCGCGTCCAACGTCCCGCGCTTTCTCGCGATCGCCGTCGCGCTTCCGGTAGGTGCCTTCGCCGCGTGGGCGCTCGCGCCGTTCGCGGAGCGCGTGCTGTTCGCCGGTGACCTGATGGGTTGGCTGGACGGTCAGCACGGATCGGCGCTCGGCGGTTGGATCCTGCTCTTGCTGCCGCTGTCGGCTATCGGCCTCGCTTGGATGTCGTCGCGCGTCCTCGCGCCGTACATGCGCACCGTGTCGAACGGCTGGACGCGCGGCGCGCGCGCGCGCTTCGACCTCGTCAAGTTCGCGGTCGGCGCGGCGGGCACGATCGCGCTCGCGGCGGCGTGCGGCTGGGTGCTCGAAGCGCTCGGCCTCGACCCGCGCGGTGAAGTGCTCGGAACGTACGAGCAGCGCAACTCCATGATCGTCGGGTTCGTCATGGGCTTCGCCGTGATCCCGATCATCTACACGCTGGCGGAGGACGCGCTCGCGAGCGTCCCGTCGCACTTGCGCTTGGCGTCGCTCGGCGCCGGCGCGACGCCGTGGCAGACGGCCGTGCGCGTCGTGGTGCCGACGGCGATGAGCGGACTCTTCTCGGCCGTGATGATCGGACTCGGACGCGCGGTGGGCGAGACGATGATCGTGCTGATGGCCGCCGGCAACACGGCGGTCATGAACTGGAACGTCTTCAACGGCTTCCGCACGCTCTCCGCGAACATCGCGACGGAGCTGCCGGAAGCGGTGGAGAACAGCACGCACTACCGCACGCTGTTCCTCGCAGCGCTGTGCTTGTTCGCCATCACGTTCGCGTTCAACACCGTGGCCGAGGTCGTGCGCCAACGCTTCCGCAAGCGAGCGTTCCAGCTGTGAGCACGCTCACCGAACGACGCCAGCCGCGGCCCAAGTCGCGCACGAAGCGCGTGCGGCGCGAGCGGCGCGCGACCGCGCTCTCCGCGCACGGCGAGCCGATGGTGTGGCTCACGGGCGGCGCGCTCGCGCTCTCCGTGTGCATGATCGTCGGATTGCTCGTGGTCGTGGTCTTCCACGGCGGATCGACGTTCTGGCCCGGTCCGGTCGTGCGTGTCGAGCGCGACGCCCGCGCGGCGTTCCTCGGCGAGATCCACGCCGAGGAGATCTATCAGCCCGCCGCTTCGGCGTTCGCGGAGCTCGCCGCGGAGGACGTCGAGGACGCGCGGCGCATCGTCGCACGGAACGAAGGCGCGTCGACGCGCCGCATGCTGCGGACCGGCAACTACGAGATCACCGGCCGGCACTTCGATTGGGTGAGCGACTTCGAGATCTCCGGCGAGTCGCGCCCGGAGTGGGCGATCGTCGTCGAGCGCGAGGAATGGGGCCGCTTCTACGGGACGGTCGTCGGCTTCGTGCTCGACGGTGCCGTCGTCAGCACCGAGCCGGCAGCGGCATGGCGCGCGTTCGAAGAGCACCACGACGCGGCGCGCGCAGCCGTGGAGCGCGAAGCGGAGATCCGCAGCGGGGCCGTCGCAGATGCGAACGACGAGCTCGAGGACGCGCGACTCGCGCTGCGCTCCGCCGAGCTCGGTCCCGGCCAGGACTCCGCCGAGTACGCCGCGCGCGAAGCAGACTTGCGCCGCGTCGAGGCGGATACGGCGGAGCGGATGCACGCGGTGCAGCGCGAGCTCGCCGAGCTGCACGAAGCCGGCGCGCGCGCGCGGTTGCAGCTCGCGACGTCGGACGGGAGCACGGTCGAGCTGCCGCTGCGCGCCATCGTGCGTGCGTATCCAGCGAACCAGCTCGGTTGGACGGGCGCGCTCGGCGTCTACGTCTCGCGTTGGGTCGAGTTCCTGACGGACGAGCCGCGCGAATCGAACAGCGAGGGCGGCGTGTTCCCCGCGATCTTCGGCACGGTGGTGATGACGCTACTGATGTCGCTGCTCGTCGTGCCCTTTGGCGTGCTCGCTGCGCTCTACCTGCGCGAGTACGCGAAGCCGGGTCTGCTCGTCAGCACGGTACGCGTCGCGGTGAACAACTTGGCTGGCGTGCCGAGCATCGTCTTCGGCGTCTTCGGGCTCGGCTTCTTCTGCTACATCGTCGGCGCGACGATCGACGAGGTCCTCTTCCGCGAGACGCTGCCGAACCCGACGTTCGGCAAAGGCGGGCTCATGTGGGCGTCGTTCACGCTCGCGCTGCTCACGCTGCCGGTCGTGATCGTCGCGACCGAGGAAGCGCTCGCCGCCGTGCCGGGCTCGATGCGCGAAGGCTCCTACGCGTGCGGCGCGACGAAGTGGCAGACGATCCAGCGCATCGTCTTGCCGCGCGCGCTGCCCGGCATCATGACCGGGATGATCCTCGCGATCGCGCGCGGAGCGGGCGAGGTCGCGCCGCTGATGCTCGTCGGGGCCGTGAAACTGGCGCACGATCTCGCGCTCGATACGCAGGCGCCATTTCTCCACGCGCAGCGCAGCTTCATGCACCTCGGCTTCCACGTGTACGACCTCGGCTTCCAGAGTCAGAACAGTGAAGCCGCCAAGTCGCTCGTCTACACGACCACGCTCGTGTTGATCGCGATCATCGTGGTGCTGAACGTCGCCGCGATCCAAGTCCGCAGCCGCCTGCGCCGGCGCTTCGCTGCCGGCCAGATGTGAGGAGGAACGAACCATGGAGAACTCGATCGGTGGTACTCTTCCGCCTCCGCCTGGAGCGGTGATGAAGCGCATGCAGTCCCCCGAGACGCCCGCCGAACGCGCGACGCCGATCGTGTTGCGCGAGCCGCACGAGGGTCAGGTCTTCGAAGCGATCGCGCGCGCCGAGGCGTTCCAACCCGACGTGCACGCGGCGCTCGCGAGCGAAACGGCCGTGCTCGACATCTGCCAGTTCGAGCTCTGGTACGGCAAGAAGCAGGCGCTCTTCCGCATCACGATGCCGGTGCCGACGGGCAAGGTCACCGCGCTGATCGGTCCGTCCGGTTGCGGCAAGTCGACGCTCCTGCGTTCCGTGAACCGGCTGAACGACCTGATCGACTCGGTGCGGGTGAGCGGCGACATGAAGCTCAACCAAGATTCCATCTACGCTCCGGGCGTCGACGTGATCGAGCTGCGCAAGCGCATCGGCATGGTGTTCCAGAAGCCGAATCCGTTCCCGATGAGCATCCTGGAGAACGTGATCTATTCGCTGCGCATCGACGGCGAGCGCGATCGCCGCGTGCTCGCGGAGGTGTGCGAGAAGAGCCTGCGCGGCGCGGGGCTGTGGGACGAGGTGAAGGATCGCCTCAACGACAGCGCGCTCCAATTGTCCGGCGGTCAGCAGCAGCGCCTGTGCATCGCGCGCGCGATCGCCGCCGAGCCCGAGGTGCTCCTGCTCGACGAGCCCTGCTCGGCGCTCGATCCGATCGCGACCGGACGCATCGAGGACCTGATCGAGGAGCTCAAGGGCAGCTACTCGATCCTCATCGTGACGCACAACATGCAGCAAGCGTCGCGCACGAGCGACTACACGGCGTTCATGTACCTCGGCCGCTTGATCGAGTACGGGCCGACGACGGACATCTTCCTCTCGCCGCACCTGCGCGAGACGGAGGACTACGTGACCGGCCGTTTCGGCTGAGCGCCCGCGTACGGCGCGTCCTCGCGCCGGACGCGGCCCCGCTGCGGTCGCACCGACCGAGCCTTCGCGACCGCAGCGGGGAGCGGTGAGAGTGCGGAGCCGTTAACCCGCAGCCGGTTCTGGATCGAGCTCACGGCGAGCGACAGACTCGCGGGCGGCGACTCCGAGGTCACCGCGTCCGCGAGCACCGAGGGATTGCGCGCGTCGGCGGGTGACGCTCCGGACGACCGAAACCGAGAGCTACATGAACAGCGCTCCGAAGATCCTGCTCGTCGACGACAACCCCGACGATCGCGCGCTCGTCCGGCGGCTGATCCAGCGCGAGCTGCCGAACAGCACGTTCGACGAGGTCCGCGATTCGCGCACGCTCTATCGCGCGCTCGCCGAAGGCGGCTTCGACGTCGTGATCACCGACTATCAACTGCACTGGACGAACGGGATCCGCGTCACCCAAGAAGCGCAGCGCCTGCTGCCCGGCACGCCGGTCGTCATGTTCACCGGCAACGGCAGCGAGGAGATCGCCGTCGAAGCGATGAAGGCCGGCCTCGCGGATTACGTGCTCAAGTCGCCGCAGCACCGCTTGCGGCTCCCCGCGACGATCCGCGCCGTCATCGACGCGACGGAGTCCGGCCGGCGCATCACTCGGCTCGAGAGCCGGCTCGATGGGCTGCTGAATCGGCTCGATGTCGGCGTCTTCCGGCTCAGCCGCACAGGACGTTTGCTGGACGCGAACCAAGCGTTCTTCCGCCTGCTCGGACTCGGCGGCATCGGCGCGTGCCGCGGGCTCGAGCTGCACTCGCTCGCCGCGCGCGCCGAGGACAAGCGCACGCTCGACGAGCTGCTCGAGCGGCAGCACGGGTTCCGCGACCGCGAGCTGCCGCTGCGCCACGCCGACGGAACGACGATCTGGGTCAAGCTGACCGAGACGCTCGTGCCGGACGAAGTCGAAGACCTCATCGCCGGCTCGCTCGAGGACGTCACCGCGCGCAAGCAGGCCGAGCATGCGCTGGCCGAAGCGTCGCGCACGCAGTCGTCGTACTTCGCCAACCTGAGCCACGAGATCCGCACGCCGATGAACAGCGTGCTCGGCAGCGCGGATCTCCTGCTCGAGACACCCCTCGATACGGAGCAGCGCGAGTACGCCGAGGTGATCCAGTCCTCGGGCCGCGCGCTGCTCACGTTGATCAACGACGTGCTCGACTATTCGAAGTTCGAGACGGGCGAGCTCGAGCTCGAGAGCACTCCCTTTCGCGCGCGCGCGTGCATCGCGTCGTCCGTGCGTGCGCTCGCGCCTCGAGCGCACGCAAAAGGGCTCGAGATCGCGTGGGAGTTCGCGCCCGACGTGCCCGACGACGTGCGCGGCGATCCCGGCCGCTTGCGGCAGGTCCTCACCAATCTCGTCGCCAACGCGATCGAGTTCACGCAGCGCGGCGAGGTCGTCGTGCGCGTGCACGCGCCGGCGACGGATCCCGCACCGCTTGCCGCCAATCAAGTGCTGCGCGAGCACACGCACGACACGGTGCTGCTGCACGTCGTCGTGGAGGACACCGGGAGCGGGATCGCGCCCGAGAAGCTGCCGCTCCTGTTCACGCCGTTCGTGCGAGTCGACGCGCCGACCGCGCGCAAGTTCGGCGGAACGGGGCTCGGGCTCGCGATCTGCGCGCGCCTCGTGCAGCAGATGGGCGGCCGCACGTGGGTGGAGAGCGCCGTCGGCACCGGCAGCAAGTTCCACTTCACGGTGACGCTCGGTCGGGTCGGCACGGCGCGCGGTGCGCAGGTTCCGCCGCCGTCCGAGCTGTGCGATCGAACCGTGCTCGTCGTCGACGACAACGCGACGAGCCGGCGCATCCTGGTCGACGTCCTGCGACAGTGGCGCATGCAGCCGACGATCGCCGAGGACGGTGTGACCGGCCTCGAGATCCTGAACCGCGCTGCGGAGGGCGGCGACGCGTACGACCTCGCGCTGGTCGACATCCGCATGCCGCGCATGGGCGGATTCGAGCTCGCCGCGCACGTGCGGGATGCGTCGATGCGCACGGCGCTCGTGATGATGACGGCGGCGGGCATCCGCGGCGACGCGGCGCGCTGCCGCGAGCTCGGCGTCGCCGGCTACGTGATGAAGCCGATCGAGGCGTCGAGCCTGCTCGGCACGTTGCGCGCCGTACTGGGCGGCGAGCAACGGGGCGAGCGCGCGCTCGTCACGCGCCACGACGTCGCGGAGATCGTCCGGCCGCTGCGCGTGCTGCTCGTCGACGACGACGCGGTCCACCGCATGCTCGCGAAGCGCACGTTCGAACGCGCGGGCCACGCGGCCGTAGAGGTCGCGAGCGGCCAGGACGCGATCGATTCGCTCCGCTCGGAAGGCTTCGATCTCGTCTGCATGGACGTGCAGATGCCGCAGATGGACGGCTTCGAGACGACGCGGCGCATCCGCGAGCTAGAACGCGAGACGATGCGGCGTGTGCCGATCCTGGCGTGGAGCGCGCGCACCGGCGCGGATCACGAGAAGCGCTGTCTCGACTCCGACATGGACGGCTGCCTCTCGAAGCCGATCCAGGCCGGTGCGCTGTTCGCACTGGTGCAAGAGATCCTCGAGCGCACGGACGAAACGTGAGCGCCGCACCGGAGAGCGACATCCCGCGCGCGCGCCGCGTCGGGCCGCAGGGCGTGCGCGTGCGCGTCGCGCGCGCGCGTGCGCAGGCAGAGAAGTCCGTTGCGCGTCTCGTCGCAGGCGAGCTCGTCGCGCGGCCGAGCCTCGTGCTCGGTTTGCCGACCGGCGGCACGCCGGCGGGCGTGTACCGCGAGCTCGTGCGCTTGCACCGCGAAGAGCACTTGTCTTTCGGCGGCGCCTCCACGTTCAACGTCGACGAGTACCTCGGTCTGCGCGCCGACCATCCGGCGTCGTTTCGAGCGGAGATGGAGCGCGCGCTGTTCGATCACGTCGACGTGCGCGCGGAGCGCGTGCACTTTCCGGATGTCGATGGGGGCGTCGAGACTGCGCACGAATCCGCGGCGCGCTACGAGAGCGCGATCGCGGCCGCGGGCGGCATCGATCTCCTGCTGCTCGGCGTCGGTCGCAACGGACACGTGGGCTTCAACGAGCCCGGTTCGCCGCGTGACTCGCGCACGCGCCTCGTCGAGCTGCACGCGGACACGCGCCGCGACGCCGTGCGCGCGTTCGGCGGACTCGCGCGCGTTCCGACGCACGCGATCACGATGGGGATCGCGACCTTGTGCGACGCGCGGCGCATCGTCGTGCTCGCGTTCGGCGCCGCGAAGCGCGACGTCGTGCAACGGATGCTCTTGGATCCCATCGACGCGGCGACGCCCGTCACGTTCGTGCGCGCGCACTCGAACGTCGAGGTGTGGCTCGACGAGGAAGCGGCGGCAGGATTGAGCGAGCCGCCGTAACGGCCTTGCCGGTCGAATACTGCGTTTTGCACGGCAACTCGTCCGTGTGAGCATGCGCACTTCGTCTCCGACGCTGGCACTTGGAGGTCCGAGGGTTAGATTGAAATCGAACAGGTCGCGCGAAACCCACGATGGATCGCGCGGTCCTTGAATCGAAGTCCCGTACCCACGGATCGCATCGAACAACATGAAGCCTTCCGAAGTGGCGAAGCTGGCGCTGGAGACGTTCCGCGAGATCCAAGGTCAGCAAACGGTCTCCGAGGTGCTCGTCGAAGCGATCGAGGCGCCCGCGAAACGTAACGAAGAATGGCACGTCACGATTGGCTACTCCCCCAGTCGAGAGGTTCTGGGAGTACCTGTGTCGGGCATGAGGATGCGATCGGTCATTCGCTTGACCAAAGACGGCGCGTTCTTGGGGATGAGCCGTGTCGAACGCAACAACCTGTAAGTCGAACCCGCCATGTCTGCGGGAACGGGCCACGGACAGAGCGTGATCCTCGACGCGAACTTGCTCGTCGTGTTGTTCGTCGGACTGTGGGGTCCGTCGCTCGTAGGGAAGCGCGCCACAGGTGACGAGTATCGAGCGCACGATTTCTTGTACCTGTCACAGCTTGTAGCCCGAGCGAAGTCGTGGATCGTCACTCCGCATCTGCTCACGGAAGCGGATGATCGATTGGATCGACTGGCTGCTCCGGGGCCAACGGAGTGCAGGAAGCTCGTGGCTCTGTTCTTGGAACCGGCGTGCGAGCAACGGCCGAAGTCGATCCGGCTCGTGCGCGAACCGGTGTATCCTCGGATCGGGCTCGCCGATTCCGCCATCGTCCGCGTGGCGACGAAGCACCGGTGCTCCGTTTTCACGAGTGATCGAGAGCTGTACTCGGAGCTCCTGCGGTTGCGCCAAGACGCGTACTACTATCCGACTATCCAACTGTCGCTCGCGTCTTCGGAGCGGGGCTGAGCTGATCCGCGGCGTTCCGCGGTCCGCCCGCGAAACCGCTCACTGCCTCCGCACGACCATGCGATCCGGCACCTCGTTGCGGTCGCCTTCCGTCCACGGGAAGTGCTTGGCGAGCACTGCGCCGCACAGGCGCACGCCCTCGATCAAGCCGTTCGCGACCTGGCCGCGCGCGACGTTCGAGGTGATCGCGTCGCGCGTCGCTTCCCAGTGCGCGTCGCCGACCTGCGCGTGGATGCCCGAGTCGCCGAGCACGATCACGCGGTGCTCGAACAAGCTCACGAAGATGAGCACGCCCGTCGCGCCGTCGGTGGCGTGCAGCTTCAAGCGATGGAACTCCTGGAAGGCTTGCTCCTGCGCGACTTCCTCGGCGCGCGCGTCGGAGACGAACCAGCGCTTGAAGTCGGGCAAGAGCTCGGCGACGACGTAGCCGAGCGCGCCGAGCCCGAGCTGACAGAGCAAGAGCCAGTGCGGCGCTTCCCACGGCAAGTGCGCTTCGAGCAGCGCCGAGCCGACGAGCATCGTGCACAGCGCGGCGAGCCAGCTCGCGCCGGGATGACCGTCGGAGCGCTCGACGACGACGGGGACGATCTCGCCGACGGTGTGCTTCTCGGCTTCGACGAGCGCGGCGTGCACGCGTTCTTGCTCCGATGCGCTGAACACGACGAGTGCGCGATAGCGGCGTGCGCGCAAGAGCGCGCGCGCGACGAGCAGCGCGCCGACCGCGACGAAGATCCACGGACCGAAGCGCGCGACTTGGTAGAGGAACGGATGCGCGCCGGGCTCCCAGCGTCCTTGCGATCCGGCTTCGACGAGCGCGAGTGCGAGCGTGTGCATCACCATTTCCCCGAAGCTCCGCCACCGGAGAAGCCGCCGCCTCCGCCGAATCCGCTGAAACCACCGCCGCCCGACGATCGGCCGCCGCCGAGGCCGCCGAAGCCGCCGATGTGCGGCAGCGGAAGGAACGGCCCGAAGCCGGAGCGTCGCCCACCGCGACGATTGCGCCGGGCGATCGCCATGACGACGGCCATCACGATCCAGAACGCGAACGGCACGAGCCCGCCGAGTCCTCGGTCTGCCTTGCGCTCGCGCGGGAGCTTGCCGTAGTCGCCGCCGATCGCGGCGTGCATCGCTTCGACGCCCGCGTGCAAGCCGCCGGCAAAGTCGCCCTGCTTGAACTGCGGCACGATCACGTCGCGGATGATGCGGCCGCTGATCGAGTCGGTCAGATTGCCTTCGAGGCCGCGCGCCGCTTCGATGCGCAGCTCACGGTCCGCCTTCGAGACGACGAGCAGCGCCGCGTTGTTGCGCTCGGCGCTGCCGATGCCCCACGCGCGACCGACCTCCAGTGCGAAGCGCTCGATCGACTCGCCGTTCAAGCTCGGCACCGTGAGCAACGCGATCTCGTGCTTCGTGCCTTGCTTGTACGACTCCATCAGGTCCTCGAGCGAGCGCTCCTGATCCGGCGTCAGCAGGCCAGCGACGTCGGTGACCCAGCCGTCGTTCTTCGGCACTTCCACCTGCGCGCGGAGCGCAGGCAGAAGGAGCGCCGGCGCGGCGGCCGCGCGAACCGGAGTCGCGAACGCGGCCGCGGCGCACGCGACCGTGATCGCCGCGCATCGGCGCAAGCGTCCGATCACTTGTCGCCCTTGAAGTCGAACTCGACCTTCGGAACCGCGCGCTCTTCGGGCGCCGCTTGGAGCTGCGGCACGGTCTGGAAGCCGAAGATCCCAGCGAAGATGTTGGCCGGGAAGCTCTCGACCTTCGTGTTGTGCTTCTGCACCGCTTCGATGTAGTCGCGCCGCGCGGTGGCGATGCGGTTCTCGGTGCCTTCGAGCTGGTCCTGCAGCGACAAGAAGTTCTGATTCGACTTGAGCGCGGGATAGCTCTCGGCGACCGCGAACATGCGCGAGAGCGCGCCACCCAGGTTCTGCTGCGCTTGGACGTACGCCTGCAGCTGCTGCGGGTCGGTCGGCAAGTTGGCCGGCATCTGCGCGCGGCCGACGGAAGCGCGCGCTTCCGTCACGCTCTCCAGCGTGGACTTCTCGAAGTCGGCCGCGCCTTTCACGGTCTCGACGAGGTTCGGGATCATGTCGAAGCGGCGCTTGTACTGGTTGTCGATCTCGCTCCACTTGCCTTGCACGTTGTTGCGGCTCGACACGAGGCCGTTGAACTGGCTGCACGCGCCGCCCCCGAGGACGAGGACGAGCAGCACGCCCGCGGCCAGGGCGATGAGGCAGCCCTTGCCGATGGCTCCGCGACGGGCAGCAGGAGCACGGAGACGCGCGATCGATGTCTTGTGAAGCATGTTCGTGATTCGACGATCCCGCACACGACGGGGCGCGCCAGTATGCGGATCGAGGCGGAGTATTCGATCGCGGTTCTTCGGTAGTGCCGGCGAGCGCGTCGTGCGACTCGCGCGCGTACACTCCGGCCACGTTGCGAGCAGGTGAGGGGATGAGGAGCGATCCAGAGCGCGGCACGGTGCTCGTCGGGCTCGACGGCGGCGCGACGAAGCTCGCCGCTCACGAGGTCGTGGTGCTCGCGGGCGAGCCCGTCTCGCTCGCGCTCGGCGCCGGAGTCGCGGAAGAGCGCGTGCCGCGCGGCTTCGCTCCGGTCGCGCTCGACGAGCAACTCGCCGAGCGCGAGTCGCCGCGCATCGACGCGCTCGAGCGCGAAGCCGGTCGCGCGTGGGTCGCGGCCGCTGCGCGCGCGATCGCGGGTGCTGCCGGCGGCCGCAGGCGGCTGCGTCTCGGCGTCTGCATGCCCGGCTTGAAGACCGCGGACGAGCGCGGCGTCTGCGTGCTGCGGCACGGCCCGCGCATGCCGCGCTTCACGGACGAACTCGAGGCGGAGCTCGCGTCGCTCGGCTTCGATCTCGTCGCGAAGATCCCGCGCTTGATCGGCGACGGCGAGGCGTGCGGGCTCGGCGAACTCGCGGCGGACGGCGGCTCGTTCCGCGGATGCGCGCAGGCGTATTACGTCGGAGGCGGGACCGGCGTCGCGGAAGCGATCGTGCTCGACGGCGTCGTGCGCTCGCTCGACTCGATCGGAGTGCCGCGGGCGTGGGAGCTTCGTCGCGCGGGCGGCGAGTGCTTCGAGGATCTCGTCTCGATGAAGGGAATCAACGCGCGTGCGCCGGGCGACGCAGAAGCGCTCGCCGAGCATGTCGAGGAGCGCGCCGTCGCCGGTGAGCGCACGGCCGCGCGGACGCTCGTCGCTGCGGCCGAGGCGCTGGCCGAGCTCGTCGCGCTGCGCGCGGAATCGATGCTCGTGCTCGCGGACGGTCCGCGACACCTCGAGCGTGTCGTGGTGGGTCAGCGCACCGCGGCGCTCTTCACCGACGTGCGTCTCGACGCTTGGTTCCGCGGTCCGCTCGAGCACGCGCTCGCGAGCCGCATCGCGCGCATTGCGGGGTCCGCGCTCCCGACCGGATTCCTGCGCGCGTCCCGTCTGCGCGCCGCGCCGGCGATCGGCGCCGCAGCGAGTGCGCGAAGCGCGGATTGAAGTGGTCGGTCCAGTTGGTATGTTCCGCCGCGACGAGGGGTCGTCACGGACGGCGTCCGCAACCGCGTCGAGAGGCGATCTCCCGACGCCCGTCCAGCCCCTCGAGAGGTCCACATGTCGTTCGATTTGCGCGCTGTTTCTCTAAGAGCGGTTTCACGAGTCCGTCGCGAGTCGATCGTGGGTCGGAGCGTCGGCGGCAAGGCGCGAGAACGACGCGTATTCCCTGCGCTTCTCGCCTTGCTCGGCGCCGTCTCGGTGCTGGCCGGCTGCAATCACGTTTCCCAGGCGCTCCCGATCTCGCTTCCGCGAGCGCGCTCGAGCGAGCGCGCGATGTGGGTCACGCGCTTCGATTACAAGACGCGCGAGGACGTGGTGCGCATCGTCGAGAGCACCCGTACCGCCGGCATCAACACGATCCTCTTCCAGGTGCGCGGCAACGCGACGGTGATGTACCCCTCGTCGATCGAGCCGTGGGCCGAGCAGTTCAACTTCGCCGACCCGGGCTTCGATCCGCTCGCGGTCGCGATCGAAGCCGCGCACGAGCGCGACATGCGGCTCGTCGCCTGGGTCAACGTCGTGCCGGCGTGGTGGGGCACGGTGCCGCCCGCGTTCGCGGGACAGGTCTACAACAAGCACCCCGAATGGATGTGGTACGACCAGCACGGCGAGCGCCAAGCGCTGTGCGAGAAGTTCTACGTCAGCCTGAATCCGTGCCTGCCCGAGGTGCGCAAGTACTTGGTGCAAGTGATGCGCGACCTCGTCGGTCGCTACTCGGTCGACGGGCTGCACCTCGACTATCTGCGCTTCCCGAACGAGCCGCCCGCGACTCCCGCCGGCTCGAAGATCGACTATCCGCGCGATGCGGCCACGCTCGCGCTCTTCCGCGGCGAGACCGGCCACACGCCCGAGCAAGATCCGAAGGGCTGGAATACGTGGCGCACCGAGCAGGTCTCGAACCTGCTGCGCGACATCCGTCGCATCGTGCGACAGACGCGTCCGTCCGTCGAGCTTTCGGCTGCCGTCGGTCCTGATCCCGACAAGGCGCTCGAGCACTTCCAAGACGTGCGCACGTGGCTCGCGGACGATCTGCTCGACGCGGTGTACCCGATGAACTACACGCAGGACGTGCAGCGTTTCCGCGCGCGCGCCGAGTACTGGAAGGAGCTCGCCGACGGACACAAGGTGGTGCTCGGCGTGCGCTTGGAGAGCAACGATCCCGAGATCCTGCGCCAGGAGCTCGAGATCGCGCGCACCATGTTCCGCGGATACAGCCTCTTCGCGTACTCGTCGATCTTCGATTCGCCGAACACCGCGATCGACGCGCAGGACGACGCCGCGCGCGAGCAGCGGCAAGCGCGGCGCAAGGCCCTCTTGCCGGTGCTGAAGGAAGCGGCGTTTCCGGGCGCGTCGTCGGGGGTCTGACGTGGCGCTCGTCGTACGCAAAGCACAAGACCGCGGTCACGCGCAGCACGGTTGGCTCGAGAGCTACCACACGTTCTCGTTCTCCAACTACTACGACCCGCGCCACATGGACTTTCGCGTGCTGCGCGTGATCAACGAGGACTTCGTGCAGCCGGGCAAGGGCTTCTCCGAGCACGGTCATCAGGACATGGAGATCCTGACGTGGGTGCTCGAGGGCGCGCTGCAGCACAAGGACAGCCTGGGCAACGGCTCCGTGATCCGTCCCGGAGACTTGCAGTACATGTCGGCCGGCACGGGCGTCACGCACAGCGAGTTCAACGCATCGGACCAGGAGCGCGTTCACTTGCTGCAGATCTGGATCGTGCCCGACAAAGAGGGCGCGAAGCCGCGCTACGGACAGAAGAGCTTCGGGCCGGTGATCGTGCCCGGCGCATTGACGCTGCTCGCGTCGTCGAACGGCGACAAGGATTCGATCGCGATGCGCGCCGACGCGAAGCTCTTCGCGGGCGAGCTCACCGCCGCGAAGCCGGCGATCTATGCGCTCTCGACACTCCGCAATGCGTGGCTGCAAGTGACGCACGGCACGCTGCAGGTGAACAAGGTCGATGCGGCGGCGGGCGACGGCGTTGCGATCAGCCAGGAGTCGAAGCTCGCATTCTCGACTACCGGCACGGCGAAGTTCCTGTTGTTCGACTTGCCTTAGCAGCCCGTTGTGAACGTCATTCGGCGCGAAGGGCGTCCGTTCGCGCCGGCACGGCGTCGCTCGATCCTCGGCGAATCACGAGGATTCGCCTGCGGTCGAGCTTCTTGTTCCGACACGAACGGACGCCTTTCGCGCTCGAAGCACGTTCACCACGGACTGCTGGCCCGCCCCTTAACAACGCGCCGCGGCGGCGAACGCAGCTACGACGGATCGCGCTCCAACTCCAGCATCTCCTCGATCGTCTGACGCCGGCGCACGAGGCGCGCGCGACCGTCCTCGACGAGCACCTCGGCCGCGAGCGGCTGGCTGTTGTAGTTCGAGCCCATGCTCGATGCGTACGCGCCGGCGTCGTGGATGCACACGAGATCGCCGGGCTTCACGTCCGGCAGCGCGAGCGGGGCGACGCGACCTTCCTTGTCCTGCGTGAACACGTCGGCCGATTCGCACAGAGGACCGGCGACGACCTTCGGCGCGCCCGCGTCCGTGACGGCGCGACCGAGCACCGAGATGTGGTGGTACGCGCCGTACATCGCCGGCCGCACGAGATTGTGGAAGCCCGCGTCGACGAGGACGTACTCGACGCCGCCGTTCGTCTTCGTGCCGCGCACTTCCGCGATCAGCGCGCCGGCTTCGGCCACGAGGTAGCGGCCGGGCTCGACTTCGACCTCGATCGCGCGATCGAGGTCGCCGGCGATCGCGTCGCGCGTCGCGCGCCAGGTCGCGGCGAGCGCTTCGACGTCGAGGCGCGCGTCGCCGGGTCGATACGGGATCGGCAGTCCGCCGCCGGCCGAAATGCGCTCGAGCGTGTCGCGCGCGTGCGCCGCGAGCGCGCGCAGCGTGCGTCCGACGCGCGACAAGTGCTCGAGGTCCGAGCCGGATCCGATGTGGACGTGCAAGCCGCTCACGCGCAAACCGAGCGCGCGCGCGTGCGCGACGGCCTCGGCGAGATCCTCGTGCCAGATGCCGTGCTTCGAGCCCGCGCCGCCGGTGTTCACCTTGTTGCCGTGCCCGTGGCCGAAGCCGGGGTTGACGCGCAGCATGACGTCGCGGCGCGCGAGTCCGCGCTCGCGCACGAGCACCGCGTACTGCTCGATCATCGGCCGCGAGCCGAGATTCACCGGCACGTCGTGCCGCGCGACCCATTCGAGCGCGGCACGGTCGAACAAGTCCGCCGTGAACGTGATGTCGCGCGGCGCGAAGCCAGCGGCGATCGCGCGCGCGATCTCGCCTGCGGACACCGCGTCGACGACACATCCCGCGCGGCGCACGAGATCGAGCACGGACAAGTTGCTATTGGCCTTCTGCGCGTAGCGCACGACGTCGAAGGTGGAGAGCTCCGCGACGCGGCGTGCGACGATCGACGCGTCATAGACGTACAGCGGCGTGCCGTGCTCGCGCGCGAGCGCGGCGAGGGTCTCGTCGTTCAGGATTCGTGTCTTCGATTGCACGCGACCCTCCTCGTTCTTTCTCACTCGAGGCAGCGTCCGATACAGGCGAGCAGCGCATCGATCTCGCTCGCGCTGTGCTCGGACGAGACGGCGAGGCGCAAGTGCCCGGCGTGCACGTCCGGATAGCGCACGAACGGCAGCAGGAACCCGTGCTCGAGCAGCGTGCGGAAGACGCGCTCCATCTGCTCGGCGGGCTCGAGCGTGAGCGCGAAGACCGGGATCGGCTGGTCGTGCGCGGGGAGATCCTGCGCGCGCAGACCCGCGCGCACGCGGTCGACGTTGACACGCAAGCGCGCGCGTCGGTCGGTGTCGTGCTCGAGCACGTCGACCGCGACCGATCCAGCGCGTGCGAGCGCCGGTGCGATCGGCGTCGATCCGACGTACGCGCGTGACGCGCGCATCGCGGCAACGAGCTCCGTGGTTCCGGCGACGAACCCGCCGCACGCGCCGGCGGCCTTGGACAACGTTCCCGTGATCACGATGCGCGCGTCGGCGACACCGAAGTGCTCGCACGTGCCACGACCGTGCGCGCCGAGCACGCCGAAGCCGTGACAATCGTCGACGAGCAGCACGCCTTGGCGGCGCGGCAGCGCGGCGAGCAGCTCGGGCAGCGGCGCCAGCGTGCCGTGCGCGGGATAGACGCCGTCCGTGAGCAGCGCGAGCCACTCGCCTGCGCGCCGATCGATCTCGCGCGCCGCCGCGGCGCCGTCCGCGTGCTCGTACGCCGTCTCGTCGATGCGCGCGGCCGCGAGCGCGTCGCGCACGCTCGCGTGTGCGCTGGCATCGACGAGCGCGCGCGCGTAACGCGGCGCGAGCGCCTGCACCGCGACCAGATTCGACAGGTAGCCGTCCGGCACGAGTAGCGCCGCTTCGGTGCCGAGAAAACGGGCGAGCCGCGCCTCGAGCTCTTCGTGCGCGACGTGGTTGCCGGTCGTCTCGCGCGAAGCCGAGGCCGACAGACCGAGCTCGGAAAGCGCGCGCTGCAGCGCGGCGAGCACGGCCGGATGGTGCGCGAGGCCGAGGTAGTCGCAGCCCGCGAACGCGACGACCTCGCGGCCCGCGATGACCGCGCGCGTCGCGCTGTTGCGCTCGATCGAGAGTCGCTCGGAGACCATGTGTCGCGCGCACGCTCGCGCGTGCGGGGCGAGAAGGGTAGCGGCCCGTGCGGCCGAGATGAAGGCGCAGGCTGCGCGTTCAGAGCTGCGCGAGGCCGACGAGCCCTGCGCGCGACGAGACCACGACGCCGCCCGGCTTCTCGCGCGTCACCGCGAGCATCGCGAGCTCCTGCACGGCGATCTTCGCGTCGATCGGCACGATGACCTCGCCGTCGTCGCCGATGTCGAACACGCCGCCGTCGATCGGATAGCGCTCGTCCTGCTGCTTGTCGAAGATCCACAGCTGGTACTGCTGCACGCGCGGATCGTTCTTCGCGAGCCCGCGGAAGCGCAGGAAGCCGCGCTGCGCGCTCGGACTCCACACCGCGTCGCCCGTGAACGTGCCCACGGTCGGCGTCCACGCGAGTTGGATCTCGTCCGCGACCGACTCGATCAAGCGCTCACGCTGCTCCGCCAAGCTCGGCGCGGTCTCGGTGCGCGGCCAGATCGCGACGAGCGCCGCCAGGCTCGCAGCCGCGAGCAGCCAACCGCGGGCGCGCACGAGGTCGAATCCGCGCGCGCGCGGCGCGGCCACGGCGCTCGCGCGTCGAGCGCGCGTGACGTGATCCGGCGCCGCGGAAGCGATCTTCGCGCGCAGCGCGGCGGGCATCGCTCGTGTGTTCCCCGCCATCCAGAACACGTCGAGCTCGGCGGCCGTGCGATCGAACTCGTCGCCGTCGATCTCGGGGTGCGACGCGAGCAACGTGTCGAGCTCGCGTTGCTCCTCGAGCGTGAGCGCTTGCGTCGCGCGCTCGGCGAGCAGCGCGTGGATGCGCTCGCGTGCGCCGCCGTTGGATAGGGGGGACATGGGAGAAGTGGGCGCGCTCACGAGCTGTACCCTTCCATCGGCGTCGCGGGGCTCGTGCGGCCGAGGATCTCGCGCACGCGCTCGAGCCCGCGCCGCACGTGCGTCTTCACGGTGCCGAGCGGCAGCGCGGTTCGCTCGGCGATCTCTTGGTGCGACAAGCCGTCGAAGATCGAGAGGCGCAGCACGCGCTGCTGCTCGGGCTTGAGCGCTTCGAGCGCGGCGGCGGCGCGCGACGCTTCGTCGGCGAGGTCGATGCGCTCGACTTCGGCGGCGCGTGTGGAGGGCAGCTCGTCGAGCTCGACGTCGCCGGGCGGCGGGCTCGAGCGACGCCGGCTGCGGTCGATCAAGTGGCGGCGCGCGATCAACGCGATGAACGTCGACTCGGCCGCGATCGCGGCGTCGTAACGCGGCGCCTTCTTCCAGAGCTCGATGAACACTTCCTGCGCCGCGTCCTCCGCTTCGTGACGGTTCTTCGTGAAGCGGAGCGCGAGCGTCCACACGAGTGCGCCATAGCGGTCGAGGCAAGCTTCGACCGCGCGCGTGTCGCCGGAGGCGATCCGTGGCAAGAGCGGCTCGGACAAGGACGTTCGGCTCGGCGGAAGACCAGAGCGGGTCACGCTACCTTACGGTCCGGTGGCCGCGGCGGATGCAGCGCACCGACGGAAAGAACGCGCGTCAGCGCTTCTTGCAGTACTCGATCCACTGCTTCTCGACGCCAGCGAGATCGACGCCGTACACCTCCATCACCGCCTTCTCGATCGACGGCAGGTGACCGCGCGGCACGCTGCCGACCGCGTGCACGAACGCTTGGAACTTGTCCTTGCCCCATTTGCTCTCGCGCAGGAACTCGATCAAGAGCGCGGCGAGCTCGTACTGGTCGCCGGCTTCGTCGCCGCCCTTCTTGTCCTCCTTGCTCGAGTAGAGAAGGCTCGGAAGGATCACGAATTTCGCGAGCGGCGTGTGGCGCCCGTTCTTCACGTCGCGCGCCGCGTTGCCGCGCTCGTTGTCCCTCGTCGATGCGTACTCGGCGACGCCCTCTTGGAACCACGAGCCGCCGCCACTGAGCCTCAATCGATTGCGAAAGACCTGGTGCACTGCCTCGTGGAGGTGAACGGGATCCTGCGGCGCCTCGTACCACGTCGCGTAGAAGTCCGCCGTCGAAACGCCCTTCGAGCGTTCCGCCGCCTTGCGATCGCGGCCGAGGCGCTGCGTCTGGAACTCGTAGTACTGATCCGGCGTGCGGAAGAGGAAGACCGGCATCAGCAGACGTCCAGGAACTTCGTCGAACGGATAGAGCTTCTTCACCGTCGCGTAGCACTCTTCCATCTTCTTCCCGAACGTGTCGCCGCCCGACGCATTCGACAAGATGATGTAGTGCGCCGTGCGCGTGATCTTCTTCATCTCCTTCTCGAGTCCCGCCGGCGCGGTCTTCTCCCAGCGTGCGCGCGCTTCCGCGTCGGACCACTTCGGATCGCGAACGGGACCCTTGTAGACGACGCCGGTCTTCAGGAACTCGAGCACCGACTTCGTTTGCGCGGTGTCGAGCGCTTCCTTCGACGTGACCTGCAGCGAGTAGCTGCCGTCCGCGAGGACACCGCCGAGCGCGAAGAAGCTCCACTCGACCTTGTCCTCGGTCGCGTGCTCGACGTCCGCGTGTGCGTACGCTGCGTACGGCGCGAAGCCGAACGGTCCCGGGAAGAGCGCGATGTCGTCGTAACGAAAGTGAGGCACGCCACCTTTCGCGGGCTCCTGCATCATGTCGCCGACGAACTCGTTGACGTCGTCGGGCTCGGCGAAACGGTGCTCGTCGCGGGCGAAGAAGCGCAGCGACACGTCGATCTGCTTCCCGTCGAGCTTGCCGCGCCAGCCTGCGAGCCACTGCTCGTTCGGCGTTCCAAACGTCGTGAGGTCGGCGAGCGCGGGCAACGTGATCGTGAGCCCGAGCTTGTCGAACGACTGGACTTGCGACGGTGACTGGAGAACGGTCGTGAGCGCTGCGGCGAGGAGGATGTTCATGGATCGGTAACGCGCGGACGGCGCGCTCGAGAGTTGCACCGTGATACCACGGCCGCCGGCTATTGCGGTTGGTGGAACGCTTCGCCGCGCTCGTACACGAGCAGGCGTGCCCGCAGACTCCCGACGGCTTCCGTTCTTCCGCGCTGCGCCGCGACTTCGATGGCGCGCTGCACGCGCGCACGCGCTTCGGTGAAGCGGCCGCTCTCCGCGTACGCCGCCGCGAGCGTGTCGAGGAGCGCGATGTCGTCGGGCGTGCGCGCGAGCAGCGGCTCGACGATCGCCACGGCGCGCCTTCCGTCGCGGAGCTTCGCGTCCGGCGCCGTCGCGAGGATCCACGCGAGGCTCTGGCTCGCCGCCACGTCGCGAGGCGCGATGGCGAGCACGCGCTCGAGCGCGACGATCGCCTCGCCGTGCCGCTTGTCGCGGATCAGCGCGCGCGAGAGATAGCCGAGCGCCTCGGTGTTCGCTGGCGCGAGCTCGGTCGCGCGTCGCAAGTGCGCGATTGCCTCGGCGAGCCGGCCGAGATCGAGCAGCGTCGCGCCGAGACGCAGCTCCGCGCGCGGATCGCCGGGACCGAGCTCGAGCGCGCGCTCGAACGCCGTCGCCGCCTCCGGCAGCCGCCCGAGCCGCGCGAGCGACACGCCCATGTTGCCGTACGTCTGCGCGCGCGGCTTGAGCGCGATCGAGAGCTCGAAGAGTGGGATCGAGCCCTTGTCGTCGCCGAGCTGTGCGAGCGCGACAGCCGAGTTCTGTGCGGATTCGGCCAGATGAAAGTCTTTCGGATAGAGCGGCACGGTCGCGAGCGGCACGGCGAACAGCGCGAGGATCGCCGGCAGCGCGAGTCGTGCATGCTCCTTCGCGCGCACGGCGAGCCACGCCTCGATCGCTCCGATGCTCGCGAACAACGTCAGCACCGGCACGACCGGATAGCGGTAGCGCGCGAACACGTAGAAGATCACCGGCCCCGCGCAGAACACGAGGAGCACCGGGTACAGCACGGCGAAGTCCTTGCGCGTGCGCCACGCGATCGCCATTCCGAATAGCGCGAGCGGCACGAGCACTCCGTAGTTCCACACGGCGCCGAGCACGCGCAGGATCGACGAGTAACGCTCGAAGAAGTACACGTCTTCCGTGTCGGGCATCTCGTGCGCGTTGACGAGCAAGCGCACTTTCGTCCACACGAGCGACAACCACGCGCCGGTGTCGGAACGGATCCACGCGAACGACTTCGCGAACCAGAAGCGCGAGACCTCGCTCGGCGTGAGCGTGCGGCCGCTCTCGGCCTCGGCGAGCTCGATCGCGTCCGTGCGCTCGTACATCGTGTCGCTGCGTCCTTCGCGCAGCGGCGTGTAGGACCCCGACGCCTTCGGATTGTTGCCGATGTAGAAGTTCGAGCCGGCTTGCGACGTGGTCAGGACGAACTCGCCGCCGACGGCCTGGTTGCGGAATCCGACCGGCAGCAGCACGAGCGCGAGGCCGACGGCCCAGGCTCCGATCCAACGCGCGCGCACGGACCAGGCGTGACGGCGCAGCGTGAAGGGGAACCACACCGCGAGCACGGGGACGAGCAGGATCGTCTCTTCGCGTGTGAGCATCAGCAGGCCGAGCGTCACTCCGACGGCTCCGAAGCGCCACGCCTTCGGACCGCGCGTCGCATACGCCAGCGCGCACAACAGCGCCGTCGTCCACAGCAAGCCGAGGTTCGCCTTCTGGATCAGCGCGTCGAAGAAGATCGCACTCGGATACAGCGCGAGCGCGAGTCCCGCGACCACTCCTGCTGCGCGCGAGTGGAAGCGCTTCGCCGCGCAGAAGAGCAGGCCACACGCGAGGCTGCCGAGCGCGATCTGCACGAGCCGGATCGACCACAGGTCGCTGCCGACCGCGAGCTTCGTGACCGCGAGGAAGTACGGATACAGCGGCGCCTGATAGAAGACTTGGTCGCCGAGCCAGTCGCCGGCCGCGATCTTGTCGGCCCACACGCCGTACGAGCGGCCGTCCATCAGCCACGCGTCGAAGGTCGGCACCGCGCGCGCTTGCAGCAGGTACGCGTAGCGCAGCGCGAAGGCGATCGCGCAGATGCCTGCGAACGCGAGCACGTCGAAGAGCCGGCGCGATGCGCTCGGTGCCTCGATCAGCGCGGGCGCGGGCGGAGGAGGCGTGGGCGTGCTCGCTCGCCCGGACTTCGTCTCGTGTGCGCGCGCCATCGGCGGCGAGAGCTTACCCCGCCTTTCTCACCACGCCGCGGCTGTGGTCGCGTCAACTCGCTCGGAGCGACGTTGTTGGATCGGAATCGATCCTCGCTGACCTTGCAGGCAGCCGACACGGGTCCCCGCGGTTCCAAGCGCTGCGTGCGAGGACGCGCTCCGCATAGGCGACACGCGTGTTCCGCAGCCGGCTCGAGCGTTCCGCGCGCGGAACATCGCGCGTTCCGAAAGTCGGCAGCACGCGC
>JBJXFB010000126.1:0-2600 GCA_046155895.1 Planctomycetota bacterium | reverse complement strand
AGATCGAGGCCCGCATCCAGTCGCTCACTAGCGGCATCCCCGGCGGCCTGCCGGGCGGCATACCCGGCCTGGGGAACTGACACGTTCTCAGCCGATGGGCGTGGCCCCGCGAAGCTGGCTCCGGCCTCGACGCGCGCGGTAGCTTGGAAGGGCGGCGTGCGAGTCGCTGAAAGACTTCTTCGAGGTTTGCGGAGGCTGATCGACGGCATGGCGCAGGCTCGGTGGTGCTGACGGTCCCGGTGGTCGAAGCGTTTTTCTTCGGCCCGAGCGATCAATCCGTGCTCGGGATGTATCATCCCCCTGCTGGCGTGTCGGGGGGCGGACTCACGGTGATGTGCCCGCCACTCCTGTCCGAGCACGAGCGCACGCATTTCGCCCTTCGTCGCCTCGCCATCTCACTGGCGGCGCAGGGCCAACACGTCCTCAGGTTCGACTACAGGGGAACGGGCGATTCCTTCGGCGACCTACATGAGCTGTCTCTATCGGATTGGGTTGCGGACATCGCCGCGGGGGTTCGCGAGGCGCGTGAGCTGTCCCGAGCCCGTACCACTCAGCTGCTCGCTGTACGCGCGGGGGCTCTACTCGCTTGCCATGCGATGGAGCGCCTGGAGGGCATTCACCGAGTAGTGGCCTGGGACCCGATCTTCGACGGCCGGCAGTACCTCGAGGGCCGCCGCGCCGCCCGTAAGAGGGCCGCCGACTACAACTACCTCCTCAGCCGATCCGAACGCCGCGAAGCCGCGGAGGACTACGACGGCTTTCGACTGTCGGAGGGCATGGTGTCCGAGCTCGGCCGCCTCGGCCTGGAAGCCTATCGTTCCATTCCGCGAAGCAGGCTGCGGATCATCACCTCGGACCCAGCGGCCCATTTTCCCCTAGACGACGTTCCCCGCGACGTCGTGCCGTTCCCGTGCAGGTGGAATACCAATCGGGGCGATCGCTTGGTCCCGGCACCCATCTTGGAGCGGCTCGCGGCGTGCCTGACCGCGCCTTGATCGAAGAGCCGCTGCAGTTCGGGAGCGGCGGCAGGCTCTTCGGCATTCTCACCCATCCGCAGTCGCCAGCGGCCGGCGCACGGGAGCTGCCGACCTTTCTCCTGCTGAACTCCGGATTCCTCCACCGCGTCGGGCCCTCGCGGCTGTACGTCCGACTGGCGAGGAGCCTGGCAGCGCGCGGTTTCACCTCCGTGCGGATCGACCTTTCGGGTAGGGGCGACAGCACGCGACGCACGGGTGTCACGCACGAACAGTCCGTCGTGGACGACTACGCCGAGGTCGCTCAGCTGCTCGAGGCACGCTTCGGTGCCGTCACTTTCGTCTTGGGAGGACTGTGCGCGGGCGCGGACAATGCGATCAGACTCTCTATCCGTGACGAGCGAATCGTCGGCATGTTGCTGCTCGACCCGATCTGCTTCCCGGACGATGGCTTCAAGTCGCGAGCGCGAGCGATGAAGTACTCGAACCCCGCGCGGTATGGCGTGTGGCTGAGGCGGCGGCTGGAGCGTCTCTTCGCGCCCCCGATCGACCCGGACGACGACGAGCTGTACTGGGCATCGGTCGACCCGCTCTCGCTGCGCGACCTCCCCAATCGCGAAGAGATGCGCGCGGCGTTTCAGGCCATCCTGGAGCGCGATGGCCGAGTGCTGTCGACGTTCAGCGGCTATTCCCTTTCCTACTACAACCAGGTGGGGCAGCTTCGCCGGGTGCTCGAGCTGAACGATCCGGAGGAAAGGTGCACGGAGATGTTTTGGCCGGAGGCGGACCACACGTATCCTCTCGAATCGCACCGGCGCCGCCTGATCGCCTGCGTCGAGACGTGGGCCAACGGCTACGAAGCACTGCGCGCTGAACGCCGCGGATAGCCCATCTCCGATGCGGCGAGGGGGGCCATGACCGACGTCGAGGACGCCGAAGACGTCCTGGCTCTGACTCCGATGCAAGCGGGCATCCTGGCCCACTCGCTCCTCTCGCCCGCCTCTTCGGCGTTCCACTTGCAGGTCGAGTACGTCCTCGACGGCACGTTGGACGACGCTCTCCTCGAGCGAGCGTGGCGCTCGGTCGTCGAACGGCACGAGGCTCTGCGAACCTCGTTCGTATGGGAACGGGTCGATATCCCGTCTCGAGTCGTGCACGGTCGGGTCGATCTGCCGCTCGTCCGGCACGACCTGCGGGACGTGGACGGCGCCGAGCAGACGGCGCGCCTCGAGTCCATTCGTGAGCAGGAGCGCCGCGGCACGTTCGATCTGACGCGCGCTCCGTTGATGCGGGTCGTGTCGATCGCCATCGGCGAGCGCCGAACCCATCTAGTCTGGACCTTCCATCACGTCGTCCTCGATGGACAGTCCGCTGGAGCGGTCCTCCGAGATCTTTGGCAGAGCTACGCCGACCTCGTCGCGGGGAGAGCCCCGGCGCGGGAACCTCCGCCGCCACACCGGAGCTTCGCGGACTGGCAGCACCAAGATCTCGGAGCTGCGGAAGCCTATTGGCGAAAGCGCCTCGATGGCGCGGGCGCGCCTGTACGGCTCTCCATCGACGAGGGGCTCGCGGATGCGGCCGCGCCGAGGGATGACCTGAGCTATGCTCGCGTCTCGTTGCCAAGGC
>JBJXFB010000122.1:0-4095 GCA_046155895.1 Planctomycetota bacterium | reverse complement strand
CAATTCTTGCGGCCTCCGAGTGGCGACTCCGCGGACGCGGTGACGCAGCTCGGAGGCCGCAAGAATTGACCTGGTACCGTATTCCGGATGCGCGGAAAGTACTGAACCAGGTTCGTTTTCTCGCACCGGGTCGTTCGACGATGCGCGCGCCGCGACTGCCGGCCCGGTGCGAGAAAACGAACCTGGTTCAGTACCTTCCGCGCTCAGCTCCCGATGCCGAAGTACTCGAACCCGAGCTTCTCGAGCGTCGGGCGCGAGTAGATGTTCCTCCCGTCGAAAATGACGGGGAGCTTCAACGCCGCCTTGACCGCCTCGAAGTCCGGGCGTCGGAACTCGTTCCACTCCGTGACGAGCACGAGCGCGTCGGCGTCCTTCAGGGCGCCCATCGGCACTTCCGAGTACTCGATCCGGTCGCCGAAGTGGTGGCGGCGGCACTCCGCGATGGCCTCGGGGTCGTAGGCGACGACCTTGGCGCCCGACTCGAGGAGGCCCCCGATCACGTCGATCGACGGCGCCTCGCGCATGTCGTCGGTGTTCGGCTTGAAGGAGAGGCCCCACACGGCGAAGCGCCGGCCGGCGAGGTTCTTCCCGAACCGCTTCTGGATCCGGTCGACCAGGAGCCGCTTCTGCGTCCGGTTGACCTCCTCCACGGCCTTCAAGATCCGGAAATCGTAACCCTGCTCCTCGGAAGTCCGGACGATGGCCTGGACGTCCTTGGGGAAGCACGACCCCCCGTAGCCGATCCCCGCGAACAGGAACCGCGATCCGATCCGCGCGTCGGACCCGATCCCGCGCCGGACCGAGTCGATCTTCGCGCCCACCGCCGTGCAGATGTTCGCGATCTCGTTCATGAAAGAGATCCGGGTGGCCAGCATCGCGTTGGCGGCGTACTTCGTCAGCTCGGCCGAGGCGATGTCCATGTGGAGGATCGGGTTCCCGGTGCGCATGAAGGGGCCGTAGAGCTCGTCCATGACCTCCGCAGCCCTGGCGCTCTCCGACCCGATCACGACCCGGTCGGGCTTCAGGAAGTCGTCGATCGCCGCGCCTTCCTTGAGGAACTCCGGGTTGCTGACCACGTCGAACTCGCACGAGGTGGTCTCCCGGATGGCTGCCCGGACCTTCTGCGCCGTGCCGACCGGCACGGTCGACTTGTCCACGACCACCGTGTAGGCCTTCATGTTCTTCCCGATCGAGCGGGCGGCGGCCAGGACGTACTTCAGGTCGGCGCTGCCGTCCTCCCCCGGGGGGGTCCCGACCGCGATGAACACGACCTGCGCCCGCGGCACCCCCTCGGCGTAGTCGGTCGTGAAGCTGAGCCGCCCGTCGTGAACGTTCCGCCGGAGGAGCTCCTCCAGCCCCGGCTCGTAGATGGGCACGACGCCCGCCTTGAGCTTCGCGACCTTCTCGGCGTCGATGTCGATGCAGACGACGTCGTTCCCGCTCTCGGCGAAGCAAGTTCCCGCGACGAGTCCGACGTACCCGGTGCCTACGACTGCGATCCGCATGTAGAGGAGGTTCCTCGAGCTCGGGGTGGCATGGTTCGTGCGCCTGCGTCCCGCAGCGGGACCCGGGGGCGTTCGGCGGACGATCCCTCGTCCATCCACCGAGCCCCGGCGCGCCGACGTGACCGGCGGGACGAGGCTGCGGTAGTGTAGATGGGGGACGGAAAGATACCGTCTCGGACGGCGAGCCGGGACCCGGGCGATTAACTCAGCGGCTAGAGTGCCTCCCCTACACGGAGGAAGTCGGGGGTTCGAATCCCTCATCGCCCACCCGGAAGACACGCTTTCCAACCGGGTCGCGCGCCGCTACCGTCAGAGTCCTCGAGCGCGTCCGCTTCCCTGCGCGCGCACGAGGTCCTCCCCCTCCCCGCGAGTTCGATTCGCTCGGACCGCCTTCTCCGCAATCCACGAGGTATGCCTTGAGCCGCGTGCTGCTTGTCGAAGATGACCCGGGCAACCGACGAATCCTCGAGAACCGGCTGAGCACTAGCGGTCACGAGGTGGCCGTGGCGGAATCGGGCGCCCAGGGACTCTCGCTCGCCCGCGAGTCGCGCTTCGACCTCGTGCTCGTCTCGGCCGAGCTGAAGTCCGGCGTCGACGGCTTCGAGGTCTGCCGCCGCACCAAGGCCCTGCCCGAGGGCGTCCGCCCGGGAATCATCCTCTATTGCGAGCAGTCGCCCGTGCCCGAGGTGATCGAGCGCGGGTACACGGCGGGCAGCGACGCCTTCGTCACGCGCCCGGACCTCCCCGGTCTCGAGCACGTCCTCGCGATCCTCGGCCGCCAGCGCGCCCGCGTGACCGAGCTCGAGAGCGAGATCGCGCGCCTGGCCGATCCCAAACGACGTCAGGATCCTCCGCCGCCGGCCGTCTCGACGCGCGACCGGGCCGCCAAGGAAGGCGAGGACCGCGCGGGCGCCCTGCGGGAGCTGGCGTGCGGCCGTCCCGAGGGCGTTCTCGTCGTCGACGCCGAGGGGACCGTCCGTCACGCCGACCGCGGCGCCTGCGAGCTGTTCGGCGGGACGATCGAAGGGCGCCATCTCGGCGATCTCGCGCCCGCGAGCGGCCTCGAGGCCTTCGTCCGCGACGCGCGCCTGGAGACCCGGGAAGGCTTCCGTTTCGATCTCGCGGCGCGCAAGGGGCATCCGGGCCGCTCGCTGACCGCGACCGTCGTCCCCCTCGTCGTCCATTCGGGCAACCCCGACTCGGAGATCCGGGTGGTCCTCCTGCACGATGCGGCGCGCCGGCGCCTGG
Source organism: Planctomycetota bacterium (assembly GCA_046155895.1). Classification (GTDB taxonomy): domain Bacteria; phylum Planctomycetota; class UBA1135; order UBA1135; genus DASYPQ01. Next base: position 1,342 of record JBJXFB010000122.1, on the reverse strand, counting down.
CCGCCGAGGTCCTGCGGCTCCAGGATCCAAGCCTCGCCCGCCAGGAACTCGGTCCTCTGCTCGAGGCCGCGCGGGAGACCTACCGTCCGCACACCATGGTCGGCGCGAGTCCCGCGACGGCCGCGCTGCGCCAGTCGTTGGCTGCCTGGAGCCGCACCCATGCGCCCGTGCTCCTCGTCGGGGAACGCGGGACGGGCAAGGAGCGGGCGGCGCGCATCCTCCACTACTCGGGTCCCTCGACCGGGGCCTTCGTGCAGCTCTCGTGCGGCGCGCTCGCGCCCGAGAACCTCGATCTCGAGCTGTTCGGCCGCGTCCGCGGATCGACTCCCGGCGCGCTCGCCGATCGGCCGGGCCTCTTCCACCTCGCCCAGGACGGGACGCTCTACCTCGACGAGATCGCCGACGCACCCGTCGCGACCCAGGAGCGAATCCTCAAGTTCCTCGAGGAGGGGGTCGTCTCCCGCGTGGGGACGCCCAAGTCCGAGCGCCTGTCCGTGAGGCTCGTCCTCTCGACCTCCGCGCCACTCGAAGGCCGCCTCCGCGAGGGCCGGTTCTCCGAGGGCCTGTTGCGGCGCCTCGAGAGCTTCATGCTGGCTCTGCCGCCGCTCGGCGAACGCCTCGAGGACGTCCCGATGCTGGTGCGCCACTACCTGGGCTTCTTCGGCTCGTCGCGCGGCGTCCTCGACATCGACGACGAGGCGCTGGCGGCCCTCAGCCGCCACTCCTGGCCGGGCAACGTGTCGGAGCTCGTCGACTGCATCGAGCAGGCCTGCGCGGGGGCCGCGAGCGAATCGCTCGGCATCGCGGACCTGCCCGCCCCGATCGGCGATTCGAAGCGGGCCGCGGCGGCCCACGACGTGATCCCGGCCCTCCCGCCGGTGCGCGCGCCGCGCACCGGGGCGCGGACTGGCGCCGTTCCAGCCGCGAGCACCCAGCTTGCGAGCGCGGGTGCTGGAGGTCTCACGGGCGCTCGGGTCGATCGCGAGGTGCCGCGCGGCGTCGCTCAGAGCCGCGACATCCGGCCCTGGGACATCACGGACGACGATCCGATCTGCCTGGAGCTCTACGAGCGCAAGGCGCTCCTCCGCGCGCTCGATCGAGTCGGAGGCGACCGCCTGGCTGCGGCCAAGCTCCTGAACGTCGGGAAGAGCACGCTCTACCGGAAGCTCAAGCAGTTCGGCATCGCCTGATCAGAGTGACGGATACTGACTGGCTTCCGTGTTGAACCCGAGGGCGCATCGGGGCCACCAGAAGCTCTCTCAACGCGCTTCAGGCCGCCCGTGTGACTCTCGCGCGCACCTCCTCGATCGACTCCTCCGCTCGCGCCAGCGGATGAATGCTC
>JBJXFB010000109.1:0-12868 GCA_046155895.1 Planctomycetota bacterium | reverse complement strand
TGCGAAGTCACTGCCTGCGAGATCACTGCTCGCGAGATCGCTTGCGGCGGGACGCGTGCTCCACGCGCCGTTCGTGTGCGCGAGGACCAGCTCGGCGCCGGACGGCGACGTGAGGAGGAGTTCGATGGCACCGGAGCCGGCGCTCGCGTGGGGCGTGACGGTCGTGCCGACGACGTGGCTGAAGCTCGCGTCGGGGCCGCCGAAGCGTTCGGTGAGCGGCGCGGCGGTGATGCGCGCGACGAGGTCCTGGTAGCAGAGCTCGGTCTCGGCCAACTGCTCCGGCGTTCCGGCGATCGTGAAGCCGATCGTCACCGGTCCGAAGGAGCGCGCGCTCGCGACGATGTGCGTGGCGGGTTCGGTGTCGGTGGCGGCGATGACGAAGCGCACGGCGGGGACGCGCGTGCCGCCGACGTCGAGTTCGAAGTCGACCGTCTCGAAGGTGAGGGCCTCGTCTTCGAGCACGGCGGTCAGGTTCTCGCGCTGGAATGCGAACTCGTTCGCCTCGGCGTCGGGCAGCGTGTCGACGAACTGGCGCGCGCTGAACGTTGCGGAGTTGGCCGCGGTGCTCCTGACGCTCAGGAACGCGAAGCCGTTCGAGTAGGTCTCGTCGATCGTGAAACCCTCGGGGACGATCCAGTTGGTGCCGAAGGACGCGAAGTCGGCCGGAGACTCGCTCATCTCGGCGGTGGTCACGAGCGAGTCGAGCAGCGACTCGATGCCGGTGGCGGCGCGCTCGGCGGGGTCGAGTGGCGCGTTGACGATGAAGTCGACGTCGCCGGCGAAGTCGCGCAGCGCGTAGAAGCGCACGAGTTCAGAGGCGCCGCCGTCGACGACTCGGTGTGCGCCGAGCATGAGCGCGTGGCTCTCGTCGAAGCGGCGCGTGCCGCCGAACTGTCCGGGGGCTTGTTCGAGCGAGGTGCCGAGCTCGTTCTGCAGCGCCGTCCGGACAGCGGGCACGAGGTCGTCGTGGCTCGAGCGCGTGGCCTCGCCGGTGCGCAACAGTTCGAGCGCGGCGCGCGGTTCACTCGCTTTCAGCGTGGCGAAGCTGGGCTGCTCGATGCACTGCGCGACCCACTGCGGGTTCGGCAGGAAGAGCGACGCGCAGCGACCTTGCACGCGGGAGCGCCCGTCGGCAGCAGCGGCGTCGAAGGCGTCGACGTAGGCACCCGTGACGGCGCGGCGCCACAGGTCGACGTGGCCGCGTTCGTCTTCGAGGCGCGTGACCATGGCGACGAGGACGGTGCGCTCGCCCGCCGGGAGCGCGGCGCAGCTCACTCGCAGCGCCTGGTCGCCGTCCTGGTAGCTCGCGCTCGCAGTCGGCACGACGCCGAACGCGGTCTCGAGCGAGCCCTCCTCGAACACGAAGTTCAGGGCGGCCGGGCTGCGGCGCTGCGCGAGGGCTTGTGCGTACGCGCTCGGAGCGGCGAGTTCCGTCCCTGCGTCACACACCTCGACCGCGAAGCCGTTGCGCACGGAGTTCGTATCGGTGCGCACGGTGTAGTCGACGAACGTGCGCCCGCCGTCGCGCTGCCAGTCGCCGGCCATCGGCACCGGCAGGTCGACGCGCATGCCGGCGGCGACGACGAAGTGCTCGCCGACGTCGTCGCTCGGTGCCGGAAGCGCAGCTTTCATCGTGTCGATGCGCGCGCGTTGGACATCGGCCTGCGCGCCGCCGACTTCGGCGGTCAGGTGCAGCAGCTCGCCGCCCTGGACGAACGTCATCGTGCGGAACTCGAGCGCGCCACCGTCGGCGAGGCGCACGCGATGCGCTTCGCCGGGAGCACTGCCCTCGCCCCACGGCACGAGGAAGGTCTCGAGGCCGAGGTACTCGGCGCCGGCCTGCTGCACCATCTGCTGCACTTCGGTCGCGTGCTGCGTGCGCCAGGACCAGGCGAGTTCGTGGGCGCCCAGCGCGGCGCGCTGCGCATCGCCCCAGTGCAGGTAGATGTTCCCCTGCTGCGTGCCGATCGAGTGCATCGTCTCGCCCTGCGCCGCCTGCACCTGCACCGCGGCGGCGAGCGGGATCGGCACCGTCGCGAAACCGGCGGTGAGCATGCGCGTCGAGTCGGCCGTGACTTCCTTGGCGTCGAGGCTCAGGGCGAGCGCGTCGAGTTCGACGCGCTCCGCTTCGAGCGTCGCAGCCGCGCACTTCGTGACGACGCCGATCATGGCGCCGCCTTGCTGCCAGGCGCCGAACTCGAAGACCCACAGCGCGGCGTTCGCGTCCGAGTACGCGATGCGCGTCATGGCGACGGTGTGGCCGTCGAACGTGCGCTCCACCACCTCGTTCGCGCCGGCCGTGAGCCCGGCCGCCGTCATGCGGCCCCCCGTGTCGCCGATCAGCCCTCGAGTCAGGCTCGCGACGTCGAAGCCACCCCCATCCGGAACCACGAGCAACTTGAGCGTCGCGTCGCTCTCGTCCTCGACCCGCGCGTCGCGCCGCACGTCGGTGAAGAAGTACGCGCCGTTGCCGTTCTCGTTCACCGTGGCGCCCGCGGGCACCTCGAACGCGAAGGCGGCACCGTCGAAGGCCGTCGTGTCCTGGGCGTGGAGCGTGAGAGCGAGGAACGCGGCCGTGAGCAGCATGGCCGGACGCTATCGGCTCGCGGCGTCCATCCGCTGCCGCACGACGCGGCGCCGGCGCGCGCGAGGCGCGCCCTTGGGAGCGACTCAGCGCCGCGGCGGCGTGGTCGTGCCTTCGTTCTGCACGTCGAGGTAGCGCTGGTAGCCGAAGATGCGCCCGCGCTTCTTGCCGGTCAGTTCGCGAACGATGCCGACGGCCTCCAGGCTCTTCAGCGCTGCGGTCACGGTGGGCACCGTCAGTCCCGTGCGTTCCGTGGCCTTGGCGATGGTTTGGACGGGATGCTGCTGCAGCGCGAAGTGCACACGCAGCGCAGATCCGGAGTTGCGGCCCAACGTCTGGATGCGCTCGCGATCCTCCGAGACGATCTTCGAGAGTTGCTGCGCCGTGGCGACCGCGCCTTCAGCGGTCTGCTTCACGCCGCGCACGAAGAACGAGATCCACGCTTCCCAGTCACCGTCGGTGCGGACGGACTGGAGCAGCTCGTAGTACGTCGAGCGGTTCTGCTTGAAGTACAGACTGAGGTACAGCAACGGTTCGTGGAGCACGCCCTGCGACACGAGGAGCAGCGTGATCAGGAGGCGACCGAGACGGCCGTTGCCGTCGAGGAACGGGTGGATCGTCTCGAACTGCACGTGTGCGAGTGCGGCCTTGAGCAGAACGGGTGTGCGCTCCGGCAGGTCGTGCAGGAACTTCTCGAGTTCGCCCATGCACTCGAGGACGCGGTCGGGCGGCGGAGGCACGAACGTCGCGACGCCGGGTCGCGGGCCGCCGATCCAGTTCCGCGAGGTGCGGAACTCGCCGGGGAGCTTCTCGCTGCCTCGACCGTGCGAGAGCAGTTGGGTGTGCACTTCGCGGAAGAGGCGATTGCTGATCGGGAAGCCGTCGCGCACGCGCTTCACGCCGTGCTCGAGCGCCCGAACGTAGTTCGACACTTCGCGGACGTCGTCGAAGGGAACGCCGGGCGCCTCGTCGAGTTCGAAGAGCAGGAGGTCCGAGAGCGACGACTGCGTGCCCTCGATCTGCGAGGAGAGCACGGCCTCCTTGCGGACGAAGGTGTAGAGGAACAGCGCCGGGTCCGGCAGCAAGCTCGACACGCTGTCGAGGCGTCCGAGTGCGAGGAGTGCCTGGTCGATCTCTTCCCGAAGGGTCGCATCCACGACGAGGCTGGGGGTCGGCGGCAGGGGCTTCGGAACGAAGGCGCGAATCGTCTCGCCGGCGGCGGGCGGAGCGGACAGAACGATGCCGCTGGGGCCTCGCTTCATGGTTGGAGACCCCTGCTCAAAGTTCCTTCGCCGGGCTCGGTGGTGTTCAAGGTTGTGGCCTGAACCTTTACTAACAGCTTCGGCGACCCAGGTCCAGCCCCAGCGCCGGCCTTCGGTCGAGGGCCGCTGGAGCGGCACACGCATGGGGAAGACCCGTGCGCCAGGGCTCGATCAGACAATAGCGGATTGCCCGATCAGCCCGTCTTCCCGAGGCGGCGGACGGACCGCACCGGACGGCTCTTGGCCAGGTCGTGTCGGCTCTGGAGATTGATCCAGAATTCAGGGGTGGTGCCGAAGGCTCCCGAGAAGAGCCAAGCCGACTCGGAAGTGATCCCGCGCTTGCCGCGCACGATCTCGTTCACACGCTGAATGGAAACGCCGACGTGGGCGGCGAGATCGACCTGGGAAATTCCGAGAGGCTGGAGGAATTCGTGAAGGAGGATTTGGCCAGGATGAGTGGGAACGCGGTTCTTGGGCAGCATGGGTAGTCGGATATCAGTGGTAGTCGATCAGACTGACGCGCTCGGGGCCCACCGAAGTCCAGCGGAAGACGAGCCGCCATTGGTCATTGACGCGAATCGAGTGGAAGCCCTTGCGGTCACCGTGAAGGGCCTCGAGTCGGTTCCCCGGAGGGACCCGCAAGTCGAGCAGTTGCTCGGCGGCGTTAAGCATGTCGAGTTTGCGGAGGGCGGCTGGCTGGATGTCGGCTGGAAAGCGCCTCGCCTTGGCGTCGCGCCGGCCGTGGAAAAGTGCCTCGGTCGCGGAGTCGCCGAATGAGACGATCACCGCTGCGAGCCTAGCTCATTCACGGATGCCGTGCAAGCGAGAAGCCGGCTCTGGGCGTCCCTCGCCGTGCAGTCCTCCACCGCCAGCGTCCTCCTGGATCGATCGATCGATTCTGCTGGGCTCGATGTCCGAGGGGACATGCATGGATTCGGTTCCCGACGAACCCGGAACTCCACCTGGACCGTTCCGAGAAACGCCGCGAAGCCCCGCCACTGCATTTCCCGCGATGCTGGGCGGAATGATCACCAAGTGTGGGTGGGGAACCTGCAACCGGCAGTTTCGCCGCTCACGAGTTACGCCCCCGATCAGCCGTCGCCGTAACTCGGCCTCACCACGAGAGCTAGATGGAGCGGGCGAAGGGGATCGAACCCTCGACATTCAGCTTGGGAAGCTGACGACAGGCTGACACTCGTTGTCCGCTCCTGACCGCTGCTGTCCGTTCTAGTCCGCTTGTGTCCGCTCTCGTCCGTTTGGGGGACTTGGACTGGAGCGGTCAGGAGCTGTCTAGGGCGGGGCTAGAGGGTGGCGCATTCCTGCCACTCGACTCGGGTTCGCTCTAGCTGCGAGGACTTCGACCAGGCATTCGACCGAAGTGGATCGCCGATTCCGGATCCGGGCCCTCTCACAGGCGAGGAAGAAGCCATTCACCCAGCCAAGATCGCAAGCTCCACCTGGATCGGTCCCCGAGTCGGCGCGGACGCAGCCAGACGGGTTGGTACCAGGGGCCAGCCCGCCAAGCGATGCTGTAACAATCCCCGCCCAATCCCGGTTCTTGGGGAAAGGAGCCCGGGTTTCCCCGGGACATGCACCATGAAAATCAAGAACGGCAAGATGTGTCCCTCGCCGAAGGCACCGGCCAACGGCGAGGGTGGAGTTTCGACCACCTACCCCGAGATCCTGCGCTGTCGCGACGCCCAGCGCTCGGAGCGGTCGACGGCTAGCGCCCACACGCGTGGCGCCGTGACCTTCGGTCTGGGAGTCCTCACCGGCGTCCTCGTGTGCTTCACCGTAGTCGCGGCGATCTCGGGGCCGGAACACTCCGCTCAGGCCTTCGTCGGTGCCGTGGCCATGCACGCACTCTCGAAGGGAGGAGGTATAGAGGGCTAATGCCCCACCCGGCCAACGGGAACGGCTGGCGATTCGCGCAGACGAGCAGAAAAGAACACGCGCCCTCGATCGGGAGAGATCCCGATCGGGGGCGATTCTTCTAGATCGCGCCGCGAAAGCCCACGATGGCCCGAGCGACAGCGGTCACGTCCCGCCCCGCTTTTTGAATCCCTTCTTCCTGATACAACATTCCGGCCACAAAGGCGGCAAGCCGGAGAATGCGACGGTTCGTGTTGGGGGCGCTCACGGACTCGACCGGCCAGAGGTAGGGATCGAAAAACGAACCCGGAGGCGCGCCGAGGGTGGGATGACTGAGCTCGGGCCGGAGCAGTCTTGCGACGTCTGCAAACAAGGACTTCTTCTCGCGCGGCTTTGCCTCAGCTAGGACGGATCGAACAACCTGGCCTCGGAGGTCGGTTGCGAATCCCTTCACCAAGCAGCGGGAGAGCAGGATCGACCGAACAGACCGCGGAGCGCTCTGAAAGTCGAGCGCGCGACTCAGCACGAATCCCTCGACCTCAGCCCTCGACAACTGATCAGGGAGCCTTGGACTCTCCACCACTTCGAAGCCGAACTTGCACGCGATGTCGCGCGCGACGCCAAGGTCCCCCGCATCGCCCTGTTCGAGCGGCGGGACCAAGGGGGACTCCTTGAGAACCTGTGACGGGCTGGCTCGAGGCAAGGCGAGTGAGAGTAGCGGCGCGAGGAAGGGATTCAAGCGTTCACCCGTCTGCTCAGAAGCTCTCGCGCTCGTCCGTATCCACGCTCCTCGCCGCCTGCTCCGACGATCGAATGAGCCCATCGCTCCGTTCGGACCGGAAGGCCTCTTTGATGACCTCCTCCAGTTCTGAAGAGTCGGACTCCCGTGAACGTGAGCGACGTCGCCTGTAAAGGTAGACGAGCCCGACCAGAACGGCGAAAGCAGTGAACCACAGGAGCATTCAGCGAGCTTGGGGAGCTTGGCCGGCTCCCGTGTACCCTCGGCTCGGGAGCCGAAGGCTCAAGGAAGTCCGGACGATCGGGAAACTACTGCAGGGACGTGCGACAAGTCGAAGCGGTCCTCACCTGCATCCCTGGTTTGGCCTGTGCTGCAGCGCAGGTGACCAAGTTCTCGCCCTTGAGGGTCCTCTTCTCCCGGCGCTCCCCCACTCTTATGTGCGCATTACTCTAGCGAGCTGAGAGGGAGAATGGCAATGCTGTCGCGAAATCATCAGGGTTGGTCGATGCCCTGACTACCGGGGAATTCACCGAGGAACGACCCGATCGGACAGCGGATCGATTCGTCCTTGAGGCGGATCCGACGAAGGTGTCCTGGGGTCTACCCGGTAGGAACTTCGCCACCGGAGCTACCTCGCACCCTTCGCCGGACACGACGGACAGGGTCTTCACTTGGGTGCCCTGCAATTGGCAGGCGGGGCTGGTGTCGCTGTGATTCGGATGGAGGGAGTTCCCGAACTTGCGAAGGAGCAACCCTGTTCCTCGGGACGGAGACGATGGCAATGCAGGCGACGACGCTCGTCCTGCGAACGATGGCCGGATGGGCGGCTTCACGATGTACCTCACGTCCAGCGATGAAACGATGAGGAGCCTCCAGGACAGCGCTTCGCGGCTCGCCGCCCTCCACGTGGATGTCACCGTAATCAGCTGCCCCGACGCATGCTGCCTCGGATCGGCGAACGCGCGTCGGATGGTCCGACCCTAGAAGGCCGGAAGGAGAACAACTCATGCGCACACGACGACGAATCGGTTCTGGTTCCTGCGCGTAGCGGGTCCGTTCGTTTCGTCGGGCTTGCTTCTTTAGCAAATCCCGCGGTAATTCGAACGTGCGAGTCCAGGCCAGAATCCATCAAGAGTCGATAGTCGAGAACCCGATTCGGCGGGGATGTCCGAAGAAGGGGAACCAGACCTTCGGGTAGAGCTGGCAGCGCGCGCGTGGCAGCAGTGCGAGCGTGTTGCTGCGCTCCTGGGCTTCGGTGCGTTCTTTGAGGACGCCAAAGCTGCGCGGGCTGCCGTAGAGAAGGCGACGGAGCGCGCCGTGAGATGCTGTGAGAGTCCGGCCGAAGAAAGCAGCCGCATTGTTCTGCAGCGAGAATTCTTGAAAGTACTTGCTGAGGTTCGAGGCGCCCGGATCCGCGAGATTCTTGCGCTTGCGCCCGCGGAGGAGAAGGCGTTTGTGTTCTCGCGGGTTGCGGACTTCCTTGAGCCCGAGCTAGATCACCCCACGCTTGGAACCCCGCCAGGTGCGTTCTTCGATCCCGAGTGCTGGGTCTTTGCAACCAATTCTGAACTGGACCTGAAACTCGCCGCGTTCGTGGCGGGCATGCTCTACCAAGAAGAGGGAATCGAACGCGCTGGGCGGCGAGTGATGACTGTGGCAATGGCGATTGCAAGCAAGCGGGCTATGAGAATCTAGGGACGAAGCACTCGACCACAAAGCGCGGCCCGAAGTTGGATTCCAACCGCGTCCGCAGGCGATGAAACCTCACCCGGAGGCGGACTTCTGGCTCCCCGAGTTTGGACGCAATTCTCGCCCAGGGAAGATACTTGGTCCGTAGGAGGAAGAGGGTCCACGTAGCGTCGCTCTTCAGGAAGGCCCTTACCTTCCTTAGTCGTCTCCTACGAAGGAGGCGAGGATCCGACGCTCCGGTCCCCTCCTCCCGCTGGACAAGTATGTTCAATGGATTCTCCGCGGCCTGACGAGCGTCCTCCCGCTCTCCGATCTCCCAGACTCTCCTCGCTCCTCTTCGCTCCTTGCTGCGTGCGGAGCGGATCCGCTTGAGGTGGAGGCCAGGCCGTGAAGTGAATTGCTCCTCCTGGAGCCCCTTTTCTAGGGCTTCCAGCGCTGTCTCCTGTATGACTTCGCTCACGTCATCGGGGTGCACCTTGGGGTCAAGGCTCCTGGCCGCTTGCTCCAGCGACACTACGAGCCGATCGCTCGACCTCCCCCGGAAGGGGCTCTTGAGTTCCGACTGCGTGAGGGGGGATCGCGGTGTGCGGGAAGGCATCGGGATGGCCGTCCAAACCTCTACCTCAAGATCCGTGCTGGTTGTTACCACCGCGGACGCACTCGGACCCGGTCCGCCGGGTCATTACCACGGCGATCTTCTAGGCCCTCGGAGCCGCTCGCATAGATCCCGATCAGAGGTACCGCACTAACCACGACGTCGATGTCCCAACAATTCGATCGGGGTCGTCACACCGGCTGCCATCCGCCCCGGGCGCACGCGCTTTCGAGGTCGGACAGGAAGAATCCTTGGGGCCGAGCAGGAGCGGACGTAAACGCCAGGTAAGGCTGTAACAGTCACTCCCATCGTCCGGTTCTCAAGCATCGGGGCCACCAACACCAAACCCAAGGCCCCCAAAGGAAGACCCATGACCCGCAAGATGATGTTCGCCTGCATGCTCAGCTTCGTTCTCGGCTGCTGCTGCACGGCATTCACGATGACCTGCTGCTGGCCCGCTTCCACGGAAGTGATGACCGGGACCACCACGACCCTGAGCGCCGGTTCCACCCAAACGGCTTGGCAGCCTTCGCGTTCGACCGACTCGCTCTGGAGCGGCCACACTTTGGCGACCCAACCCCTAGGCTGGCAAGCCTCGAATCCGACGGCGCTCGATGGGACGAGCGCTACTGAGGGCCACTTCGGCAGCGCGCTGACCTCCACGACGACCATCACGCCCTGGCAACTTCCGACCACGCGCCATGCGCAATGGGACTTCCCGACGGCGGAGCTGAGGACTTCCGCAATCACTCGGAGTACGACGAACCTCACCCTTGGCACGGACTCATGGGGAACGCGAATCACGCCCACGAGCCACACGACCGCGCGGGAATGGAATCGTGCGACCGCCTTCACCGGCCGGTCCACCTGAGACGCTGGGCCTTGGTTTGGGCACTGATCACGGTTCTCAGCCGCGGTCAGTGCCCTGGCCTCATTCCTGGATCATCCCTCGCCGCCACGGAACAAAGGGCAGTAGTCTCGTCAATCGAAATCAGCCATGACCAAGCATGAGGATCCCACCCTTGAGCTGATCGCAGACGCCTTCCGAGGAGCATCCAGTTCCGATGGGGGGGACGCCGAGCGCATCATCATGGCTTGCAAGCAGATGTTTGGTCACCCAGCGTTCAGGAGAGAACTGAAGGCCTATTCTCCTCACGATCGGCAACTGATCAGGACTGTCTTCGCAGAGAAGCTCTACTTCAATCGCGAACGACTGAGGGAAGTGGCAAGAGAAGGTGCGTCGAATTTGTTCTCATACTGCCTTCGCTGTCTCAGGAACTGTGCCATCGATGTGATTCGTTCCTCGCACTCTGAGTTCATGCGGCTGAGTTCAGTCGCCCCTGAAGTGCTTGCGGCGATCTCACAGGCCGCACCTCCCGAAGACGGCGAACTCGTCCCGTGCGTTGTTCGTGCCATCCAGGGAATGCCCGAGCCAAATCGCACGGTGCTCATGTTGTCGCTCCTCCAAGACGAGAGCAATAAAGCCATAGGTTCACGGATAGGAAAGACTCCTGGCAACGTTGGGGTGATCCTGCATCGCAGCCTAAAGGAGTTGCGGCGACTGCTGTCGCGCCTTGAACCCTAGCGCTGGCAGCCAGACTCTAGCCCGCCAAATCGCGCGGGCTTTTTTTGTAACCAAGGCGACTGTCCATACGTGCTTGCTGATGCCGTGTCTGAAACACGCACCCAGAAGCACGCACACTCACAGAGGTGTCACAATGCCGACTTTCCTGCACAGGTCCTACCACGTTCATCTCGGTCAATGGCGCACGGCATTCCTCGTGCTGACGGTCCGATTGGCTTGTATGAGCATGGCGGAGGACGACCATGTACAGTGCGAGTAGCCCGAAGCCTGAGGACTTCAAAAACGCCTTCCTTGACCTAAACGACCTAACGCACAAGACTTCCAAAGCGATAAAGGGCCTCAACGACAATGACCACTTGCCACAAGACGACTCACGCCATGGCCCGCCGCCTCAAGAAAGTCCATTCGTGGTGCCAGACGATGTGCCTCAAACTCCAGCTCGGCCTTCCCCCCTGTGACGTCTCCGAGGCCGAACAGTGCGCACTACAGGAAGAAGCGCGGCCGGGACGATCCAAGGCGGCGACCGAGCTTCTGTTTCGAAGGACATTTATCAAGAAGCTCGCAACCGATGCTATTCCCGACAGAGTCCGTAGCGCGATGTCCGCAACCTCATCTGAGGTACGCCAGGAACTGTTCACGAGGGTATCTCTTCTCCTTGAGCCGCAACTCGAGCATCCGACACTTGGGACACCCCCAGGGGCTTTCTTCGATCCCGACACTTGGGACATCACAAGCATTCCCGCTGACACGGAGGAGCAGAAAGCGTTGCGGCTAGCAGCTCTTGTGGCTGGAATGTTGTACCAAGAAGAAGGGATCAGCATTGCCTTGAGCACTCCGCTCGCCGTAGCCGAGGCAATCGCCAAGAAGCGAACTTGGAGAGGCCGCGCCCTGGGCTGGTGGGCACGTTTGTGCCTTCTAGTCCAGGGCTGCATGAATCGCTGTCCTGCCACTCAGGCGTAACGGACAGCGTCGGTTGTAAGAAGCCTGGCCCACTCTGGCTTCGCCATCAGGCCATCGAATGGTGTAGCAATAGGGCCAAACCCCGCCGGAGCTCGCTCTCGTAATAGGGGAAGGGCTCGGACGTGAAGAGGTCCGACGACGAGAGCGAGCGTAGCTGGCAGCATAGAGAGTGCAATCGCGGGAGCCCTCAGGCCCTAGTCGTCACCCCTTGCCATTCCCCGGCGCGCTGCGATCTCGAATCAAGGCAGCAGCGGGTCAAGCGCGCACCGATCCAACACGAATGACATGCCGGGCTTCGGCAACTCGATGTGCCGGAACCTGGCATCACGCCAGGCCAGGAAGCGCCAACGAGGGCTCTCGATCGCCTCCTCGAGCGTGATCCGAATGACCCGAGGACGATCCCCCTCCAGCACACAGACCTCGATCCGATACCCGTGTCCCCGAAAGACAGCTCCGACTTCGAATGGAGCGTGGGTCGAGAGGAATACCTCTTCGAAGGGAGTGTCGAGCATCCCGCCCTCCAGGCTCTCGATCTCGAATGTCCGCGAGTTCATCGTCGCGAGACGGAGCGCGCCCCCTCCAGCGCGCAACGGGTGGAAATGAACGGAGTCCGTAGCGGTCATGAAGACCCGCGCCGGTTCTGACGCGAGCATGGAAAGGATGCTCCCTGATTGGAGCACGAACGCATCACAATGACGGCCGTCGCGCGGGACCTCTACCGTGCGAGTCACGACTCGCTCTCCCAGGAGATTCCCAGGCTCAGCGAATGGGTCGATCACCGAGTAGAAGGATCAAGAGTCTCGCCAGCTCCTCCAGCTCAGCGATTTCATGCCGCTCGCGCTCGGCCTCCCATAGCCTGCGAAACGTCTCGGGCATGGCAATCATGGCCGAACGGTAGCGAGGCGAGAGCGACCCGAGACGGACATCGTGGTCGGGGGCAACTGGTAGTGGTGCGCCGTGACTCCGAGCGGGCGAACTCCTCACACGAAGTGTCGGTTCGACAGCCCCCCTGCAGGCAGAGACCGATCCCGGGCGCACTCGCCTTGCGGCGGCACAGGTGCGAGACAAGGTGGGGTCGGGATCGAGCCCGGGATCGGCCGCAGACTCCGCCCTCGTTCCCATGAGATCGGCGAGGGGGGGTCGCTCAAGCCCGAACTCGGCGAGGGTCGCAGCTGTGTCGATGCATCCCGATCCCGAGACCGCTCGCCATGGCCTGTTCTTCACATTTCAGCGTTCCCAAGCACGGTAGCTGTCCCCTCGCTAGGATCTGGCCCATGCGGGCATCGCAGCCCGCCGATCCGCTCCTTTCCCCGGATAGCTCGCCCTCTCTGCTCTGCACCCTGACGTACTTCGCGTGAGCGACGCGATCCACGGTTAATCCCACCGTTCGATCAGGAATCGTCTCGCATGCGAAATCCGCCCCTTCCCAGGGTGTTCGTCGCTATCGTGGTGCTGGCCCCTCGGGGATCACCTCAAAAGCGGCCAGTCGTGGTCGGGTCAAAACCGGCCAGTGGCGAGGTGCTCAGGACGGGGTTGATGTACCGCACACCTGGGTGAGCGCGCAAGGGGGTTCGGTGTCGAG
>JBJXFB010000094.1:0-6119 GCA_046155895.1 Planctomycetota bacterium | reverse complement strand
AGATCGTGCGCCTCGGCGCGCCCGGGATGGCGCGCCGCGCCCCGCTGGGCGACGCGCGCGGCCCGGTCGAGGTCGCCGCGGCCCAGCAGCGCCTCGGCCAGCGGCAGGAAGACGAGGCTCTGCGGGTCCGCCGCGAGCTGTTCGCTGAGGGCGCGGATCTCGTCAGCCGACATCCGGGGCCTCCCGTGCAAGCACGTCGTGCAGCACGACCGCCGCGTTCACGCCCTCGGCGATCGCGTCGTGCCCCGGGTACCCGGGCGCCGCGGCGACGAACGCACGCCAGACCGCGATCCCTTCGGCGAGGTCGCCGCGACGGAACGCGGCCGCACCACGACGCACCGGCTCCGCCGTCTGGTCGATCGGCGTCAGACGCTCCGGCGGCAGCGGGTCGCGCGGCAGGGGTGCCACCCGCGACGTGCGCTCCGGCTGCCGTAGCCGTATCACGCCCGTGGTCACCATGCCGTAGACGATGCGCGCCACGTCGAACTCGCTCATCGCAACCGTCGCGGACAGCTCCCGAAGGTCGCGGACGCCGTCGATCAGTGAGAGCACCTGCCACTCCTGCGGCAGGAGGTCGAGCATCGGCGGATGGTCCTCGTCGGGCGGCGTGAGGTACGGGATCACCGAGAGGTTCGGCACGCGGTCCGCGATCCGTGACCACTCGTCGATCCGGCGCGCCCCCTCCATCAGCAGCGACTCAGTGGAGATCGGCACGCCCGCCTCGGGAAGCTCGTCAGCGTCGAGTCCCTCCTCGAACCGGAAGAACCCCTCGCGCCAGGACATCAGCTCGAACACCACGGCCTCGATCTGCAGGCGCATCTGGCGCTCGATCTCCCTGGTGGTGACGAGCCCGAGGGCCACGAGGATCTCGCCCAGTCGGCGCGTGTCCCCTTGCGCCTGCTCGCGCTGTGCCTTCGCCATGTCCACATCGGTGAGGCGCCCCGAGCGGACCAGCAGGTCGCCGATCCGGTGCGGGTTGGAGCGGATGGCGGCGCTGATGATCTTCCCGTTCTCGAACAGGACGGTGCCCGCGTTGTCGCGCAACTCCGAGAAGACGCGCAGCGTCCCCGTCTTCCGGCTCAGGTCGAGCAGCTGGAAGACATCGTGGATGCCGAGTTCGCGGAGTGGGCCCTCGATCGCCATCAGCCCTCCCGACCTTCGGCGCTGTCCGGCTCGGTGCCGTCGAGTCGATGCTGCGCCTTGCGCGACTCACGGAAGGCGCGGCGCGCGTATTCGCTCTGCGGCTCCAGCAACGCGACGCGACGCCAGCTCGCCAGCGCCTCCCGGAACCGCTCCTGCGCCGCCAGTACGACGCCCTGGAAGAAGATCGCGCCGACGTGTGTCTCGTCGAAACGCAGCACGCGTTGGAACGCGATCGCGGCGTCCGGCGTGCGCCCGACCTCATGCAGGAGTTCGCCGAGCGCGATCAGGCCGTCGAAGTGGTACGGATCGCGCTCGAGGAACTCGATCAGCATCGTGAGCGCCTCGCGCGTGCGATGGGTGCTGCGCAGCACACCGGCGAGGGCGAGCGTCGCGTCCGCGTACGTGGGCACGGATTCAAGTGCGGCCCGGAGCTCCCGCTCCGCCTCGTCGAACTCGCCGCGCTGCGAGAGCAGCTTCGCGAGGTCGTAGCGTACCGCCGCGAAATCGGCGTCGAGGGTCAGGGCGTGCCGGTAGGCGGCGACCGCGGCGTCCACGTTGCCGAGGGCGCGCGTGATGTTGCCGATGCCGCGCAGCACGTCCGCCCGCTGTGGCGAGACACGTCGCGCGTGGTCCAAGGCGCGCAGCGCCGCGTCCGGGTCCCCGCGCTCGAAGCGCGCGGTGGCGATCAGCAACAGCGCGTCGGGGTCGTCCGGCGTGCAGGCGATCAGCTCCTCGGCGACCACGCCGGCCTCCGGCCCTCGTCCCAGCATCAGCAGGCTCTGCGTCTGGCCGCGGAGCGCGTCGGGGTGGTCCCGCTCGCGTTCGCGCGCGTCCTCGAACCGCTCCAGCGCGTCCCCCCACGCGCCCTGCCGGCCCAGCGCCTCGCCAAGGAGGATGTTCCCGGTCACCGGATCGCCGCCGCGCGCCAGCACGCGGCGCGTCTCCGCCATAGCGCGGTCCGTAAGCCCCTTGGAGAGGAAGTCGAGCGCCAGGCGGTACGGGTCCGCCTCGAGCGGTTCGGCCGCCGCCTCGTCCACCGGCGCCAGCTGCGTGAAGAGCGAATCGAGCAACGTGGCGTCGAAGCTGAACGTGTCCACGTCGGTCGTCATCCGATGCTCGCCGCCGAGTTCGGGCACCACCGAGAGGTCGGGGTCCTCGAACTCGAGGTCGATCGCCAGCGCGAACTTCTGACCCACGTAGTACGGGTCGAGCTCGAGGGCGAGCTTCGTCTCGCGCAGCGCGCCGTCGAAATCGCCGAGGTTCGAGAGCGTGAAACTCAGGTTGTAATGCGCCTCGGCGAACTCGGGCTTCGCCTGGATCGCGCGGGCGAAGGCCGTGCGGGCCTCCTCGAACTTCCGGAGCTCGGCGAGCACCATGCCGATGCCGTTCCACGCGACCGCCTGCTCCGGCGCCGACCCGAGCACCTGCCGGTAGGCCTCCAGCGCGAGCTGGAAGCGCCGACCGCGCGTGAGGAGGAGCGCGAGGTTGAGCCGCGCCTTGACGAGGTGCGGATCGGACTGCAGGGCATCGCGGAAGGCGTCCACCGCGTCGTCGGGCGCGCCGCCGTGGAAGAGCGCCACGCCCAGGTTGTTCCGCGCGAGCGCGTACCCCGCGTCCACCTCGAGCGCACGCACGTAGCTCTCCGCCGCCTCCTGATGCCGCCCGGCCTGGTGCAGGGCCACGCCCCGCTCATTCCAGAGCTTCGGACTCTCCTCCTGGTCCGCGATGAGCGACTCGTACAACTCGATCGCCGGGAGCGGGTCCTTCTGGATCAGGTGCAGCTCCGCCATCGCCTGCACGACCAGCGCGCGATCCTCCCCCTTCTCCAGCGCGATCTGATACGCCCGCATCGCCTCGGCGACGAACCCCTGCTTCCGGTACGCGAGGCCCAGGGTGTAGTTCGCGAGTGGCTCCCCTTCGGCGATCGCCATCTGGGCCTGCGAGCGACGCGACTGGCGGCCGGGAAGGAGCGCCTCGTACTTCCGGGGGTCGTACTGGTCGAGGGAGAGGTTGGCCTGCGCGCGCGAGAGTGACGGGTTGAGCCGCACGGCGCGCTTCGACGCGGCCTGCGCCTCCTCATGCTGTCCCATGTCGCCCAGCACGAAGCTGAGCAGGAAGTGCGCGTCCGGATTCTCGGGATTGTACTGGATCGAGCGACGCAACGAGGTGAGCGCCTCGTCGAACGCGCCCTGGTTATAGAGCACTTCGCCGAGATAGAAATGCAGGAGCGAGCTGTCGGGGTCCAGCAGGAGCGCCTCGCGGAACCATTGCAGGGCATCGCCGAGTCGTCCGCCGGCCTTCTCGGAGAGCCCGAGCTGGATCCGTGCGGCAACGTCGCGCGGCCGCAGCGCGAGGATCGCGCGGAACTCGGGGATCGCGTCCTCGTGCTGGCCCAGCAGCGCGAATGCCCGGCCGAGCTCCCAGCGGGCGTCGCGATCGTCGGGGCGGACGCGCAGCCGATCGCGCAGCTCCGACACGCGAAGGTCGTAGTAGCCCGTATTGAAGTACGCGACCTCGAGGTTCCGTTGTGCGACCTGCATCTTGGGGTCCAGCTCCAACGCCTGCGTGAACGCCGCCACCGCCTCCTGGTAGAGCCCCTTGTTGAAGTACAGGACCCCGAGGTTGTTGTGCGCCCCCGCATCCGACGGATCGATGCGACGCGTGAAGCCCCGCAGGACCTCACGGTCCCGCGCCGAGATCCGGGTGGCGGTCGGATCGCTCACGCGACGTTGATCGCCTTCAGGATGGCCCGCAGGCTTGGCGGATCCGGGAGGAGCAGGAAGAACCCGCGCAGGCGCTCCGCGGCGTCCTGCAGATGGAACTCGCTCTCGACACAGACCACATAGGCCGCGCCCTGCGAGCTCGCCACGTATGTGGATGTGAAGATCGCGTCACTCATGTCGATCGCCAGGCTCGGCGGCGACGGGAGGAGCGTCATCTTCATGAAATCCGCGAGCGCATTGAGGTAGGCCGCGCTCAGGATGTTGCCGGCCTCCTTGATCGCGGACTCCTCGATCGGTCCGAGGAAGGACACGGGCCGCCGCATCATGAGTGACGCCACGCGGAGGGCGATCGGCTGCGGGAAGACGAGGAGCGTCAGGCCGGTAAGGTCCCCCTCCATGCGCATGAGCACGGCGGCAACAGGTTCCTCCGGCGCGGAGATCTGGTTCGGCACGGCGTCGAGCGCGACGATCGTCAGTTCGGGCACCGAGATCATGATGCGCTGCTCGGTCATCTGCGAAAGGGCCGTGGCGGCGTGCCCGGCGCCGATGTTCGCGACCTCCCGGAGGGCGTCCAGCTGCGCGGCGCTCAGCGCGCGCAGGTCGTCGAGCGGATTCGCGGCGTCGCTCACAGGAGGCTCCCGACGTCCACGATGAGTGCCGGCGCGCCGTCCGCCAGGATCGTCGCCCCGCTGAAGAGCGTCGTTCCGTCCCGAACCGCGTCGAACGACTTGACCACGATATCCTCCTGTCCCGTGAGCTCATCGACCACCAGACCCGCGCGGCGGTCGCCGCGCTCGATCACCACGATCTCCTCAGCGACCGCCGCCGGTGCGGCCGGAAGCTGCACGACGTCCCGGAGGCGCATCATCGGCAACACCTCATTCCTGAGCACCAACACGTCGCGCCCCTGCACCTGCCGGATCTCCGCCGGGCCGTGCGCCATCGTCTCCCGCACATGTGCGAGCGGGAGCGCATAGTGCTCGTTCCCCACGCGCGCGAGGAGCGCGCGCACGATCGCCAACGTGACCGGGAGGCGGATCGTGATTGTCGTGCCCTCCCCCGGCTCCGTGGTCACCTCGAAGGTGCCACCGAGCGATCGCGCGCGCGCCTGCACGGCGTCGATCCCGACGCCACGTCCGGAGATCCCCGTGACCGTGTCCGCCGTCGAGAACCCCGGGTGCGAGATGCAACGCAGCATCGCGTCGTCGTCGAGCACGAGCGTGCCCGCCGGCACCATCCCGAGCGCGAGCGCCCGCTTGAGCACCCGGTCCCGGTCGATGCCACGCCCGTCGTCGCGCACGCTGATCACCACCGCGGCGCGATCGCGCTGCGCCGCGAGGATCAACCGACCGGCTCGGGGCTTCCCCGCCGCTTCGCGCACGTCCGGCAGTTCGAGCCCATGGTCCACGGCGTTCCGGAGGCAGTGCACGACGGGCTCCCCGATCTCGTCGAGCACGGAGCGGTCGAGTTCGATCTCCTTCCCCTCGATCGAAAAGAGCACGTCCTTGCCGAGCGAGCGCGCGGTGTCGCGCACGAGCCGCGGGAAGCGGTCGAACACCTGCCCCACCGGCACGAGCCGGCTGGTCATGATCTCCGACTGAAGGTCGCCGATGAGTCGCGTCGCGTCGGCCACCGCCTCGTGGAGGGCCGGGAGGGGCTGCCCCTGCGTCACCCGTTGGAGGCGGCCGCGCACGATCACGAGCTCGCCGATCAGATTGAGCAGGGCGTCCAGCCGCGAGAGCTCGATCCGCACGTGCCGCGCCCGCGGCGTCGCCCGTCGATCGACCGGCTGGCCGAACTCGTCCGCGTCCCTCGGGTCCGTAGCGCGACGTCCCCCCACGACACGGCGATCGCCCCCGCGAGCGCCCTCCCCGGACGCCGATTCCGCCGGCGCCGCGACACGGGGTTCGCGCCGCTCCACCGAGACACTCTCCACGTCGCCGGCGCTCCGCACGGCGCGCTCGATCTCGGCCGCGCCCGCCGTCGTCTCCATGCGCACGCGGAAGATCTGCGGCGTGGTCGCGGCCTGCAGATGGTCCACCGTCGGTGAGGTGGCCAGGACCTCGCCGAGCTCGCGGAGGCGCTGAACGGCCATGAAGGCGCGCACGCCCGGGAGCAGTGCGGCGGCCGATTGCACGACCTGCACGTGCGTCCCCGCTCCCTCGAGCACTGCGGCGACCGCCGCCGCAGCAGCAGCGGCTGCCTCCGCGCGCGCGTCGGCGTCGGACGGGCGCCGGGCGCGGAACTCCGCCG
>JBJXFB010000052.1:0-2584 GCA_046155895.1 Planctomycetota bacterium | reverse complement strand
AATAAGCTCCCGCCTGATTTGAGTATCCCGAGACGGGCTCAGGCTGGCAAGCTACCGTCGTGACGAACCGATTTGGGCATCCGATCGGCCGCTGCGGCGTGTTGGGCCCGATCGGAGAGAGCGGGTGACTGGTCAGGACTCTGGGGGGTGTCGACCGGTGTGCGGTTCGGGCAGCCCTACAGCTCTCTGAAGGGCGGAGTGAGCGGGAGGACGTTTGACAGCGACCGGCGCGCGCGAACTCGCGAGCTGCAAAATCGGCGACGAGCTTCGCCCGGGCTGCCACGCAGCGGATTCGTTCAACAGCCGGTAAGCACGACGTGGACCGGTCGGACGACGACGGAAGGCCGTGATCTTGGAAGACTCTCGCGATCGTGCTGCGGGCAAGGCGATGGGGGCGAGGAGCATGACCTGCCTGGCTCCACCTTAGGCAGGCGAAGTGCGCCCGTTGCCAGTTCTCGCTGCCGAGCTGCGCTCGAGGCACGCGCGCGGGAGGACAACTTGCGCAGCAGAGTCGCGAGGGCCGGCGCTTCGTCGGTGACGTGGCAAGGCGGGCACGCCATCGTTCTGCTCCAGATGGTCGCGTTCTCGATCATCCTCGCGATTTCCCTTTTCGACCTCGTCTCCAGCCGCGGGCCGCGCATCGGGAATCGGCACAGGTGCTCCAGACGATCCCGGCCGGAGCTTTCCACCCGCACCGCCTCGCGCACAAAGTCCGGAACGTTTCCCGACACCGAGTCTGTTCCTCGATATACCCGAACGCCGTTCGGATACGCGCCGCGATGCCCAAGTCCTGGCGAACCGACGCGCAGCAAGCGCGCAGCCGCGAGACCGATCGCCGAATCGTCGCCGCGGCGTTTGCCCTGATTGGCAAGCACGGCTTCGTTGGCGTGCCCGTCGGCCGGGTTGCCAAGGCCGCGGGCGTCTCGATCGGCGGCCTGTATGCGCGCTACGCGAACAAGCACGTGCTCGTGCACGCAGTCGACGAGCGGTTGGGGCGCGAGTTCGAGGCGGCGCTGAACGCCGCCATGGACCCCGAGAGGCTCGCCGGTCGCAACGTCGCCGGCGTGATCGAGGCCTACGTGACGGCGATGGTCCGCTTCTTCGCCAAACGAAGGGCCATTGTGCGTCAGGTCGTGTTGCGGGCGCGCACCTCCGAAGATGGGCTCTCCTAAAGCAGGTGTAGTGGCTGCGTGAGTTTGATGCCGCCGCAGCACAGATACACGGTGGCAATGAGCGGCGGCGCGGAGTGGAAGCCGAACGCGCGATGACTGATCAGTCGGATCTTGTTGTTGGTGCCCTCGGCGAGCGCGTTGGTGAGGCGATGTTGGACGAAGGCGACGATCCCGGGCAGACACTTCCGGATCGTGCGACCGAGACGAACGAACGGAGCGAGCCGACTCCTCGAAGCCCAAGCGATCCAACTTCGCAGAGCCCCAGTGACGCGGGAGCTCGGCTGGCGCAGCACTTCGCGAAGCTGCTCCTTGAGGAGGTAGGCGCGGCCGAGTTTCGATTGCGGTCGGATCAGCCCCAGGAGCTCGACCTGCCGCTCGGGGAGATTCTCGAGCGCGTAGGAGGTGGGCCAGCGCATTCCCTTGACCGCCTTGCCGAGGTCGGGATCTGTTGCGCGGACTTCGCGAGACAGCTCGCGACGGACCTCGTTCAAAGCCTCGTTCGCGAGCTTGACGATGTGGAAGTGGTCGAACGCGATGACGGCGTTCGGCAGGTTGTCGCGCACGGCCTTCTGGTACGCCGCCGACATGTCCATCGTGACGACCTCGATGGCCTCGCAGACACCGGGCGGCAGCGACCGGAAGAACGCTTTCAACACGTCGCTGGTTTGGCCTTCCGCTGCCCACACGACGTCGCCCGTGTCGTGATCGGTGACGACCGTCAGGTAGCGATGTCGCTTGCGAAAGCTGATCTCGTCCACGGCGATCCGTCGCAGGTTCGTCAGCCGCTCGGGATCGAGCAGCTCGTCGACGAGGCGTCGCGCGATGCTGCCGACGGTCACCCACGAGATGGCGAAGAGTTGACTGACCGCGGTGTGATCCGTCCGCTGCGCCATCAACCCGACTGCGTCCTCGAACGGCCGCGTGAAATCGCTGTCGTGGCGGGCCCACGGCACCGCTTCCGTCACCGTTCGGTCGCACTGCCGGCAGAAGAGACGCCGGATCGGACCCTCGATCCAAACCACGCGGCTCCAGATCCCGAGATGTCGCCACCGTCGCTGGCGCTCCGAGACCTTGCCGGTCCTGGACACGCCACAGTGTGGACACGTCAACCGTCGCCGCCGGGGTTGCACGCGCAGGACGAGGTCCTCGCCCAAGAAGTAGAAGCCAATGACCCAGAGCCCCTGGAGGTGGAGCAGCTTGTTGAATAGCGTCGTGACGCGCACCGACGGATCTCCCGTGTGTGGTCCACGCGTCGAGTGCCTGCAAAGCATGCTCGACGCAGTCGGTGCGCACCTTCCCCGTCGCGGACTTCGACCGCAAGAACTCGCCCAACATGGCTCCGCTCCAAGAGAAACAGCGGCGCACCGGCTGCGAGTTCATGTCGCGAGCACTACACCTGCTTCAGGAGAGGC
>JBJXFB010000047.1:0-39159 GCA_046155895.1 Planctomycetota bacterium | reverse complement strand
TACAAGCGCGGCGAGGACGGCATCGTGCTGCTCAACCAATCGCGCTGCCGCGGCTGGCGCGCGTGCATCCCCGCCTGTCCCTACAAGAAGACCTACTACAACTGGTCCACCGGCAAATCGGAGAAGTGCATCCTGTGCTTCCCGCGCCTGGAGTCGGGCGAGGCGCCGGCGTGCTTCCACAGTTGCGTCGGGCGCATCCGCTACCTCGGCAACGTGCTCTACGACGCCGAGCGCATCCGCGAAGCGGCGCTGCGGCCGGATGACGAGCTGGTCGAGGCCCAGCGCGGACTGATCCTCGATCCGCACGATCCCGCGGTGATCGCCGCCGCCGCCGAGAGCGGCGTGCCCGAGGCGGTGGTCGAGAGCGCGCAGCGCTCGCCGGCCTGGAAGTTCGTCAAGGAGTGGAAGCTCGCGCTGCCGTTGCACGTCGAGCACCGCACCTTCCCGATGCTTTTCTACGTGCCGCCGCTGCTGCCGGTGATGTCGTCGACCGACGGCGACCTGGTGCGCAGCGACGTGGATCAGCTCTTCCACGACGTCGAGAAGGCGCGCGCGCCGATCGCCTACCTGGGCAGGCTCTTCGCCGCGGGCAACGACGGCAAGGTGCGCTACGCGCTGAAGAAGCAGCTCGCCGTGCGCTTGTGGCGCCGCCACGTCACCGTCGGCGACATCACCGCGGAAGCGGCCCAGCGGGCGCTGATCGAAGCCGACTGTACGCCCGAGCAAGCCGACGCGATCTTCCGGCTCACCGCGCTGGCGACGGTCGAGGACCGCTTCGTGATCCCGCCGTTCCAGCGCGAGATGGCGCTGGACATGCTCGACGGCGCGCACGAGCACCGCAGCAACGCCGGGTTCGGCTTCCGCGCCGCGCCGGAAAGGGCCTGAGCCATGCAAGTCTCGGCCGAGGTCTGGGAAGCGTTCGCGGATCTCTTGAGCTATCCGGCGGGCAACGTCGAGCGCCTGCAGAGCGAGTCGGCGCCGCGCGTGATCGCACGCTTTCCCGCGCTGTCGCCCGAGATCGCGCCGCTCGTCGCGCTGGCCCGCGAGCGCGGTGAAGGCGAGTGCGAGGAACTCTACACGCGCACCTTCGACGGCAGCGCCGAGCGCGCGCTCGAGCTCGGCTGGCACCTGCACGGCGAGAACTACGCGCGCGGGGTGCTGCTGGTGCGCTTGCGCGCGATGCTGCGTACGGCGCAACTCGACGAGCAAGGCGAGCTACCCGACCACGTCTCCAACGTGCTGCGTCTGCTCGGGCGGGTCGACGGCCTGACCGCTCGCGCCTTGATCGAACACGTGCTCGCGCCCGGGCTCGACAAGCTCGTCGAACGCTTCACCGACGCGGACAACCCCTATCGACCCGCGCTGGTCGCGCTGCGCCGCGCGCTGGCGGAAGCGAACCCACGGGAGACGGCCTCGTGACCTACGACTTCTTGCTGTTCGGTGCGCTGCCCTACGTGGCGATGGTCGTGTTCCTGGTGGTCACGATCCAACGCTACCGCCAGCGCTCGTTCACCTACTCGAGCCTCTCGTCGCAGTTCCTCGAGAACCAGCAGCACTTCTGGGGCTCGGTGCCCTTCCACTACGGGATCCTGCTCGTGCTCGCGGGGCACGCCGCGGGCTTTCTGATGCCGAGGACGGTCCTGTGGTGGAACTCGGAGCCGCTCCGGCTGTTCATCCTGGAGATCACGGGGCTCGCGCTCGGGCTCCTGACGCTCATCGGACTCGTCGTCATCGCCGTGCGACGCTGGACGCACTCCAAGGTGCGGCGCGTGACCACGGCCGCAGACTGGGTGGTGTACGCCCTGCTCTTCGTGCAGGTGGTCACCGGGATCTCGATCGCCGTGAGCCAGAGCTGGGGAAGCGCGTGGTTCGCGACCTCGCTTGCGCCGTGGCTGTGGTCCCTCGTGCGACTCGACCCGGACGTGAGCTACGTCGCGCCCCTGCACTGGCTGATCAAGGTCCACATCGTCAACGCCATCGCGCTGATCGCCTTCTTCCCGTTCACGCGCCTCGTGCACGTGCTCGTCGTGCCCAACCCCTACCTCTGGCGCCGGACCCAGGTCGTGATCTGGAACTGGGACCGCATGCGGGACCGCCGGGTCCACTGAGGCTCGCCGCCCTAGAGACGCCGCCATGAGCGAATCCTCCAGAGCGGTCCGGGTGCTGATCCTGAACACGCTTGCGTTCACGGTCTGCTTCTCGGCCTGGATGATGAACGGCGTCCTGGCGACTTACCTGGTCGACAACGGCCTCGAGCGCTGGGACAAGGTGCAGCTGGGCTGGCTGATCGGCGTCCCGGTGCTCACGGGCTCGATCGCGCGCCTGCCCGTCGGCGTGCTCACCGACAAGTACGGCGGGCGGAAGGTGTACACGCTGCTGATGCTGCTCGCGGCGGTGCCGATGTGGCTCGTCTCCTACGCCGAGGGCTACCGCGAGTTCCTCCTGTGCAGCCTCGGCTTCGGCCTCTCCGGCGCGTCGTTCGCGGTGGGGATCGCCTACACCTCGGTGTGGTTCCCGAAGGAGCGGCAGGGCACGGCGCTCGGCATCTTCGGCGCGGGCAACGCCGGCTCGGCGCTGACGAGCCTGTGCGCGCCCAGCGTCCTCAACTGGCTGACCTCCGACGGAGCGAACCTCGAGGGCTGGCGCAACCTGCCGAGGATCTACGCGGGCCTCCTTTTCCTCATGGCGATCGTCTTCTTCCTGTTCACGCACGAGCGGAAGGTCGAGGAAACCCAGGGGAAGACCCTCGTGCAGCGCCTCGCCCCGCTGAACAACGTGCGCGTGTGGCGCTTCGGCCTCTACTACTTCTTCGTCTTCGGCGGCTTCGTCGCGCTCGCGCAGTGGCTGATCCCCTACTACGTCAGCGTGTACGAGATGAGCCTCGTCACCGCCGGGGTGATGGCCACCATCTTCTCCCTGCCTTCGGGCGTGATCCGCGCCGCGGGCGGCTGGCTCTCCGACCGGATGGGCGCGCGCGCGGTGATGTACTGGGTGCTCTGCATCAGCGTCCTGTGCTGCGGGCTCCTCGTCGTCCCGCGCATGGACATCCAGGCCCCGGGGGAGGGCGTCATCGCCGCCGGGCCCGGGCGCGTGACCGCCGTGTCGGACGGGTCGATCGTCCTGGGTGACAAGACCGTGGTGCTGCGCCGGCGACCGGCCGACGGCGTCAACCTGATGAACGACCCGCACACGCTGATCCTGCCGAAGTTCGAGTTCTGGCAGGAGCCCGTGGTGCGGGAAGGCGACACGGTGAAGCGCAAGCAGCTGCTGGCGCGCGGCACGACCCACATCTACTTCCAGGCGAACGTGTGGGTGTTCACGGCGCTCGTGTTCCTCGTCGGCATCGCGATGGGGATCGGGAAGGCGGCCGTGTACAAGCACATTCCGGACTACTTCCCGAAGGAGGTCGGGGTCGTCGGCGGCATCGTCGGGGTGATCGGGGGGCTGGGCGGCTTCGTTTGCCCGATCCTGTTCGGGTATCTGCTCGAGAAGACGGGGATCTGGACCACGGCGTGGATGTTCTTCACCGCGGTGGCCGGAACCTGCCTCGTGTGGATGCACGTCGTCGTGCGCCGGATGATGCGCTCGCGCGTCCCCGAGCTGCTCTCCGACATCGAGCACGGCGCGAGACCTGCACTGGCGGCCGGCGGGGCATCGTCCCCGATCGGCGCTCGCGGGGCGCCGACCCATGCGGGAGGCGGGGCATGAGCCGGATCGCCGTCTGGAACGTCGAGGACGCGACCTTCTGGGCCACGACGGGCCGAAGGATCGCCTGGCGCACCCTGACGCTGACTACGGCCAGCCTCGTGCTCTCGTTCGCGTCGTGGTTCGCGATGTCGGCGGTCGTCGTGCGCCTGCCGAATGTCGGATTCCAATTCGACACCGGCCAGCTCTTCTGGCTGACCGCGATGCCCGGCCTGGCCGGTGGCACGCTGCGGATCCTGCACACGTTCCTGATCCCGATCTTCGGCACCCGCCTCGTGATCGGCGCGGCCACGCTGCTCAAGCTCGTCCCCTGCGTCGGGCTGGCGCTCGCGGTCGCGAACCCGGCGACACCCTTCTGGATGTTCATGCTGCTCGCCTTCCTCGCGGGCATGGGCGGGGGCGACTTCTCGTCGTACATGCCGAGCACGAGCCTGTTCTTCCCGAAGCGCCTGCAGGGCACCGCGCTCGGGATCCAGGCCGGCATCGGCAACTTCGGCGTCTCCCTGGCGCAGTTCCTGACGCCCTGGATCATCGGCTTCGCGGCCTTCGGCGCGCTCGGGGGCGCGAGCCTCACGTTCACCAAAGGCGACGTGTCCAAGCCGATCTGGCTCCAGAACGCGTTCTGGGTGTACGTGCCGGCGCTGGTCCTGCTGGGCGTGGCCTGCCTCGTCTGGCTGCGCAGCGTGCCGGTGCGCGTCTCCTTCCGCGACCAGCTCGACATCTTCAGGAACAAGCACACCTGGTTCTGCACGGTCACCTACGTGATGACCTTCGGGTCGTTCTCCGGGCTGTCGGCGGCCTTCCCGATGCTGATCAGGACGATCTACGGGAAGTTCCCCGACGCACCCGATCCGCTGGCCTGGGCGTTCTACGGTCCGCTGATCGGATCGGCGAGCCGCGTGCTCTTCGGCTTCGTCGCCGACAGGACCGGCGGCGCGATCCTGACCCAGGCCTGCGGCCTCGCGCTGATCGTCCTGTGCGGCGCGCTGATCGGGACGGGAGTCCTGATGCCGGACTCGCTCGACTCCTTCCCGCTGTTCGTCGGGATCATGCTCTCGATCTTCTTCTTCACCGGCATCGGCAATGCGGCCACGTTCCGGCAGTACCCGCTGATCTTCGCGCACTCGCCGCGCCAGGGAGCCGGCGTCCTCGGATGGACCGGGGCCGTGGCGGCCTACGGCCCGTTCCTGGTCTCGATGCTGCTCAGCGCGTCGATCGGCGGCACCGGATCCCCGGTCGCATTCTTCGTCGGCGCGATGGCGTTCTACGCGGTCGCGACCGGCATCAACTGGTGGTTCTACGCGCGGAAGAACGCGGAGGTCCCGTGCTGAGGGAGCGCGAACGGTGAACCTCACGGTCAAGATCTTCGGACTCGCGGTGCTCGCCCTCGGCGCAGCGGTCGTCGTCGGCTCGTCGAACGTGCGGCTGCCCGGCAACCAGATCGGTTACGAGCCGCTCCAGCCGATCGCCTACTCGCACCGGCTGCACGCGGGCGACCTCGGGATGCCCTGCCTCTACTGCCACTACGGCGCGGCCACCAGCCGCCAGGCGGGCATTCCTCCAGCCTCGCTGTGCATGAACTGCCACGCGTTCGTCACGGCGGGCAAGGACGCGCAGCTCGAGGAGGAAGCCCTGGCCCAAGCCGAGAACCGCGAGCCGCGCAAGCTCGTCTCGCCCGAGCTCCAGAAGCTGTACGACGCCCTCGGTCTCGACGAGCGCCTGGTACGGGACCCGCGCAAGCCGCTGCAGACGATCGCCTGGGAGCGCGTGCACGACCTGCAGGACTTCGTCGCGTTCGACCACCGCCCACACGTGGCGCGCGGCATCGCCTGCGAGTCCTGCCACGGCCCCGTGCAGACCATGGAGCGCGTGCGCCAGTTCTCCGACCTCTCGATGGGCTGGTGCGTGCAGTGCCACCGCGACAACGCACGGGACCCGGACAGCGCGGGGACCGTGACTGCCGGCGGCGCGCCGCAGCTCCACCACGTCTCGACCGATTGCGCCGCCTGCCACTACTAGCCATGAGTTCCAGCCAACCCACGATCGAGGCGAACGCGAGCGAGTTTCCGTCGATCCTGCTGCCCGGAGAGGAACCGTTCGGGGAAGCGGGAGCCTCGCGACGGACCTTCCTGCAGCTCGCCGGCTTCGGGATCGCGGCGTCGGCGCTCTCGGGGTGCTCGCGCGCTCCCGCTCGCAAGGCCGTTCCGCACCTCCAGAAGCAGGACGACCTCGTGCCCGGGCGACGGTACTGGCTCGCGACCACGTGCGCGGGATGCGCGGCCGGCTGCGGCGTCCTGGCGAAGTGCCGCGACGGGCGGCCGATCAAGCTCGAGGGCAATGAGATGCACGCCCTCTCGCGCGGAGGACTTTGCGCCGTGGGACAGGCCCAGATCCTCGGGCTCTACGACGGGCACCGCCTCGAATCCCCGCGTCGAGGCGCACAGCCCGCGAGCTGGGAGGAAGCAGACCGCGAGATCCGCGCGCTCCTCGAGGCCGCGAGAGAGAGAGGCGGCCGAGTGCGCCTGCTCACCGGCACGATCCACAGCCCCAGCACCCTGGCGATGATCGAGACGCTGCTCGCGCGCGTGCCTGGCGCTCGCCACGTGGTGTACGACCCGCTCTCGGTGTCGGCCCTGCTCGACGCCCACGAGCGCACGCTCGGGGTCCGAGCGCTGCCGCGGATCTCCTTCGACGCCGCGCGCGTCATCGCCTCGTTCGACGCGGACTTCCTCGGGACCTGGATCTCCCCCGTCGAGTTCGCCGCGGCCTACGCGCTCGGGCGACGGCCCGACGGGGAAGACGCCCGCATGTCGCGCCACTGGCAGTTCGAAGCCCGCGTCTCGCTCACCGGGACTTGCGCCGACGAGCGCGCGCTCCTGGCGCCCTGGGAGACCGCTCCCACGCTGGCCGGATTGTGCGATCTCCTCGAGCGCCAGAGCGGCCGCGCGGCGCGGGTCTCCGACTGCGCCGAGGCGGCGCCGCTGGCGGCGACGCTCTCCAGGCTGGCCGACGAGCTCTGGGCGGCGCGGGGCGAGAGCCTCGTCGTGTGCGGAGCGAACGACGTCGAGGCCCAGATCCTCGCAGCGTACGCCAACGAGCTGCTCGGCAACTACGGCCGCACGCTCGACCTCTCCCGGCCCTCGCAGCAGCGCTGCGGCGACGACCGGGCGCTCGCAGGGCTCCTGGCCGAGCTCTCCGCGGGAGAGGTCGAGCTCCTGATCGTCGCCGGCGTCAATCCCGCGTACGACCTGCCGCCGGAAGCGGGCGCCGCGCTCGCTCGCGCCCAGACGCTGATCCACCTGACGGCGCTGCCCGCCGAGACCTCGGCGGGTGCGACGTGGACCCTCCCGCTCGCCCACGCTCTCGAGAGCTGGGACGACGCCGAGCCGGTCGCGGGCTGCTACGGCTTGACTCAGCCCGCCGTTCCGCCGCTTCGACCGGCGCGGACCCTGCGCCTGGCGCTCGCGCGCTGGCTCGGCGAGGAACGGAACGACCTCGAGCTCCTGCGCGAGCACTGGCGCGCACGCATCCACCCGCGCGCGGGGACCGGCGGCGGGACCTTCGAGTCCTTCATGCACCGGGCGCTGCACGACGGCTACGTCGAGATCGCCCCGGCCGCGGTCGCCGAGATGCGCTTCGACGACGGCGCCGTCCGCGCCCCGTCGAAGCCGGAATCGCAGGGCGGGCTCGGCCTGGTGCTCTACCCCAAGGTCTCGATGCTCGACGGGAGCCACGCGCAGAACGCCTGGCTGCAGGAGCTCCCCGACCCGATCACCAAGATCGCGTGGGACAACTACGCCTGCGTCTCGCCCGAGCGCGCGCGCCCACTCGGCCTCTCCGAGGGCCAGGTCGTCCGCATCGCGTGCGCGGACGGCGACGCGACCCTCGAGCTGCCGATCCACGTCCAGGTCGGCCAGCACGACGACGTCGTCTGCGTCGCGCTCGGCTACGGCCGCCAGGGAACCGATCGCTTCGCCAAGGTCGGGCCGCGCTGGATCCAGGGACTCGACACGGTAGAAGCCGGAGGCACGGTCGGCGTCCGCGCCTCTCGGCTGCTGGAGCTGCGCGCAGGATCGCTGCGCGCGGAGCGCGGTGGGGCGCGGCTCGTGCCCACCTCCGGGTCGGTCGAATTCGCCTGCAGCCAGGACTACCACAGCCTGCGCGTCCCCGAACACCTCGCATCGAAGGACCACCAGGTCCGCGATGCCGTCCAGACGGTGGGATTCGCCGCCTGGCGGGCCGATCCCTCGCGCGCCGTCGAACGCGGGAGCCACGACGAGAAGGGCCTGTGGGTCGACGACCATCCGGCGCGGTCGCACCGCTGGGGGATGGTGATCGATCTCGCGCGCTGCACCGGCTGCTCGGCGTGCGTCGTCTCCTGCCAGGCGGAGAACAACGTGCCCGTCGTCGGCCGGGACGAGGTGCGTCGCCATCGCGAGATGAGCTGGCTGCGCATCGACCGCTACTTCGAGGACGAAGGCGGCGCGCTGCGCACCGCGCACCAGCCCATGATGTGCCAGCACTGCGGGAACGCGCCCTGCGAGGCCGTCTGCCCCGTCCTCGCGACCGTCCACTCCGACGAAGGGCTCAACCAGCAGGTCTACAACCGCTGCGTCGGTACCCGCTACTGCGCGAACACCTGCCCGTACAAGGTCCGCCGCTTCAACTGGTTCGACTACCCGCGCGAGGACGAGCTCGGCAACGCGGCGCTGAACCCCGACGTCACGGTGCGCTCGCGAGGCGTGATGGAGAAGTGCTCCATGTGCATCCAGCGCATCCAGGACGGCAAGGCCGAGGCGCGGATCCGGGGTATCCCTCTGAAGGACGGCGATGTCAGGACGGCCTGCGAGCAGTCCTGTCCGACGCACGCGATCGTCTTCGGCGACCTGGCCGATCCCGCGAGCGCCGTGTCGAAGCTCGCGGCGTCGCGCAGGGCCTACGGGGTGCTCGAGGAGCTGAACGTCCGTCCGGGCGTCCACTACCTGGCTCGCGTCGTGAACCCCAATAATAAGGAAGGGTGACATGAGCGAAGTCGCCGGCACCCTCGCGGTTCCCAGCCGCACCCCCCCCCGGGCCGCTTCCGCGATCCGGGACGCGCATCCGGTCGCGCTCGAGCTCGAGCCCCTGATCACGGGCGACAAGTCGATCGGCGACGTGACGCGCGACATCTGCTCGCCGCTCCTGCGCCAACCCACGGGCCTGTGGTGGTCCGCATTCTCCCTGGCCCTCGCCGCCCTCGGCGTGGGCGTGCTCTCGGTCGGCTACCTCTTCGCCACCGGGATCGGCGCCTGGGGGCTCAACCGCACCGTCGGCTGGGGGTTCGACATCACGAACTTCGTCTTCTGGGTCGGCATCGGCCACGCGGGCACGCTCATCTCCGCCGTGCTCCTGCTGATGCGCCAGCGCTGGCGCACGTCGATCAACCGCTCGGCGGAGGCCATGACGATCTTCGCCGTGATCTGCGCCGGCCTGTTCCCCGTGATCCACATGGGCCGGCCGTGGCTCGCGTTCTGGGTGTTCCCGTACCCGAACGAGCGCGGTCCCCTGTGGGTGAACTTCCGCTCGGCGCTCCTGTGGGACGTGTTCGCGATCGGAACGTACTTCACGATCTCGCTGGTGTTCTGGTACGTGGGCCTCGTCCCCGACCTGGCGACGCTGCGCGAGAAGGCGAGCGGCTTCCGGGCGAGGGTCTACCGCTTCCTCAGCCTGGGCTGGGACGGCTCCGCGCGCACGTGGTCGCGCTACGAGGTGTGCTGCGTGCTGCTCGCCGCGCTCGCGACCCCGCTCGTCGTCAGCGTGCACAGCGTCGTCAGCACGGACTTTGCGACCTCGATGGTGCCGGGCTGGCACACGACGGTGTTCCCGCCCTACTTCGTGATCGGCGCCATCTTCTCGGGCTTCGCCATGGTGCTGACGCTGATGCTCATCGCCCGGCGGGTGATGAACTTCGAGGACTACATCACCCGCAAGCACATCCTGGCGATGTGCAAGGTGCTCGTGTTCACCGGCAGCATCGTGGGACTGGCGTACACGACCGAGCTCTTCACGGCCTGGTATTCGGGCAACGAGTACGAGCAGTTCGCCTTCGCCAACCGGATGCGCGGACCCTTCGCCTGGGCCTACTGGACGATGTTCGGCTGCAATGTGATCGTCCCGCAGCTCCTGTGGTCGCGCCGGGTGCGCGGCTCGCTCGCGGCCATCTTCGTCATCTCGATCCTGGTCAACGTGGGCATGTGGTTCGAGCGCTTCGTGATCATCGTCACCTCGCTGCACCGCGACTACCTGCCCTCCAGCTGGTCGAGCTACGCCCCCACCTGGCCGGAGGTCGGATCGCTGGTGGGCAGCTTCGGGCTCTTCTTCACGGCTTTCCTGTTGTTCTGCCGCTTCCTGCCCATGATCTCGATGTTCGAGATCAAGCACGTCCTCGACCGCGCGCCGCGGAAGAAGGAGGCTGCCCCGTGACGCGGACGCTCCACATCGGTTGGTTCGCCGCCGAGCAGGATCTCCTCGGAGCGGTGGCTGCCTGCCGTTCGCTGGGGATCCGGGTCGTCGACGTCCACTCGCCGCATCCGGTTCACGGGATCGACGCGGCGCTAGGGATCCCCCACTCCCGCCTGGGCTGGGTGACCTTCGCCGCTGGCGCGGCGGGCGGCACCCTCGGACTCCTCTTCCAGTACTGGGCTTCCGCCAGCGATTGGCCGCTGAACGTCGGCGGCAAGCCCTTCGATTCCTTCCCGGCCTTCGTGCCCGTCGCCTTCGAAACGACCGTGCTCTTCGCCGGCCTGGCGACTGCGGCCGCGATGATCCTCCGGTCGGGTCTGCGACCCGGCCGGCGATCCAGGCGCTCGCTCGCCGCCGCGACCGACGATCGCTACGCGCTGGTCGTGACGCGCGACGACGCGGCCTGCCCCGCCGACGCCTTGCCCGAGCTGTGGAAACGCCACGGCGCTGTGGCCACGTCCTCGGAGGCGGAGGATTTGCCGTGAAGGACCTGCGCGGGCTCCCGGTCGCGGCGGCTGCCGTCGCGGTGTCGCTCCTGCTCCTGCAGGTGCTGCTGCACACCGACCCGACTCGCAAGAACTTCGAGTACAGCCCGGACATGGCGCACTCGCGCGCGGCCGAGTCGTTCGCGGACTCCGCGGTCTTGCCCGGCGGGCAGGTCGAGCAGCCCCTGGTCGCGGGCGTGGTCGTGCGCGACCGACTGCCGCTCGAATTCGGTCCGGGGCCCGAGGAGGCGGCGCGCGCGGGCCGGGAACTCGTCGATCCGCTCCCTCCGGGCGACGCCGCGGCGCTGCAGCGCGGCGCCCAGATCTACGCGGCGTTCTGCGTCGTGTGCCACGACGCGCGCGGGAACGGCCAGACGCTCGTCGTCGCGCGCGGGATGCTGCCTCCGCCTTCGCTCCACGGCGCGCGCGCCAAGGGGATCGCCGACGGCGAGATCTTCCACATCCTGACCTTCGGCCAGGGGAACATGGCCTCGTACGCGGCGCAGATCGAGGCCGAGGATCGCTGGAAGGTGATCCGGCACGTGCGCGAACTCCAGAAAGGAACCCCGTGAGCCCCGCCACCTTCCTGGCGCGCCGCGCGAGCGACCTCCGTGTCGCCGAGGCATCGCCGCGCTCGCTCCCCCTGCTGCGCACGATCGCGATCGCGGGAGGGCTCGCCTTCCTCGCCGGCCTGGTGTTCGCGCCCGAGCGCGCCTGGGCCGGCTTCCTGATGGGATTCGTGTACTTCGTCGGCCTTTCCCTCTCGGGAGCCCTCTTCATCGCGCTGCTGACCATGGCGGGAGCACGCTGGTGGATCCCGCTGCGGCCGATCCCGGAGGCGATGAGCACCGCGCTGCCCTACGGCGGGATCCTGGCGCTCGTCCTGCTCGCGGGGGTGCCTTCGCTCTACGAGTGGTCGCACGCGAGCGCGGTCGCCTCCGACCATCTGCTGCTCCACAAGTCTGCGTGGCTCAACGTGCCCTTCTTCGCGGCCCGGCTCCTCCTCTGCTTCGCGATCTGGATCCTGCTCTCGCGCAAGCTCGCTCAGGCCGGGCGCGAGCCCGTCTCGCACGACGGTCCCGCTCGCGCGCGGCGCAACCTGGTCCTGGCCTGCTGGTTCGTGCCCCTCTTCGCCCTGACCTGGTCGGTGGCGAGCTTCGACTGGCTCATGTCGCTCGAACCGCACTGGTTCAGCACGATCTACGCGCTCCTGACGCTCTCGGGTCTCGGACTGGCGGGCCTGGCGGCGTGCATCCTGCTCGCCGTCCCGATGATTCGCTCGGGCCGGATGGGGCAACTCGTCACACGCGAGCACCTCGACGACCTCGGCAAGCTCGCCGTCGCGTTCAGCCTCTTCTGGGTCTACATCCGCTACTGCCAGTACATGCTCGTCTGGTACACGAACATCCCCGAGGAGACCGGCTGGTACACCGCGCGCGGGGAAGGCCTCTGGGCCGTCCTGGAGCCCGTGAACGTCGCGTTGAACTGGGCCATCCCCTTCTTCGTGCTCATGCCCAAGACTGCGCGGCGCAGCCCGACCGTGATGGTGCGCGTGGCGGTGGCGATGCTCGCCGGGCACGCGGTGGACCTGTACCTCCTGGCCGGCCCGCCGATCCTCGGTCCGGATCCCTCGCACGCGGCCTGGGAGATCGGGCCGATCGTCGGGGCGATCGCGCTCTTCTTCTGGATCGCCGCGCGCGCGCTGTCGAAGCGGTCCGAGTAGCGTCCCCGCGGGGACCTACGCACAGCCACGGCCCGCTCTACGCACTTCCGCGTAGAGGCCCGGCGGCCCGCCGGCTACGACGATGGAGCAAGGCGCATGCGCGATCCGCTGCACTGGGTTCCGATCCGCTACAAGCTCGCGCTGATGTTCCTCAGCGTGTGCCTGCTCGCGTTCGGCGTGGGCGGATACATGGTGTCGGGATCCGCCAAGCGCGCGCTCGAGCGCGAGATCGGGGCGCGCCTCGAGTTCCAGGCGCGGGCCTACGCGTCTGCGCTCGACGACAGCCTGCAGCTCCTGACGCGCCGCGCCGAGGACTTCGCCTCCGACGGCTACATCCGCGCCCACGCCGAGGCCCTCGGCGGTGCGGAGGACCAGGCGACGCCGCGGCTGCGCGTCGAGCTGGCCGAGCACCTCGAGAGGAACAAGCGGCCGCTGGTCCCGGCGTACGTGGGTCTGGACGTGGTCTCCGCGAACGGACGGCTGCTCGCTTCGGTGCCGGCGAACCCCGGGAGTCACGCGACCGGCGCGCTCGAGGTCGCGCGGCGGTGCGCGCAGATCGAGGGCCCCTGTCCCACGAACTGGATCGTGCCGGCCTCGCCCGGTGAGCCGCTGCGCATGGCCGTGTCGACGCCACTGAAGAGCCTGGACGGGCAACGCCCGATCGGATGGCTGGTCGCCTGGATCCACCCCGGCATGTGGATCGTCGGTGCGCTGCGCACGGTGGACGCGGGCGGGCGGGGAGACGCACCCGGGATCGACCTGCGCCTGGAAGACTCGGACGGCCGTTCGGTGACGATCGGCCGCGACCTGACGGCTCCCTCGGGCCCGGCCGCCGACTCGGAGATCGTCCGCTCGGGCTTCGGGCTCATGCTCGACGACGAGCCGAGCGCGGCGAGCCCCGCCTCCCCTGCTCGCCCGGGCGTGCCGAGGATCTTCGCGCGCAGCTACCCGGTCCCCACGAACCACTGGTCCGCGCACGTCGAGCTCCACGCCGACGAGGCCCTCTCCGCGGTCGAGGGGCTGCAGAGCCGGTTCCTCGCCATGGGCCTCGCCCTCGCGCTGGGGGCGAGCCTCCTGCTGTTCTTCCCCATGCGCTTCCTGGCGCGGCCGATCCTGGCCCTGGCCGAGGCCGCGCGCCGCATCCAGCAAGGCGAGTTCGCCACGCGTGTGAAAGTGGAATCCGAGGACGAGATCGGGGACCTCGCGCGCTCCTTCAATCACATGGCCGACGCGGTCGAGGAGCGGACGCACTGGCTCGAGCAGAGCGCCGAAGACCTGAGGCGGCGCCAGGCCGAGCTCAAGCACGAGCGCGATCGGCTGGACGCGGTGATCGGGTCCATGCGGGACGGCCTGGTGGTGCTCGACTCGGACGGGAAGCCCGTGCTGCACAACCGCGCGGCCCAGCCCCTTCTCCACATGATCCGATCCCAGGCCGCGGCCGCCCGCGGCCATCACCTCTGCGAGCGGAACGACGACGCCGGATCGAGCTGCCGCGACTGTCTCTTCGAGATGCACGCGCCGCCGCGCTCGTGCGTGATGGAGATCGACGGCGGCGTGTACGAGATCCACTCCACGCGCCTCGCGCCGGACGAGAGCGGGCGATCCGCGCGGGTACTCGTCAGCCGCGACATCAGCGACCGTGTGGCCCAGGACGAGCGCCAGATCCACCAGGAGCGGCTGGCGGTCCTCGGGGAGGTCGCCGCCGTGATGGCGCACGAGCTGAACAACCCGCTCGCGGCGATCAACCTGTACAACCAGATGATGCAGGTGGAGATGCCACCCGATTCACCGCTCCAGGAGAACGTCGCGGTCATCCAGCGGAACACGGAGGCCTGCAAGCGCACGATCCGCGAGCTCCTGAACTATGCCACCGACACCACGCCTGAGATCGAAGGCGTCGACCTCCACGCGACGCTGAACGACGTGGCGACCTTCCTGCGGCCCCTGCGCCAGCGGGCCGGGGTGGAGCTGCGCCTCGACATCGGCCAGGAGCCGGTCGAGGTCAGCGGCGACGAGGTGCAGATCCGGCAGATCTTCATCAACCTGATCGTCAATGCCATCCAGGCCATGGAGCACGGCGGATCGGTCGCGGTGCGCGTCGTCCCGGATGGAAGCCACGTTGCCGTGGAGATCACCGACACAGGCTCCGGCATCCCCGAGGGGGTCCGCGAGAAGATCTTCCGTCCGTTCTTCACCACGAAGCCGCGCGGAACCGGCACGGGGCTCGGGCTCCCCACGGCGCGGCGCATCGCCGAGATGCACGGCGGGACACTGGAGCTCATGGGCTCGCGTCCGGGAGAGACGACCTTCCGTGTCAGGCTCCGGCGGCGCGTCGAGGTGGCCGTATGATCCGCGGCGCCGTGGATCCTGGGGTGCTGAACGGGCTGCGCGTCGTCGTCGTCGAGGACGATGCGGACATCCGGCAGGGCCTGCGCCGGCTGATCTCCTCCCTCGGGGCGAGCGTGTCGGCGGCCGCGGACGGCCAGGCGGCCCTCGAGCTCCTGTCGCGGGAGGGCGCCGACGTCGTCCTGACCGACCTGATGATGCCGCGCATGTCCGGCTCCGAGCTCCTGCTCGAGATCAAGCGCCGCCTCCCCGAGACGGTGGTCGTCGTCATCACCGGCTTCGGCACCATCCAGAGCGCCGTCGCCTGCCTGCAGGACGGAGCGGCGCACTTCATGACCAAGCCCTTCGACAACCAGGAGGTGCTCCGCCTCGTCGAGAGGCTCGGCCGCCAGGTGCTGGCCCGGCGGGCTGCGATCCCCGCGATCCGCCCCGGGGGAGGCACGCTCCTCGTCGCCGAGGACCCCGCGATGCTGCGCGTGATGGAGCTGATCGCCAGGGTGGCGCCGAGCCCGGTCCCGGTCCTGATCGAGGGCGAGAGCGGCTCCGGAAAGGAGCTCGTCGCGCGCGCGATCCACGAGCAGAGCTCCGTGCGGGACAAGCCCTTCCTGGCGGTGAACGCGGCCGCGCTGCCGGACACGCTGCGCGAGTCCGAGCTGTTCGGCCACAAGCGCGGCGCGTTCACGGGGGCGGACAAGGACCACGCGGGCATCTTCGTGCAGGCCCGCGGCGGCACGGTGTTCCTGGACGAGGTCTCCTCGATGTCGGCGCCTTTCCAGGGGAAGCTGCTGCGCGTGCTGCAGGAGAAGCGACTGCGGCCCCTGGGAGCTACGAGCGACGTGGCGGTCGACTTCCGCCTCGTCTCCGCGACGAACCGCGACCTCGAGGAGCTGATCCGCAAGCGCGAGTTCCGCGACGATCTCTTCTACCGGCTGGGCGTCGTCCGCATCCGGCTGCCGCGGCTCAAGGACCGTCCCAAGGACATCGCCCCGCTCGCGCGCCATCTCCTGGCGAAGGCCGCGGCCCTGTGCCTGCCAGCCGACGCTCGCGTGCCCGAACTTTCCGACGAGGCCATTCGCGAGCTCGAATCCCATGATTGGCCCGGGAACGTGCGCGAGTTGGAGAACGCGCTCCAGCGCGCCGTCGTGGTCGCCACGGGCGACCGCATCCTGGCCCATCACCTGGGCCTCGCCGGCACCTGGAGCTCGCCCGAGGCCGGTGCGGCCGCGGAGTACGAGAGGTCGAAGCAGCACGCGATCGAGCGCTTCCAGCGCGAGTTCATCCAGCGCTCTCTCGAGGGCACGGGCGGGAACATCTCGCAGGCCGCGGAACGCTGCGGGCTCACGCGCGCGGCGTTCCAGCGGATCATGAGACAGCTGGGCATCGAGCGCGCGGCGTTCTCGTGAGCTAGACGGGACCCTGGGCCCCCAGCGCCGGTCGGCGTGCGGAAAGCCCGCCCCGAGCGTGCCGAACAGACGGCGATCACGAGGCCGGCCGCCAGTCCAGCGGGCAGTGCGGGGAGGGAACGCACGCGGCGATGGGGAGATTGCCTTCGAGGGACTCCTTCGAGTGGAGAGAACCCAGCGCGGCCAGCCCCGCGCGCCGGGGAGGAGGGGCTCATGCTAGCGCGACAGCGACCCCGAGCCGGCGTTCGGACGAGACCGGGAGGTAACGATCGAAGGCGCAGGCTGGATACGAAACCAACCTGCGTTCGCGCTTCGGGCGGATCCGAAGGACACGGCCCCGGTTCAGGAACTCGCACCTCGGACTTCGAAGCTCGCGACCTACCACGTAGGATTGGCGATGTTACCCGTTGGTGACCGACCACGGGCGTGGTGCCGGTAGACTCGGCGGACCGGGGACGCACGCCCACGCTCCTTCTCGAGGCGCGTTTCCAACTCTCGAAACGAAAGGCTACGAAGGCGAGACCATGAGAATCTCCATCCAGTTCGGCGCCGCGATCCTGGCGCTCTCCGCGGGCGCGATGAGCTGCAGCACGATTGCGGGCCAGTCCGCGCAAGGCGACAAGGTCTATCTGGTCGGTGTCGCCGGCGGAGGGTGAAGCGCGAATGCGAAGGTCCGTGAGGCCTTCGGAAAGATCGACGGCGTCGCGCGTGTCGAGTACGACTGCAAGGTGGCGACGGTTTCCACGAAAGACGGCGCCGTCCTCGGCGAGCCTGAATCCACCGAGGTCATCCGCGACGCCGGATACCAGGTCGTCAGCTTCACGGTCGGCGAAGCGCCCAAGCGGACGGCGTTCCTCTTCCGCGTGAACGAGTTCGAGCCCTTCGTCCGCGAGACTCTGGAGACCGGCTTCCGCCAGGATCTGGACAACGCGGACAAGGTCGCGGTCGACAGCCTCGGCCGGGCGACCGTCGTCGTGAGCGGAGAGGCCGCTCCCGCGCGGGAAATGCTCCTCCTGAGCATGAAGAAGCGCGGAGTCGCGGCCGAGGGCTTCGAGACGAAGACCTGGCCGAAACTCGACGCGACCTACGTAGTCGCGGTTCCCGGTATGAACGGCGTCGTCGAAACGCAGACGGTCGCGGACGCGCTCGCCGGAGTCGCCAAGGTCGTCGCGGTCCACGTCTATCAGGACGACGGCACGGCGACACTCTGGCTCAAGGAGCCCTGCGACGCGCTCGAGGCCAACGTGCGGGCGGCCCTGACGTCCGCGGGGTTCGCCGTCTCGCGCTTCGAGCTGAAGGGCGCCTGATCGCAGTCACCCTAGTCCGAGGTGCGCGGCGTCCCCGCGGCCGTTCTGGCCATGACCCGCGGAGAGTGGAGTACGCTCGGCGACGCGGTGAACGTGCCGTACCCGGACGCGTGCGCGCCGTGCGGGGCTTCCAGGCTCGGCGACGCCTTCCGCGCTCCGCTCCGGAGCGACGTGCCCGTACTCTTGGTCAGCGGCGACCTCGACGCGCGCACGCCGCCGGAGAACGCCGACGAGATCCGCGCCGGACTGGTGAAGGGCGTCCATGTGATCGCGAGGAACGCCGGGCACGAGCCGGTCGAGATGATGTCGCCCGAGTTCCGCGCCCTGCTCCTCGACTTCCTGGCGGGCAAGCCGGTCGAGAGCCAGACGGCCGTGCTCCCGGCGCCGCGCTTCCGGCGCTGACCGGAGGCCGACGTCCGCGCGCTGGAGGCACCGGGGTCTCCCGCCGAGAGATGGCCTGCAGAGGCCAGCAGGTCGAAGCGGAAGAAGCCTCGTTACACCGCAGGGTGTCTTCCCGAAGTGCAGGAGAGGACTCGGCTTCCGCCGAATCCTCTCCTGTGTATGGTAGCGGGGGCAGGATTCGAACCTGCGACCTCCGGGTTATGAGCCCGACGAGCTGCCAGACTGCTCCACCCCGCGATCCGTCGCCCATTCTGGACTCTCGCGGGGCGAAGATCAACCCCGGCAGCCTGGAAGTCCGCCGCGCCCCAGATCCGAGCGCACTCGAGCCGCGATCTCGTCGATTCCCAGGCCTCGGCCGTCGATCGTGATCGCCGCGACTTCGGCGTAGAGAGGCTCCCGTCGGGCCATCACGGTCTCGATCTCCTCCACCGGATCCCCACCCGTCAACGACGGTCGGATCGTCGGATCGGCTCGCATCCTGCGCGCGAGCTCGGTCGCACTGACCCGCAACCACACGCACGTCGCGCGCCTGGCGAGGACCTGCCGCGAGTTCTCGTTCTCCACCACTCCCCCGCCGCAGGCGATGACCACCGGGCCGCCCTGGGCGATCCTCTCTCGCAGCAGGCGCTCCTCCAGCGCGCGGAAGGCGGGTTCGCCCACTTCGGCGAGCACCTCTCCTGCACCGGGCGCCGCACGCGCCGCCGCGATCTCGTCGTCGAGATCGACGAAGGGCCACGCGAGCAGCCGCGCCAGCTCGCGACCGACGCTCGTCTTCCCCGAGCATCGGGGTCCGATCAGCGCCACGATCTTCCCGGAGGCGTCCGTCGCGGGCCTCCCCTACTTCGTCTCGGCCGCCAGCGCGTTCGCGAACGCGGCGCGCACGAGCGCCTCGTCCGCGTCCTGCCCCGTGAAGATCTTGAACTGCGCCTGCGCCTGCCGGACGAACCACTCGCCGCCGGGAACGGGCGTGCAGCCGCGTTTCTTGGCTTCCTGGAGCAGCGGCGTCTTGAGCGGCCTGTACACCGCGTCGAGCACGAGCGTTCCCTCGCGGATCCACTCCGCGGGGATCGGAGATCGCCCCGGGTCCGCCAGCGAGCCGACGGGCGTGCAGTGCGCGAGCACGTCGTACTCGACGCGCGGGATCTCGTCCCACGCGCACGACGCGGCGCCCATCTCACTCGCGACCTTCGCGGCCTTCTTGGCGTCGCGTCCCGCCACCGTCGCGCGGCCGCCGCGGTCGCGCACGGCCTGCAGCACCGCTCGCGCGCCTCCGCCGGTCCCCAGCACGAGCGTCCTCGACGCGACGAGCGACGGCGGCCGGCCCGGGAGCTGCGCGTGCAAGCGGAACGCGCGGTCGAGCACATCCGCGACGGCGCCCACGTCCGTGTTGCTCCCCTGCCATTCGTTCCCCGCCCGGACGAGCGTGTTGACCGCGTGCGTCGCCTCGCTCGCGGCGTCGCGGTGCGAGGCGCGCTTCCACGCCTCCTCCTTGAACGGCGCCGTCACGCTGAAGCCGCGGAAGTTCTCGTCGCTCGCGAGATCGAGGAACGCGCCGAAGTCCTCGGGCTCGAACGCGACGTACACGGCGTCGAGCCGGCCCGCCTTCAACGCCATCCCGAGCACGCGCGGAGACCACGAGTGACGCGCCGGATTCCCGACCACGCCGAAGATCGCGGTGCCGTCCGAGAGGCCCGTCGGCGGCAGCAGCGCCCGCAGATCGTTCACGCGGATCTGGCCGGGCGCCGTGAGCGGCGGCTCGGGCATCCCGGGCATCACCGCCGGCGCGGCGTAGGTGAAGGGCGAGCCGAAGATCGGCGCGAGGACGCGCGTGAAGCTCCCGGCTTCGCCGCTCGAGAAGCCGATCATCCCGCCGCCGCGCTCGCGGACGAAGCGCAGCATGCGCAGGCCGTCCGCGCAGCGGTGCGCGTGCGCGACGAGCTTCACGAGGTCGCCCTCGTAGAGAACGCGCTCGACCTCCGCGAGGATCCCGCCGAGGTCTTCCGGCGTGCCCTCGGGCTCGTGGCGCGAGACGATGCGGTGGCATTTCCCGTCGCCGCGGACTTCTCCGAGCGCGAGCGACAGGCGCCAGTCCACGTCGACGAACGCCGCGCCGGCACGCGCGGCCGTCCGCAGGAGGTCGAGACGCGTCTCGTCGTCGCCCTGGAAGTTCCCGAACGCCTCGGGACCCGGACAGGAGACGATCACGGGTTTGCGCGCGTCGCGGATCAGCGTGCGCAGCTTCGCTTCTCCCGGGTTCCCCTCCGCGCTCATGAGGAGGTCGAGGCGCAGCTCGAGCAGGTCCGCGAGCTTCGCCTGACGCAGCACCTGCTTCGAGAGCGCCTCGAAACCGGGCGCGATGTGCGAGACGACGATGGCCAAGGGGTCCTGCTCCGCGCGTGAGACTAGCGGAGCCGCCGCGCGATCGCCCGCCGCCGGCTCGGAGGCAGGTCGGCGAGCGCGAGGAGACGGCGTGAAAGGAGGCGGTAGAGCTCGGCGTCCCCGGAGCGGCCGCGCAGCAGCGAGAGATGCCCGGCGACGACCTCGTCCTCCCCGCGCGCCGTGGGCCCGGTGAGGGCGGCCCTCGGGCCGCCGGCCAGGCGTTTCGCGACCG
The DNA here is from genome assembly GCA_046155895.1 of Planctomycetota bacterium. Classification (GTDB taxonomy): domain Bacteria; phylum Planctomycetota; class UBA1135; order UBA1135; genus DASYPQ01. The sequence continues at coordinate 18,676 of JBJXFB010000047.1, read as the reverse complement.
TTTCGAGCATCGCGGCGAGAGGCGCGGCCGCTTTCGGCCCGGCGTGCTCGAGGGCCAGGTCGAAGAGCGACACGGCCCCGTTGGCGACGAGCGCACACGCCAGATGCCAGGATCGCTTGCGCGCGTCCCCGGGCGGCAGTCGGAGCTGTTTTCCTCCGAGCCCGGCGATCAGGCGACGGACCATCCCGGCCGCGCGCCCCGACGCGCTCGTCGCGAACCAGGCGCCCAGGAGGTCGGGGGCCGAACGCGCTCCCTTCAGCGGGACGAGAGGATGGATCGAGCCCGTGGCGAACCCGGCTCGAGCCAGCTCGCGCAAGACGGTCTGACCGTGGAACCCGCTCGTGTGGAGCGCGACCGGCGGGTTCCCACCCCGGCGCCGCCACGCGCGGGCCAGATCGCCCGCCACGGCTTCGATCGCGTCGTCGCGAACGCAGAAGAGGAAGAGGTCGGTCCCGGAATCAGGCCCCGGGAGCATTCGTCGAGAGCGACGGTTCCAGACGCTGACGCGCGCGCCGCGCGCGGCGAGAGCCCCGGCGAAGGCCCTTCCGGCGTTGCCGTCACCCAGGACGGTGACCTGAAGGCCTCGGAGCTTCGTGGAAGACCGCGCCCGCATCCCGCCGATGCTACCTGCCGTTGTCGCCTTCCTCGTAGGCGTGATAGTCGAGGTCGTCGAAACTCTGGGCGACGTACCCCTCCTGTCGGCTGCGCTCGAACTCCGCGCGGTAGGCCGCCAGGATCGCGCCCTGGACGAGTTCCCTGGCCGCCTGGTGGATCGGGTGCGCGATGTCCGCGTAGAGCCGTGGCTTGCCCCGCATGTCCTGATCCTCCCTCTCCTGCTCGAGGGGACATGCGCATTCGTTGCAAAACCGCGCCCGGAGCTGGTTCTTGCCACCGCATTCGGGGCAACGATCCATCAGCTTGCGGCTGGGGAAGGCGACGAAGAGGCCGGCGGGACCCTCGATCACCTTGATGTCGCGGATCACGAGGCAGTTCTCGATGGTCAAGCTGGCGAACGCGCGCAGCTTGTCGCGCTGGTTCTCCAATAGCTTGACGCGGATTTCGCTGATCTGCATCGGGGGGGTGGCCTCCCGACGACCCCTCGCAGGCCGCCTCCCCGGGAGTCCGTGCCATCTAGACCAGAACGGTTCACTTGGTTCCTAAAAATTTCGCTAGATGGCCGGCCGGCTGTTGGGCACACGCGCCGCGGATCGGAATCCCGGCGGCCCGGCAGCTCCTTCGAAGTCGGTCGAGCAACTCCTCCGCTTCGGCACGGCTGTCGCAGAGGGCGAAGTAGGACGAACCGCTCCCCGAGAGGTGCCAGAGTCCCTTCCCGCTGGCCTCGAGGGCCGCGCGCCAGGATCGAAGCCGCGGGACCGCCTCCAAGGCCGCCGCCTCCAAGCGGTTGAAGACGAAAGGCCGGACCTCGCTGGCGGGCAGCTCGGACCAACGCGCAGGCAGCTCGGGCGCGGTTCGTTCCTGCCGGGGGAGTCGGCGGTGCGCCGCGTACACCTGCGCCGTCGGACAGACGATCTCCGGTGTGGCCAGGGCGATCCACCAGGCGCGCGCGGGACCGGGTTCGGGGCGAACTTGCTCGCCTCGGCCGCTGCAATGGGCCAAACCGGTCTCTCGCGCCTCGTGGAAGAAGACGCAGTCCGATCCGAGGCGGGCGAGAGCCGACTTGGCGTTCTGCGTGCCCAAGTCGACGCCGAGGACGGCCGAGGCGGCCATCCAGGCGGCCGCGGCGTCGGAGCTGCCCCCGCCCAGGCCGGCCTGGCTCGGGATCCGCTTGTCGAGGACGAGATCGACCCCCCCGCCGGCTCGGCCGGCGAGCCGGAGCACCTCCTCGGCGCCTTTCCAGGCCAGATTCGCGCTGCCCGGAGGGATGTCGGAGGTGGCGCCCTGCCCGCGGACCTCCAGGCGTACCCCGGGCTGTTCGGAGCGTCGGGCCTCGATCCGATCGCATAGATCGACCGCCAGCATCCAGGTGCTGATCTCATGGAACCCGTCCTCGCGGAGACCCAGGACCTCGAGCCACAGGTTCACCTTGGCGGGCGCGAGAACCGCGACGGTCGCCGGCCCGCTCATCCCTCGTGGAGGACCATGTTGTCGATCAAGCGGACGGACGCGACCCGTGCGGCGACGAGGGCCACGGCCCGCTCCAGGGGGCCGGAGGGTTCATTCGGGGTCCAGGCCGAAGGGTCCCGCACGGTCGCGTACTCGATCACCACGGGGACGCCATCCTGCGGCCTGCGGTCGAACTCCGCCCGCATCGCGCCGGCGAGCTCCGCGGCCCCGCGTTGGCCGGAGCGCCATGCGGCTCGAGCCGCCCGGAGCGAGCGCGACAGGAGCACGGCGCGCTCGCGCGCCTCGGCCGAGAGAAGCCGGTTGCGCGAACTCATGGCCAGGCCGCTCGGCTCGCGCACGGTCGGACAGACCCGGATCCTCGGGTAGCCCATCGCGCGGGCAAGGTCCTCGACGACGAGCGTCTGCTGGAAGTCCTTCTGGCCGAAGTAGGCCGTGTCGGGCTTCACGACCTCGAAGAGCCGTTGAACGATCGTCGCGACGCCCGCGAAGTGGCCCGGGCGGAGATCGCCTTCGAGGCCGAGCGCCCGGGGACCCGGATCGCGCAGGGCTACGTCGGCCGGGAAGAACTGCTCGAGGGTCCCGGTGAAGACCATCGAGCAGCCCGTGGCGGCCAGCGCGCGCGAATCGCCCTCGAGGTCCCTCGGATAGCACTCGAAGTCGCCCTTCTCGTTGAATTGCAGCGGATTCACGAACACGCTGACGCACACGCGATCGTTGCGCTCGAGCGCGGCGCGCACGAGGGCGAGGTGCCCCTCGTGCAGGGCGCCCATCGTCGGAACGAAGCCGAGGCTCTGTCCCGCCGCGCGCGTCCGCTCGCACCAGGCAGCGGCCGACGAGGGATCGCGGAGGATCTCGATCATCGCCGGACCCCCGCGAGCTCCTCGAGCCGCTCGCGCACGGTGCGCCCGGAAGGGAGCGCGAGCTCGGGGGCGATCTGCGCCAGCGGCTCCAGGACGAAGGCCCGTTCCTCGAGCCGCGGATGAGGAACCACGAGATCGGGCTCGTCGACGCGGAGCTCGCCGAGCCACAGGAGATCGAGGTCGAGCGTGCGGGGCGCGGCGAGTCGCGGCCGCGGGCCGTCCTCACGCTCGCGCCCGTGCGCCCGCTCGATCGCGAGCAACCGGAGGAGCAGCTCGCGCGCCTCGAGTCGCGTCTCGACGAGGACCGCGCCGTTCAGGAAAGTCGGCGAGCCCGCCGCTCCCCCGACCGGCTCGGTCTCGACCCAGTCCGAGACGGACTCGACGCGCACTCCGGGAATCGCGTCGATTTCCAGGACCGCCCGGTCCAGGTGCCCCGCGCGGTCGCCGAGGTTGCTCCCCAGGCCGATCGCGCCGCGGAGGAGCCTCGAATCAGCCGAGGGACGCGTCATGGAGCTCGCGGTTCGGAACGGTCGGGTGGTCCGTCGGCCCGCCTCCGCGCCGACCGATGAGGGCTCGGACCACTCCGAGGATCACGTAGGAATTGAAGACGACGAACACGGCCAAGACCGGGGCCACGAAGAGGCAGACGGCGCTGAAGACGATGCCCACGAGCGAGACGAACTGCCCGCGGCCCGTGATGGCCGAGAACATGTGGACGTAGCGGATGCGGCTCACCATGAGGAGCCCGAGGAGCGGGAGCATCACCGCGAAGACCGGCAGGAACCAGAAGAGGAAGGGGCTCTGGTCGATCTGCGGGAACCACTTAAGAATAGCGCCGAGCGGGGTCTGCGTGCCGTCGCTCCACTCGAGCGCCGGATTGCGCAGCGACAGGTACATCAACATCGTCGCGCAGACCGCGCCGGCCGCCGCGGGCGAGGGCAGTCCCTTGAAATTCGCGTGGGAAGCCGCATCGGGCTCGGTTTCGAGGTTGAAACGCGCGAGGCGCAGGATGGCCATCACGCTGAACACGGCCGCGGCGATGAAGTGCACGCGCGGATTCACGCTGTAGCCGTGGATCGGTCCCTCGTGCTCGATCAGCACCTTGACGAGGAAGGCGGGCACGAGGCCGAACGTGATCATGTCGGAGAAGGAGTCGAGCTGGGCGCCGAAGCTCGACGATCCCCCCACCATGCGGGCCACCTTGCCGTCGACGGCGTCGAACGCCATCCCCAGGAAGACGAGCCAGCAGGCCGTGGCGATCTTGCTGTAGAAGGTCGCGCCTTCGGCCCCGGCGAAGGCCAGGGCATCGATCCCCTTCGTCAGCGCGAGCAGGCCGCAGAAGGTGTTCGCGAGGGTCAGGAGGTTGGGGAGGAGGTGGATCCTTCTCACGGCGTCTTCCCGGCCCCGGACTCCGAAGGCGAGCCCTCGAGCGTTCCAGCATACCTGTTTTCGGACTCGGAGAGGCTCCCGCCCATTCCCTGGCTTCCGCCCGGCCCGTAGGATCCCGAGTCCGATGAGCGCGATCGTCCACGTCCACGGGCGCGAGATCCTCGACTCGCGCGGCAACCCCACCCTCGAGGTCGAAGTGCACCTCGAGAGCGGAGCCGTCGGGACCGCCGCGGTGCCCTCCGGGGCGAGCACGGGAGCCCACGAGGCGCACGAGCTGCGCGACGGCGGCTCGCGCTACGGCGGCAAGGGCGTGCGCAAGGCGGTCGAGCACGTCGACCGCGAGATCGCGCGCGAGATCGGCGGCCTCGACGGCCTCGATCAGGCCGGCGCCGACCGCGCGATGATCACCCTCGACGGGACACCCAACAAGAAGAAGCTCGGCGCGAACGCGATCCTCGGCGTCTCGCTCGCGCTGGCGAAGGCGGGGGCGGAGGAATGCGGGCTGCCGCTCTACCGCTATCTCGGGGGCGCGTCGGCCAACCTCCTCCCCGTGCCGATGATGAACATCCTCAACGGGGGCGCGCACGCCGACAACAACGTCGACCTGCAGGAGTTCATGGTCATGCCCTTCGGGGCCAAGTCCTTCGCCGAGGGCCTGCGGATGGGCGCCGAGACCTTCCATGCCCTCAAGGCCGTGTGCCGCGAGCGCGGGCTCGCGACCGCCGTGGGCGACGAGGGCGGGATCGCGCCCAACCTCGATTCGGACGAGCAGGCGATCGAGCTCATCCTCCAAGCCGCGGAGAAAGTGGGTCTCGCGCCCGGGAAGGACGTCAAGATCGCGATCGACGCGGCCGCGACGGAGCTCCACGAGGGCGGTCGTTACACGCTCGGCTCGAAGAAGAAGTCTTCCGCCGAGATGGTCGCCTGGTACCAGGGCCTGGTCGAGCGCTTCCCGATCTTCAGCCTGGAGGACGGGCTTTCCGAGGACGACTGGGACGGCTGGAAATCCCTGACCGACGCCTTGCGGAGCCGCCTGCAGATCGTGGGCGACGACCTCTTCGTCACGAACACCGTCCGCCTGGCCGAGGGAATCCGCCGGGGGGCCGCCAACGCGATCTTGATCAAGGTCAACCAGATCGGCACGCTCACCGAGACACTCGCGACGATCCGCATGGCGCACCAGAACGGCTACCGCTGCGTCGTCAGCCACCGCTCGGGGGAGACGGAGGACACGACCATCGCCGACCTCGCGGTCGCGACTTCCGCGGGGCAGATCAAGACCGGCGCCCCCTGCCGCAGCGACCGCGTCGCGAAGTACAACCGGCTCCTGCGGATCGAGGAAGACCTCGGCGCCGAGGCGCGCTACGCCGCGCTCGACCTGGTCTGACCATGGACGCCGTGGAACGAGACGGCCTCGAAGGAGGCCCGCGGAGGCTGCTGCGCCGAATCGTCCACTGGAGTCCCGTTTGGATCAGCATGCTCCTCTTCGCCCAGGTGGCCTTCGGCGGGCTGCGTCCGGCCTGGTCCGAGCGCCGCCGCCTGATCGAGGCGGAGGCGATGATGGAAGCGCGCCACGAGCGCGACCTCGCGCTGAGCGCCGAGATTCAGAGGAGCCTGCGTGCCCGGAGCGATCCGATCTTCCTCGAGCGGCAGCGACGGATGCGGATCCACGCGCCGATCCTGGCGCAACGGTAGCCGCGGACCCGTGAGCGGTCCCTGCGCGGCCATCCTCCTCGCGCTGGCGGCCGTCGCCAGCGGGCAGGAGGACCCCGCTCGACGGTCGTCGCCGCAGGGAGAAGGCGCGCTCGGCAACGACGTCTTCCTGCCGACCTCCGACCGGGCCGCCCAGGCGCTCGAACAGGCGGGAGCGGACTTCGAGGCCTGGCGGAACGCTCTCGCGGAAAGCGGGGCGACCGACTGCGTCCCGGCCCCGCGCGGGACCGAATCCGTCGATCGGGCCGTGTTCCGGCGCGTTCGCTCGGGCGGCGCGGAGCTCATCGCGGCCTGGCGCGAACGCTTCGAGGCCCCGGCGGAGAGAGCGCGCAGGGAGACTCGGGGCGATCCGAGACTGCTGGCCCGCGTCGCGCGCGACTGGCCGCTGACTCGCGCGGCGGCACGTGCGGCCCTAGGTCTCGCGGATCGGGCGCTGGAGGAGGGCAACGCGCGGTCGGCCGCGAGCTGGCTCGAGCGAGCGGCCGCTCACGCGGATCGGGGGGATCGAGATCTCCTGGCCGCGATCGAGAGGCGCGCCTCGGCGACCGGCGGGGGTCCTTCCGGCCAGCCGAGCGCCTGGACGCAACTCGCTCTCGAGTCCAGCGTGGCTCTGGCCCCGCCGGGTGAACCGCGCGAGGGCATCCGACCCGGGCTCGTCCTCCTCGAGGACGGCCGGGCGTGCGTGCAGGGAAGCGACGCGCTGCACCTGGTCGGGGAGGACGGCCAGGCGCGCAGCTTCCCCCTCCGCTCGTTCGTCCGCGAGTTCGGGTGGTCCTGGATCGAGCCCTTCGTCGAGGAGCGCGGCACGTGGATCCTCCAGCCTGCCTCCGACGGCCGGCGCGTCGCCGTGGTCGCGGGTCGAGCGGCGCGGACTCGCGGCAATGCGCTGCTGCTGCTCGACGTGTCGGCCGGAAAGCGCGAGCCGAAACTCGCGTGGGGCTACTCCGACGGCGGATTTCTCGGAGAAATCTCGGGGTCGCGGACCCTCGCCGAAACGCTCGGGCCGGGGCTGTGGGAATTCGAGCCTGGTCCGCTCTTCGCGGGCGACACGGTGGTCGCGCAGCTGCGCCAGTGGACCTCGGAGAACGACGAAGCTGCCAGCGTCGACGAGTCCTCCGTGAAGGCCTGGTGCTTCGCCTTCGAGGCGGACACCGGCCTGCCGAAGTGGAAGACGCTGCTGGCGATCGGGCCGAGCGCGAAGGTCGAGCTCTGGGGCGCGCGCGGGTTCGCGCGGCCCGCGGATCCGCTCGCGGAGCTGCCGGGGCGGCTCTTCGCCAGCACCGGGATCGGCGCGGGCGTGTTCCTCGATCCCCTGCTCGGCTCGCCGATCCGGAGCTTGCGCAACCGGCGCGCGCCGGACGGCGCCACGCGGGGGTCGGGCGCGGCGTTCCCGGTCGCGCTCGACTCTCGTGGATCGACGAGCGCGATGATCTGGGCGCCTTCGGATTCCGATCGCATTTACACGCTGCAGGCGAATCCGGTCGAGGGCCTCGAGAGCGACCTCCTTCGTGCGCCGGAGGGGATCGACGGGCGCTTCGAGGCGATCGGCGCGCACGGCGCGCGCGTCCTGCTCCTCTCGGAAGCCGGTGATCGAGGCGTCCTCTCGTCGCTCGATCTCGATTCGGGTGTCCGCGTCAGCGCCGCCGAGCTCCCTCGCGGGGAGCGCCTCTGTGGCGGACTTCTCGTGCCGGGCTCCCGGGCGATCGTCGCCAGCGATCGGGCCGTCCGCATGTTCGACCTGTCACGCGACCTGTACCTCCTGGACGCGGTGTCCCTGGAGGGTGCCGGCGCCGGACTCGCCGTCGGGATCGCGGCGGTCTCCGATCGCGTCCTCGTCGCCAGCGAACGGCAGCTCTGGATCCTCCGGGCTCGATAGCCGAACTCCTTACGGTTCCGTGCTTACTCCGCGCGGGTCACCGACGTAGGCTCTTCGATCCCGCCCAACGGGAAGAAAGCTCCGGGCCAGCCGTTTCAAACGCGCCCCGCGCGCATAAATAGAAGGGGCCCGATGCCCGGGAGGCCCTGGACCCGATACATAGAAGGTAGGACCAGCCTCCTCCCCCCTCCCATGAGCCTCCGCCCGCCCGAACGAGGACCCTTTTCATGATCGAAGCCTCCCTGGAACGGCTGCGCACGGTGCACGCGCAGATGAAGAAGGAGCTGCACCGCGCGATCGTCGGCCAGGACGAGGTCATCGACGAGCTGCTCCTCGCCGTGCTGACTCGGGGCCACTGCCTGCTGGTGGGCGTCCCGGGCCTCGCCAAGACGCTGCTCGTCTCGAGCCTCGCGAAGACCCTCGACCTCACCTTCAGCAGGATCCAGTTCACGCCCGACCTGATGCCGTCGGACATCACCGGCACGGAGCTCCTCCAGATCGATCCGGTGACGAACGCGCGCTCGTTCCGGTTCGCTCCCGGCCCCCTCTTCGCCAACGTCGTCCTCGCGGACGAGATCAACCGCACGCCGCCGAAGACGCAGGCGGCGCTCCTCGAGGCGATGTTCGAGCACCAGGTGAGCTCCGCCGGCAAGCGCCACGCTCTCCCCGACCCCTTCTTCGTCCTCGCGACGCAGAACCCGATCGAACAGGAAGGGACCTATCCGCTGCCCGAAGCCCAGCTCGACCGGTTCATGTTCATGGTCCAGGTCGGCTATCCGAACTCCGCGGACGAGCGGGAGATCCTGCGGCGCACGACGGGTGACGTCACGAACGAACCCGCCAAGGTCGTCGGCGCCGCGGAACTGCATGATGCCCAGCGGGCCGTGCGCGCGATCGAGGTCTCCGACCACGTCCTCGACTACATCCTGGCCCTGACCCGCGGCACGCGCGTGCGCTCCGAGAGCGCGCTCCCGTTCCTGCGCGAATGGGTCACCTGGGGCGCCGGTCCGCGCGCGTCGCAGTACCTCGTGCTCGGCGCCAAGGCGCACGCCGCGCTCGCGGGACGTTTCCACGTCGCCGTCGAGGACGTCCAGGCCGTCGTGCACCCCGTGATGAGGCACAGGATCGTCACGAACTTCTCCGCCGCGGCCGAGGGGATCACCTCGGACATCATCATCGACAGGCTCTTGCAGGAGGTCTCGCCCAGCGCGGGCGCCGGCTCCAGGGTTCCGGGAGTCCCCGTTTCCCGCTGATCTCCTCGGGCGAGATCGCGGACCGAATCCCCTCCCACGATGAGCACCGCGACGAAGAGCCTCGATCCCGCCGTCCTCGACCGGCTCTCCAGCCTGTCGCTGGTCGCGCGCACGGTCGTCGAGGGATTCCTCGCTGGCCAGCACCGCTCCAGCCACCTCGGCAGCTCGGTCGAGTTCGCGCAGCACCGCGAGTACGTGCCCGGCGACGAGCTGCGGCGCGTGGACTGGCAGGTCTTCGGACGCTCCGACCGCCTCGTCGTGAAGCAGTTCGTGGAGGAGGAGAACCTCGTCTGCCACCTGCTCCTCGACGCGAGCGAGTCGATGGCCTACGGCTCGATGCCCTGGACGAAGCTCGACTACGCCCGCTGGTGCGCGGCGGCCCTGGCGCACCTCGTGCTGACGACGCGCGACACGGCGGGCCTCGTGGTCTTCGACGAGGCCTTCCGCGCGAAGGTCCCCCCCGGGAACGGCGCGGTGCAGCGCAAGTCGATCCTCGACCTGCTCGAGAAGGCGGAGCCGACCGGCAAGACCAGCATCGGGTCCGTCCTCAAGTGGATCTCGCCCAAGCTGAAGCGCCGCGGGATCGTGTGCATCTTCTCGGACTTCTTCGACCGGCCGAGCGACATCATCGCCGGGGTGAAGCTCCTGCTCTCCGGCGGCCACGAGCCGATCCTGTTCCAGATCCTCGATCCCGAGGAGCTCACCTTCGGCTTCGACAGCCTCCTGAAGCTCGAGGGCCTCGAGGCGAGCGGCATCCACAAGGTCGATCCGCGCGCGATCCGAGGGGCCTACCTCGAGGAGATCGGGCGGCACAACACCGAGCTGGCGCGCGCGGCGCGCGGCCTCTCGGTCGACTTCGTCCCGATCCAGACCTCGGCGCCGCTCGAGGCCTCGCTGTCGACCTACCTCGCGCACCGCATGGCTCGCGTGCGCGGCGGGAGGCGGAGCCGGTGATTCCCGCGGCCTGGATCGGCGGCTTCGTGAACCCGGCCCTGCTCGCGGGGCTCGGGCTCGCGGCCGTCCCGGTGATCATCCACATCCTGAACCGCCAGCGGCACCGGCCGATGCCGTGGGCCGCGATGCGCTTCGTCCTCGCCGCCTACAAGCGCACCCGGCGCCGCGTGCAGCTCGAGAACCTGCTCCTCCTGCTGCTGCGCGTCGCCGCGATCGCGCTCCTCGCCTTCGCGATCTCGCGGCCGTTCGCGGGAGACTCCAGCCCGCTCGCGCGCTTGACCGAGAGCCGCCGCGATCTCGCGCTCGTGATCGACGGATCGGCTTCGACGGGCTACCGCGAGGGCGTCGAGACCGTCTTCGAGCGCCAGATCGCGCGGGCCCGGGAGATCCTGCGCGACCTCGACGGCGCGCACGGCGACCGCGTGCGCCTGATCCTCGCGGGTGCCTACCCGCGCACGCTCTCGTGGTCGAATCCGGCCGAGGCGCTGTCGATCCTCGACACGTTGACGGCGCCGACCGACGAGCCGCTCGACCTCGCGGCTGCCCTCTCGGAAGTGCTCGACTTCGCGAACGAGGGGGAAGCGGGCGCGCTGGCCTCCTCGATCGAGATCCGCCTTCTGTGCGACTTGCAGCGGCGCTCGTTCCTCCAGCGCCCCCCGAGCGAGGAACCCGCCGAGCGCGATCCCTCCGGCTCGGCCGCTCAGGACGCCCAGCCGCCGCGCCCGGCCCTGTACGAAGTGCTCGACGCGCTCTCGAAGCGCCAGTGCCGCGTGCTCGTCGAGGATTTCGGAGCCTCCGAGCCGGTCCCGCCGAATCTCGGCGTGGCCAGCGTGTCGAGTTCGGGGCCCGCGCTCGGCGCCGGCATCCCGGCCGAGATCCGCGTCGAAGTCCGCAACCACGGGCCCGCGGTCCGGCGCGGCGTGCGGCTCGCGCTCGATCTCGACGGCGAGAGCCGGCCGAGCCAGACGATCGACGTTCCTCCACGCGGCCGGGCCGAGGCGGTCTTCACGCTGTCGATCCGCGATCCCGGCGAGCACGTCCTCCAGGCGCGCCTCGAGGGGGACCGCCTGGCCGCCGACGACCACCGCTACCACGTGATCACCGTTCCTCCGCCCCTGCGCGTGCTCCTCGTGGACGGCGCTCCGTCGGCGCTGATCGAGGAGGACGAGATCGGCCTGCTGCGCGCCGTCCTCGATCCTCCGATCGACGACGGCTCGGCCGGCGCGCTCGCGGCAGGGCACCCCTTCGAGCCGACCGAGGCGAGGCCCGAGGCGCTCTCGACCGGCGAGGTTCGCATCGAGGACTACGACGCGATCTGGCTCGCGAACGTGGAGAGCCTGCCGCCGGCCGTGATCGATACCCTCGAGCGCACGGTCGCGGGGGGCGCGGCGCTGATCATCAGCCTGGGCGACCGCGTCACGCCGGAGGCCTACGACTCGCGCATGTGGCGTGAGGACGGCTCGGGACTCCTCCCCGCACAGCTCCTGCGACGCACCGCGATCCCCTCCCGGCGCGACTCCTACTTCCGAGTCCGGAGCTTCGACGAACAGAGCCCGGCGCTCTCGTTCTTCGGCGACGAGCGCTGGAAGCCGCTGCTCACCGAGGTGCCGATCTACGAGTTCTTCTCCACGCGCCTCGCGCCCGGAGCGCGCGCGCTCGCCACGCTCGACGACCCGGGCTCGAGCGCGCTGCTCGTCGAGCGGGGCTTCGACCGCGGCCGCGTGATCCTCTGGACGACCACGATCGATCCGGCGTGGACCCGGCTGCCCGAATCGCCGCGCACGCTCGTTCCGCTCGCGCACGAGCTCCTCCGCTACGCGGCGCGCCCCGCCGGCCCGGAGCGGAACCTGGGGCCCGGCGAGCCGTTCCAGGCCGAAGCCGCGGCCTTCCCGCGCGTCCTCGCCCTCACGAAGCCCGACGGATCGCGCGCCGCGCTCGACGGCGTCGCCGAGGAGCTCCCCGGCGGGCGCTGGCGGCTGCCGGCCGTCCCTGGGCAGGACACCGAGCACGCCGGCCTCTACAGCATCGAGGTGGACGGGACGACCTCGCGGGCGGGGACGATCGCCTTCGCCGTGCGCCTCGACCCCGACGAAGGCGACCTCGAGCGCATCCTGCCCGACGAGCTCTCGTCGCTGCACCCCGCGCTCGTCGCGGTGACCTCGGACGACGACGGAGAGACCCCGAGCGATCCCGATGAGCTCCAGCGCGGCGAGCTCTGGCGCGGCATCGCGATCGCATGCTTCGTCGCGCTCGTGCTCGAGTCGCTGTGGGCCGCCTGGATCGGGCGCAGGAGGAGCGTGTGATCTCCGCCCTCCAGAGCGCCGCGCAGGGGGCCGCCGAGATCCAGCGCACGGGGATGCGCGAGAGCTTCAAGCTCCTCGACGCACCCGAAGCCTGGGTGATCGTCCTGCTCGTGCTGCCCGCCTGCGCGGCGCTCGCGTGGTTCGTGTACGCGCGCGAATCGGTCTCGCCGCGCGCCCGCGGGCTCCTCGCCGCGCTGCGTTTCGCGAGCCTCCTCCTGCTCCTGGCCGTCGTCTTCAGGCCGGTCTTCGTGAGCCGGCGCGAGGAGATCCGTCCCGCGGAAGTGCTCGTCCTCGTCGACGATTCGGCCAGCATGCGCCGGGTCGACACGTACGCGGCCGATGCGGAGACCCGGCGCCTGCTCTCGAGCTTCTCGGACCGCCCGGCGGAGGAGAGCACGCGTCTCGAGCTCGCGTCCGCGGCGGTGCGCAAGAAGCTCCTGCCGGCTCTCGCCGAGCGCGGCTACGTCGCGAGGCTGCACCGCTTCTCCGACCGGCTCGATCCTCTCGACGATCCCGCCACGCTCGCGGGCCGCGGCTCGTCGACTCACGTCGGGTCCGCGATCGTGTCTGCGATCTCGGGCCAGCGCGGGCGCAACGTCACCGAGGTCGTGGTCGTGACCGACGGCCGCAGCAACGGCGGCACGCAGCCGCTCGAGGCCGCGCGCGCGGCAGCCGCGGCGGGCATCCCCGTGCACACGCTGGTCGTCGGGGACACTCACCCCGAGCGCAACCTGATCGTGGAGATCGCCGAGGCTCCCCCGAGCGTTCTCGAAGGCGACGAGATCGAGTTCACCATCCGGGTGCTCGCGCGCGGGACGCAGGGTCCGGTCCTGGCGCGCGTCGTGCTCGAGGAAGTCGACGCCTCGGTTTCCCCCGGGTCGCGCTCCTCGGGGAGCATCGGGCGCCCGGTCGCCGAGGAGGAGATCGAGGTCGGCGAAGGCGGCACGCGCGTCGTCCTGGTGGCTCCGCCGCAGTCCTCGAACGGACAGACTCCCGAGCGCCGCTTCCGCATCAGCGTGCCGCCGATCGAGGACGAGACCCTGCGCGACGACAACTCGGTCGAAGTCGGCGTCCACGTCGCGCCCGAGAAGATCCGCGTGCTCTACGTCGACGCCTACCCGCGCTACGAGTACCGGTTCCTGCACACGCTCCTCCAGCGATCCGACGTGAACCTGTCCACGCAGTGCTTCCTGATGTCCGCCACGCCCGATTTCCCGCAGGAATCGAGCCCCGGACTGCCGTCGCTGCGCGCGATCCCGACGGACCGCAAGACGCTGCTCGATTCCTACGACGTCATCATCCTCGGCGACGTGAACCCCTACGCGATCTCCCCCGATCCCTCGCGCTGCGAGGAGTTCATGGCCTCCGTCCACGAGTTCGTGGAGCGCGGCGGCGGCCTCGTGATGATCGCGGGCGAGTACGACGACCCGCGCGCCTTCGCCGGCACGCCCCTCGAGGACCTCCTGCCCGTCGTGCTCGACGCGTCGGCGGGGACCGGGATCGAAGGCACGCTCACGGAGACCTGGAACGCGAGCCTCGAGGACCCCGCGAACCCGCACGAGGTCGTGCGCCTCGTGCCCGACGCGCGCGTGAACCGCGAGCTGTGGGAGGACGAGGGCGGTCTCGCCGGCTTCTACTGGTACTGCCCGGTCCTGCGCGCGAAGCCCGGCGCGCAGGTCCTGCTGCGCCATCCCCGGGACGCCAACTCCAACGGACGCTTCCCGATCCTCGTGGCCGGCTGGTATCCCTCCGGCCGGACGCTCTTCGTCGGCTTCGACGAAACCTGGCGCTGGCAGTACCGCTTCGGAACGCGCTACCACGAGCGCTTCTGGAGGAACGCGATCCGCTGGGTCGCGCTCTCGCGCCTGCGCAGCGGCGACCGCCGCGTCCAGATCGACGCGCTCAAGAGCCGGTACGACCTCGACGAGCGCGTGACGCTCGAGGCGCGCGTGCTCGACGAGGACTACAGGCCCTCGGAACGGCCCGACCTCGGCGCGAACCTCACGTCGCCCGAGGGAACCGTGCGCGAGGTCCGGCTCGAGCGCGTGCCCGATCGACCGGGGCTCTTCCGCGCCTCGTTCGACGTCGAGAGGCCGGGCATGTACGTGGCCTCCGTCGCGGGCGACACGGAGCATTCCGCCTCGGCCGAATTCGAGGTCGCGATCCCCTCGCGCGAGAACGCCGATCCCTCGCCCGACCCGGAGACGCTGGCCTCCATCGCTTCGCTCTCCCGCGGCCGGGCCCGGGACCTCGCTCATGTCCAGGACCTCCTGTCGGAGTTCCCGGGCAACGAGGAGCGGCGCGAGCCGATCTCCTCGGAGCTCGACGACGCCTGGGACCACTGGGGCACGCTCGGTCTGGCGCTCTTCCTGCTCTCGCTGGAATGGGCGCTCCGCAAGCGCTGGGAGTTGATCTAGAGGGGAATCCATCGTGCTCTTCCTCATCCCCCTGGCGCTCGCCGCCTTCGCGTCCACGGGCGCTCCCGCGTCTTCGCGGGCGGCGCAGGATCGCCGGAACGAGGAAGCGCAGCCCTTCCGGATACCCGACCACGCCGCGGCCAAGTCGCGCATGGAGCGCGCCCAGGAGCACGTCGCCGCGGGACGCTGGAGGGAGGCGCTGCAGGAACTCCAGGAGGTCCTCGAGGAGCACAAGGGCGATCTGCTGGCCGGAGAACGGCCGCGCTCGCGCGGCGGCCACCCCTCGCTGATGCCGGTGCATGCCGGGGCCGGACCCCGCGCGAGGGACGTCCTCCTGCGGCTTCCCGCGGAGGCGCAGGCGCTCTACCGGCAGAGGCACGGCTCGGAGGCGCGAGCCGCGTTCGAGCGCGCGCGCGACCGCGCCGACCGGAGTGCGCTGGCCGAGGTAGCGCGGCGTTGGCCGCTGACGGATGCAGCCCAAGCCGCGTGGTGGGCTCTCGGCGACCTCGAGTTGGAGCGCGGGGAGGACGAGAGGGCCCGGGCGGCCTGGTCGCGCGCGCTCGCAGCGCTCCTCGGCCGGAACGACCTCGATCTGGCGCGAGCCAGCGCCCGCGCGAACGACTGGGCGGAAGCGGAACGGTCGATCGGCGGGCTCCCGGAATCCCCCGAGCGCGCCGCGGCACTGCGTCGGGTCGCGCAAGCCCGCGCGGACCTCCAGTCGCGCGAATCCGGCTCGAAGGCCCCGGGCCTGGCGCCCTTCGCCGACGCGCTGCATCCCTTCACGACGAGCCCGGGCCTGGCTCCGTCCCCCGGAGTGGCGAGGCTCTCCGGCCGCGAGCTCGAAGGCTGGCCCGCGCCCTCTCCGCTCCCGCCCCACCCGTTCAAGCGCCCCGATGCGCTCTTCCCGGCGCGATCCGGGGACGTCCTCCTCGTGAGCACTTCGCTCCGGCTGCTCGCGCTGCACGCGTGGTCGGGATCGCTCCTGTGGGACAGCGGCGAGCCGGAGGGCTGGAGCTCGCTACCCTCGCTACCCGGGAGGACCCGCGCGGACTTCCTCGACGGCGTCGATCCCAAGGCCGCGCTGATCGCGCCCGCGGCGGGCGCGCACGTGGCGCTGGCGGCCCTCCAGGTGCCCGTGACCTTCGTGCAGGAGTACGTCTACGCCGGCAACATCCCCGTCACGAAGATCATCCCCGACCGGCGGCTCTTTGCCTTCGACCTCGAGAGCGGCCGCCCGCTCTGGGACCACGCTCCGCCCCCGAAGTGGGACGGCGAGGCAGGCGGCTTCGCGCAGCGCATGAGCGTCGCCGGTCCGCCCATCCTGTGCGGGACGCGCGTCCTCGCGCCCTACTACCGCATGCAGGGACGCATCGACTACCACGTCGGGTGCTTCGATCTCGAGTCGGGATCGCTCCTGTGGTCGACCGCCCTGATCAGCGGCCAGCGCGAGCTGAACATGTTCGGCCGCGCCGAGCACGAGTTCTGCGCGCCGCCCCTGGTCGTGCAGGACGATCGCGTGATCGCCCTCACCCAGCTCGGCACGATCGCGGCCTTGGACCTCTTCACCGGCGAGATCCTGTGGGAGACGCTCTACGACCAGGTTCCGCTCCCGAAGAACGTCCACGGCGGATTCCCGGCCACGCCGCGCGACGTGAAGTGGTCGAATGCGCCGCCGGTGCTCGCGGAGGGCATCGTCATCGCGACGCCGATCGACAGCGAATCGATGGTCGGGATCGATCTCGCGACGGGCGGCCTCCTGTGGAGCCTCGATCACCGGCGCATCGAGGTCCTCTTCGACCGGGCCGACATCCATCTCCTCGTCGGCGCGCGTCCAGGCCTGGTCTTCGTCGCGGGCAGCGTGCTGGGCGCGATCTCGGCTCCGAGCGGCCTGCGGATCTCGGCTCCGACCGAGAGCCGCTGGACCTTCACCGACGACGGGCTGCGCGACCGCATGTACTGGCGTCCCGTGCTGGCCGGAGACCGCATCGTCCTCCCGCTGCGCGAGAATCGCATCGAGGTCGACGTCGAGACCGGGCGCGCCGTGTCGACCGAAGCCTGGGACCCGCCGCTCTCGGGAGGCAATCTCGTCCTCGGTCCGGGCGAGATGAGCTCGGTCTCGACCACGGGCGCCACCGGCTGGTTCGACTGGAACCTCCTCACGCAGAAGGCTCGCGTGGCCTTCACCGCGAAACCGGACGATCCCGGCGCCGCGCTGGCCCTCGGAAGGCTCCTCGCCGACCGCGGAGCCTCGCTGTGGGAGCGCGGGAACATCGAACAGGCGCGCACGCACCTCGAGGAGGCCGAGACGGTGCTGGCGCGAGCCCTCGCGGGCCTCTCGAACTCGGCCGGCGCGAAGGCGAGCGACGCCACGGGAGAGGTCGCTCCGGACGTCGGCCGCACCCGCGCGGCGGTCGAGATGCACCAGGTCCTGCGTTCCCAGGCCCGCCTCAAGGCCGGCCTCGCCGACCGCTCCGGCGCGCTGGCGGCCTTGCGCCGCGCTCGGCCTCTCTCGCCCGACGCGGCGATGCGGCGCGACACGATCCTCGAGGAGCTCGCGCTCCTGCGGACTTCGGACGCCGAGGCGGCCTCGGCCCGCGCGGAGGCGATCGCGGAGCTCGAACGCGAGTGCGCGGACTTGCCCCTGGTGTGCGACGCGGTCCGCGACGAGAACGCTGATTCCCCGGCCTCGAGCCTCCCGCGCTTCGTCCCGGTGGTCGGAAGCGTCGTCAAGCCGGACGCGATCTACTGCGAGATGCCGATCGGGCTGTGGGTGATCCTCGACCGCGTGGCGGAGGCCTCCGCGCGGCGGGACGCGCCGGCGGAGTTGTTCGGTCTGCACCGGGTGCTCGAGCTCTATCCCGACATCGATCTCCCGGAGCAGTCGTCCGGGGCGCTGGCCTCCGACCGGATCGGCGCCATCGTGCGCGAGGGGCGCCGCGAAGGAAGGCAGGACGGCTACGAAGTCTTCGAAGCGCGCGCCGGAGCCCTCCTCGAGGCGGCGCTCGCCTCGGGGAACCCCGGCGAGCTCACGCGCGTCGGGCGTCTCTACCCCCACTCGCGCGCCGCCGAGCAGGCCGCGGATCACCGCCTGAACCGGGCCTTCGAGGCGGGCAACGCCTCCGAGGTCGCCCGCATCGTCCAGGAGGGGATCCCGGCAGTCTCGGGAGAGTCCGGGGCCCGCGGGTTTTCGTTCGCCGACGCGAGCGAGCGCCAGGTACGGGCTTGGCTCCGGCTGGCCTCGACGCTGGCGAAGTTCGGGAACGACGAATTCGCCGCGGAGCTGACGCGCTGCCTCGCCGAGAGCCACCCGCAGGTGCGTTCGGACATCGACGGCGACGGCGGACGCTCGCTGGCCGAGCTGGCGGCCACGCTGACGCGCCGGGCCGATCCCGATCCGGCTCCCCCGATCGGCCGCTTCGGGCCTCTCTCGACGGTGCGCCAGGATCTGTCCCGCACCGGCGATTGGGAGATCCTCGGGCGCCTGCCTCCCGCTACCGACGCCGAGGAAACGGACTTCGAAACCTACGCGGCCGTGTTCGTCTCTTCGAAGAGCTCCCTCGGCAACGCGCGGAGCCAGGTGCGGGTGACGGCCGTCGTCGCGCGGCCCGAGGGCGTCGACCTCGACGCGTTCGCGAACGTGGGAGTGACGGTGTCGGGCCTCTCGAAAGGCCCCGGCGCCTGGTCGCGCCGCGCGGCGCTGGCCCCCGATCGGATCCTGGTGCGCACCAGCACGGGCGTCGCGGCGATCGACGGACGAGGCAGCGCGGTCTGGGAGTGGAGGGCGAACGGGATCAGCTCGACTCCCATCTCCATCGCGTGCACGTCC
>JBJXFB010000030.1:0-3323 GCA_046155895.1 Planctomycetota bacterium | reverse complement strand
CCGTCTCGTTGCCGATCGAGAATCCGTCGGCGTCCTTGGCGGCGCGCGCGACGCCCACGATCCAACTCGTGTAGGTCTCGAAGAAACGCGCCAGCTCCTCCGGATGCTCGAAGTCGATCTCCCCGCGCCAGCCCCAGGGACTCCCCCAATACGCCAGGTGCGGGATCACGAGGATCGACATCCCGCGCTCGTGCGCCTCGCGGATCGGCCGGAGGATCCACTCGGGGGGACGTTCGGGGTCGAAGCGACGCGCTTCCACGGTGCCGTCGTGCCGGATCGAGGCGTAGGGATGGATCGAGACCCAGTTGACGCCCAGGGCCTTGAGCTCGTCGAGCTCCGGTCCGAAGCCGTCGCTCCCCCACTCCCGGCCCCAGGTCTGGCAGGAGATCGTCATGCCGCGGACGTGCTCGCCACCCCCGGGGAGGGCGGCCAGCAGGAAGGCGAGGAGGAAGGCGGGCATCGCTCAGGAGAACTCGGCGCGGTTACGATACACCCTCGGGCGCCTGGCCGTCGGGCCCCCCCTCCCTGATGGAATTCGACAAGGAAGTCCTGCGCTGGGTGGTCCTGATCGGAGCCACTCCGATCTGGATCCCCTTCTTGTTCACGCTCTGGAGGGACTTCAACGACGCCCTGCGGCTGGACGGCGGCCTGCTCGGATCGCCGCCGACGGGCCGTAAGCTCGAAGCCGCGCAGCGGGAGCTGGCCGAGAAGCCCGACGTTCTCGTCAGCGAGCCGATCGTGCAGCCCGGGGACCGCAAGCGTCCGCGCCTGGCGTCGTCCTCGCGCCGCGCCCCGGCCTCGACGCGCAGGGAACCCCGCTTCCGCTAGAGGGCAATCGCTCCGCGCGTTCGCTATCCTCGCGCACGATGCGCGCGCCCGTGAACCGCCGCGAGCTCCTCGGCGCGATCTACGCGCCGGCGCTGGCGTGGTCCGTGGGGTGCCGGCCGACCTTGAGGGAGGACGCGCTCGAGCGCGTTTCCTCGCTCGCCTCGGCTCCGGGCACGCCCGCGGACCTGGCCGACGACGAGGATTTCTGGTTCGGGATCCAGGAGGCCTTCACCGCCGACCGCAGCCTGGTCAACCTGAACAACGGCGGCGTCTGCCCCGCGCCGGCGTCGGTGCAGGAGGCGATGAAGCGCTACCTCGACCACGCGAACACCGCGCCCGCCTACGTCCTGTGGCAGCTCCAGGAACCGCAGAAGGAAACCGTCCGGACCGGACTCGCGCGGCTCTTCGGCTGCGATCGCGGGGAGATCGCGATCACCCGCAACGCCTCCGAGAGCCTCGAGAACGTGCAGATGGGCCTGGACTTGCGCCGGGGCGACGAGGTCCTGACGACGACGCAGGACTACCCGCGCATGCTGACGGCCTGGAAGCAGCGCGCGCGGCGCGACGGGATCGTGCTGCGCGAGATCCAGGTCCCCCTGGCGTGCCAGGATCCGGCCGAGATCGTCCGGCGCTTCGAGAGCGGGATCAGCGAGAAGACGCGGGTGATCCACATGTGCCACGTGATCAACATCACCGGGCAGGTGATGCCCGTGAAGGCCGTGGTGAACCTGGCGCGCCCGAGGGGCATCTCCGTCGTCGTCGACGGCGCGCACTCCTTCGCGCACCTCGATTTCAAGCACGCCGACCTCGACTGCGACTACTTCGGGACTTCGCTCCACAAGTTCCTCTTCGCGCCGCACGGGACGGGGATGCTCTTCGTCCGCAAGGCGAGGATCCCGGGCCTCTGGCCGCTGATGGCCGCGCCGGAGTCCATGGACGCCGACATCCGCAAGTTCGAGGAGATCGGCACCCACCCCGCCGCGAACATCCTCGCGATCGCCCACGCGATCGCCTTCCACGACGGCATCGGACCGGCGCGCAAGCAGGCGCGGATGCTGTACCTCCGCGACCGCTGGGCGCGGCGGCTCTCGGGCCAGGACCGCATCCGCCTCCACACGAGCCTCGCTCCGGGATGCGCGAGCGGCGTTGCCACCGTCGAGATCGACGGGATCGACGCCGGGAAGCTCGGCGCGCACCTGTGGGAGAAGGAGCGCATCTTCGTCGTCGCGATCCAGCATCCCGAGTTCCAGGGCGTGCGAGTTTCGCCCGCCGTGTACACGCGGCTCGAAGAGGTGGACCGCTTCGCGGACGCGATGGAGCGCGTCGCCAGGACCGGCTTGCCGGGTTGAGGTCGAGCCCTGCGCGTCGGCATCGATTACCTCCCGGCGACTTCCCACTTCCCGGGAGCCGGACGCTACGCGCGCGAGCTCGTGCGCGCGCTCGTGCGGCTCGACGGGAAGCCCGAGGTCGCCCTCTACGAGGTCGGAAGCGCCGAGAGAACCGTCCCCGAGGCCGCGCTCGGCCTCCCCCCCGGCGATCCGCGCGTCCGCAGGCTGCGCACCGAGGCCTCGAGGAGCCGCCTGCGCTGGCATCCGCTCAAGAGCAGGCGCTGCGCCGATCTGGCCCTCGGCGGCGTCGACGTCTTCCACCACACCTCGCGCGAGCTGCCGCGCATCGCGCGCGCCGCGCAGACCATCGCCGTGGCCGAGATCCCCGAGGCCGGCTCCCTGGAGGAAGCCCTCTTCAAGCGCGCGCTCGCCCGTGCGGACGGCGCGATCGTCTTCGGTCCGACCTGCGCGAAGCGCCTGGAGGTCCACTACGGCTTCCCGCGCGAGCGCGTGCACGTCGTGGCGGTCGGTTGCGATCACTGGCGGCGCGACCTCGCGTCTCCGCCCGCGCGCGAGGAGATCCCGCGCATCCTCGCGCTGGGCGCACTGCGCAAGGGTCGCAGGACCCTGCGGCTGCTCAAGGCCTTCGAGCGGCTCGTCGACGACGGCCTGACGGCCCACCTGCACCTCGTCGGCGGCCCGGGGGAGGAGGAGCGCGACTTCATGAGCCTGGCCAAGGCTTCCCACGTGCACCTGCGCGTCGTCCGCGAGACCGCGCTGCCCGAAGCGGAGTTGGCGGCACTCGTGGCCCGGTCGAGCGTCCTCGTGCACCTCGTCGACGATGCCGAGACGCCCGTGACCCCCCTCGAGGCCTTCTCGTTCGGCACCGCGGTCGTCGCCAGCCGCCTGCCCGTATTCGAGGAGGCCCTCGGCGGACTGGCCCAGTTCGTCGACAACGCGAAGGTCGACCATGCTTCCGATTTCCTGACCGACGCGATCGCCGCAGCGATCGCGAGCGCGCGCGACCCGCGGGCCTGCCAGGCCCGCGTCCGTCACGCCGGGCAGTACACCTGGGAGCGCAACGCGCGCGAGACCGTGGCGGCGTGGGAAGCGGTGCTCGCGGGACGCGAGAAATACTGAACCAGGTTCGTTTTCTCGCACCTCGAG
>JBJXFB010000017.1:0-2867 GCA_046155895.1 Planctomycetota bacterium | reverse complement strand
AGTCCACGAGCGCATCCCCGAGCACGTCCTCGAGGGCGCCCTCGGCAGGCCCGAGACGCAGCGCTCCCCAGCGCGCGCCCCGCACCGCGTGGGGCGCCTGGCTCATCGACTCGGTGCCACCCGTCAGGCAGACGTCCGCCTCACCGAGCAGGATCTCCTTCGCGCCCTGCACGATCGCCTCGAAGCCGGAGCCGCACAGTCGGTTCACCGTGAGCGCCGGCCGATCCTGCGGGATGCCGGCACGGAGCGCGACGTGTCGCGCGAGGTAGATCGCGTCCGCCGACGTCTGCAGCGCGTTCCCGAAGATCGAGTGGCCGATCTGCGCGGGCTGAACCCCCGCCGCCTCGATCGCCGCGGCGCTGCTGAACACCGCGAGATCGGTGGCCGTGAAATCCTTCAGCGTGCCGCCGAACGCACCGAAGCCCGTGCGCTTCCCGGAGAGGAAGACGACGTCCCGGGAGCCGTTGCCTGTCGCCATCGAGATCTCCTACACGAACTCCGCCGGCGGGGCTTCCTTGAGGTGCTCGCGGAAGGTCGCCTTGTTGTTCGCCCTCATGTACGCCTCCTCGGGCGTGATCTTGCCGGTCATGAGGAACTCCATGATGTGCTGATCGAGCAGCTGCATCCCTTCCTTCTTGGCCGTCTGAATGATCGACGGGATCTGATGGATCTTGTTCTCACGAATGAGGTTTCCGATCGCGGACGTGCCGACCATGATCTCCCACGCAGCCATACGGCTCTTGCCGTCCTTCGCCTTCAACAGCACTTGGGCGATCACCCCTTTGAGCGAGTCCCCGAGCTGCGACCTCACCTGATCCTGCTCGTCCGCAGGGAATACGTCGATGATGCGGTCCACTGTCTTCGGTGCCGAGTTCGTGTGCAGCGTTCCGAAGACGAGGTGACCGGTCTCGGCGGCGGTGATACCCAGCTCGATCGTCTCTTGATCGCGCATCTCACCGACGAGGATCACGTCGGGATTCTCGCGCAGCGCGGCCCTGAGCGCGTTCGAGAAGTTCTTCGTGTGCGTGGGCACCTCGCGCTGGTTGACGAGCGCCTTCTTGTTAGGATGCACGAACTCGATCGGATCCTCGATCGTCAGGATGTGGTCGGCGCGCGTCTCGTTGATGAGGTCCACCATCGCCGCGAGCGTCGTGCTCTTTCCCGATCCGGTGGGACCCGTGACGAGCACGAGACCCTTCGTGAGCATGCACATCTTGCGGATGGCCTCGGGTAGCCCGAGCTGGTCCGCGGTGAGGATCTTCGAGGGAATCGTCCGCAGGACCGCGCCCAAGCCCTTCCGCTGCCAGAAGACGTTCACGCGAAAGCGGGCCAGCCCCTCGATCTCGTAGGCGAAGTCCGCGTCGAGCTTGTCGAGGAACTTCACGCGCAGATCCTCGGACATGATCTCGTACACGAGCGTCTCGAGATCCTTGTTGGCCATCTCCCGGAACTTGATGCGCTGCATCTGCCCGTGGACCCTCATCACCGGAGGCGAACCCGTGGTGAGGTGGAGGTCCGAGCCTTTCTGCTCCACGAGCACCTTCAGGAACTGATCGATCTGTGCCATGCGTTCTCGCTTCGGTTGGTTAGCGAAAGTGAGGTCGGTCAGGACAACGGTTCGAGCGACCAGTCGAGGTCGGCGTCGTCGCGGCGCGCGACGTGGAGATGCCAGCGGATGCCGGCAGCGCGCACAGGCTCCGGGTCGGCGCCGTTGGTCCACAACAGGAAGGCCATCGACGCGAGATCGAGCGCGCTCATCATCCATCCACGCTCGCTCCCGGCGAGATCGATGGTCGCGACGTCGAACTGGAACACGCGCAGGGCATCGATCTCCGCCCGCCATGCTTCCGGATCGTCCGACAGGCGCTGACTGAAGGTCGCGGTCGCCGCGTCGCGCTCGCTCGCGTGCACGTAGATGCTACGCCATGCGGTATCGAGGAGCAGCTCCGGCAGATGCGGGAGTATCTCGTGCCCCAGCTCCGGGGGATGGGTCGTGACCACGAAGCGTGCGGCACCCGAGCGGGCCAGGAGTCGAACCTCGGAGACGATGCCCGGCGGCGGAGGGGGAAACAAGACCGCCTCCTGGGCCGCCTGCGGGCGGGCGCGGAAGACGATCTCCCTTCCCGACTCGTCCGCGAGGTAGTGCACGTCCACGTGGATCGGGGGGCCGCCGCGACGTATCTCGCCCGGCCAGTCGCGGCGTCGGTGGCCGCGAGTCAGTGCCTCGAGGTCCGGCTGTAGAGAGAGTCCGAGGTCTCCGAGCCAATCACCCGAGAGGAGGCGGCGCCGGATGGTCCCCCCGTCGTCCCACCAGATCGAGGCCCGGGGGCCGCGCACGGAGATGCCGAAGCGAGGCACGGCAGCGGTGAGGACGAAGTCGAGCGCCTCCGAGATGCCGATGGGGGGCCGCCTGGCTTCCTCGTCGGCGGCTGCGGCGCGGGCGTGGACCTCCCTAACGAGCTCGCGAATCTTGGACGCCGACGCCAGCGCGAGCTGGATCTCCAGATGGGTGCGGGCCCGCAGCTCCTCCACCGCCTTCGTCTTGAGCGGGGATTCGACCACGACGGTCAGGCTCTGGGCGGTCCGCATGATCGGAAACGTCAGATTCGCCAGCGCCCACTCGGGCGAGACCAGCGAGGCGGTGTCGTAGTCGACCTCCTCCGCTCGCGGGAAGACGTACGGAAGATCGAACTGGGAGGCGAGCCCCCACTCGATCTCTTCCTCCGTTACCAGTCCGCACGCGACGAGAGCTTGGCCGAAGTACCCGCCGCTGTGCCGCTGGTACTCGAGCGCTTTGGTCACGTCGCTCGCGGTGATACGGCCCAGGCCGACGAGGATCTCACCGAGCGTCCGTCGCTGGGTCATCG
>JBJXFB010000013.1:0-38243 GCA_046155895.1 Planctomycetota bacterium | reverse complement strand
CGACGCGGCTCCAGGTGCGAGAAAACGAACCTGGTTCCGTATTTCACTCGGCGATGCGACGCTGTTCCGATCCCGCAAGAATTGACCTGGTACCGTATTCCGGTTCGTCACTTCTGCATCAGCGCCTTCAGGAAGTCCACCGGCACCGGGAAGAGGATCGTCGAGTTCTTCTCGACCGCGATCTCCGTCAGCGTCTGCAGATAGCGCAGCTGCAACGTGACCGGATTCTGGCTCATCGTCCCCGCCGCCTTGGCCAGCTGCTCGGAGGCCTCGTACTCCCCCGCCGCGTGGATGATCTTCGCGCGCTTCTCGCGCTCGGCCTCGGCTTGCTTCGCCATCGCGCGCTGCATCGACTCCGGCAGGTCGACGTGCTTCACCTCGACCTTGCTGACCTTGATCCCCCACGGATCCGTGTCGCGGTCCAGGTCCGCCTGCAGCTTGGCGTTCAGCTTCTCGCGCTCCGTCAGGAGATCGTCGAGCTCGTGCTGCCCGAGCGCGCTCCGCAAGAGCGTCTGCGACAGCTGCGATGTCGCGTAGGCGTAGTCCTCGATCTCCACGATCGCCTTGCGCGGGTAGACGACGCGGAAGTAGACGACCGCGTTCACCTTCACCGACACGTTGTCCTTCGTGATGATGTCCTGGGGCGGCACGTCGTGGACGACGGTGCGCAGCGAGACCCGCACCATCCGGTCGACGATCGGGATCAGGAAGAAGATCCCGGGCCCGTAGTCCTGCGGCCGGAGCCGGCCGAGGCGGAAAACGACTCCCCGCTCGTACTCCGGCAGGATCCGCACGGAGTTCAGCACGAGGAAGAGCAGGAAAGCGATGGCGACTCCCAATCCGGCGGTCATCTCGATCACGTCTCGATCTCCTTCCGCTGCACGAGCAGCCTCATCCCCTCGACTCCGACGACGCGGATTTCCTCGCCGCGCGTCACGTAGCTCGTCGTCCGCGCGCTCCAGAGCTCGCCGTGCACGTGGACTCTTCCCTCCGGACCTCCCGGCTGGAGATCCGTCTCCGCCCAGCCGGTCTCGCCCACCATCCCCTGCGTCCCGGTCGTCACCGGCGCGCTCCGGGCGCGCGTCACGAGCCACACGACGACCGCCATCGAGCCGCCCATCGCGAGCGCGAGCGGAAGGACGAAGGACCAGGAGACGCGCAGCGCGGGGATGTCCCGCGGGAAGACCATCATCAACCCCACGATCAGGCAGGCGATCCCGCCGAGCGCGAGGAGGCCGTGGGAAACGACCTTGAGCTCCAGGACGAACAAGACGAGGCCAAGGGCGACGACGAGCAGCCCCACCGTGTTCATCGGGAGGAACTGGAACGCCAGCGCGAAGAGCAGGAGGCACAGGACCCCCACGACGCCCGGCAGGATCAGCCCGGGGTGCGACAGCTCGGCGTAGAGTCCCATCATCCCCAGGCCGAGCAGGAGCAGGACGAGCTCCGGCCGGAGGAGCGGTCCGAGGATCTTGTGGATCGTCGAGCGCTCGAGCGGCTCGGCGATCGGTCCCTTCAGATCGAGAACGGTCTCCGAGCCGTCGAAACGGCGGATCGTCCGGCCGTCGAGCCCGGCGATGAGGTCCGCGCGGCTCTTGGCGACGATGTCGACCAGGCCTTCCTCGAGCGCTTCCTCCTCGGTGAAGGAGACGGACTCGGTCACGGCGCGCTCCGCGAGCTCCACGTTCCTCCCGCGGTTCTTCGCGATCGTCCGCGCGAACGCGGCCAGGTCCGATTCGGCCTTCTGGAGCCCGATGTCCTCTTTCGCCATGCTGCCTGAAGCATCGACAGGATGCGCGGCGCCCGTGTTCGTCCCGGGCGACATCGCGGCCACGTCCGCGGCGAGGAGGAGCAGGAATCCGGCCGAGGCCGCGCGTGCGCCGCTCGGCGACACGTGCACCGCGATCGGCGTCCGGGCCGCGAGCATCCGCTGCACGATCTCCTTGGTCGGATCGACGAGTCCGCCGGGCGTGTCGATCTCGATCACGAGGAGCGCGGCCTGGCGTTCTTCCGCGCGATCGATCGAGTCGATCAGGTATCCGGCCGAGAGCGGATGGACGATCCCCCGCAGCTCCGCAACGTGGATCTCGCCCTGCGGGGCCGCTCGAGCCAGCAGCGAGAGACCGAACAGGATGGCGAGCGGCGTCATGCCGACCCGCCGGGCTTCCAGAGCACGTCGGCGCGGCCGCCGTCGTTCAGGACGCGCGCGACGACGAACAGGAGATCCGACAGGCGATTCAGGTAGCGCAGGGCTTCCGGATTCACGCGTTCCTTCTCGCCCGGCATCGCGAGGAGCTCGGTGACGTGCCGCTCGGCGCGGCGGCACACGTTGCGCGCGAGGTGCATCCAGGCGGCGTGTGGCGTCCCGCCCGGCAGCACGAACGACTGGAGCGGCTCGAGCTTGGCGTTCGCCTCGTCGATCCAGTCCTCGAGGCGCTTGGTGTACGCCGCGGACACGCGCAGCCGCTCCCTCTTCTCCTCCTTGCCGGGCGCTCCCGGCACGCACAGGTCCGCGCCGAGATCGAGGAGGTCGTTCTGGATCCTCGAGCAGCGCGTACGCCAGGGCTCGGCCAGCCCGTGTGCGATCGAAAGGCCGATGACGGCCGAGAGCTCGTCGGTCGTTCCGTAGGCCGCCACGCGCGGATGGTGCTTCGTGACGCGCGCGCCGTCGCCGAGCGAGGTCGTGCCGTCGTCGCCAGTTTTCGTGTAGATGCGGTCGAGCCGGACCATCGCTCGCATCATGCGGGGCCGCGCGGTGCTTGTCGAGCCGGCGCGTCCTTCGTCTTCTCGAGTGCGCGCAGCCGGCGTCCGCGGCGTTCGTGGAGAGCGAGCCCGAGATCCTTCGGCGTGAGGTCGTTCCCGAGCGCCCGCAGAACGAGGTGCCAGGCGCGCGCGTCGCGGTCCTCGAGCGGCGCGCGGGCGATCTGGCGGTCGATCATCGCGACGATGTCGCGGCGCGCGGCGGCCGTGCGCGCGACCTTTCCGCCGAAGACGTGCTTCATCGACGCCGCGAGGAACTCCCGCCCCTCGCCGGAGAGCGACTTGCGGTTCCGCTCGCGCTTCCTGAACCCCTTCTCGGCGAAGAGGCCGGCCAGGACGACGCCCACGGCGATCGCGAGGTTCAGCGAGGTGTGTTCGGCGGCCGTCGCGATGTGCGCGAGGTCGGCGCAGAGCGCCGCCTCCTCCCGTGTGAAGCCCGTGATCTCGTTCCCGAAGACGAGGGCGACGGTCTCCGCGGGTTCGTTCGCCCGTTGGGCGAGGTCCTCGCGCGCCGCGCGCCAGTCGAGGCGCGGCCGACGGTCCCGCGAGCGCGCCGTGAACCCGACCGCGTGCGTCGCGTCGGCGAGCGCCTCCTCGAGCGACGCGACGATGCGGCAGCGCTCGCGCGCCCCCTCGACCCCGTGCGACATCTGCTCGAAATCCGGATGAACGAGGAGGGAGCGCTTCTCCGGCGCGACGAGCACGATCTCGCACGGGCCGAAGTTCGCGGCGGCACGCACGATCATGCCGACGTTGCGCGGCCCCGACGGGCGTACCAGGACCACCCGCTTCATCGTTGGGCCGCCGGCGCCGATCGTTCCCGCTCGATCTCGGCCTGGACGGACGCGAGCTGCGCGGGATCGGGATTGCCTCCGGAGACGACGACGGCGACCCGGAGCGTGCGGCCCGCCGCGGCTTGCGCGATCTCGGGCGGCAGGAGGCCGCCGAACACGAGCCCCGCGGCCGCCGCGCCGGCGGGCTCGACGGTCTCCCCCTGCTCGACGAGCCGCTTCTGCGCGGCGAACGCGGCCTCGTCCTCGAAAAGGACGACGCGGTCGACGGTCGCGCGGCAGATGTCGATGTTGCGTTGCCCCGAATAGAGAGGCGTCAGGCCTTGGACGCGGCTCTCGATCGAGGCGAGCACGACGGGCCGGCCCGCCTCGAGACCCCGCGTGAGAGACGGCGCGCCCCGCGGCTCGGCACCGACGATCTTCACGTGGTCGCCGAGCGATTGGCGCAGCGCGAGCGAGACGCCGCTGATCAGCCCTCCCCCGCCGACCGGCACGACGACGACGTCGACCTCCGGCCACTCCTCCGCGATCTCGAGGCCGACCGTGCCGGCTCCCTGGATCGTCCGCTCCGCATCGTAGGGATGGACCAGCGTCCAGCCGCGCTCGACGAGCTTCGCGCACTCCTCGTCCGCCGCCTCGCGCGTGGCGGCGAGCACGACCTGCGCGCCGAGGCTCCTGCAGGCCTCGATCTTGTTCGGGTACGCGTTCGCGGGCATCACGATCGTGGCCGGCACTCCCGCGCGGCGCGCGGCCCACGCGAGCGCCTTGCCGTGATTGCCCGAGCTGGGGCACACGACGCCGGAGCGGCGGGCCGCCTCGTCCAGTTGCGAAACCTGGTTCCACGCGCCGCGCGCCTTGAAGGAGCCCGTTTCCTGCCGGTTCTCGAGCTTGGCCCGGAGCTCGATGGCGGGCGCGCATCGGATCGGGACGAGAGGGGTCCGCAGAACCACTCCCTCCAGCCGCGCGCGCGCCTCCTCGATCCGGATCGAGTCGAAGCGCTTCCAGTCCAGAGAGCGGCGCGGAGTCGGCATGGGAGCGAACGATTGTACCGGCTAGCATGGCCGTACACGGACGCCGATGGCCTCGAACTCCCGCTCTCGACGCGTGCTTCTCAAGCTGTTGTTCGTCGCGGTCGCGAGCCTCGTCGGGGCCGAGATCGGCTCCAGGCTCCTCGACCGGCTGCGCGGCCGCCCCTGGGACGGCGAGGCGCGCCGCGCGGAAATCGAAGCGACCTGCGCCGTGCTCTCCCGGCGCGCGTTCATCCCGGGCGGCCACCAGGACCGTGAAGTCGCCGGCGACGACTCGAGCATGGCCATTCTCTCGCCCTACTCGGGGTGGGAGCACCTGCGGACGCATCCGAACCTCGCGGCCGCGCTCGCGCACTACCGGAGCGCCGAGGGTCGTGCCGCGTACGACATCTCCATCCTCGGAGGTTCCGTCGCACAGAGCTTCGCGCAGGTCGGCGGAGCGCGGCTCGCCCAGAAGCTCCGCGAGGATCCGCGCTTCGCCGGCCGTGACGTACGCGTCCACGACGACGCCTGCGCGGGCTACAAGCAGCCGCAGCCGCTCATGGTGCTCGCCTACCTCCTCGCGCGAGGCCACGAGCCCGACGCCGTGATCGAGATCGACGGCTTCAACGAGGCGGCCCTGGGCTGGAGCAACCGGATCCTCGGCGCGAATCCGGCGTATCCCTTCCTCCCGAACTGGGCGCGGGCGACGAACGGGCTCGAAGCCGATCCGCAGATGCTCGAGGACCTCCACGAAGTCCTCGCGAGCCAGGCGCGCGCGAGCTCGTTCGGGGAGAAGTTCCTGGCCTCGGGTTTGTGGCGGAGCTCCGTGCTCGGCCACGCGGGCGGGCTGCGTCTCGCGCAACTGCGCGAGGACTACGTCTCGGCGTACAGGCGCTACACCGACGGGCTGAAGAGCCGGCCGCAGCGACAGGAGGTGAAGGGACCGCGCATCGAAGCCGACGACGAGCGGACGATCGAGATGCTCGTGCGGAGCTGGGAGGAGTCGTCGATCAGCATGGCGGCGTTGTGCGAGCAGCGCGGGATCCTCTACCTGCACGTGCTCCAGCCCGCGCTGCCCGACCCCGGAACGAAACCGCTGACGGCGGGCGAGATCGAGCGCGGTCAGGCGGATCCGAGCTGGATCGAAGGCGTCCTGAAGCTCTACCCGCGCCTGCGCGAAGCCGGCGGACGGCTCTCGGGCCGCGGCATCGCGTTCTTCGACGCGACGGGAGTCCTGCGCGACCATCCCGAGGAGGTCTACACGGACGTGTGCCACTTCGGGGAGCACGGGAACGGGATCCTGGCCGACGCGATCGCGGGAGCGCTGCTGGGCGCCGCTGCGAGGTGAGCTCGCCGATCACCTCGCGCGCGCCGCCAGCACGCCCGTGACCCACAGCAGGCACGAGCAGCCGACGGGGAAGAGGATCTCGTTCACTCCGCGCGCCAGGAGAATCGGCGTCGGAAGTCCGTCCGGGGCCGCGTTGTTCATCAGCATCAGCATCGCCCCGCCGAAGACCACGCCGATCGCGAGGCCCGTCGCCGCGAAGGCCGCAAGCCTGGGCTCGCGCCGTCGCACCAGCCTCGTGATCAGCCAGCCGAGGACGAAGTACTCCGCCGCCTTGATCGCGGCGAGCAGCCACGGCGAGGGGCCCCCGGACGGGACGACGATCGACAGGACCTGTCCGGCGGTCTTGTGCGCGACGCGGGCCACGACGAAGGCGAGCGGGGCCGCGAGCAATCCCAGCACGCCGACCACGCCGGGGCTCGCGCGAGTCGCGGACGTTCCGATCGCCAGCGAGACACAAACGAGGTACGACCAACTCACCTTCTGCATCGAGTCGGCCAGGACGGCGGCGAAGGCGGGAAGTTCACCACCGCCGAGGGAAACGGCCGCGACCTGGAGTCCCTCGAAGACAAGCCCCAGGCCGATCGCGAACCATGAAGCTCGAACGACGGTGCTCGTGATGTCGCGCGCCAAGGCCGACAGCATGACCGGGGCTTCCGCCGCGGGTCAATCGCCTCCTCGCAGTCGGCCTGCGGCCTCTCCAGCGCGTAGAATCCAGGCCCGATCCAGGTAGGAGTCTCCTCGCATGAAGCCGCATCTCTGGATCGCCCTCGCGCTCGTCCTGGCCACGCTGTTCGCCTACGAGCCGGTGCGGAACAACGGATTCATCAGCTTCGACGACAATTTCTACCTCACCCAGAATCCGCAGGTGCAGGCCGGCCTCGGCCTCGACGGCGTCCGATGGGCCTTCACGACCGGGCACTCGGCCAACTGGCACCCGCTCACGTGGCTGTCGCACATGCTCGACGTGTCCCTGTGGGGCATGGACGCCCGCGGGCACCACGTCACGAGCGTCCTCCTGCACGCGGCGAGCGTCGTCCTCCTGTTCTTCCTCCTGCGTCGGATGACCGGCGAGACCGGCAAGAGCGCGTTCGTCGCGGCCGCGTTCGCCGTCCATCCGCTGCACGTGGAGTCCGTGGCGTGGGTCGCCGAGCGCAAGGACGTGTTGAGCGCGCTGCTCGGCCTCCTGACGCTCCAGTTCTGGGTCGCGTGGACGAAGGAGGGCGGCCGGCTCCGCTACGTCGCTTCGATCGTCCTCTTCGCGCTCGGGCTGATGGCCAAGCCCATGCTCGTGACGCTCCCCTTCCTCATGCTGCTGCTCGACGCATGGCCGCTCGCGCGACTCGATCGCGGCACGGCGCGGGCCCGGATCGTGGAGAAGCTCCCTTTCTTCGCGTTGGCCCTCCTCTCCTGCATCGTGACCTACCTCGTCCAGCAGCGGGGCTTCGCGGTGATCGGCCAGACCGTGCTGCCGCTGTCCTTCCGTTTCGGGAACGCGGGCATCGCCTACGTCACCTACCTCGGGAAGGCGGTCTGGCCGGTGGACTTGGCCTTCTTCTATCCCTACCCGCCGATGCTCTCGGCCGTGAAGGCGGTCCTGAGCGGCATCCTCGTCCTCACCGCGACGGCGCTCGTCCTCTACCGCGCGCATGCGCGTCCCTGGCTGGCCGTCGGTTGGTTCTGGTGGCTCGGGATGCTCGTGCCCGTGATCGGAATCGTGCAGGTCGGCCGGCAGTCCCTGGCGGACCGCTACATGTACCTGCCGCTCGTCGGGCTCGCCGTCCTCGCCGCCTGGGGAACGGACTCGCTCTTCCGCGGGCGCGGGAGGGCCGTGCGCGTCGCGCTCGCGATCGCCGTCGTCGGCGCCTGGACCTTCCTCACGCGTGCGCAATCGGAGGTCTGGAAGGACGATTTCAGCCTGTTCGGACACGCGGTCGCGGTCACCGAGGAGAATGCCGTCGCCCACGACTTGCTCGGAACCGCGCTGGCCGATCAGGGAAGGCTCGACGAGGCCCTGAGCGAGTACCGACAGGCCATTCTCCTCGCGCCCCGCAACGCCAACTACCACACGAACATGGGGATCGTCCTCGCGATGCAGGGCCGGCTCGAGGAAGCGCTGGAGTCCTACCGCGCGGCGCTCTCGTTCGAGCCCAACCTGGGGAACGCGTACCTCAACCAGGGCGTCGCGCTGGCCAATCTGGGCCGCCTGGACGAGGCGATCGAGAGCGTGAGCCAGGGCGTTCGGCTGCGGCCCGACCGCGCCGACGCGGTGGTGATGCTCGAGCAGATGCGCGAAGCGAAACGGCAGGCGGAGTCGGCCCCGCGATGACCGGCACTTCCCGCCGCCGCCGCGTCCTCGTCGGGATCCTCGTCATTCCCCTCCTCACGGCGATCGGTCTCGAGGCCGGTTGCCGCCTGCTCGACCGCTGGCGCGGCAAGCCCTGGGACGCCGAGTCGAGCCGGCTGGAGATCGAGCGCGTCGCGACGATGCTGACGCGCATCTCCTACGAGCCGGGGAAGACGCACGATCCCGCGGAAGTGGTCCGTCTCTCCCGTTCCTCGATCTTGAGCCCGTACACGGGCTGGGAGGAGCGCCTCACGCAGGAGAAGCTCGCCCGCGACACCGCCTACTACCGCACGGAGGAGGCGAAGGCCGCCTGCGACATCCTCGTCCTCGGAGGCTCGGTCGCCTATTTCTTCGGCGAGCAGGCCGGGCCGCGCCTGATCGAGCTGATCCGCGACGCTCCGCGCTTCCGCGGGCGCGAGTTCGAGATCCACAACTACGCGCTGGGCGGATACAAGCAGCCCCAGCCGGCGCTCACCCTCGCCGTCCTGCTCGCGCACGGCCACGAGCCGGACGTCGTCCTCCTGGTCGACGGATTCAACGAATCCGCGATCGGCTGGGCGAACGGACGAACGGGCATGCATCCCGCCTATCCGTCGACGCACCACTGGACGAGCGCGGCGAACGGGATGGCCGCGCAGCCGGAGATGGTCGAGCGCCTCTTCGCCGTGCGCGCGACGCAGGATCGCGCGCGCGAGTTCGCCGAGAGCTTCCTGCGCTCGGGCGCGTGGCGGAGCTGCTTCCTCGACCACGTGGGCTCGGTCCTGCTCGAGCGCCGCAGGCGGGCCTACGTCTCGGCCTTCCAGGACCTGACGAAGGGCATCGAGGAGAGCTTCCGCGGCGGCCCGATGGCCGGCCCGGCCTTCGACGCGTCCGACGAAGGCATCGCCGGAGCGATCGTCACGGCCTGGGCGCAGGGATCGATCACGATGCGCGGGCTGTGCGACGCTCGCTCGATCCCCTACCTCCACGTCCTGCAGCCGACGCTCCACGACGAGGGTTCGAAGCCGCTGACCGAGCGGGAGATCGCCGGAGGCGCCGCGGATCCGAACTGGATCGAGGGTGTGCGCAAGGTCTACCCCAGGCTGCGCGAGGCGGGAGAGAAGCTCGCCGCGCGCGGAATCGACTACCTGGACGCCTCGCGCGTCTTCGCGGGCGAAACGAACGATCTCTACTACGACACCTGCCACTTCGGCCAGGCCGGGAACGTGATCCTCGCCCAGCCGGTGGCGGAAGCCCTGCTTCGTGCCTGCGCCCGATGACTAGGATGTCGAGCCGACCCTGATGGCCGCCCGCACCCGATCCCGGCGCATCCTGCCCAAGCTCCTGGTCGTCCTCGTGGTGAGCGCGATCGGCCTCGAGGTCGGCGTGCGCGTCCTCGACCGCGTGCGCGGGAAGCCATGGGTCGCCGAGGAGCGCCGCGCGGCGATCGAGGAGGTCTGCCGGCAGCTTTCGCGCGTCGCGTTCACCCCGGCCGAGAATCGCGACGAGCCGCGGGATGCGCAGGGGTTCGAGGGCTCGGTGCTCCAGCCCTACGTCGCCTGGGAGCATCCGAGCACGCAGACGCTGATCGCGCAGGACGTCGAGTACTTCCGCACGCCGGCATCGAAGACGGCGCTCGACGTCTATCTCCTGGGCGGATCGGTGGCGCAGCTCTTCGGGCAGCTCGGCGTCCAGAAGCTCGTCCAGGGTCTGCAGGTCGATCCGGGCCTCCGCGTCCGGCCGATCCGCGTCCACAACTACGCCTGCGCGGGCTACAAGCAGCCGCAGCAGGCGATGAACCTCGCCTACCTCCTCGCGCTCGGGCACGAGCCGGACGTCGTGATCGACATGGACGGGTTCAACGAGGCGGCGCTGGGCTGGAACAACGCAAAGAGCGGCGCGAACCCGCTCTACCCCTCGCTCCCGCACTGGGCCAGGGCCACGAACGGCATCCGCGCCGATCCGGAGATGGTCGGGTATCTCCACGAGGTGCGCGTGAACCAGGACCGGGCGCGCGAGTTCGGCGAGTGGTTCCTCCGGTCGGGGTTGTGGAGGAGCGCTTTCGTGGAGCACGTCGGGTCGCTGCGGCTCGAGAGGCTCCGGCGGCGGTACATCCGCGCCTACGCGGTCCTCACGACGTACATCGCCGAGCGGCCCAAGGAGGCCGAGACGAGCGGCCCGGAGTTCCCGCGGGACGACGAGGGGATCGCCGAGATGATCGTCCGCTCGTGGACGGAGAATTCGATGAGCCTGGCCGGGATGTGCCAGGAACGCGGGATCGCGTACCTCCACGTGCTGCAGCCGACGCTGCACGACGAGGGGTCGAAGCCGCTGACGCAGAAGGAGATCGACGGCGCGACCGCGACTCCGGATTGGATCGAGGGCGTGAAGAAGCTCTACCCGCGGCTGCGGGAGGCCGGCTCGAAGCTCGTCGAGCGCGGCGTCGCGTTCCGCGACATGACGCGCGTGTTCCAGGACCATCCCGAGGACGTCTACTACGACGTCTGCCACTTCAAGGAGCACGGGAACGAGATCCTCGCGGCGGCGGTCGCGGTGGAGCTCTCGAAGATCCTGAAGGATCAGCGGGAGAAGCCGCGCTAGTTCTCCCGAGGTTGCGCGGCCTGGATCTCGACGAAGCGCTTCTCCCGGCGTTTCCAAGCCGGCCGCATGTCGACGGGCGAGGCGACCTTCCAGTCGCGGTACTCGATCGCGACCGAGCGCGGCTTCTCGCGCGCCTCGACTCGGCAAGTCCCGTCCGGCTTGGTCGTCCCGGCCTCGCGCCCGTCGAGGAGGATCTTCACTCCCGCGATCGGTTTCCTGCCGTTGCGGTGGACGACGCGGTACACCTCGCCCCATCCGGGCTCGAGGTCGACCTCGGCGATCTTCCGCAGCTTCCCGTCGCGCCATTCCTCCACCGCGAACGCCTTC
Source organism: Planctomycetota bacterium (assembly GCA_046155895.1). Taxonomy (GTDB): domain Bacteria; phylum Planctomycetota; class UBA1135; order UBA1135; genus DASYPQ01. The sequence continues at coordinate 27,083 of JBJXFB010000013.1, read as the reverse complement.
TCGTCGCCGAATGAGGGCCGGTAGCCGGGCCGGTCGAGGCGCCACCGGAAGCTCCGCTCCAACGGGAGCCGCGCCAGGAACGACCTGTCGTAGGGGACCCGCTTCGAGCCGGAAGATCCTCCCCTGACGCTCCACCACGCGAACGCGTCGAGGTTCTCGCCGGTCTCCGAATCGCGCGCGCGGAAGCTGAAGTCGCCGTGAACGACATCGTCGAGGACGACGAAGCGCGCGCTCTCGAAGGGCGGCGACGCGGTCAGGGTCTGCGGGTTCCAGGCGAACCAGCCGCCGTCGCGCACCGCGATCTCGTATTCCCCGGCCGGGAGCGCCTCGAATCCGAACGCTCCGGCGAGACGGCCGCCCTGCTGCTCCCAGCGCACCTTCTGGTTCTCGAAGAGGTCTTTTCCGGAGAGCGGCCGGAGGACGACGGTGACATCCGATTCGTACCGGCCCGTCTCGCTCTCCAGCCGCCCGCGGATCGCGCCGGCTGCAGGGTGCGGCGCAAGGATGAAGTCCTGCTGCGTGACCGCACCCCCTAGCAGACGAAGCGCCGCGACCTGTCCGATGTGACGCAACGAGCGGAGCGTCAGAGTCCCCGAGCCGCCGGAGAGGAGCTCGAAGCGGAACTGTCCGTCGTCGCGCGTCGCCCCCTTGCGCACGTAGGTCTGGCCCGAGTCCGCCTCGCCCTCGAGCACGAGGTTCGCACGCGCGATCGGACGGCCCTCCCGATCGACGACCTTCCCGACGAGGACCGCGCGGGCGTCGAGGACGACTTCGACGAACCCGGGAACGACGCCTCGAAGGGCCGAGACCTTCGTGGAGCCGAACCAGAGTCCCTCGTCGTCCCGCACCTCGATCCGATCGCAGCGGTCGAACTCGCCGGGCACGGGAGCAAAACGCACCCAGGGCGGATCGCCCGCGCGCAGCCGTGCGGGTCCAAGGTTCCGCACTTCGTCCGGGTTCCGCAGCCGGAGGCTCGCCTCGAGCGTCGTCGGCACGACCGCGTTCGCAGGCGTGATCGACAAGCGGTAGGTCGGTCCCGCCGCGACCGAAAGGTCGAGGTCGGGCGCGTCTCCTTCCTCCACGAGCCGTTCGATCGCGATCACCGGGAGGGATCGCTTGTGGCTCGGGTCGTCGAAAGGCGTGATGCGGATCGTGGTACCGGCCATCGGCGAGCCGGTCGTGAAACGCCCGCCCTCGTCGGTCAGCACGTCCTCCCAGGGACCGGCGGAGCCCTGGATCCGCAGCGAGTACAGGGGCAGAGGCTCTCCCGTCGCCGAGTCGCGCAGGAAGCCGCGCACGAAAGCCGAATCGGGGGACGGCGCGGGGATCGCGGTGGCGGCGGGCTCGGCCGGCGCGATCGGCTCGCCCGGGATGAAGGTCCGCGCCGTCTCCTCTTCCTCGGCCTCGAGGTAGGGCGCGGGCTCGAGCTCCGGGTCCTCCTCCTCGACTTCCGACACCAGCTCCGGAGCTTCCTCGATCGCTCGATCAGCCTCGGCTCGATCTCCGACAGCGAAAACGAGCCAGATCAGGAACCCCGCGACGGCCCCGAGCGCGATCCAGGCTGTGCCTCGAGCACTCATTCCGTCCTCATGATGCCAGTCTCGGTAAGCTCTCGCACGAGATGTCGACGAGCCGCCTCCCTTTCACCGCGCCCTTCCTCCTCGCGCCGATGGAGGGCGTCACGGAGCCCTGCTTCCGCGATCTCGTGCTCGCGCGGAACGGCTCCGATCGCCTCGGCGGGGCCTTCACCGAGTTCGTCCGCGTCGTGCGCGACCCCGTCCCGAGGAAGATCCTGCGCGCGCACCTCGGTCCGCACCGGCACGAAGCACCCGTCGGGCTCCAGCTGATGGGCTCCGACCTCGCCGCCCTGGCCGAGACCGCGCGGCGCGCGGCGGAGATCGGCGCGCCGCTCGTCGACCTGAACTTCGGCTGTCCCGCCAAGGGCGCGATCGCGGGCTGCGCCGGCTCGGCCCTCCTCCGCGATCCGCGCGCTCTCGAAGCTGTCGTCGCGGAGTGCGCGCGCGCCGTCGAGAGCGTCCCCGTCACGGCCAAGATCCGCGCCGGCTACGACGACGACCGTTCGCTCGAGGACCTGGCGCGCGCGGCGGAAGCCGGAGGCGCGGCGATGCTCACCGTCCACTGCCGCACGCGCGCGGAGGCCTACCAGGACGAGGTCGACTGGAACCGGATCGCGCGCGCCGTGAGCAGCGTGGCGATCCCGGTCTGCGGGAACGGCGGCGTGAGCAGCCACGCCGACCTCGAGCGGATGCGCGCGGAGACCGGTTGCGCCCTCGCGATGGTCGGACGTGCGGCTCTCGGCGATCCGTGGATCTTCTCGGGAGCACAGGCCGTCGCCGCCGACGCGGCACGCTTCCTCCTCGACTACGCCGACTCGATCCTCGCGCACGGCGTCGTGACCCCCAAGGGCGCGGCGGGACGGGTGAAGCAGCTCCTGCGCCACTGGACCGCCGGGGGCCTCGCCGATCCCGACCGCCACACCTGGATGCGCGAAACGGATCCCGAGCGGCTCCTCGAGCGCCTGCGCTCGATCGCCGGGGAACGCCGCGACCCCGTGCTGAACCCCAAGTTTTCCCTGATCGATCCCCAGCTCGTCGCCCCTCTCGCGGGGTGAACCCAGCCCAGAAAGGCTTCCCATGAATCCCCTCCGCCGCGCCCTCTTCACATCCACGACCGCCGCCGCAGTCCTCCTGCTCGCCGCCGGGTTCCTCCCCGCGCGCCCGCAAGAAGCTCCCGCCCACACACCGGTCTCGAGGAGCGGCCAGTACTCCTTCACGGACGCCGAGGGCAACTACCAGCGCGCCCTCGACGGCGCCGTGGCCATGGCGAACGACGCGCTCTCGCACCAGGGCGGGCAGGTCATCAACGACCTCATGTTCAGCTGGCAAGCGATCGCGGTGACGGGCGTGCACGGAGGCCTGATGCACAAGCGCGACGTCACGGTGACGATCCAGGTCCTCAAGTAGCGCGAGAACGCCCCGACGCTAGGATTGCCCGCTCGTGGGCAAACGGGCGAGAGTCGCGCTGCGGATCGTCCTCGTCCTCCTCGTGAGCGCGGCCCTGCTCGAGGTCGGCGCGCGCCTCCTCGAACGCACCCGCGGACGCCGCTTCGACACGGAAACCCTCCGCACGGAGATCGTGACGCATCTCGGCGCCGTCTCGCCGCGCGTCTTCATCCGCGGCGGCCATCAGGACATGGCGCGCGCGGCCACCGCGCCGGATTCGGTGATCTTGAGCCCGTACACGGCCTGGGAGGACATGGCGCTGCAGGCGCGGGTCGCCTCCGACCACGAGTACTACCGCCGGCCCGAGTCCGAGGCCGTCTACGACATCGTCGTCCTGGGCGGATCCGTCGCCAACGGCTTCGGGAAGCTCGGCGCGACGCCGCTCCTCGAGCTCCTTTCGAAGGATCCGGCGTTCCAAGGCCGCGAGCTGCGCCTCCACAACTACGGCGTCGCCGGCTTCAAGCAGATGCAGCAGGTGATGCTGCTGGGCTACCTGTTCGACTGGGGCCACCGCCCCGACGCCGTGATCGAGATCGACGGCTTCAACGAGTCGGCGATCGGCACGGGCAACGCCGTGCTCGGCGTTCACCCCGCCTATCCGTCCATCTCGCAGTGGGCGCGCGCCGCCTACGGGATCAAGACGGACTTCGAGCTCGTTCGGCTGTTGCACGCGATCCGCGTGAAGCAGGACCGGGCGACGGCTTTCGGCGCGTGGCTCCTCGATTCGGGACTCTGGCGCAGCGCCTTCCTCGGCCAGGTCGGCAAGACGGTCCTCGTGCGGTTCCGGCAGGCGTACATCGACCAGTTCTTCGTCTACCAGAGCTACGTCGCCGAGCATCCGACCGACATCGGGAGCAAGGGTCCGCGGTTCTCGAGCGACGGCGAGAGCGTTTCCGCCGCGATCCTCACCGCCTGGGAAGAGTCCTCGATCAGCATGGACTCGATGTGCGCGGCGCGCGGGATCACCTACCTGCACGTCCTGCAGCCGGCGCTGCACGACCCGGGGAGCAAGACGCTGACCGCACAGGAGATCGAGACCGGCAGCGCCGGGGCGGCGTGGATCGAGGGGATCCACCGGAACTACCCGCGGCTCCGCGAAGCCGGGCGACGTCTGTCGGAGCGCGGGATCGCGTTCCTCGACGCCACGGGCGTGTTCCGCGACCACCCCGAGACGATCTACGCCGACGCCTGCCACTTCGAGGAGCACGGCAACGCCATCTTCGCGGCGGCGATCGCGCCCGCCCTGGTCGCCGCGGCGAGGAAGTGATGGGACTCCGCCGGCGATCTCGACGGGTTCTCCTCGCCCTCGCGCTGCTCGTCCTCCTGTTCGGGCTGTCGGAGCTCGGCGTGCGGACCTTCACGCCCTGGGAAGGCGAGCAGAGCCGCGCGAGGATCGCGGGGCTCCGGGAGTCGCTCTCGGGTCCGTGGATCGGCCCGGGAGGCACTCCCGACGCACCGGAGGGGGCCGGGAGCAGGGTGCTCCAGCCCTTCACCGGCTGGATGCCCACCGAGGTGCAGGCGCGGCTCGCGGACGATCTCGAGAGGTATCGGACCGAATCGCCTCCCACCTACGACGTCTGCCTCCTCGGAGGATCGGGAGCCGTCGCGCTGGCAGCGGCGGGTGGCGCACGGCTCGTCTCCGTGCTCGAGGGGGATCCCCGGCTCGCCGGACGCGAGATCCGGCTCCATGCCTACGGGATCGAGGGCTTCAAGCAGCCCCAGCAGGAGAGGCTCCTCGCCTGCCTGATCTCCTTCGGACACGCGCCCGACGCGGTGATCGAGCTGGACGGCTTCGACGAGGCGGAAATCGGCTGGGGCAACGCGCGGGCGGGCACTTCGCCCCTGTATCCCTCGGCGCAGATCTGGCGGGAGCTGACCGAGGGCCTGCGCTTCGACTGGGAGCTGGTCGATCTCCTCTACGAGCTCGATCGGGCCCGCGCGGGGGCCCTGGAGTGCTGCGGGCGCCATCTCGGGATGCAGCTCTGGCGCAGCGCTCTCCTCGATCACGCCAGCCGGCTCCTCCTCGACCTCCGCCTCCGGAAGATCGAGGCGACCGAGGCGGCGATCCGCGCTCATACGGCCGCCCGGGACCTGGAAGCCGAGCTGGCCGGCCCGCGCACGTCGACCGAACCGGCCGACGTCGAAAGGACGATCGTCCGTGCCTTCGAGGAGGCTTCGATCGACATGCACGCGCTGTGCGAACGCCGCGGAATCGCCTACCTCCACGTCCTCGAGCCGGCCGGCCCGGGCGCCGGCGCGGGCGTCGAGCGCGTCCATCCGGCGCTCCGCGAGGCGGGCCGGCGCCTCGCCGAGCGCGGAATCGCCTTCCTGGACGGCGCCGCCGTCCTCGGCGACCTCCCGGAAGTCCTCTTCGACGGTTCCGGTCGTCTCGGCGACCGCGGACTCGAAGCTCTCGCCGAGTCGGCGGCGCGCGCGCTCCCCATCCGCTGAGAAAAACCTCTCCCTCTCGCGCAGTCCGCGCCGAGGGCTCCTAGAATGCCGCGCTCATCAGGGAGAGGAGCCTCGATCCGATGGCCAAGTGGACCCACCTCGACAGCGAGAATCTCTACAACGTCCAGAAATGGGGGCAGGGATTCTTCCGCGTCAACGAACAAGGCAACGTCGAGGTCCGCCCCGAGGGCCCTGACCGCCCCAACCGTGCCGGCATCGACCTGCACGAGCTCCTGCAGCAGCTCCTCCGCCGCGGCGTCTCGACGCCGATCCTCCTGCGCTTCGACGGCATCCTGCGCGCGCGCGTGCGCGCGATGTTCCAGACCTTCGACAACGCGCGGCGCGAGTTCGGGTACGAGGCGCCCTACTGCGGCGTGTACCCGATCAAGGTCAACCAGGAGCGCCACGTCGTCGAGGCGCTGCTCCAGGAGGGCGCGAACCACGGTCTGGGCCTCGAGGTCGGCAGCAAGTCGGAGCTGATCGCGGTCATCGCGCTGCAGGCGGGGCGCGGATCGCTGATGATCTGCAACGGGTACAAGGACGAGGAGTACGTCGAGATGGCGCTCCTCGCGACGAAGCTCGGCATCACGCCGATCATCGTGGTCGAGAAGCTGTCGGAGCTCGACACGATCCTGCGCGTGTCGAAGGCGCTCGACATCGAGCCGGCGATCGGCGTGCGCACGAAGCTCTCGGGGCGCGGCGCGGGGCGCTGGAAGGATTCCGGCGGCGACAGCAGCAAGTTCGGGCTGACGACGCGCGAAATCGTGCAGATGGTCGAGACGCTCGACCGGGAGCGGAAGCTGCACACGCTCCAGCTCCTGCACTTCCACCTCGGCAGCCAGATCCCCGAGATCCGCTCGCTGAAGAACGCGCTGCGCGAAGCGACGCACACGCTGGTCGGCCTGCACAAGATGGGCGTCAAGATCCGCTGGTTCGACGTCGGCGGAGGCCTGGGCGTCGACTACGACGGCTCTTCGACGAACTTCGAGTCGTCGGTGAACTACTCGCTGCAGGAGTACGCGAACGACGTCGTGTACCACCTCCAGCAGGCCTGCGCGGAGGCCGAGATCCCGCAGCCGGGGATCGTCACGGAGTCGGGGCGGGCGCTGTCGGCGCACCACGCGGTGCTCGTGACGGAGGTGCTCGGCACGACGGACTTCGCGTCGGTCGGCATCCCGGTCGCGCCCAAGGAAGACGAGCACGAGGTCGTCCACAACATGGCCGCGGTCAACGAGAACGTGACCGCGAAGAACTACCAGGAGTCCTACCACGACGCGATCCAGCTGCGCGAGGAGGCGATGACCCTCTTCAACGTCGGCCAGGTCGGGATGCGCGAGCGCGCGCGGGTCGAGGAGTTCTACTGGCGGACTTGCGAGAAGATCCTCCGGATCACGCGCCTGCTCGACTACGTGCCCGACGATCTCGCGGGCCTCGAGCGGGACATGGCGGACACGTACTTCCTCAACTTCTCGCTGTTCCAGTCGGTGCCGGACTCGTGGGCGATCCACCAGCTCTTCCCCGTGCTGCCGCTGCACCGCCTGGGCGAGACGCCGACGCGGCGCGCGATCCTGGCGGACATCACGTGCGACTCGGACGGGAAGGTCGACCGGTTCATCGACCTGCGCGACGTGAAGCGGACGCTGGAGCTGCACGCGCTCAACAAGGACGAGCCGTACTACCTCGGTTTCTTCCTGGTGGGCGCCTACCAGGAGATCCTGGGCGACATGCACAACCTGTTCGGCGACACGAACGTGGTGCACGTCGACCTCGACGACGCCGGGAGGCCGCGGTTGATGCACGTGCTGCGCGGGGAGCGCGTGCAGGACGTGCTGGAGTACGTGGAGTACTTCGAGCCGGATCTGCTCTCGAACCTGCGCCGGTCCGTGGAGAAGGCGCTCGAGGACGGACGGATCACCTTCGAGGAGTCGGCGCTGCTGTACCGGCGCTACGAGGCGGGTTTGCACGGGTACACGTACCTGACCCGCGAACGGCGCAGCGCGGACACGACCCCCGCGACGAGCGGCAACGGATCGAGCGGAGCGGCGGCGCCACCTGCGCCGCTGCCGAGTCCGCCGGTGGATTCCCTCGGCCCGGCCGCGGGGACCTCGATCGCCGCAACGAAGCTGGAGAAAGGGCTGACCTCTTGAAGATCCGCGCCGGTTGCTTCGTCGAGCTCAGCTACGAGTTGCGCGGCGACGAAGGGGAGCTGGTCGAGCACTCGGAGGAGGACGGCCCGATGGTGTACCTCCACGGGAACGAGGAGATCCCCGCGAAGATCGAGGGGGAGCTCGAGGGCCGCGGAGTGGGCGACGAGCTGCACGTGGAGCTCGAAGCGGGCGTCGCGTACGGCGAGTACAACCCCGACGGGATCATCACGGTCCCGCGCGAGCAGTTCCCGCCGGATGCAGAGATCGTGCCTGGCGACTGGATCGACGTGACGCTGGCGGACCAGGAGGGCAAGGAACCCGAGGAAGCGGAGTCGCTGGAGATGCGCGTGGTGGAGATCTCGCCCGAGGCGATCGTGCTCGACGCGAACCACCCTCTGGCGGGGAAGGCGTGCACGTTCGATCTCAAGGTCGTGTCGGTGCGGATGGGGTCGGAGGAGGAGATCGAGGCGCGCAAGGAGGAGATGAAGGCGACGATCGAGGACGAGGACGAGGAGGAGAGCTGAGATCGTCCGGTCCCGACCGGATCAGGCTCGGGGACCTCGCGCGATTCGGTCGCGCCGAGCCGCACGGTGGCTCCGGGATCGAGCGGTGAGTGCGCCCTGGGGCAGATGCGACTAGACTCGCGGGCCCGGCGAACGCGCCTCGCCAGGCTGCGTTCGCGCTCCCGCTTCCCCTGGTTCTCGAGGTGGCTTCCCCGCCATGAGATTCGCGTCCTCGACCGTGATCGCGCTCGCTCCGCTCGGCTTCCTCGCCTGGGTTTGCGCGTCGCACGTTACCTCCAACGCACCTGCCGCGGTGAACGATGCGCGATCGACTGCGGGCGATTCGGGATCGGCAGAGAGCGCAGGCAAGCCCCAGATTCAGCTTGTACTGCAGGATGCGCCGACCGCCGCGGATCTCTCCCACGAGCGGCATCTCGTCGAGGAGGCACGTGCGGCCGCGACGAGGGCCGACCTCGTGACGTCGCGGGCGAAGGCCAGTGAGGCGATCGAGCTCTTGCTGGCGCGTCCGCAGCGCGATCGCGGCACCGGATGGATTGAGCTCCTGGGCAACGCGGGCCGGACGGCCTCGGAAGCGCGGGATACGAACGCCGCGCGAGTGGCGTTCGAGGAGGTTCTGGAGGTCTACTCGCTTTCGCTGCCCGATGACCATCCCGACATCCAGGCGGCACGGCACGACCTCTCGCTCACGCTTTGCGCGCTCCGCGAGTTCGCGGGGGCCCGCGCCCTCATGCAGAAGATCCTCGAGTCCCGATCGCGCACGCTGCCGGATGAACACCCCGACGTGCAGTGGGCTCGGGGGAATCTCGCCTTCACGCTGAGGATGCTCGGCGAACTCACGGCAGCCCGCGAGCTCGAGGAGAAGGTCCTCGAAGTTCGCTCACGCACGCTCCCCGACGACCATCCCGACCTCCAGATGGCGCGCGGCAATCTCGCCAACACGCTCAAGGCGCTCGGTGACCTCGCGGCGGCCCGCGCGCTCCTGGAGAAGGTCCTCGAAGTCCGCTCGCGCACGCTTCCCGACGAACACCCCCAGATGCAGGCGGCGCGGGCTGACCTGGCCCTCACGCTTTTCATGCTCGGCGATCTCGCGGCGACACGCACGCTCCAAGAGAGAGTTCTCGAGATCCACTCACGCACGCTGCCGGAAGGCCACCCCGAGCTGCAGTATGCGCGGGCCAATTTCGCCAACACGCTCTTCATGCTCGGCGAGATCTCGGCCGCCCGCACGCTCCAGGAGAAGGTCCTCGAGGTGCTCTCGCGCAGTTTGCCCGACGACCACCCCGACCTGCAGGGGACGCGGAACAACCTCGCCAGCACGCTCTACAAGCTCGGCCACGTCGCGGAGGCCCGAGCGCTGCAGGAGAGGGTCTTTGAGATCCGCTCGCGCGAGTTGCCCGACGACCACCCCGACCTCCAGGTGACGCGGCAGAACCTCGCCCTCACCCTCTACACGCTCGGCGACCTTGGAGCAGCCCGCGCGCTCCAGGAAAAGGTGCTCGAGGTCCACTCGCACTCGCTCCGCGACGACCACCCCAACCTGCAAGCGGCGCGGCACAATCTGGCTTGCACGCTCTACACGCTTGGCGACTTCGCGGCGGCCCGTGCTCTCCAGGAAAAGGCGCTCGACGTCTTCTCCCGCTCCCTGCCCGAGGACCACCCCGACCTCCAAACTGCGCGGATCAACCTCGCCAACCTTCTCAGGACGCTCGGCGATTTCCAGGCAGCCCGCACGCTCGAGGAGAGAGTCCTCGAAGTCCGCTCGCGCTCGCTGCCCGACGACCATCCCGACTTGCAGGTGGCACGGGAAGGCCTCGCCAACACGCTTCACGCGCTCGACGAATTCGCGGCGGCCCGTTTGCTCCGGGAGGACGTGCTCCAGGCCCGCTTGCGCTCGCTGCCCGACGACCACCCCGACCTCCAGAACGCGCGGTTGAACCTCGCCTTCACCATTGCCGATGGACACGCGGCAGGGACGGGCGAGGAAGGAGGAAGAGAGAAGTTCGCCCAGGTGGCATCCTCGTTCATTCGCGCGATGACCCGGTCCGCTCGGACAGCGGTGCTCACGGCTTCCAGCCGCGAGGCCGAGGAACGCTGCGCAAACTGCCTGCCCAATCTCTCGCTCGCGCTCTCCTATGCCGACGGCATGAACGCCTTCGAGAACGATCTCCAGCTGGAGCGCGAGGCCTTCGTCCTGTCCGAGGAGACCCGCGGCGGAGCGCTCGCCTCGGCGCACATGTCGCGGCGCGCCAGCTCGGACCCACTCTACGGGAAGCTGCGCAAGAAGATGCGTGCGGCGAGCGACGAGCTCGCGCGGCTAGCGCAGCAGGGTGCCGACGCCGACGAGATCGACCGCGCGCGCACGGCTCGCGAATCGGCCGAGCGGGAGCTCTCCAGGCTCGCGCTCGAGCTCCTGGGTGAGGCAGACCTGCTAGGGTTCGACTCTGCGTCCCTCTCGGCTACGCTCTCCGAGCGCGAAGCGCTGGTCGGCTTCCGCCGCTACACGTCCTGGAAGTACGAGCCCGGCCGACGAACCGCGCCGAAGAGCATCGAGAGCCTGTGCGCCTTCGTGCTGCGCTCCGGCGATCGCCTCGAGCGCGTCGAGATCGGGCCCATCGAGCCGATCGAGAGGGCCGTCGAACGCTGGCGCGAGGCTATCGGCGTGCGCCTCGATCGCGGTGTCGCGCTAACGCAAGGCCGGGACGAGGTTCTCCTGCGCGGCAGAGAGCTGCGCGCGCTCTTGTTCGACCCCCTGCGACGGACGCTCGAAGAATCGGATCAAATCGTCGCAGCCCTTGACGACGTGCTGCACCTCGTGCCGCTCGATGCCCTGCCGCTCGAGGAAGCGGAAGGAATGCCCGCCGCGGCCGCAGGATCGCTGGTCGGAGACCGCTGGCGAATCGAGACACGCTCCGCGCTCTCCGAGCTCTCGTGGAGCGCCAGTCCGCTCCCACACGGAGAAACCCTGCTCGCGCTGGGTGGAGCGTCCTTCAACCTCGCTCCGCTGCCGTTCGGAGCCGAGCCGAACACATCGCTCGAGACGAAGCGGACCGAGCCGACGGAGGAATCCTCGGGCGTCGCGCCGGAGCGCACTTTCGTTCCGCTCCCGCACTCCGGGCCCGAGGCGCATGGGATCGCGGAGCTCTACAGCGAAGCGTTCGACGACAGACGTCCCGCGCTCGTGCTCGAGAAGCGCAAGGCCTCGCGGGCCGCCCTCGTGGAGCTCGCGCCCAAGGCCCGGTTCCTGCACATCGCGACGCACGGATGGTTTGCGCCGGAGTCGGTGCGTTCGATCGTCGATCCGGAGCCGCTCGACAAGCTGATGGGCTTCGGCTCCCGCATGAGCGGCGAGGAGCGCGCGAGAGGCATGAGTCCGATGCTGCTCTGCGGCCTTGCGCTCGCGGGCGCGAATCTCGCCGAGGACGAGCTAGGCCGCGCGCCGGGGCTGATCACGGCGGAGGAGATCTCGACGTTCGACCTCGCGGGCTGCGAGCTCGCGGTGCTCTCCGCCTGCGACACGAACGTCGGCGAGCGCCGCGCGGGCCAAGGCGTCGCGTCCTTGCAGAAGGCGCTGCACATGGCCGGCGCGCGGACGGTGATCACTTCGCTGTGGAAAGTTCCCGACGAGGCGACGCGCGAGCTCATGCTCGACTTCTACCGCCGCATCTGGATCGAAAAGAAGCCCAAGGGCGTCGCCTTGTGGGAAGCGAAGACGAGGATCCGCGACGCGAAGGACGAGAGGGGCAAGCTGCTCTACTCGATTCGCGATTGGGCCGCGTGGGTCCTCACCGGGGATCCGAACTGAACAGAGAGAGCGCGCGGGCGAGCGTCTCTCGCGCGTTCTCGTGACGCGGATCCAGCTCGAGCGCTCGTTCCAAGTGCTCGATGCCCTCGTCGACGCGCCTGGCGTTCAGCAGCGCGACGCCGAGGTTGAAGTGGGCGTAGACGGAATCAGGGGCGGAACGCAGCGCGGCCTCGAGGTGCTCGATGGCGAGATCGGTGCGCCCCTGGACGCCGAGAAGCCGCCCCAGGTTCTGGTGGGCATGCGCGAGCCGGGGTGAGTGCCGCAGCGCGGTCTCGTACTCCGCCACCGCTTCCGCGACGCGCCCCTGGCGCTCAAGCGCCGCTCCGAGGTTGCAGTGTCCGAGCGCGAAGTTCGGCTGGATCCGCACGGACTCGCGCAGCTCGCTCTCGGCTTCGGTCAAGCGACCCGCGCGCAGGCAATCGACTCCCAGTGCTCCGCGAGCGAGGTAGTTCCCCGGATCGATCTCGAGCGCGCGGGCGAAAAGGGTCTGGCTGCTCCTCCAGAACCCGACCTGCCGCCACGTGAGCGCGCTCCAGCCGAGAACGAGAACGCACGAGACGGCCGCGGCGGGCACGCGCGCCGACGGGAATCGGCGGACGATCTCCCCGCCGCCGAATGCGACCGCGAGCGCGAGGCCGATCATCGGCACGTACGTGTAGCGGTCCGCCATCGCCTGCGAGCCGACTTGGACGAGGCCGAGCACGGGGACGAGCGTGCCGAGGAACCACAGCCATCCGACGGCGAGCCAGGGGCTGCCTCGGACTTCGCGCAGCACGAGCGCGGTCGCGAGCGCGAGTCCGAGCGCGGCCAGGAGGACCTCGACGACCGGGATTGCGGCGCCTGGATGCGGGTAGAAGACGCTCAAGCCGAACGGAGCCACCGACTTGCCGAGGTACCCCGCGCACGCGACGAACGCGTTCTGGACGCGCAGGGCGAAGGGAATGGCCTCTTCCTGCATCATCGCGCCGCCCGAGCGTTGCACGGCGTACGTCACGACGCTCGAGGCGGCCGCGAGCGCGAAGAGGGGCCACTTCTCCAGCACTCGGGCCTTCCACGACGATTCGGCGCGCCGCAGCGGCCAGAGATCGAGCAGCAGGAGCGTGAAAGGCAGCGTGACGAGCATCGGCTTCGCCAGAAGGCCGAGCGCGTAGAGCCCGAGGACGGCCGAGTAGCGCCTCGCTCCCGGCCGCTCGACCCAACGGACGTACGCGAGGGTCGTCAGAATCCAGAAGAACGCGCTCAGGACGTCCTTGCGCTCGGCCACCCACGCGACGGACTCGACGTGGAGGGGATGGAGAGCGAAGACCGCGGCCACGAAGGCGCTCGGCCAGAGCGTCGAGGTGGTCCTCACGAGGAGATGGAAGAGCAGGACCGCGCTCGCGGCGTGGAACGCGAGGTTCGTGAGGTGGTGACCCCATGCGCGCAGGCCGAACAGCTCGACGTCGAGCATGTGCGAGAGCCACGTGAGGGGGTGCCAGTTCGCCGCGTGGGCCGTCGTGAAGGCCCAAGCGAGCCCATCCCACGTGAGCCCGGCCTGGACGCGCAGGTTTTCCGTGACGTACTCGTCGTCGTCGAGGCCGATGAACCCGTTCCCGATGACCCGGGAGTAGGCGAGGATCGTGAGGAGGGCGAGGAGGACGCCGACGACGAACGACAAATCGCGTCCCGACGGACCGTGCATGGAGCGGGAAGCGTACACGGATCGATAGGATGACCGGGAGGATCCGATCTCGATGACCGCCTCCCCTACCCTCCTCGTCGTCGTCGACACCGAGGAGGAATTCGACTGGTTCGCGCCCTTCGATCGTTCCAGCACCTCCGTGGCACACATGCGGGACATCGGGGCGTTCCAGTCGATCTGCGACGCCCACCGCATCCGCCCCGTCTACGCCGTCACCTACCCGATCGCGACCCAGGCCGAATCGATCGCTCCGTTGCGTGAGATCCATGCCTCCGGACGCTGCGAGATCGGCGCGCACCTCCATCCCTGGGTCACGCCGCCGCTCGAGGAGGAGGTCAACGCGCGCAATTCCTACCCGGGCAATCTCCCGCGCACCCTCGAGCAGCGGAAGATCGAGGCGCTGCTGCGCGCGATCGAGGACAAGCTCGGCGTCCGGCCGCGCTCCTACAAGTCAGGGCGCTATGGATTCGGGCCCAACACCGCGGAGACGCTCGCCGAGCAAGGCTTCGAGGTCGATCTCTCGCCCCTCCCCGCCTTCGACCTCTCCTCCGACGGCGGTCCTGACTGGACCCGCGCCTCCCCGGCGCCGCGCTGGCTGCGTCCCGGCCTCCTCACCCTCCCCGCCACGAGCGCCTTCGTCGGCTTGGCGCGCTCCGCGGGGCCGGCTCTCCATCGCCTCGCGAGCTCACCTCCGCTCTCCTGGCTGCGCGCTCCGAGCCTCCTGTCGCGCACGCGGACCCTCGAGCGCCTCATGCTCTCCCCCGAGGGCTTCCTCCCCGAGCACCACGTCCGACTGACCCGCGCGCTCCTGGACCAGGGCGTGCGCGTCTTCTCCTTCACCCTCCACAGCCCCTCGATCCGCCCCGGCTGCACCCCCTACGTCCGCACCGAACGCGATCGGGAAAAGTTCCTCGACGCCTGCCGCCGATACTTCGACTTCTTCCAGGGCGAGCTCGCAGGCGTCAGCATGACGCCGCTCGAGCTGAAACGGCACCTCGAGTCCTCCACCCCCCGCCCAGTTCCCAGCCCCGCCCCCGCTTGAAGATCCTCGGCATCTCCCCCCTCGACAAGGACGCGACCGCCTCGCTGGTCGAGGACGGCCGCGTGCTCTTCGCGGCGGGCGAGGAGCGCTTCAGCCGCGTGAAACAGCACGCGGGATTCCCCCACAAGGCGATCGAGGCCGCGCTCTCCGCGACGGGCACGAATCCCGACGAGATCGACGCGGTCGCCTACGCGTTCCTGCCCTGGGACAAGGAGACGGCGCTCATCGACGACGCGATCGCGGCCGAGCGCGCGTTCCAGCGCGGATTCGTGGAGCCAGACCTCCAGAAGGCGCTCGCGCGCGCGGAGGAGCGCGTCCCCAACCGATCGAACGTCGTGCACGGGCTCCGAATCGCGAACGAGAAGATGGAGAAAGGGCTCGCGAAGGAGCTCTTCTACCTTCTCGCCGGCGGCAACTCGTCCATCGCGCGCCGTTTCGCGCACGCGCAGTCGCGCGATTGGGCGAAGCGTGCGAGCGCGGACCACAAGCGCTTCCAGGAGGAGCTCGAGGACGGCCTGCGCCAGCTCGGCCTGCTCGGGAAGCTCCGCCGCGGCGAGCACCACCTCTCGCACGCGGCCAACGCGTACCTCGCGAGCGGCTTCGAGCGCGCGCTGATCGTCACGATCGACGGGTACGGCACGGGCCTGGCCGGATCGATCAGCCTCGGAGAGGGCGGGAAGATCAAGCGGCTGAAGGGTCTCGCCTTCCCCCACTCGCTCGGCTCCTTCTACGAGATGGTGACGAGCAGCCTCGGCTTCCATCCCGACCGCCACGCGGGGAAAATCGTCGGCCTCGCGGCTTGGGGAGATCCGGCGGTGCTCTCGGAGGTCCTCCTCGGACGCATCGAGCAGTCCGGCGGCGACTTCCGGATCCTCGACAACCTGAACGTCTACTTCTCGCGTCACCTCGCCTCGCGGTTCCCGAAGGTCGACCTCGCCGCGGCGTGGCAGCACGTGCTCGAGGTCGTCGCGGTGAACCTCGTGCGCTACTGGGTGCGAGAAACGAAGTGCGACGCGATCGTGCTGTCCGGCGGCGTGACTGCGAACGTGAAGATGAACCAGCGCCTGCACGAGATCGATGAGGTCGAGCGCACGTTCGTGTACCCGAACATGGGCGACGGCGGGTGCGGGACGGGGCTCGCGACGCTGTGGAGCTGGCCCGGCGGCGCGCGGACGATCCACGACGTGTACTACGGACCGAGCTACACGCCCGCGGAGATCCGCGCCGAGCTGGAGAAGGCCGGCCTCGCGTTCGCGGAGCCCGCGAGCGTCGTGCGGGAGGTCGCGCAGCGAATCCACGCCGGCGAGGTGATCGGACGCTTCGGCGGGAGGATGGAGTACGGCCCGCGCGCGCTCGGCAACCGCTCGATCCTCTACCACGCGAAGGAACCGGACGTGAATCAGTGGCTGAACAAGCGCCTCGGCCGCACGGAGTTCATGCCCTTCGCGCCCGTGACGCTCTGGGAGGCGCGCGAGAAGTGCTACGTGAACGTGCAGGGCGCCGAGCACGCGGCCGAGTTCATGACGATGACCTTCGATTGCACGGAGTGGATGCGGAAGACCTGTCCCGCCGCCGTGCATATCGACGGCACCGCGCGCCCGCAGCTCGTGCGCCGCGAGGTGAACGCGGAGTACTACGACATCCTGAAGGAGTACGAGAAGCTCTCGGGCATCCCCTGCCTGATCAACACGAGCTTCAACATGCACGAGGAGCCGATCGTGTGCTCCCCCGCCGACGCGGTGCGGGCGTTCCTGCAGGGCAATCTCGACGGGCTCGCGATCGGGCCTTATTTCGTGCCGCACCCGTCGCGGAAAGACCGCGCGGAGCCCGCCGCCGCCCGCGAGCCGCAGCACGCCGGACGCTGATCCCTGCCACTCGGCGAAGGAGGGTCAGCGCCGGATCCGACCTCCCTAGGAAGAGCCGAGGGCGGCGGACGCTTCGAGAGGCCTCGCCGTCCTCGCGTCGCGTCGGCCGAATTCCTCCTAGAATCCGTGAAAGGCGACGGGGATCCCTCCCCATTGGTTTCGCGAGGGCCGCTTCAGGTCCCGCCGCGAGCCGCCCAGACCCCCACGTTCGGAGAATCCCATGCGCTTCACCCTGGCCACACCCATCCTCGTCCTCCCACTGGTCACTCTGACCTCCGCCAGCCACGCGGCGGCGCTGCCGTCAGCGGGAGGCCAAATCGACCCGAGCACCTGGGTCTCCACTCCCCACGGCACGTTCAACGGCGTCGCGTACACTCGCTACGAAGCGATGTTCGAGGGCGCTACCGCGAACAATCGCCCCTTCCGCGTTCCCTGTCAGATCATCGCTCCCGCGAACCCGGCCCAGGGGTCCGGTCTGATGCTCTTCGACTGGCTCGTCGCGAGCACGATTCCCACTGCGGTCGGCCAGGAGCAGGCGGATGCGCGCTACACCCTCACGGACGAGTTCCTGTTCGGCCTCGGCGCTTCCTACGCGACCGTGCGGTGCGACCCCGCCGGCATCGGGAAGGAGTCGCCCGTGTTCCATCCGTCCAGGCCCTGGTCCGACAGCCTGCTGGACACCTCTTCGGAATTCATCACCTCGGCCGGGGACGAGTTCGACATCGTCGTGCTGTACCAGCACGCGCTGCGGACGGACCCGCTGGCCCTCCAGGCCCTCGGCACGATCCAGCGGCGGGCCGGGTTCGGGTACTCGGCCTCGGGCTACAGCCTGAAAGGACTGCTGCGCATGCAACAGGGGATCGGGCTGTTCGACTTCTCCCTCGTCGGCGGCACCGGCAGGGGCTTTTCCCACCCTTCGGGCAACAGGATCGGCTTCACAAACTCCGAGCGCGACCCGCGGGCCGGGGCGGGGCTCGAGATCAACTTCCAGTCCGAGACCGAGGTGCTCGTCGCTGATGGCCATCGGACCCGGCGCGAGTCCGCGAACTACCGCGTCTACCAGTTCGCGGGAGCGGCGCACATCCGCGACATCGATGTGGTCGAGTTCGGGCTGGCCGATCCGCAGAGCGCCAACTCCGCCGACTGGGTGCCGTTCTTCCGCGCGCTGTTCGTCGCCGGCAACCGTTGGTGCAACGGGATCCAGCCGCCGGCGAGCCTCTGGCTCGGCGCGCCGAACGTCGCCAACGTCCTCCGCGACGCCAACGGGAACGCGCTGGTCACCCATGTCGGGGGTCAACCCCTGAGCACGACGGCCTACCGCCTGCCGGCCGTGGCGGTCGGCGAGAACCAGTACTTCCCCTTCGATCCCTCCTTCGCCGATGGGTCGTTCCTCGGCCTGCTTCGTGCGCTCGCCGGCGGACGCATCGACCTCACCGGCAACTTCACCAGCCATGCCGATTATGTCGCGCAGATCACGCAGCACGCGCACGGGCTGCGGGCGCCCGGCTACCTGCTGGAAGCGGACGCCGACGCGATCGTCCAGCAGGCGATCCTGTCCGGCATCGGCAACTGAGGGCCGAAAGGGCCCCGACCTCGTCAGCGAGGCTCGTTCCCGGGAGGCGCCGCGCGCGGCGTCGGCCCGGGCACGATTCGTTGCAGCAGCGTCTCCAGGTCCACACGCAGACTGGCGGGAGGATCGGGCATGAGGTCGAGGTCCGCCAGCGCCTCTCGCGCGAAGCGCTCCGCCTCGGCTGCCTTTCCGGCCTCGTGCTCGACCTCCGCCAGCCGGAGGCGTACGCGGGCGGGGGTCGGGTGCCGGCGACCCAGGCTCGCCTCGAAGAAGGCGAGCGCCTCGAGCAGCGCGCGCTCAGCGCCCTCGAAGTCACCGCGACGCGCCAGGATCCGGCCGTGCAGGCAGAGGGAAGAGGCCGTGTCGGTATGGTCCACGCCCAGGCGGGTACGCCGGGCTTCCAGCGAGCGCCGACACAGGTCGTCGGCCTGCTCGATCTCACCCAACTGGAAGTGCGCGCTGGCGCGGTTGAAGTCGTAGAGGGCGAGTTCCGGATCGCCCTCGCTGCGCTCGCTCGCCACGGCCTCGCGGGCGAGAGTGACGAACTCGAGCGACTCGCGCACCTGGCCTCGCTCGAAGCGAAGCGCGGCCAGGCTGTTGTAGCTCGACGCCAGGGTGCTGCTGCCCGCCCCGAAGATCTCGAACCGGATGCCCAGCGACTCCTGAAAGAGCTCCTCGGCCTCGTCGAGGCGCTCCTGCGCCATGCGCAGCATCGCCAGCGAGTTCAGCGCATCCGCGAGCGGGAGCCCCACGCCCTCCGTGCGGCGCGCGGCCACGCACTCCACGAGGACCAGTTCCGCCTCACCCAAACGGTGCTGCTCGACCAGGCACAGGCCGAGGTTGGCCAGGATCGTCCGGTGCAGGTCGCCGCCCAGCATGCCGGCTGGCTCCAGCTGCCCCAGCGCCTCCCGCCAGAGCCCGATCGCGGTCTCCGGCTCGCCCGCAGCCTTCCGCGCGGCCGCCAGGTTGTTGCGCGCTCGCAGGGCGTTCGGGCTGGCCCCGCCATCCGTGGCCGAGTGGATCGCCAACGATTCCTCGTGCATCGCGATCGCGTCGCGCACTCTCCCCGTGCGCTCGCGGACGATGCCAAGGCTGCCGAGGGCGGCGGCCAGGATCGGCTGTCCGGGCGCCTCCGAGCGCAGGATCTCGACCGCCTCCGCGAGCAGCGTCTCGGCGCGGGAGTGCCGGCCCAGGTTCTCGCACACGTCACCGAGCGCGACCAGAATCGTGGCCCGCACGTAGGGATCCTCATTCAGCTGCGAGTCGATCCGTTCGAGGCCGCGCTCGAACAGCTGGTCGGCGGTCGGGGGCGGACCGGTCCGGTCTATCCCCGACGAGGCGCGGAACACGTCGACGAGGAAGTCCCTGACGCGCTGGTAGGTCCTCGCCTCGCGCAGGGTCTGATCCGCCTGCGCCTGGACCTGCGCGGCTCGCCTCGTCGCCACCGCTTCCGCCGCCAGCGCCTTCTCCTTGGCGAGGGACTCGGCGATCCGCGCGAGGTCGGCCGCCTTCCCCTTCTCGACTGCTTCGAAGCGCAGCTCCGACTCGCGCCCGTAGAGGATCCCCGTCCACACCGCGGTCCCTATCGCCAGCGCGAAGATCAGCGCGAGCAGGCCGGAGGCGAGGCGGTGACGGCGAACGAGCTTGGAGACCTGGTAGAGGGCGCTCGGCGCGCGCGCCAGGATGGGCTCGTCGGCCAGGAGGCGCCGCAAGTCCTCGGAGAGCGCTGCGGCGCTCGGGTAGCGCCGATCGGGCTCCTTCTCGAGGGCCTTGAGGACGATCGTCTCCAGGTCGCCGCGCAGGCGCGAATCGACTCCCGAAGGACGGATCGGACGATCCTCTCGGATGCGCCGCGCGGCCTCGTGCAGGAGCACGTTCGACACGTCGGTCGGGAGGCGCCCGGTGCAGAGCTCGTACAGCACGACCCCCAGCGAGTACACGTCGCTGCGCAGATCGATCGCGGCCGGGTCGCCGCCGGCCTGCTCGGGCGACATGTAGGCGAGCGTCCCGCGCAGCGCGCCCGGCTCGCTGACGAGGCTCGAGGCGGCCACGTCCTGGTCGGTGATCTTCGCCAGGCCGAAGTCGAGCACCTTCACGCCGCCGCGTTCGTCCACGAGCACGTTCGAGGGCTTGAGGTCGCGGTGCACGACGCCGCGCTGATGGGCGTAGTCGACGGCCTCGGCCAGGCGCAGGAAGAGCGTCAGCCGCTCGCGCAGCGGCAGATCCCGGGCCCGCTCGCGGAGCGTGGAGCCGAGCACGAGCTCCATCGCGAAGTAGTGCTCGCCATCCACGGTGCATCCGGCGTCGTGGAGGGCCGCGATGCCGGGGTGGTTGAGCCGGGCGAGCGCGCGGATCTCGCGCTGGAACAAGCGCAGCGTGGTCTCGTCGACGTATTGGCTGCCGCGCACGACCTTGAGCGCGACACGGCGCCGCGGCGCGATCTGCTCGGCCTCGTAGACGACGCCCATCCCTCCTCGTCCGATCTCGCGGATCAGGCGGAAGCCTGCGATCGCCGGCAGTCTCGTCGCGCCCCCGGCGGATGGGAGCGCGAAATCGCGGTGGATCCTCTCCAGGAGCCCGAGGTTCTCTCGCATGTCCTCGAGCGACCGGCGGCAATCGGCGCAGGAGGAAGCGTGCGACTCGATCTCGCCCGGGCGCGTGGACCCGCCCGCGGCGTGCGCTTCGAGGTCGACGGCCGAGGGGCAGGCCACGGGTGCCGTCACGGCCGCACCTCGTCGCACAGCTCGACGAGCTCCCGCACGCGCTTGCCCACACGGTGCTTGGCAATCGTGACCGCGTTGGCGGTGAGTCCGAGCTCGAGCGCGGTCTCCTCGACCGACCGCGACTCGAGCACCAGCATCTCGAAGGCGCGGAAGGTTCCGGGCTCGACTTCCTGGCGTGCCTGGCGGAGGCACAGCTCGATCATGGAGCGCTCCCAGATCTCCAGCCACTCCGGGCTGGCCTCGCCCGGCGCGGCGAGATCGAGCTCGGAGGGCGTTTCCTCGACGAGCCCGCGCGCGCGCGCCAGTCCGCGCCGTGCTTCCTCGACGCGGCGCCAGGCGATCCCGAACAGCCAACGGGAGAGACGGCCGCGCGTGCGGTCGTACTCGCCCTCGCGGTACGCCTCGGCGAAGGCGAGCAGGGACTCCTGCGCGACGTCCTCGCACTCCGCCTCGCCCAACCCGCGCCGACGGGCGTAGGCCAGGATCGGGCCTCGGAAGCGCTCCGCCAGGCGCTCCCACGCGCCGCGGTCGGAGTAGTTCGCCAGCCGGTCGAGTACCGTGGACGTCGTTACCCACTCGGCGGGTTGGGAGGCGGACATGACCGGAATCGGGTGCAGGAGCCGCCCCTGATCCTATTCGCTCTCCTCAGGCCGGTCGATGAGGGTTGCGGCGGTTGCCCGATCGCGCGACACCAAGGAGCCGGACGTGAACCGATGGCTGAACAAGCGCCTCGGGCGCACGGAGTTCATGCCCTTCGCGCCGGTGGCGCTGTGGGAGGCGCGCGAGCGCTGCTACGTGAACGTCCAGGGCGCCGAGCACGCCGCCGAGTTCATGACGCTCGCCTTCGACTGCACACAGTGGATGCGCAAGACCTGCCCCGCCGCCGTGCACATCGACGGGACCGCGCGCCCGCAACTCGTGCGCCGCGAGGTGAACGCGGAGTCCTGCGACATCCTCGCGCTGGCGCGGACGCTCGAGGTGAGCGAGTTGGCCTGGTAGGCGGAGACGGCGACGTGCGGGGCGCCGGATTCGATGAGCGCGCACTACGGCGGGTGCGGGCGTGGGCAGTCGTGACCTTGCGTAGCGAGAAGACGCCCGCGAGGCGCGGAATGACGGGTTGGAAGGCCTTCGCGGGCGGCGAGAGGAACGCGGAAGTGCCGGATGGGACTCGCAGCGAGGACGGAGGAGCCCGAGTTGGGCCCGGCGGAACAGATTGCGCCCCGGAGTCGTGAGCTTGGAAGTCTTGAGTCCCGGCTCGCGCCGTAGCCGCCCGGCGGACGGCCGACGAGCGTCGTCGGAACATGGTGAGGCGACGCAGCCACGTGAATACGGGACATGCGGTGAGCGCTTGCCAGTTCATTGGCCGACCTCCCTGCGCAGCTGATATCGTGCGCGATCGGCGGCCACGCAGGGCCTCGGTGGAACGG
Organism: Planctomycetota bacterium; assembly: GCA_046155895.1. GTDB lineage: Bacteria > Planctomycetota > UBA1135 > UBA1135 > DASYPQ01. The sequence continues at coordinate 4,828 of JBJXFB010000013.1, read as the reverse complement.
AGCGCAACGATTTGATGGACCCCGCGAGCGGAACAGAGCGTCCTGACAGTGAACTCTCCTCGCGGCGGTCGACGCTTCTCCGTCGCTGCCTGTTGCTACTAGCTCCGCTGCTCGTACTGGTCGTTTACGCCTCTACGTTCCTGGATCGTCCTGTCGTGCTGAAGAGAATTGACGTAATCGCCGACGCAGATGCGTCCCTCTACGCGGTTCTGTTGCCTCAGTATCGACCGGAGCGGGTATTCGGCAACGCCACGCAGAGTCGTGGCCGCCGACTCACTGACATCACGCAGGCAATCAAGGTCAAGCACCCCCTGTACGCCGTCGTGGGTCACGCGTTGTGGTCCGGATCCTCGACAGCCACGCGGGCGCTCGGCCTGCCGCCCGAACTTGCGATCCACCTTGTGAATGCAGTCATCTCAGCCATCAATTTGGTGCTGTTCATCCTGCTGGCCGAGGCCCTAGGGCAATCGATCAAGGTAGTCGCTCCGTTGAGCCTGTTGTATGCCGGCGCTGCCTCACCCTGGGTTCTTGGCGCCGTTCCAGAGTCGTGGCCTCTTTCCGCCACCGTGTCGCTGCTGTTCTTGGTCATGCTCTACCGTTTCCGCTGTTCCTGGTTGGTGTTGGGGCTTGTCGCCGGAATCGGCATGCTCAACAACCCTTTTCTCGGCGGACTGCTCATTGTGTTTTGGATGCACGAGATTGCGTCTCGTCGCGGGCGACCCGCGGCCGTGATGGCTCGCATCGCCGCATCGGGGGCGATCGCCTTGTTGGCATTCGTCGGCAGCCTCGAGTTCCTGTCCTTGTGGGATGAGCAATACCGCGTCGCCGGTTTCCTGGAGCGGGCAACTTGGTTCCAGGAAAGAAACGTGGCCCTTCTGGCCAGCCGACACTATCCAGACCCGTCTTCCTTGGACGCCCTGAAGGGATCGATCGGCAACTGGCTGGTCACCGCAGTGGTCTCCTTTCAGAGCGATCCGTTCTTCCCGGTTGAATCTCTCAAGTCGACGCTGCGCGAGAGTTGGCTGGGCCGAGCCGGTGTAGCCGCGTATCTCGGGCTCGCAGTGACGGCCGGCTTGACGGCCATGTCCTCGTTGAGGCGCGGACACGGCCGATTGCCCGCGTTCCAAGGGTATGCGAGCCCGTTTGCCATACTGATCGTCGTCTGGTGGCTCCTCGGCCACCTCTACTATTGGCCGTGTACCTTCCTGTTCTCGCCACCCGCAGTCCCCCTTCTGATCCTGCTGCTGGGGTGCTACCTGAGCCGGCTCCCCGTCTGGACGGTCTCGCTCGTGTGGATGGCCTGCTTGACCGTAGTTGCGACCAACACCGCTCAGATCCTCCGTATCCGTGACGCCCTGGAGGTCATGGCGGGCGGCCGGTAGGCAGCCTGTCTCGGCAGCTCGCGCAAACGTGGGCGGGACGAGGCCGCCGCCGGCGAGTGGCATGCGGCTCGATGTCGCGTGTCTGCGGACGGAGAGGGAGGTGTCCGCGCAACCGGTGAGATGCAAGGGCCGAGCTTCCGGACGAAGTAGCGGTTGCGCTTCACTTCCGTCGGGCATGAGCCCAACGAGACCAGCCATGGCGAACTGGAGTCGGCACGGCGAACTGACCTCTTGATCCGAGCGTCCCCGCCTGTCGCGAGGATTCAACGCTCCCCAGGCCCGGATCGAGGGATCTCCGTTGCGCCGGACGCACGTCTCCCCCGCCGCAGCCCGACCAGACGGTCCGGCAGCCGATTGAAGACGTGCTCGGTGAGGGTGTCCGCGCCGCCCCAGATCGGCACGTGACGTCCGATGCGCGCGCAGTCGTCGTAGAGGATGAAGCGCGCCAGGTCGTACTCCTCCTCCGTGGAGGAGTACAGGATCTGCACCGGATAGGCGAAGTTGCCCACCATCGGCAGGAGCCCGACGCCCAGCGCGACCAGCGGCAGCTCGCGCCGGTGGCGAAGGGATTGCGCGCAGCGAACCGAGGTGTAGAGCGTGCGCACGGCCGCACCGCTGACCACGAGTCCGAGCGCCAGCGCGCCATCTCCGATCCAGCCCAGCGCCCACAGCGCGGGCAGCACCCAGTATTCGAAGCCCTTGACCGGGACTTTCAGGGCGACGTGCACGGCGAAGTCGGTGAGGTAGGCACTGGACTCCTCGCGCGACAGGTGCGCCCGCAGGTGCTTCGCTTCCGCGCGAGCGAGCTGCCCGCGCAGCACCCAGGCGCGGATGCGCCTGGCGACGAAGTGGCGCGCGAAGCGCTTGAGGTAGAGACCGGAGGTCGCGAAGCTCCAGGCGAAACGCGCGCCCGCGCGCCAGGGAACGCGCGCGAGACGGCGCGCCAGCCAGCCGGGCGCGGCCCGGGCGAGGCGGATCGCGGAGACCGAGCCGCGCGCGACTGCGTGCGCGTACCAGCGCAGGGGCCTCGTCCTGAACCACTGCGCACGTTCCGGAGTCAGCCGCCCGCGCGCCAGGGCATACCCGATCCCGCGCTCGTGGCGGCGCAGGGTCTTCCAGCGACCCTGGCACTCGGCGAGGCTGCGCGCTGCGCTGCGCAACTCATCGAGCTCGTCCGCGCCGTGCAGCGAGCGCAGGGCCTCGGCTTCCTGCGCGAAGTAGCGCTCGAGCCTCTCCGTGTCGACGTCGTCGAACAGCGGCCGGCGGAAGCGCACGGACTGCGGTAGATAGAACCCGAGCAGCGCGCGCGGGTCGATGGGCGCGATCGCCGGCACGCCGGACTCGAGGTCGATCCAGGTCCAGCGATGACCAGCGCTGTGCCGCTCGAGCAGGAAATTGTTCAGCGCGACGGGGTTCCCCTTCCCCGCCTGCCAGACGAGACCCGGGAAGCCGGCCTCGATCAGGTGCCGCTGCAGGGGCGCCAGGATCTCGGCCACGAGCTCGCGCACGAGATCGGTCCCGGTTCCGCGACCCGCGCTGCTGCCAGCAGACCAGTGGAGTGGAGGCGGAACTCCCGGCGAGTACTCCGTCCGGAGCTCGAAGGCGCGATGCTCCTCGTTCCACGCCTGGCCGACGGCCCCGGCCACGCGCAGCCGGTCGGCGAACCACAGCTCGACCAGCCGCGCGAGGATGCGCCGGCGCAGGAACGCGCAGCGCACCGCGTCCTCGTTCCAGACGTAGGGGTTCGGGGAACCGAGGAAGACGACTTGCACGAGGCGTGTCAGGCCGCGCGCGTCGAACACCTTGCAGGCGAGGCGCCGGCCGGATTCGTCCTGGTCGAGGAACACGACCCCGGAACGCCCGCGCCCGAGCTCGCGCCGGCCGGAGTGGCCCACGCTGCGGCCCGGGACGGAGGTCTCGCTGCGGGGCGTGACGGAGTCGAGCACGGTCCTCGGGGTGGTGATGCCCCGAGGACGCATCATTCACTGGCCGAGGAGCTCTTTCCAGCGCTCCCAGCCGTCCTCGAAGGCCCTTGGGCCGAGTGGATGAAGCGCGAGTTCGAGATCGACGTGCTCGTCTGAGCTCTGATCGCACCGGCCGCGCCGGCAGGCGTTGCGGGACCCTTCGGACGAAGAGGGCCCGATGGATCGGCTCGTCCGGAGTTCGACATGGTGATCTCAAGACAGGCTGTGTGAGAGGTCTCTCGTTCTCTTTGCTGTCGAGCGGAAGAAGTCACCGTTCGAGGGCATCAGACACAGGCCGTCGTTTCGAAGGCACACTCAGTTGTCCGCGATCGCAATCCAATCGAACGGGAGGATCTCGTCGATGTTGAGTAGTCCGCCCGAGCTCGAGTCGCGGATACGAATCGTGAATCCCGACGTGGTCTTGCTCTCGACGTTGAAATAGATGTTGCTGCTATTGCCCCAGTCGAAGTTCACCGTGGAGGCCGAGTTGACGCTGACGCGGTAACTCGCATTCGGCATCGCGCTCGAGAATGTCACGGTCGCGCTCGACGCCCCCACTGCGACCGAAACCGTGCCCGCACGATAGGTGATGCCCGCACCCACGTCGCCCGCTATCCCGATGTTCCAGCTCGCATACGTGCCGGAACCGACCGTGCGGTCGATCGTCACGGTGAGCGTCGTGCCGCTGTAGCTCGCGACCGGTCCCTCCATGTAGTTACTGGAGGAATTGCTCACGCGCACGCGGTTACCGGCCAGATAGGCCAAGCCCGCCTGTGTGGTGAACACCTTCGAACCGGTGCCGATCAGAACGGAACTGGCGGACGTCGCGGCGTAGCCCGCTCCCTGCGACCCCGTTGCACCAGTTGCGCCGGTTGCGCCGGTTGCACCCGTTGCGCCGGTTGGTCCGGTTGCGCCGGTTGGACCGGTTGCGCCGGTCACACCCTGCGGGCCGGTTGGACCAGCGGGACCTTGCAGCCCAGTGGCTCCGTCTGCCCCGTCAACGCCTGCAGTTCCTTGCGGTCCAGCAGGACCTTGGGCCCCGTCAGTTCCAGTCGGGCCGGCAGGTCCTTGCGGACCGACGGGGCCTTGCGCTCCGTCGACACCCGCGGGTCCTTGCGGACCAGTAGCTCCGTCCATGCCGGCGGGTCCCTGCGGGCCAGCGGGACCTTGCGGACCAGTGGCTCCGTCTGCCCCGTCAATGCCTGCAGTTCCTTGCGGTCCAGCAGGACCTTGGGCCCCGTCAGCTCCAGTCGGGCCGGCAGGTCCTTGCGGACCGACGGGACCTTGCGCTCCGTCGACACCGGCGAGTCCTTGCGGACCAGCGGGACCTTGCGGCCCAGTAGCTCCGTCTGCTCCGTCGACGCCTGCAGTTCCTTGCGGTCCAGCAGGACCTTGGGCCCCGTCTGCTCCAGTCGGGCCGGCGGGTCCTTGCGGACCGACGGGACCTTGGGCTCCGTCGACACCCGCAGGTCCTTGCGGACC
>JBJXFB010000011.1:0-34767 GCA_046155895.1 Planctomycetota bacterium | reverse complement strand
CGCGCGGGCGTCCTCCCGATCGTGTTGTTCCTGACCGACGGCCTGCCCACGGTCGGCCGGACCTCGGAGCTCGCGATCCGCGAGATCGTCGAGCGCGGCAACCCGCACGCACGGCGCGTCTTCACCTTCGGCGTCGGCCAGGACGTCAACGTGCCGCTGCTCGACCGCATCGCGGACCTGACGCGCGCGACGAGCACGTACGTGCTGCCGCAGGAGGACGTCGAGGTCGCCGTCGGGCGCGTGTTCGGCCGCTTGAGCGGTCCTGTCCTGTCGGACCCGGCCCTCGAGACCCTCGACCCGCGCGGCAACCTGACCACGCGCGTCGTACGTGATCTGCTCCCCGCCAGCCTTCCGGACTTGTTCGTCGGCGATCAGATGGTCGTCCTCGGCCGCTACGTCGGCGGTGATCCGCTCGACTTCCGCCTGACCGGCAACCTGCGCGGCACTCGCAGCACTTTCGCCTTCCGCTTCGGACTCGACTCGGCCAGCACCCGCAACGCCTTCGTCCCGCGTCTGTGGGCCACGCGCCGCATCGCGCTGCTCGTCGACCAGGTCCGCCAGGCTGGCGCGCAGTTCACCGGCACTCCGGCCGAGATCGGACGCAGCCTGTTCGCCGATCCGCGCTTCAAGGAGCTCGCGGACGAGATCCTCGAGCTCTCGACGAGGTTCGGCGTGCTCAGCGAGTACACCGCGTTCCTCGCCACCGAGGGCACGAACCTCGGCGACTGGAATGGGCTGCTCGCCGCGTGCACGAGCGAGCTCGACTCCAAGGCGGTGCGCACGCGCACGGGCGCCGGGGCGGTCAACCAGGGGTTCAACCACAACGAGCGCAAGCTGCAGGACCAGCTCGACTACAAGAACGGCTACTGGAACCAGGACCAGCAGCGCGTCGAGCTCTCCGGCGTCCAGCAGGTCTGCGATCGCGCCTTCTTCAAGCGCGGGGCGCAGTGGATCGACGCCGGCATCATCGCCAGGAAGTCCCCGCTGGCGCCTGCGCGCACGATCGCGTTCGGCAGCCGCGAGCACGCCGCTCTCCTCGAACGCCTGATCGCCGAGGGGCGCCAAGGGCTCCTGGCCATCGGCGACGAGATCCTGATCGACATCGAAGGAGAGAACGTCCTCGTCGACAACCGGTGAGGAGCGACCAACAACCTGCCCAGGAGACGATTCCATGTTCAAGACGATGTGTGCCAGTTCCCTGCTGCTGTCCGGCGCCCTCATTCCCGCGAGCCACGAGCCCCCGCCGAGCGCGACGACCGCGGTCATGAAGGTGCCGGTGCGCACCCAACCGGCGGTCGACCTCGCCATCTGCCTCGACACCAGCGGCAGCATGCAAGGCCTGATCGACGCCGCGCGCGCCAAGCTCTGGGCGGTGGTCAACGATCTGGCGCTCGCGCGCCCGCAGCCGAGGTTGCGCGTCGCGCTCCTTACGTACGGCAACGACGGCCATCAGGCGGAGAACGGCTGGGTCAAGCTCGACGTGCCGTTCACGGCCGACCTCGACCTCGTCTCGCAGCACCTCTTCGCCCTGACGACCAACGGCGGCACGGAGCTCGTCGGACGCGTGATCCAGCGCGCCTCCGACGAGCTCGCCTGGAGCTCCGAGCGCGACGCGCTGCGGCTGATGATCGTCGCCGGCAACGAATCGGCGGACCAGGACCAGCAGGTGCGCTTCCAGGACGCCTGCGCGCGCTCGATCGCCCGGGGGATCATGGTCGACGCGATCTACTGCGGCGCAGACGGCGACGAGATTGCCTCAGGATGGCGCACCGTCGCGCGCCTGGCCGACGGACACTTCGCGGCCATCGATCACCAGAACGGCACCGTGGCGATCGCCTCGCCGTTCGACACGCGCCTCGCCGAGCTCAGCGTCGCGCTCAACGCGACCTACATCCCCTACGGCGCGGCCGGTAGCGCCGGCCAGTGGAACCAGCGCGAGCAGGACCAGAACGCCGGCAAGCTCTCGTCCGACGCCGCCGCGGCGCGCGCGGTGTGCAAGTCGACCGCCAACTACCGGTGCGGGTGGGACCTCGTCGATGGCAGCCGCTCGGGAGAGATCAAGCTCGACGCGGTGAAGGCCGATGACCTCCCCGTGGAGCTGCGCAAGCTGTCCAAGGCCGAGCTCCAGAAGCACGTCGATTCCATGTGGACGCAGCGCACCGAACTCCAGAAGCAGATCGCCGAACTCGGCACGCAGCGCCAGGCCTTCGTCGACGCCGAGATGAAGAAGAGCTCTCTCGATCCCTCGAAGTCGTTCGACGTGGTCCTGCGGGGCGCGATCCGCGCGCAGGCTCGTGCGAAGGGCCTGGAGTTCCCCGAGAGCCAGCCGTCGGCGCCCCTCGCCAAGGTCGAGGACGACTGCTGATGCGGAGGCCCAGCGCGTCGCTATCCTCTCGTGGGTGCCGGACACGAAGGGGAACGCCGTGACGCGCCGCAAGGTGCTCGTCGTCGAGGACGACGCCGCGATCCGGCGCGGGCTGTGCGACAGCCTGACCTTCGCCGGCTACGCGGTGCTCGAGTGCGCCGACGGCCTCGAAGCGCGGCGTCTGGCGGTCGCGGCCGAGCTCGATCTGGTGCTGCTCGACCTCGTCCTTCCCGGCGCGAGCGGCCTGGAGATCCTGGCCGAGCTCCGCCGGAGCCGGCCGACGCTCCCGGTGATCATGGTCACCGCCCGCGGGGCCGAGGAGGACCGCGTCCGCGGGCTCAAGCAAGGAGCGGACGACTACGTCGTCAAGCCCTGCAGCTCGAGCGAGCTCCTCGCCCGGGTCGAGGCCGTGCTCCGCCGCTCTGCGGAACGGCCGATCGACGTGCACACGCTCGCGGAAGGCGGGCGCACGATCGACCTCGAGCGGCGAGAAGTGCTCCTGGCCGGCGGCGAACGACGCCTCCTGTCCGAGCGCGAGGTCGACATCCTGCGCTACCTCGCGGGCTCCAACGGCCGCGCGGTGACGCGCGAAGAGCTCCTGACGCGCGTGTGGGGCATCGACACGCGCGGCCTGGCGACGCGCACGATCGACATGCACATCGCCCGGCTGCGCGAGAAGCTCGGTGAGGATCCCGACGCCGCCCGCATCGTCGTCACGGTGCGCTCGAGGGGCTACATGCTGGGCGATTCGGTGGAGATCGCGGCGCCGTGAAGCGCAACCATCGCCGCTGGTGGCTGATCTACGGCGCGTGCGCGCTCTTGACACTCGTCGCGCTCACGTGGATGACGCGCTCGGTGCTCGAGCTCGAGCGCGCCGAGCAGCGGGCGCGCGCGAACACGGAGCACGAAGCCGCGCTGCGCCTGGCGCTGTGGCGCATGGACTCCTGGTTCGCGCCCCACCTCGAGCTGGAAGCGGCGCGCCCCTACCACGAGTACCTCCCTTATTACTCCGAGGACCGCGCGTACACGCGTCTCTTCAACCGCATCGAGCCGGGCGAGGTCCTGACGACCTCGCCGCTGCTCGCCTTCCGCTCGGACATCGTGCGCATCCACTTCCAGGTCGACGCGCGGGGAGTCTGGAGCTCGCCGCAAGTGCCCGCCGGCAACCTGCGTGATCTCGCCGAGGCCAACGGGCTCGAGGCGGCCGAGCTGGACCGCATGCAACAGCTCCTCGCGGAGATCGCGGCGCGCTTCGGCCCCGGCGAGGTCCTCGCCTGCGCGCAGGTCGAGAGCGAGAGCAAGCTCGCGGCCTTCGTGAACCAGGCGCTGCCGCCCTCGAGCCCCGCCAAGATCGGTTGGGCCGCCGAAGCCGGGAGCGGGCGCGACCTCTGGCAGCGCGCGCAGCAGAGCTACCAGGGTCAGAAGCGCAACCTCGAGACCGCCTCCTCGACGAGCGCCTTGGTGCCCGTGTGGTTCACCGGGCCAGCGGGCGCGACCGAGCTCTGTTTCGTGCGCCGGGTGCGCGTCGGGGGGGAGCCGGGAGAACAGCTCGTGCAGGGCTTCGTCGCCGATTGGCCGCGTCTGCGCGAGCGGTTGCTCGCACAAGTGCACGACCTGTTCCACGACGCCGACCTCGTGCCCGAGACCGCGGCTACGCCGGCGATCACCGACGCTTCGCAGCGTCTTGCGGCCTTCCCCGCCGAGCTCCGGGCGACTTGTCCGGCCGCCCCGCCGCTCGCCTGGGTGACGCCGGTGCGCTCGACGCTGTGGGCGACGTGGCTGGCGGCGCTGCTCGCGGTTGCGGCCGTCGGGATCACGCTGCACGCGAGCATCGCGCACGGCGAGAAGAGGAGCCGCTTCGCCTCGGCCGTGACGCACGAGCTCCGCACGCCGCTCACGACTTTCCGCATGTACTCGGAGATGCTCGCCAAGGGCATGGTGCCCGAGGCGCAGCGCCAGTCGTACCTCGAGACGCTCGACAAGGAGTCCGAACGCCTCGTGCACCTGGTCGAGAACGTGCTCGTGCACGCGCAACTCGAGGAGGGCCGGCGCAGGCTCGCGCGAGAGCGAACGAGCCTCGACGCGATCCTCGAGCGCGCGCTGCCCGTTCTCGAGCGCCGCGCGAGCGATGCCGGCGCCACGCTCGCGCTCGACGTCGAGAGCGCGCGCCGGGTCGAGCTCGCGACCGACGCCCACGCCGTCGGCCAGCTCCTGCTCAACCTGGTCGACAACGCCTGCAAGTACGGCCGCACGGGGGAACCGGCGACGATCGAGCTCGAGGCGCAGGCCAGTCCGTCCCTCCTCGAGCTGCGCGTGCGCGATCACGGCCCCGGCGTGCCGCCCGCCCTCGCTCGCGCGATCTTCCAGCCGTTCGAGCGCGGCGAGCGCGACGAGCGCGATCCCAACCCGGGCGTGGGGCTCGGCCTCGCCATTGCTTGGGGGCTCTCGCGCGAGCTCGGAGGGGATCTGCGGCTGGAGACCGTCGACGGCGCGGGCGCGTGCTTCCGCCTGGAGCTGCCGCTCGCGGGGTAGAAGGTCTCGCGATCGACCCCGCCGTCTGATGTAGTGTCGCGGCATGAGCTCTCGAACGATGCGGCGTACGCCGCTCCAGGCGTTCCTCGGGATCGTCGAGCGCGGTGGCAACGCCCTGCCCCACCCCGCGACGCTGTTCCTCCTGCTCGGCCTGGGGGTGATCCTCCTTTCCGCCGTCACGGCGCAGGCAGGCCTCGAAGCGCTGCACCCGAAGACCGGGGAGCTGATCCGGCCGGTCAGCCTGCTCTCGCTGCACGGCCTGCACCGCATCCTCACGGAGACCGTCAAGAACTTCACCGGGTTCGCACCCCTGGGAACCGTCCTGGTCGCGATGCTCGGCATCGGCGTCGCCGAAGGCACGGGGCTCCTGGGCGCCTCGATGCGCGCGCTGGTCCTGTCGGCGCCGAGGCGAATGCTCACCCCGGTGGTCGTCTTCGCCGGCGTGATGTCGAACGTCGGAAGCGAGATCGGCTACGTGCTGCTCGTGCCCCTGGCCGCCACGATCTTCCAGGCCGCCGGCCGGAATCCGCTGCTCGGCCTGGCGGGCGCCTTCGCCGGAGTGTCCGGAGGCTACAGCGCCAACCTCCTGCTCGGGTCCGTCGACCCCTTGCTCGCGGGGCTGACGCAGGAAGCGGCGCGGATCTTCGAGCCGGGCGCCGTCGTGAGCCCGGCCTGCAACTACTACTTCATGTTCGCGTCGACCTTCCTGGTCACGGGCCTGGGTTGGTGGGTCACCGAGAAGCTCGTCGCGCCTCGGCTCGGGTCCGGCGCCGCGGCGGCCGACGCCAACGCAGGCAAGATCACGCCTCTCGCGGAAAACGAGAAGCGCGGCCTCCGCTTCGCCGCGCTGGCGATCGCGCTGCTCGCCGCCGGAATCCTGTGGGGCACCGTGCCGGGAGACGGGTTCCTGCGCGATCCCAGCACGGGCGAGTTGCTGCATTCGCCCTTCATGTCGGGAATCGTGAGCCTGATCTTCCTGACGGGAGTCGTCCTCGGGCTCGCGTACGGTCTCGGCGCGCGCACGGTGCGCAAGGACGCCGACCTCCTGCGCGGGATGTCCAAGGCGATGGAGACGCTCGGCGGCTACCTGGTGCTCGTCTTCTTCGCCGCCCAGTTCGTCGCCTACTTCGGATGGTCGAACCTCGGGTTGATCCTGGCCGTCAAGGGCGCCGCCCTCCTGCAAAGCCTGGGGCTGACGGGAGTGCCGCTGCTGCTCGCCTTCATCGCTCTCACGGCTTTCCTCAACCTCTTCATGGGCAGCGCGTCGGCGAAGTGGGCGATCATGGCGCCAGTGTTCGTGCCGATGTTCGCGCTGCTGGGCTACAGCCCCGAGCTGACGCAGTGCGCGTTCCGCGTGGGCGACTCGTGCACGAACATCATCTCGCCGATGATGACCTACTTCCCGCTGATCATCGCGTTCTACCAGCGGTACGACCAAGGCGCGGGGATCGGATCGCTGGTCGCGACGATGCTTCCCTATTCGATCGTGTTCCTGATCGGATGGTCGATCTTCTTCGCGATCTGGGTGTCTCTCGGAATCCCGCTGGGGCCGTCCTGATCGTCCAGGACTCTTGCCGCGCGGATGCTGAATGAAGAAGCAGACGAAGCGCCGCCTCGGCCCTGTACGGCCAGGATCCATGCCCAGGAGGGCCAAGTCCAAGTCGGCGAAGCCGGCCCTGCTCGCCGGCGGCAATCCGCAGATCGCCAAGGGCGACGGCGACGCGCCCGTGCAGGCCTACATCGCCGCCATGCCCGGCTGGAAGCGCGACGCCGGTCGACGCCTCGACGCACTCATCGCGCGCACCGTGCCCGACCTGCGCAAGGCCGTGAGGTGGAACACGCCCTTCTACGGCGTCGAGGGCCGGGGCTGGTTCCTCGGCTTCCACTGCTTCGCGAAGTACGTCAAGGTGTCGTTCTTCCGCGGCAGGTCGCTGCGTCCACTCCCGCCCGTCGAGTCCAAGGACCCGGATACGCGCTACTTCCACATCCACGAGGATGTTCGCCTCGAGGAGAAGCTCGTGGCGAGTTGGATCAAGCAGGCAGCGGAGCTGCCAGGCGCGCCCCTGTTCTAGGCATTCCCTACCGTCCGGCGGTCACCGGCTGAGCACCTTGCAGCCAGGCATCCATCCCGCCGCGGAGGTCCGTGACGCGCGGGAAGCCGGCGCGCTCGATCAGGCTGGCCGCGATCGACGAGCGGTATCCCGACTTGCACACGATCACGAGATCCCGGTCCGCGGGGAGTTCGGCGATGCGCTGCGTCAGGGATGCCAGAGGCAGGTGGAGCGCCCCCTCGATGTGGCCGGCCTCCCACTCGCCGTCGAGGCGCACATCGACGACCTGCGGCGGCTTCGAGCCGGAGAGCGCCTTCGCGAGCCCTTCGCGCTCGACGCGGACGCTACGAACGAGGAGCTCCGGCCGATCGGCCGCCGCGTTCATCCCGCCCTGGAGACAGCCGGCGATACGGTCGTATCCGATCCGCCCGAGGCGCACGGCGGATTCCTCTTCCTTTCCGGGATCCGAGATCAGGACGATCGTCGACTTCGGATCGAACACGGTGCCCACCCAGCTCGCGAATCGGCCCGACAAGCCGATGTTCACGGCCCCGGCGAGGTGTTCCGCGGCGAAGGCGTCCGCGCCGCGCGTGTCCAGGAGCTGGGCACCGCCGTTCGCCAGGCGCAGGACCTCGTCCAGGGGAAGCGGCTTCAGGGCCTGGACCAGGATCTCCTCGAGGGTCGGCCGATCGGCCCGATTCAGCACGGCGTCGTGAGCGAAATACGCGGGAGCATCAGGCTGGGCACCGGTCAAGATGCGCACGAACGCGGCCTTCGCCATCGGCTGCAGGGCGTAGTTCGTCCGGCGCTGATCGCCGAGAGTCGACGACGTCTCCGCCGAGAGGTTCTTGCCGCACGCGGAGCCCGCGCCGTGGCCTGGGTAGAGGAGCGTCTCGTCCGGCAGCTTCAGGAGCTTCCCGTGCAGGGACTCGTACAGCATCCCGGCCATGTCCTCGGCCTTCATGCCGACCCCGACGAGGAGATCGGGGCGCCCGACGTCGCCGATGAACAACGTGTCCCCCGTCAGCACCGCCTGCGGCTTCGTCCGGCTCCGCGCGAGGTCGTAGACGACGATCGAGACCGACTCGGGCGTGTGCCCGGGCGTCTCCAAGAACTCGAGCCTCACGTCGCCGAATTCGAGGACGCCGCCGTCCTGCATGGGCTGGAAGTCGTACTCGGCCTGACCCTTCGCGCCGAGGTGGATCGTCGCGCCGGCGCGCTCGCGCAGCTCGAGGTGACCCGCGAGGAAATCCGCGTGGAGGTGCGTCAGCAGCACGTGGCGGATCCGTGCGCCCAGGCGCTCCGCCTTCTCGAGGTAGACGGCGACGTCGCGGCGCGGATCGACGACGACGGCCGTCTTCGTCTTCTCGTCGACGATCAGGTAGGAGGCCTGCGAGAGGCAGGCGAGGTAGATCTGTTCGAGATGCACGGCAGGACCCTCCGGGGAGGGAAGCCATTCTAGGAGGCGCCGGTCCCCGACGTACCTTGCCCTTCATTGGCAACGCGAGTTCCACATCCTGCTCGAGCGCGGGAGACTTCTCTGGAGGCCGATGGGACCGCACAGATCGTCGACGACGACCTCGCCCCCCTACTCCCGCACCCCCGCCGCACACTGATCACACCCCGGCTCCCGCCCGAGCACGATCTTCACCCCCGCCGCCAGCCGCGGCGTGATCCACACCCATCGCTCCCTCACCCACGCCTCGCTCCCCTCGAACGGCGAGTGCCCCGCCCGCACGCACCCGATTTGCCCGCGCTCGTTCCAGCAGAACTCGGGATTCGTCGTCTTCGTCGCAATGGCTTTCATCGAGAACTCCTTCGAGGGTGAGGCGGATTCCCGGTCCACCTCTGGATCCGGGCTCGTCCCAAGCACTCGTGCCAGGCGAGACGAACGGTCACACGGCGGCAATCACCCGCGCGTGCGAAACCGCCAGGGTAGCACACTTTCCTCATTCGTCCGGATCGACCGACGAGCGGTCCGGCGAGAGAGTGAAGAAACCCCCGCATACGAGCCGACATCCTCGGCATGCAATCCACGCCTCCGCTCCCCGACTGGATCCGCCGCGCTCACGTCACCGGCTACGTCTCCGCTCACGATCTCTGTCCCGAGGAGACGAAGCTCTACGGCACGGAGGATCTCTACGGCGATTGGAACGGGAGCGTGCTCCTGCTCGCCAAGGACTGGGGGCCGAGCCGGATCCTGTTCGATCGAATCCTCCTGGGCGACGAGCAGCCCTACCGCCACGATCCGGACATGAAGACCAACGTACGGCTGCGACAGCTCGCCGACCCGTTCCGGGAGTGCGGCCTGCTGTACGGCTCCGCTCTTGGCAATCTCCTCCGCGACGACGGCGACGTCAGCGGTCGTCTGCCCAATCGTGCCGAGGCGATGTCCTACGGCGTCGAGGTCACGCGGTTCACGATTCAGCGGATGCCTTCGCTCCGACGGATCGTCTGTCTCGGTCAAGAGGCCTGGGAGTGCGCGAGCCGCGCGAGTCGCGTCCAGGGCGACTGGCAGGAGCACCGCGACGAAGGGAAGCCGCTGGGCCGGCTCATCGCGGCCTTCCATCCCTCCGCGCGGGTGGCGAACGATCGCATGCAGGGTGCGTGGGATCTCCTCGCGCGCTCGCTCGAGGTCCCCGCTCCCTCCTAGTCACAGCTTCGGGATGCGGATCGTCTTGCTGATCATCAGCGAGCCCGACAGCGCGAACATGGCGACGAGGGGGTGGAGCGTCCACTTCCCCCAACGCACCGAGCCGCCCCAGAGCTCATCGCCGACGCGCTCTCGCCACACCGCGAGCGCGAGCACGCCGACCAGGATCAGGCTGCTCGGGATCGGCGTCCCTTCGAAGTACTTCGGCTTCTCCGCGCCGTCGGAAAGCTCCTCGGCGGTGATGTTGTAGCGCGCGAGCCGGCTGATGCCGCAGGCGACGAAGTAGAGCAGCACCGCTACGTCCCACGCGCCCTGCATGCCCGCGCCGTAGGCCAGGGCCGCCGGCGCGACGCCGAAGGAGATCACGTCGGCGAGCGAGTCGAGCTCCCGCCCCAGCGGGGAGTGCTCGTGACGGTGGCGCGCGACGCGGCCGTCGAGCACGTCGAACACGAACGCGAGGAGGATCAGGAGCGCGGCCCACAGGAGGCTGATCTCCGGCGCCGCCTGCAGGTGCCGCATCACGACGAAGATCGCCGCGGTTCCGCAGCAGCCGTTGGCGAGGGTGATCCAGTCGGCCAGCTGGAACCCGCGGATCATGGAGAAGTGCGCGGGTCGCTTCATCGTCGGGGGGGCATGGTACTCCTGGCCCGAGGCCGTAAGGTATTGAACCACCGCATGAAGACCACGAGCCGCCGAGAGTTCTTGAGCCTTGCTGGAAGGCGCGCCGGCTACGCCGCCGTCGGCTGGGCTCTCGCGCAGCGCATCGGATTCGCGGAAGCGCTCTGCGCGGCGAAGGCCGAACGCCTGCGGTTCGGCTCACTCGATCCGCTCGTCGACCTGATGCAGGAGACTCCCGCGGATGAACTCCTGCCTCTCGTCGTCGGCAGGCTGCGCAGCGGCACATCTCTCGCCGAGATCGTCGGCGCCGCCGCCCTCGCGAACGCGCGCGCCTACGGCGGCACGGACTACAACGGCTACCACGCGCTGATGGCGATGATGCCGAGCTACGAAATGGCAGCGCAGATGCCGGCGCCGTACGGGCCTTTGCCCGTCCTCAAGGTCCTGCACCGCAACGCGCGGTTCCTCCAGGAGAGCGGACGCGCCAAGCAGGACGCCCTCGAGCCGCTCGACGATCCCGAAGGCGCCGGAGGTTCGGACGATCTCGTGGAGAGCCTGCGCGGTCACTGGATGCCGAAAGCCGAGTACCGGCTGGCCGCGCTCGAGCGCAAGTCGCCGGCGATCGCCTACGAGCAGCTCCAGATCGGCGTGCGCGACGACCTCGAGGTCCACCGTGTGGTCCTCTCGTGGCGCGCCTACGATCTCCTGAAGCTCACGGGCGACGACCAGTCCGTCACGATGCTGCGCCAGTCCGTCCGCTTCTACATGGACGCGGAGAAGAACCGCGTGGCCCGCGGGGATCCCGTGACCACGTTCGCCAAGGTGCTCCCGAAGCTCGTCGAGAAGAATGGTCTCGCCTCGCGCGAACGAGGGACACGCGCCGCGGACGAGGCACGGATCGACGCCTGGGCCTCGACGATCTTTTCCGGAGACGGCGCCACGGCGGCCGGAGCCGTGGCGGAGGCGCTAGCCGAAGGCTTCGATCCCGAGGACGTCGGCGCGGCAATGTCGCTCGCGGCGACGCGCTTGCTCCTGAACGACCCCGGCCTCTCGCGGGAGCAGCCGGGGAGGCCGGCAGGCAGCGTGCACGGCGCTTCGGTCGGCGTGCACGCCTCCGACGCGATGAACGCGTGGCGCCACATCGCGCGCGTCGGCGGCGCGAAGCATGCCTTCAAGACGCTGATCGCCGGGGCTTACCACACCGCGGGCCAGTCCGGGCGCGTCGGCGCGCAGGCCTTCGACCACGACACCGATCCGTGCACGAAGTCGGACCCCGCCGAGCTCCTGCGCGAGATCGACGGCCGGATCCGCGAACGGGACCAGAAGGGCGCTTGCGCCGCCGCGCGGCGGTACTGCAGCCTCGGGCACGAGGCCCCAGAACTCTTCGCTCTGCTTCTCCGCCACGCCGTCAGCGAGGACGGCGCGCTGCACGCCGAGAAGTACTTCCGCACCGCCCAGGACGAGCACTCGAATGCGCGGCCCTCGCACCGCGCGCTCTACCTGGTCGCGCTGACGCGCGTGATGGCGAGCCACCACGGCTTTCCCGCGCCGGGTCTCGAGGAAGCGCGGAAGCTGCTCGCGGGCTAGACGATTCCCGCCGAGGTCCCTTCTCTCTCGGAGCCTCTACGGCGCGATCACGAACGTGATCGGGTTGCTCAGGGC
Source organism: Planctomycetota bacterium (assembly GCA_046155895.1). Taxonomy (GTDB): domain Bacteria; phylum Planctomycetota; class UBA1135; order UBA1135; genus DASYPQ01. The sequence goes on along the minus strand of JBJXFB010000011.1, from coordinate 22,886 downwards.
CCAGCCCTGGGGCGCGCCGCTCGAGCTCGTGAGCGATTGGAATGAGTAGGTCGTGCCGACGAGGTTCGGATCGTTCGGCACCCGCAGATCCAACCGCAGGGGCGGCGAGCCCCCGATCGCGTAGGGTCCGAGCTCCGCGTAGCCCGAGCTTTCGAGGTAGAGGGAGCCGAAGGGCGTCGTGCTGGGCGCGGCGAGCGGGAGCCGGTTGAACCAGAGCCGAGCCTGCGATCCGGGCGGGCCCCACAGCTCGAAGTGCATTCGACGCCCGACGTGGGGCGTCCCGAAGTGGTGCAGCGGTTCGAACTCGAAGGCCCCGAAGTCGGGAGCGGGCACGGTGTCGAGATCGCCGTCGTAGGGCCGGACGTGACCGAACAGGTCCGATCGGCCGGCCGCCGCTGGATCGCCGATGTCGATGCACGGGCTCTCGAACCGCAACCGGAAGTCGCCGGCTCCCGGATCGACGAACAGCGGATCGCCAGTCAGGCAGCGCGGGAATCCAGCCAGGTCGCCGTCCCCGCTGATCGTGTACCTGGCCCAGAGGTTCCCTTGCCACAGATCGAGGTCGTCGCCGTTGCCGGCCACGACGCAGTTGCGGAGCTGGGCGCTGATACCGCGGACGCCGGCCTGCCCGTTGCCCGCGACCGTGCTGTCCGTCAGGGTCACCCCGCCCCCCGACGCACCCACGGATTCGACCAGGAGACCACACTCCTGGTTCCCGGCGATCAGAGAAGCCTTGGCGGTGACGTGGGCCGTGTTGTAACCGCCGTTGATCCAGGCCCAGGTCCCATGTCGGCCGTTCGAGAGGATCCGGCACCGCTCGAGCGTTGCGTACGCCGATCCGTTCCCGGTGGCCGTGAGCCGGACACCGTCGAGCGCGGACCCGCGCACCGTGCAGTCCGTCAGGACCACCTCGCCCACGGCCGACTCGAGGTGTCCGGCGGAGGATTGGACATGCACCCCCTCGGCGCATCCCGCGATGTCGAGGCGTTCGAAGGTCGCCCGGGCGTGGGCGGTCGTGAACATCGCCGCGGAGGCCTCCACGGCGACACCCGGACCGGTCGTGTCCCGGATCAGCAGATCGGAGAAGGACGGCGACACTTCGCCGTTCGAGGCGGACACGACCAGGCCCGAGACCGCGTTGCGCAGCGTCAAGGAATCCGCTCCCGTGCTGCCGTCCACCGACGTGTTCGGATCCGGCCAGTACGCGAGGATGGACTGCGCCCCTCCACCGTCGAGGATCGGCCGCGGACTGAGCGGCGCACCCACGATGCGAGTGAGCGGACGCGCCGCGACCGGGTACACCTCGCCGAGCTGCGCGTCGTACACCCCGCCCGCCATGTGAATCGTCTCCAGGACGAGCGGCGGCTGCGAGGGAATCGCGCCCATCGCGTGCGTGAGCGTGCGCCACGCCGTCGCCGGAGTCAGACCGTCATTCACGTCGCTGCCGTTCGCGGCATCGACGTACCAATCGCCGGCCCTGGCTCGGTCGGCGCCCAGGATCGCCACGGACAACAGGATTCCGATCCGCACCCAGGTTGCTCTCGATCTCGTTTCCATCGCGGGTCCCTCCACGGACGAGCTCACGACCAAGTCGGTCGCTGATTCTCGTTCGCGCGACCCCGTGCTGCATGCGGAACAAGTACGCAGCGACCGGGAGAGCAAGTGCGTAGAGGCCTCAGTCCGGATCCGCCCCCAGGCTTCCCAGGCCCGGCTGCCACACGAGCGTCATCCGGTCGTCGAACTCGTGCACGCCCTGCTGCAGAGACCGCAAGCTCGCGCCGTCGGCGCAGAACACCGCTGGCACGATCAACGCGTTCTTGCGGCCCTCCGCGAAGAGCCCCGACAGCACCGCCGGGAGCGCGCGCTCCCCGGAGGCCGTCGCGATCCGCACGCGATGGAACCGGCTCTTCTTCGCCAGTGGGTCGTAATCCTCGAGCGCGAGCCAGGCCTCCACCTCCTCGGCGGGCAGGCTGTCGGAGAGCACGACGATCGTCGTCCCGCCGAAGGGGCCCGGGCAGCGCGGCAGCGGCCTGCCGGCCGCGAAATCGCCCGCGCGCACTGCGGTCGGGAGCTCGCTGGCCGTACCCGCCTCGGAGGCTGAAGCCACGACGGCCACGAGCTCGCCCGTCTCCTCGAGATGCCGCGAGGCGATTCGCCGCGCCCAGGCCCGCGCGCGCGGAGATCCGGCGACCACGAAGCGGCGTGGGGCATCCGCGGCCACAGCCCTCGCCCCGAGCCCGAGCGCCGTGCGCACCGAGTTCTCGCGCTCCAGGTCGCGCTCCCAGGGATCGCCGCTCGCCGTCGCCAGCTCGCTCGGGAAACCGATCCCGCGGTAGGCCTCGATCTCGCTCGACCACCATTCTTCGTCCCCCGCCGAGGCGCGGAGGCGCAGCGACTTCTCCGGCCGGCGCGCGTTCCCCGCCAGCTCCGGCAGCGGGAGCGGGAAGTCCTTGATCTTGGCGAACCGCCTCGGCGCCAGAGCAACGGCCCGGAGGTCCATCCTCCCCGTCCGCATCGCGATCGCCGCGACGACGGTCGCACCCGTCCCCTCGCCCGCGAGGCACACGCGCGCGGGATCGAGCGCCTCGTGGCGCAGCAGGAAGCCCCAGACCTCCTCGATCCCGCCCTGGAGCGCCACGACGTCCTCCGCGAAGGAATCCGGCCAGAACCAGCGCGCGCCCTCGACGAGATCCTCCTGCGTCTCGCGGTACGGGGCTTCGATCGCGGCGATCGCGACGCTCCCGCCCAGACGCTCCTTCCACTCCGCGAGGCTCTCCCGCGCGCTCGCGCCGTCGTCTCCCAGCCAGATCAGGAGCGGCGCGCGGGCCGGGGGCTGCGCCGGGTCGGGCACGAAGAGCCGGTACTGCAGCTCGCGCATCGTGGCGACCTTGCCGGCGCCGTCGTCCACGTCTTTGGCGCGCGCCTCGACGAACACGACGTAGTCCGCGTTCGGGGCGCCGCCCACCTCGGCGCTCATCGGGCGGTCCGCGGGCTCGATGGCGACCGTCAGCACCTTCGCCTCGGGGTTGCGCAACCGGAGCTGACGGACCGTGCCGTCCCAGTACTCGCTGTGGAAGCCGCCGTTGACGTGCAGGACGAGCGCGCCCGGGTGCTCGGAAAGCGCAAGCGCGCACGACTCGCCCATCGCGTTGTCCCACAGGGATTGCGCGTCGTCGAGCCGCGGGTCGTCGGCCGCGCGCGCCGGTCCCATCATCCCGATGTGCCCGCGGATCGCGTTGTCGACTCGGCGCCAATACGCGGGCGTGTTCGGCAAGAGCTCGGCGGGCGCCTGGCGTCGATCGGCGGGGGCGAGCCGACCGAGAGCTCCGACGCCATCCTTCGCGACGGCCCGCCGCAGCGGCGCGGGGAAGTTCGAGGCGACGACCGGCCCTCCGCTCGCCTTGGCGCGCTCGATCAGCGGGCGATACGCCGAGGCGTAGTTCGACCACGGACGCGCAACCGCGAGGAACGACGGCTCGTCGATCGTGCCGGCCAAGTAGGCATCGAGGCTCGGCTGGACGTCGCGCTCGAAGAACTCGAGGGCCAGAACGACGCGTCCGCCGCGCCGCGCGAGCAGCGCCTCGTAGGTCGCGAGCTCCAGCCGGTGCGTCGTCTCGTCGTCGTGCGACTCGCCCAGGAAGACCACGTCGGCGCGGGCGAGCCGGTCGAAGAGCTCGTCGAGCGCGAGGTCCTCGCCCGTCCGGCCGTCGCGCGCGGACGCCGCGCGCTCGAGGGGGGGCGCGGCCCAAGGCGGCGCGGGTGCCGACGGGTTCCCCCCGGGAGCATGCGGCGCCGTGCAACCCAGAGTCGCGGTGAACAGAAACAGGCCAGGCAGTTCGAGTCGAATGATGGCGGTCCTCCGCCAGAATGATGCGCATCGGCGGGTCGTAGCGCACGCACGACCCACCGCACTTCCGGTATCATCCGCCGCTCGCCATCTCCAAGGAACCTCATCCTGAAGCCCGCACCCGAACCCGACTCCCCTTCCGTCCTCGACCTCGTCGCCCAGCGCACGGGCGAGGCGGCGCCCCGCGTGACCCTGCGCGACGAGGATTCGGCCGCCGCCTCCTCACCCGTCATCGACCCGAGCTCGAAGGAGAAGGCCTCCGTCCCGCGCGGCCGCAGCAACTACCAGTTCCTGGGAGAGATCGCCCGCGGCGGCATGGGCGTGATCCTCAAGGGTCACGACACGGATCTCGGCCGCGACGTGGCCGTCAAGGTGCTCGACCGGCGCCTGGCCGACCGCCCTGAAGTCGTCCAGCGCTTCGTCGAGGAGGCCCAGATCGGCGGACAGCTCCAGCACCCGGGCATCGTGCCCGTCTACGAGCTCGGCACGATGAAGGACGAGCGCCCCTTCTTCACCATGAAGCTCGTCAAGGGTCGCACTCTCGCGACCCTGCTGGCCGAGCGCGGGTCCCCCACGGCGCCCAACGCGGACTCCCGGCGCCTGATCGACATCTTCGAGTCGATCTGCCAAACGATGGGCTACGCGCACTCGCGCGGCGTCATCCACCGCGATCTGAAGCCCGCCAACATCATGGTCGGCGCATTCGGCGAGGTGCAGGTCGTCGACTGGGGCCTGGCCAAGGTCCTCGCGCGCGGTGGAACGGCCGACGAGAAGCGCGCCCGCGTCGCGCACACGCAGCTCACGATCCTCGAGACGGTGCGATCGAGCCAGGGCTCGGGCAGCGGCTCGGACTCCATGGTCGGCTCGGTCATGGGCACGCCGGCGTACATGCCGCCCGAGCAAGCCGCGGGTCACGTCGACCGGCTCGACGAGCGCTCGGACGTCTTCGCGCTGGGCGCCATCCTGTGCGAGATCCTGACCGGGGTCCCGCCCTACGTCGGCGAACGCGACGCGATCGTGGCCGCCGCGGCGCAGGCAGAGCTCGACGGCGCCCTGCAGCGGCTCGGCGCCTGCGGCGCGGATCCCGAGCTGGTCAAGCTGACGAAGCACTGCCTGATGCCCGCCGCCGCGGCGCGCCCGGCCAATGCCGGCGTGCTGGCGGAGCGCGTGCACAACTACGTGGTCTCGGTCGAGGAGCGCGCCAGCGCCGCGCGCGTCGAGAGTGCCGCGGCGCTGGTGCGCGTGGCCGAGGAGCGCAAGGCCCGCCGGCTGACCGCGGCCCTCGGCGCGGCCGTCGTCGCGGTCCTGCTCGTAGGGGGCGGCAGCTGGGCCCTCGTCCAGAACGAGCGGGCGGCCCGCGAGCGTGAAAGTGCCGAGCGCAACTCCCGGCTCTCGGCCGAGGTCGGCGACGCGCTCGCAGTCGCGTCGGGGCACGAAGGCGGAAGACGCTGGGCGGAGGCGATCCTGGCGGCCGAACGCGCCCGTGCCCTGGCCCAGGGAGGCGGCGCCGGCAGCGAGCTGCTCGGCCGAGTCGACACCGTGCTCGCGCATCTGCATGGCGGGAGCGAGAAGGCGCGGCGCGAGGCCGAGCGCGAGGCCGACAGGATCCTCCTCCTGACCGAGCTGCTCGAGGCGCGCGAACCGATCTGGGGCGAGAATCGCGACGATCCGCAGAGCACGGCTTCGATGCTGGAAGGAGTATTCCGCAAGCACGAGATCGACATCGACGCCGGATCGCCTGTCGACGTGGCCTCAGCCCTGGTCGAGCGGGGCTTGCGGTCCGAGATCGCGCTCTTCTTCGACTCCCTCACGGCGCTCCGCCGTCAGACCAAAGACGTTCCCGGGACCGCGCGAGCCCTGGACATCGCCCACGCCGTGGATCCCGATCCCCTGCGCGCGGACCTGCGCGAGGCGCTGGCCGCGGGCGCGCTGAACGTCCTGAATGGAATCGTCGAGTCGGGATTCCAGGATCAGCCCGCGATCACCGTCGAGCTGCTCGGCACGGCCCTCGAGCAGCTCGAGCAGCGCGAGATCGCCCGCAGGGTCTACCACGAGGGGATCGACCGCTTTCCCGACGACTTCTCGCTGCACTACCGACTTGGACGGCTGCTCACTCCGGGCGAACTCGACAACGGCGTGCGCGACGACATGCAGGAGGCCGTCCAGTGTTTCCGCGCCGCCCTCGCCCTGCGCCCGAACAGCACCGTCGCGCGGTATTACCTGGGCCGGCTCTACTCCAAGCTGGGTCAGGCCGATCGGGCGGTCGAGCAGTTCGAGATCGCCTTGCGCCAGCGCCCCAACGACGGGATCTTCCTCTTCCACCTCGCTTCGAACCGGCTTCAGCTCGGACAACCCGAGGCGGCTCTGACAATCCTGCGCGAACTCGTCGACCGCGATCAGCCCAGATGGCTCTCGAGCTGGTCGGCCTACACGGCGGGTAACTGCCACATGGGGAGGAACGAGTCGAAGGAGGCTACCCCCTACTTCGAGCGCGCGGTCGAGGCCGATCCGAATCAGTCGTTGTTCCGCGCCGGTCTTCTCGAGGCCCTCCTCGCGTCCGGTTCGGTCGAGGCGACACAGCGGGTCATAGCCGAGTACCAGAAGAGGTTCCCCACGGACCCCGGCACGCTCAACAACATCGCCTGGGCTCTCGCCACCGCGAGGGACGAAGGGATGCGAGACTTGGATGAAGCCGTGCGGCTTGCCCGACGCGCGGTCGAGCTCGAGGATAGTGACCACGCGACTTGGAACACGCTGGGAGTGGCGCTCTACTACAGCGGAGACCTGGAGGGAGCGGTCGAGGCGCTGCGGCGCTCCGTGCAGGTGCAGGGCGCCGGACATGTGGTCGATTGGCTCTTCCTGGCGATGAGCCACCAGAAGCTCGGCCGCACGGGCGAAGCGCGCATCTGGTACGAGCACGCCGTCGACTGGATGAGGACCCAATCGGGTGTCGCGGCCGAGGTCACCCGCTTCCGCGCCGAGGCCGACGCCGTGTTCGCCCAGTAGCGTGAGGACGGGACGGGAAGGCCGCGCGGCGCTGGCTGTGCTGATCGTCGCGCTCGGCTGCGGAAGGCACGAGAAAGCCGAGCCCCCCGAGGACGTCGCGGAGGTACCCCAAGTCAAGGTCGCCGCACGCGCCGGCGAGTCGCGACGCGACGCGCGCGGCGTCGAGCAGGTCCGCGTGCCGGCGGGCACTTTCGTCATGGGGACGGCTGGCACTCCGCCCGTCGAACCGCCCGCGTGGGCGCGCGCCGAGCTCGAGAGCGAGCAACCGGCGCACCCGGTCGAGATCACGCGCGCGTTCTGGCTCGATCGCACGGAGGTCACGGTCGCGCAGTTCGACGCGTTCGTGGACGACGGCGGCTACGAGAACCGCGCGCTCTGGTCCGATGCGGGCTGGACCTGGCTCTCGGGGAAGGACGCGACGGCCTTGCCCGAGCGCCTCGCGGGCGAGACAGCGGAACATCCGCGCGTCGGCGTGACGTGGTACGAAGCCGACGCCTTCGCCCGTTGGCGCGGCGGGCGACTGCCGACCGAGGCCGAATGGGAGTGGGCGGCGCGCGGTCCCGACTCGCGCATCTTTCCCTGGGGCGACGAGTGGGAACCCCAGCGCGCGCACGTCGTCGGACTCGAGGGACCGCAGCCCGTCGGCACCTTGCCCGCCGGCGCGAGCTGGGTGGGCGCGCTCGACATGGCCGGCAACGCGATGGAGTGGGTCGCCGACTGGCTCGACGTCGGCTACCACGCGCGCAGCCCGGCCGCCGACCCTCCTGGTCCCGAGACGGGCACGCGCAAGGTGGAGAAGGGCGGCTGGTGGGGCGGGCCGCCGTTCGCCGCGCGCGCGGCCTACCGGCACTTCGAGGACCCGCCGGAGTACCGCGATCACCACATCGGGCTGCGAGTGGCCAGCGACGGCTGACCGGAAGACGCCTGCAGGAGTAGGATCGGCTGCCACGGCCCGGCTGATTGCCGGCGAGCACGGGAGAATTCACCGATGGTCAGCCATAGCCAGTTCGGAACCCGCCAGCCGATGCGCATCGCCGCCATCTTCGCCGCGACTCTCGCGGCGCCGACCGCGGCCCAGGTGACGAGCCGCGTGAGCGTCAGCGACTCGGGAGCGCAGGGCATCGACAACAGCGGCGGCTACGGCTACTCGATCACTCCCGACGGCCGCTTCGTCGCGTTCCACAGCGACGCCCCGCTCGCGCCGAACGACGCGTGCTGCGGCGGCGACGTCTACGTGCGAGACCGCCAGAACGGCACGACCCAGCGCGTGAGCCTCAACTCGAGCGGAGGAGTGGGAGGCGGCCCCACGAACTCTCGCGCCGCCATCTCCGCCGACGGCCGCTACGTGGCTTTCGAGAGCCTGGCGACGAATCTCGCTCCCACGGACGCCAACGGATGGACCGACGTCTTCCTGCGCGATCGCTCGACCGGCACGACGACGCAGTTGAGCCTCGACCCGAGCGGAGGCCTCGGCGACGGCCACTCCTCCTTCCCCCACATCTCGGCCGACGGCCGCTACGTGGCGTTCTACAGCCATGCATCGAACCTCGTCGCGGGAGACACGAACGGAGTCTCCGACGTCTTCGTCCGCGACTGCCAGGCCGGCACGACCGAGCGGGTAAGCGTCGATTCGGGCGGCGCGCAGGGAGATGGACACTGCGGTTTCTTCTACGGCGGCGTCGCCCTTTCCGCGGACGGACGGCACGTCGCCTTCCAGAGCCTCTCCACGAACCTCGTCCCCGGAGACACGAACGGAGTCTCGGACGTCTTCGTCCACGACCGCCAGACCGGCACGACCGAGCGCGTGAGCGTCGACTCCGGCGAAGCCCAGGGGAACGGCGACACCGGACACGACGGGCTCGCGATCTCCGACGATGGGCGCTACGTGACGTTCGGGAGCCTCGCTTCGAACCTCGTGGCGGGAGACACGAACGGCGTGGCCGACGTGTTCGTGCGCGATCGTCAGGACAGCACGACCGAGCGCGTGAACGTGGCCGCGGGCGGGGCGCAGGCGAACGGAGCGAGCGGCCCGTCCTCGATCACGCCCGACGGCCGTTTCGTGGGGTTCTCGAGCCTCGCTTCCAACCTCGTGGTCGGGGACACGAACCTGGAGCGCGACACCTTCCTGCGCGACCGCCAGAACGGCACGACCGAGCGTGTGAGCGTCTCTTCCAGCGGAGCGCAGCAGAACAACGACAGCCAGGGCCCCGCCATCACTCCCGACGGACGGTATCTCCTGTTCTCGAGCAGCGCCTCGAACCTCGTGCCGGGGGACACGAACACGGAGAGGGATCTCTTCCTGCGCGACCGCACCGGCGGCACGAGCTTCACGAGCCTGTGCGGTCCGGGTGCCGGTGGCGTGATCGCGTGCCCCTGCTCGAATCCGCCCAGCGGCCCTGGACGCGGGTGCAACAACTCGTCCAACACGGGCGGCGCGATCCTGTCCGCATCCGGGGGGACCTCCATCTCCTCCGACAGCCTCGTCTTCACGACGAGCGGCCAGAGGCCGACGGCGTTGAGCATCGTCGCCCAGTGGGTCGGCGGCCACGCCACGGGCGTCGAGTTCGGCATGGGCGTGCGTTGCACCTCCGGCACGCTCAAGCGGCTGTTCGCCAAGTCCGCCTCGGGCGGGAGCATCACGGCTCCCGACTACGGCGCCGGCGATCCGACGGTCACGGCGAGATCCGCAGCCAAGGGCGACACGATCGTCGCGGGGCAGAGTCGCTGGTATATCGTGTACTACCGCGACAACACGGTGCTCGGAGGCTGCCCGCCGCTCACGAACTTCAACGCGACGCAGACCGGGCAGGTCGCTTGGTCACCCTGAAAGGGATGGGAGATTCCCTCATCCCCTGATCGACGGATTGGGTGGTGAGGGTCAGCTGGCCTTGCGCCGGGCGAGCTTGGCGTTCCAGGCTTCGAGCGCGGCCAGGTACTGCTCGACGTAGGCCCGGATGGCCTCGAGATGGTCCGCGATGCCGCCCTTGGGCAGGAACTCGAGCCCGATGAGGCAGTCGTTCTCGAACTTCGTGCGGCTCTTGATGGTGGCGCCGCAGGCGATCATGTTCTTCTGCTTGGGCAGCGCGAAGGTCACCTTGACGTTGGTCACCTTCGCGAGCGCGGCCGCGGTGTGGAACGGCAGGGTGACCCCGAGACCCCCCTCCGAGACGTCGTGCGCGATGCCGGAGACCGAGCCCCTGTTCCACTCGATCTGGACCGGCGCGTGCAGCTCGGGATCGATCTCGCCGCGGACATGGCGCCGACGGTTGAACAGCGCCGCGTAGTATTCGTCGAGCTGCGCGTAGAGCTCGATCCGGTTCACGAACTGGAAGCCGAAGCGGACGCCGCCCTTCTCCAGCGGCTGGATTCCCACGACCTTGCAAGTCGCCTGGATGGCCTCGGGGTGCGAGTCCGTGCGGATCTTGAGCAGGCAGGAGTCCCCCATCTCCAGTTCCGGATAGCGCGTGGGCTCGAACTCGACTCCAGCTCCCCCGATCGAGAGGTCCATGCAGATGCCCTGGATCGTCGAGCCGCCCTCGCGCTCCACGCACGCGCGGATCGGCTCCTGCGTGTCGGGAAGCACTCGATACGTCTCGCGCACGTTGCTCGGCCGCAGATTCAGGGACTTGGCCGCCGTTTCCGGGAGTGTCTTCTTCTTCTTGCCGAACATGCTGCCTCGCGTCGGATGGATGGAGGGTTCGCGCCGGCTGGGCGCCGGATTCCGCCTCGGATTGATCGGCTCCATCCGCAGCCCCGATGGAGCAGGAACTTCCTGAAAAGCTCCAAGCAAGCTGGCAGGAATATTCTTCCTGCGGCTGTAGACTCTCCGCCCCGACGAAGAGGTGAACCATGAACAACGTGCGTGTGGTGCAGGAGGTCTATGGAGCTTTCGGGCGGGGCGACATTCCGGCCGTCCTGGGAGCCTTCCACCCGAAGATCGAGTGGCGCGAGGCCGAGAGCAATCCCTACCAGCCGAGCGGGAAGCCCTGGATCGGGCCGGAAGCCATCCTGGAGAACCTGTTCGTGCGCCTGGGAGCCGAATGGGATGCATTCACGGTGCACCCCCGGCAGTTCCACGACGCCGGGGGCACGATCGTCGTCGAGTTGCGCTACACGGGGACCTACAAGGCGACGCGCAAGAAGCTCGACGCGCAGGCCTGTCACGTGTGGGCGATCCGTGACGGCAAGATCCATAGCTTCCAGCAGTACGTGGACACGGCGCAGCTCCAGGACGTGATGAAGGCGCGCTAGCTCGGTGCTCGCGCCCGCCGTCCGTTTCGCCTCCACCGCTCCCGCCCTCCAGGACAGAACGGACACAGACTGCAACTTGGAACGAGTGACCGACGAGCAGCTGGAATCGAGGCGCGCGACTCCCTCGGGCCGGGAGCAGGCCGACCTGGCGCTCCAGGGATTCTGATGGCTCAGACGGCCACGATGCACCGGTTCGACGTCGAGCTCGCGGACAGCGACCGCGGCGTGTACGAGACCCTGGAGCTGCGCCTCGCCCGTCATCCGTCCGAGAGCGCGGCCTTCCTGCTGATGCGCGTCCTGGCGTACTGCATCGAGTGGAGGGAAGGGATCGCGTTCTCCAAGGGCGGGATCAGCTCGGTCGACGAGCCGGCGATCTCGATTCACGATCTCACCGGCGCCAGGCTGGCATGGATCGAGGTCGGTGCCCCGTCCGCGGATCGATTGCACCGCGCGTCGAAGGCCAATCCGCGCGTCGCGGTCTACACCGATCGCCGCTTGGACGTGCTGCGCGCGTCGCTCGCGGGGGAACGGATCCACGCGGCCGAGCGCATCCTCATCACGCAGCTCCCCCAGGCCTTCCTGCGCGATCTCGAGTCGACCCTGGACCGCAACGTGCGCTGGGACGTGGCCATCCACGACGGCCATCTCCACGTCACGGCCGGGGCGAAATCGTTCGACTGCGAGCTGCGCGCGGTGCCGCTGCTCGAGGATTGAAGCTCAGAACCCCATTCTCTCGAGCATCCGTTCGCACCAGACTTCCCGCGCCCCGTTCCAGCCGTCCTTCGGGACGGCGCCCTCCATCTCCACGCGCTGGAGCTCGAACACGAGGTCGGAGTGCACGAAGAAGCCCAGGTGGCCGGACTTGCGCTCGTACGCGGGCGAACCGTCGATGCCCTCGCCGTCGATGTAGGTCTTCACGCTCCCGTTTTCGTGGATGATCCTGACTTCGTAGTCGGTGTTCGGCATCGTCTGGTGAGGCGAAGGCCCGAAATCGCGGGCCTTGCCGTTGTTCTCCCGGATGGCGAGCGAGCCGCGGGCATTGACCATGATGGCGCTGTGCTTCAGGTCGTCGCACAGGTGCGCATGCCAGATGAACATGCGCTGCGCGAGGCTGTCCTCGGGCACGAGGATGCGGTAGGTGTACTTCAACCGAATCGGTTCCGCGAGCGGCAGCCGATGACGCCAGAACCCCGAGCCGGAAAACGAAGCCGAGCCGCCCTCGACCTGGAACGCCGGCTTCGTGGCGAGCTCGAGCGGAGGTGCGCTGGACGCGAGTTCGACGTAGTCCGGGACCAGGAGGAAATCCTCCTGCTCGACCGGCTTGTCGAACTCGTAGCTCACCCGGACGGATCCGCCCTCGAGCTTCGTGATCTTCCCGCGCAGCAGCTCCGCCGGATCGATCTCGTCGGCCTGCGCGCGCAGGCTCATTCGAGCCAGCGTCGCGAGCAGCGGACGGCGCGCGGCGACGGGCGGCGATCCGCGCCCGGGCGAGAGCGCCTCGAGCTCCACCAGGGCGGCCTTCGCCTTCTCCGCAGTCATCGGCAGCTCGGTCCGCGAGAGCGTGTCGATGCGATCGGCCATCTCCCCCACGCTCACCAGGCGGTCGAGGGCCTCGATCGTCTCGTTCGCGAGCCCGTGGGCACCCGAGGCCGCGTCCTTCCCGAGCTTCTTGGACCAATTCGCGTCGCCCGCGAGCAGCAGCAGGTACGCGCGCGCCCAATCCGGTCCGGTATCCTGCCATTCCTTCTTGGAGCTCAGCTTCACGAGCTCCGGGAACGGCAGCTCGGCCACAGGCAATCGATCGATGCCCTGCTTGTTGGAAGCGAACGAGAGGATTCCGCCCTCGACCTTCTCGACCTTCAGGTTGGCGTACTTCCGGCCCTTCAACTCGAAGCCGATGCGCTGCTCGGGAAGGCGCTCGAGGAGCGCGTTGCGCAGTGCGATAGCCCCGGAGAGACGCGTCAAGTCGCCTGCGATACCCTCCACGGGACTCGACCCCGCCGTCTGGATCTGCTTCAGGCTCACGAGCGCTCCGTCGAGGTCGCCGCGACGCGCGCGCGCCAGAGCCCGTCCGCGATGGGCCTCGAGCTCGTGCGGAGCCAGGGCCAGCGCGCTGGGCTGGAAGCTCGCCTCGTCGCTCGCGGTGCGAATCCGGTCGTACTGCTTCGTCAGGTCGCTCAGGAAGGCGGCATCGAAGGACAGCTTGGGATCGATCTTGCGGCAGCGCTCGACCGTCCACTCCCAGAACTCCTTCTCGACCCGCTCGAGGGCGGCTTCCTTGAAGGACTCGCGCATCGCGGCCGCGTTGCCCTCGCCGGCCAGCGCGCGGCGCAGGTAGCGCTCGAAGCAAGGGCGGTACTTGGCGTCGTGGCCCTCATAGAGGAACTGGGTCCAGGCCGCCGCCTCGTAGAAGAAAGCGAGATAGGCCTTCGAGAAGGCCTCCTCGAGGTCGACGTCGCCGCCCTCCGCACGCTTCTTCGCAAATTCGAGGATGCTCTCGTAGCTGTGCACCTGCGGCAGGTCCTCGAGGGAGTACAGCACCGTCTCGCGCTGGCGAGGGTCAGCCAGGAGCGCCGCGATGGACTGATAGACATGGTCCGGCGTCGTGCGGCGATCCAGGGACGCCGGCGTGCTGCCCGGCGTCCAGCACAGGTAGCTGGCGAGCCCGGCACAGATCCACTCCTCCGGCACGAGTTGCCCCGGACCCGTGAAGTGGGCGTGCAGGAGCGCCCGGAAACCCATTTGCATGACGGCCAACGCGCGCTCCTTGGGCTCGACGTCCTTCTCGGAAGGATCGTCGTAGGTCACGACGATCCGCAGCCTCGGGTCGTATACCGCGCGCTCGCGCGACATGTAGAAGAGGGCGTGGCTGTCCAGGTACTCGCCGAAAGTCCGGGCCCCATCGAGGACGACCACCGCCAGTCCGCCGTAGTCGGGCCGCCGCGACAGATCCAGCTTGCGCACGATCTCGGTGTCGAAGATCTGCGCCAGCTTCTCGAGCCACGGACCGTGGAGCCCGGCGATCTGATCGGAGGGATCGGCTCGACCCTTGAACACCTCTTCCACGAAGATCGTCCACGGACCCGCCGCGCGCTCACCCCCCAGCTTCACCTTGGAGAAGTAGCTGCTCCTCGCGAGCTGCCGGCGGAGACGGTAACGGAAAACGCGCGCCGGATCCGACTCGAGCTCCCGGACTTTGGTCTCCCCGGCCTGGAGGGCGACCTTCCAGCGCGCGCGCACCTCTTCGAGCTCGGCGGGGCTCATCTCGCGCGCGAGGAGCGCGCGGAACTCCTCGAGCGCGTACAGCTCCTCGTACTCGGAAGACGAGGCCGTCGAGAAGTTCTCCAGGTCGCGAGCGGGATCGAAGCTGATCTTCCCCTGCGCGAACGAGGGGGCTCCGGAGAGGGCGAAGGCCAGCACGAGCCACAGGAAGCTCGCGGGAGAACGAAGGAAGCAAGGCATGGGATTCCTGCCGCTCGACCGAATCGTAGCAGGCGTTCGACGAGAGGATCAACTCGAGCGGCGAGGCTCTAGCGAGGCCGATGGCGGCATCGCGCACGTCGCGGCGCTAGAGTTCCCTTCCGTGCTGGCCACGCTCTGGATCGCATTCGTTGGGCAGGCGGCTTCGCCGCCGTGGAGCGGCGACGGAGTCGTGCTCGCCGACGGACGGCGAATGGCTGGCCGCGTCGAGCGTCTCGATGCCGGCCGTGTCCGCGTGACTCCCGATCGAGGCAAGTCCAGCGTTCACGAACCGGGCGAAATCTCCCTCATCGAATCGGGGAGCACGGTCGAGCTCCTGGGCGAGGAGCGCTCCGTGCACGATGCCTGCTGGAAGGCCCTGGGCCGTCAGCACGTCGAGGCGCTCACGCCGCTCCTCGAGCGCTACCTGGCCGCCAGCCGAGCGGACGACTGCCGCCGTTTGATGGCGGAGGCGCGCCGGTTCGGGCTGGACGACGCGAAACTGTCCGCGCTCGATCAGCGGGTCTCGAAGCTCCGCGCACCGAAGAATACGCGTCCCGACAAACGCGTCGAGGCCCTCCTGGCGGCCGAGGGCGATCTGCACGAACAGAGCGCGGACCGTTTCGAGGGCACGGCGCGCTGGTGCGCGGAGCACGAGCTGTGGGCGTCCTCGGCCGCTTTCCTGAATGCTGCCCGCTCGCTGGCTCCCGCGCGATCGATTCCTCCGGGCGACGCGCCATCCCTCGTGCCGCCGGGATTCCCGCGACGCGCGGAATCCGACGCGCTCGATCGCTGGCTCGTGCTCGCGGAGTCGATCTCCCCGGCGGGCGCGGCCGTGCTCCCGCCGGAGGATCCGCTCTGGGCTCGCGCGCGAGGCGACGTGTGGAAGAGCGGAGCCCTGGCCCTGCGGACGCGCCACGTCGTCTTGTTCAGTCGCGAGGATTCCCCCGTGATCCTCGGTGATTGCCTGGGCCGCGCGGAAGGTGCGGTGCGCGCGCTGGTGGCCGAGATCGGCGATGGAGCCGCGTCGGAGATGCACTCCCCGCTCGTCGTCCTCCTGCACAAGGAGCGCGTCGACTACCTGGCCGAGGATCCTCCCGGCGGACACGCGGCTCCGTCGTGGTCGGCCGGCTACTACTCCCCGGAAGGGGGCGTCTCGCGCTTCTACGTCCCGCGCGAGAACAAGGAGCCCCTTCTCCGCGGCCTCGCCGAGGTGCTCGTGCACGAGCTGACGCACCACTGGATCTCGCAGGTCTGGCTCGGAACCGACGCGGAGCCCGCGCACGGGGATCCCTACAAGCCGGGATTCTGGATCGTCGAAGGCCTGGCGCGCTTCGTGGAGGACCAGATGCTCGACATGAAGGACTCCAAGGAGGGCCTTTCTGATCCGAACGCGCGCTCGATCCTGGCCACGGCCGACCTCGCGGCGCAGAGGAGGGCCTTCCTGTGCGAGCGCCTGATCGATTTCAGCCAAGCCGACTTCGCGCAGCTCTCGGACGAGCTCCTGTGCGTCGTCCAGCCGGGAGAATCGGCCGAGAAGCGCGCGCTGTCCGAGCGCGCGGCCTTCTACGAGCAATCCGGCGCTTTGGTGTTCTTCCTCGCCAATCGCGCCGGTCCCGAGCGGCGCGAGAAGCTCTTCGACTACGCCCGCGCCTGGTACGAGAAGCGGACGGACACGGAGGGCTGGCGCGCGCTCGGGTACGCGAGGCCCGAAGAGCTCGAGACGGCTTTTGCCGCGTTCCTGGCGGAAGCGCGCCGCTGAGGCGCGCTCGGGCCGCATGAGCACGGACGAGAAGAAGAAGCGCCCGAGCCTGTCGGCCAGCTGGCGCGAGGCGCGTGACCTGATCTCGGCGCACAGGAACCGTCTCGCGCTGGGCCTCGGCCTGATGCTCGTGAACCGGCTCGCCGGCCTCGTGCTGCCGGCCACGTCGAAGGTCCTCATCGACGACGTGATCGGGAAGCGCGAGGTCGAGCTCCTGTGGCCGCTCGCGCTGGCCGGCGGCGCCGCGACCCTCGTCCAGGCCGCGACGGGCTACTCCCTCAGCCAGGTCCTCGGCGTCGCGGCCCAGCGCGCCATCAATGACATGCGCAAGACCGTGCAGGCCCACGTCGGCCGCCTGCCCGTGCGCTATTTCGACTCCACGCAGAGCGGCGTCCTGATCTCCCGCATCATGAACGACGCGGAGGGCATCCGGAATCTCGTCGGAACCGGCATCGTGCAGCTCGCCGGCGGCTTCGTCTCCGCGATCCTCGGCCTGGGCGTGCTCTTCTACCTCAACTGGAAGCTGACGCTCGTCATCCTGCTCGTGCTGGGCGCGTTCGGCGCCGCCCTGGCGTGGGCCTTCAAGGTCCTGCGCCCGCTGTTCCGCGAGCGCGGCAAGATCCAGGGCGAGATCACCGGCCGCTTGAACCAGACCCTCGGCGGCGTGCGGATCGTGAAGGCCTACGTGGCCGAGCCGCAGGAGGAGCGCGTGTTCGCGTCGAACGTGGAGCGGCTCTTCGACAACATCCGGCGCTCGATGACCGGCATCTCGCTGACCGGCGCCGTCTCCACCGCGATCGTCGGCCTGATCGGGGTCCTCCTCACGGTGTTCGGCGGCCGAGCGATCCTCGCGGGCGAGATGACGCTCGGCGACTTCGTCATGTACCTCGTCTTCATCGGACTGGTCGTCGGACCGGTCATCTCGATCGCTTCGATCGGGACGCAGATCAGCGAGGCTTTCGCCGGCCTCGATCGCATCCGCGAGATCCGCGCCGTCGCCGCCGAGGACGCGGACGACGCCGGACGCGAGCCCTGCCCCGACGTCGCGGGCGAGATCGCCTTCGAGGACGTCGTGTTCGAGTATGAACCGGGCAAGCCCGTGATCCGCGGGATCTCGTTCCGCGCGCCTCCGGGCACGACGACGGCGCTCGTGGGATCCAGCGGTTCCGGCAAGACCACGCTCGTCAGCCTCGTGATGGCGTTCCTGCGGCCGACCTCGGGCCGGATCACCGTCGACGGCCGCGACCTCGGGCGCCTGCGCCTGCGCGACTACCGCGGCCATCTGGGGGTCGTCCTCCAGGACAACTTCCTCTTCGACGGCACGATCGCGGAGAACGTCGCCTTCGCAAGAACGGGCGCGGCGCGCGCCGACATCGAGGCCGCCTGCCGGGCCGCCCACTGCGACGAGTTCGTCGGCGGCTTCGAGAAGGGCCTCGACACGGTCGTGGGCGAGCGCGGCGTCAAGCTCTCGGGCGGCCAGCGCCAGCGCGTGGCGATCGCGCGCGCGCTGCTCGCGCGGCCCAGGATCCTGATCCTCGACGAGGCCACGTCCTCGCTCGACAGCGAGAGCGAGGCGATGATCCAGGACGGCCTGCAGACCCTGCGAAGGAGCCGGACCACCTTCGTGATCGCCCACCGCCTCTCGACGATCCGTTCGGCGGACCAGATCCTCGTGATCGAGGACGGCGAGATCGTCGAGCGGGGAAACCACACAGAGCTCCACGCCCTGGGCGGCCGCTACCGCGAGCTGCACGACCGGCAGTATGCGTTCGAGAGGGAGAGGTTCGTGAATCCGGGGGAGGAGCTGAGCAGTCCGGGGCCGGGCCCCACGCAACCCTGATTCTCCGTTACGCTGTGTGGAGGGGTAATCGGATGCTGCTCGCCGCTTGGATGCTGGGTTTTTCGGGTTTCGTGAACCAGCCGCCGGCGGCTCCGATGATCACCGAACCCCTGACGGACGGGACCGTCGTCAATCCGGCCGACTTGCACATGGAGACCGGGCCCTTCGCCGATCCGGACGCCCGGGACGGGCATCTCTGCACCGATTGGGAGATCTGGACGGTCGCGCCACTCGAGCGCGTCTGGGTCAGGGCGTGCGCGATGGGCATCGAGCGGCTCCACACGCATCTCGGCGACGGGGTCTTCGAGAACTCCCACGCCGGACGCGGCGATCTCGCGGCGGACGAGGAATTCCTCCTGCGCGTCCGCCACGGCGACGACAGCGGCGATGCCGCCACGCAGTGGAGCGCGGTGTCCGAGCGCGCGTTCCGCACCGGCAGCGCCATGCAGGTGTTCCCGCTGGAGCTGGAGGATCTCTCGCCGCTGCCGGCCCCTCGATGGGTCGTCTCCACGACGGGCGAGGACGTGATCCTGCCGGCGCAGAGCATCCTGCCGAAAGTGTGGGTCGAGTCCGTGGCCGGGGATCTCCTCCTCTCCATCGAAGCCCGCGACGGGGCCAGCCACACGATCACCAACCCGCCGGCCCTCTCGCAGCACGTGCCCGTGCGCGTCCGGATCGCGGGAGGTTCGCAGACCTACTCCCTGCCTGCGTCCGACCTCCTGTTCGTCGACGAGCAGTGCGGGACGCACCGGCTCCTCCTGCCCGCGGCGACGATCGTTCCGGGCGCGATGCACGTCTACTGGGTCTCGGACGCCGGCGCGATCTACCTGGCGACCTCCGCAGAGACCGATCCGGTCTTCACGACCCTCGCGCGCGGACTCGAGCCCCCCTGGAGCCCGCAGCGAGAGGGTTTCCGCGTCGAGGTCTTCGCCAGCGGACTGCAGCTCCCCGTGAACATCGCTTTCGTGCCCCATCCCGGCCCGGATCCGGACAGTCCGTTCCTCTACGTGACCGAGTTCTACGGCGCGATCCGCGTCGTGACGCGCGATCGGACGGTGAGCACCTATGCCGGCGGTCTGCTCGACTTCGATCCGACCGGGGTCTTCCCCGGCTCCGGAGTCCAGGGCCTGGCCGGTCTCGCGGTCGATCCGGCCACGGGCGACGTCTACGCTTCCATGCTCTACGCCCCGGCCTCGGATCCGGACCTGCGCTTCCCGAAGGTCGTGCGCTTCACGAGCCAGGACGGCGGACGCACCGCGGCGAGCCAGACCACGGTGCTCGACATGGTGAACGAGGTCCAGGGACAGTCGCACCAGATCTCGAACCTGACGATCGCGCCGGACGGGAAGCTCCTGT
Organism: Planctomycetota bacterium; assembly: GCA_046155895.1. Classification (GTDB taxonomy): domain Bacteria; phylum Planctomycetota; class UBA1135; order UBA1135; genus DASYPQ01. The sequence goes on along the minus strand of JBJXFB010000011.1, from coordinate 3,365 downwards.
GCCACATGGGCGACGGCTTCATCCCCGAGACGGCCCTGGACCTAGATTCCTTCCGCGGGAAGATCCTGCGGCTGAACCTGGACGGCTCGGCGGTTCCGGACAATCCCTTCTACGACGCGGGGAACGGGATCACGGCACGCGACTACGTCTTCGCCTACGGCCTGCGCAATCCCTTCGGGGGCGACTGGCGCTTCGCCGACGGCTCGCACTACGAGGTCGAGAACGGTCCCGGCGTCGATCGCTTCGCGAAGGTCGTCGCGGGCCGCAACTTCGGCTGGGACGGCACGAACGCGAGCATGACGAGCTTCGCGCTCTGGAACTGGAGCCCGGCGTGCGCTCCCGTGAGCCTGGCCTTCGTGCAGCCGGAGACCTTCGGCGGCAGCGGCTTCCCCCAGCCCCTCATGGGCCACGCCTTCGTCACCGAATCCGGCCCGACCTACGCCGCGGGTCCGCAGGTGCTCGGCAAGCGCATCAGCGAGTGGATCCTCGACGCGAGCGGCCAGCTCGTCGCGGGACCGATCCCCTTCCTCGAGTACGCGGGCGACGGCCGCGCCACGGCCTGCGGGCTCGAAGCGGGACCCGACGGCCTCTACATGACCGAGCTCTTCAGCGACCTCGGCGCGGTGCCGACCGAAGCCGGCGCGCGGATCCTGCGCATCTACTTCGATCCGGGCGGCGATTGCAACGCGAGCGGCACCGAGGACCTGTGCGACATCGCGGAAGGCACGAGCGCCGATTCGAACGCGAACTGGGTCCCCGACGAGTGCGAATCGAGTGCGACGCCCGTCTGCTTCGGTGACGGAACGGGCATCCCCTGCCCCTGCGACAACACCGGACTGCCGGGGCGCGGCTGCGACAACTCCATGCCGGGCATGGGAGGCGCCCGGCTCTCCGGATTCGGCGGCGCCCTCCTTTCCGCCGACACGCTCCTGCTCATTTCCTCGGGCGAGCGCCCCACGGCGCTGTCCGTGTTCTGGCAGAGCGACGTCGAGGTCGCCCCGCGTCCCTTCGGAGACGGCCTCGGGTGCCTGGGCGGTCACCTGGAGCGGCTCTACGTCCACACCGCCCTCGGAGGCACGGTGAGGAGCCCCCAGGGATCGGACCTCCCGGTCTCCGCGCGTTCGGCCGCGCTCGGCGACCCGATCGCTCCGGGTGCGACCCGTCTCTACCACGTGTTCTACCGGGACGGAGATCCCGGCTTCTGCCCGGCTCCCGCAGGATCCACGATCAACACGACCAACGGGTTGCGCGTCCTCTGGGGCCCCTGAAGGTCCGCGAGTCCAAGCTGCGTGCTCCGCCCCCTCCGCGAGAGGGCCGGAGGCCTCGAAGCTCCTGCCGGGAACTCAGGGGTTCGAGCAGAGGACGGTCTCCCGTCCTCCCTTGTAGAGGACGTTCACGGCGTCGATGGCGGAGCTGATCTCCGTCAGTGTCGCCGCTCCCGTGCTCACTCCGCTCAACGCGAGGTTGGCCAGCTCGAGCAGGCCGCCGATCGTCTGGCCCTGGGTAATTTCGCCGGTGCTCGTCAGCTCGTTCAGCTCGAAGATGACGGCCTCGGGGATCGTGATGGTCACGAGGTTGTCGGGCGTGTTCGGGTCGCCGTCCGGACCGAGGAGTTCCGGCACGTCGTCGGAAGTGCCCATGCAACCGTCGGCACCGGCAAGGAGAGTCCGGCTCACCATGGTCTGCGACAGGCCCATGCCCGCGAGGTTGGCGTCGGCGGTCGTGCAACCGCCCGCGCCCGGACAGCCCTCGTTCAGCTTGACGTTGAGCGAGAGCGTGACGACCTGCCCGATCAGCAAGCTCTCGAACTCGCCGTTCACGGTCGGGATCGGAATCGGCCAAGTCTGGCATTGGCTGGGGTCGAGCGACTCGTCGCCGAAGTCCGGCAGGATGTCCATCGTGCCGGTGACGGGCAGGAGGTCGACGACGCAGTTCGCGCAGCCGGCGCTGCCCGGCAGGGTGAGCGACTTGAGGCCCACTTCACCTACCCCGAGGTCGCCTTGGAGGAGGGTTTCCACCAGAGCCGGCGTGGTGACGCCGTTGAATTGACCCGCAGCATCCCCGAACTGCGACTGGTCCATGGTGATGAACAAGCCGGTGCACTCGATGCCGTCCAGCGTGCCGCATTGGGTGACGGAGTTGCAGGCACCCGTCACGGTCACACAGTACGTGTCGATCGGGGCGATGGCGTTCGGGGCGGTCGCCGTGTAGCAGTTGTCCGTCGCGCCCGGGATCAAGACCGTGTTCTTCGTCCACGAGTAGGTGAATGGGCCCGATCCCGACGGGATCGTGCAGAAGGTCGCCGTCAGGCTCTGGCATTGGCTGAAGTTCCCGATGCGTGAGGCCGTGGTCGGAATCTTCTTGGTGAGCGTGGCGCACTGCTGAACCGGAGGTCCGCACAGTCCCGTGACGGTGACGCAGTAGGTCTCCACCGCCAGAGCTCCGGCCGTGGCGGTGTAGCAGTTGTCCGTCGCGCCGACGATCGTCACTCCGTTCCGAGTCCAGCTGAAGGTGAAGGGCCCAACGCCTCCGACCGCCGTGCAGAACTGGAAGGTGTCCAGCCGGCATGCCTCCCCGTTGGTCAGCGGGCTGGCTGAGGTGTTCGCCACGGCCCGGAGCAGCGCGCACTGCGTGGCAGAGCCGCAGGTGCCGGTCACCGTGACGCAGTACTGGTCCGTGATCATCGGCGCGCCCGCCGTAGCCGTGTAGCAGCTGCCCGTCGCTCCGGGGATCAGGACGGCGTTCTTCGTCCACGAATAGGTGAACGGACCGGTGCCGCCAGCCGTCGTGCAGAATTGGATGGTCTCACCGGAGCAGAGGAGTCCGTCCGCCGGGTCCGTGGCCGTCGTGAGCGCCTGCGATGTCAGCGTGGCGCAGCGCTCGACGGCAGGTCCGCAGGCTCCCGTGACCGTGACGCAGTAGGTGTCGACCGTTCCGCCGACGCCCGCGGTCGCGGTGAAGCAGCTGCCCGTCGCGCCGGGAATCACGGCCCCGTTCTTCGTCCAGCTGTAGCCGAAGGGACCCGTCCCGCCCGCCGTCGTGCAGAACTGGTTCGTCAAGCCCTCGCAGATCGTCGCCGACGACAGCGCCGTGGCGGTGGCGTTCGTGTTCGCCGTCAGGGTCGCGCAGCGCTGGACGGCAGGTCCGCAGGCTCCCGTGACCGTGACGCAGTACGTGTCGACCGTTCCGCCCACGCCCGCGGTCGCGGTGTAGCAGCTGCTCGTCGCGCCGGGAATCGTGGCCCCGTTCTTCGTCCAGCTGTAGCCGAAGGGACCCGTCCCGCCCGCCGTCGTGCAGAACTGGTTCGTCAAGCCCTCGCAGATCGTCGCCGACGACAGCGCCGTGGCGGTGGCGTTCGTGTTCGC
>JBJXFB010000008.1:0-17371 GCA_046155895.1 Planctomycetota bacterium | reverse complement strand
ACCGGGATCGGCGAGTACAAGGACCACAGCGCCTGCGGCGGCGGTGGCGGCGGCGGAGCGATCCAGGTCGTCAGCGGCGAAACGTTGAGGCTCAACGGCTCGATCGCGGCCTACGGCGGCGACGGCGGCAGCAACGCGAGCATCCTGCAAGAGCCTCGGTCCTCCCGCGCTTCTCCGGGCGGAGGCGGATCGGGCGGCGCCGTTCGCCTGCAGGCCAGGAACCTGCTCATCGATTCCAACGGGTTCGGCCGCGTGAACGTGTCGGGCGGAATGGGGGGCGTCAACCTGTCTCACGCCGTCTCGGGCCCGCCGATCATGTTGGGCAGGGGAGGTGACGGTAGTGGCGGCCTGATGCGGTTGGAGGACATCTCCGGCGGCACGACTCCACCCGCGACTCTCATGACGCGCTGCTCGGAGGCCCCCAAGCTCCTCCCCCGGGATACCCTCCCGAACCCCAACACGACGAGTGGACCCTGTGTCGGGCAGATCGAGAGCCAGGACTATCTGTCCGTGGGCGCCTGGGCCAAGCCCTTGCGGCGGCCGGATTCCTATTCGGGGGCCTTGTCCTGCTGGTATCGCGCCGCAGGGAACTTCTTCACGCTGGAGTTCACTCCCGACGACCTCTCCGTGCCGACGAGTCCGGTGTTCGGCTGGAACATGAAGATCCTCTACGGAGCGGGCACGCCGACGGAGATCAACTACCGCGGGCCGGATCCGAATTCGCCTTTCGGCAGCGGTGACTTCGAGACGAACCTCGGCAGCCAGGTGAACTACCTGAACGACGCGAATCCGCCGGGCAACCAGCACGGGACGGGTGCCTTCGATCCGGTTTCGGGAGGGGCCTACCTCTCCGTACGGTTCCAGGGCGCCGTCGCGGTCGCCGACATCTCGTCGAACCCCTGCGACGTGCAGCTCTCGGGCATCGGCTCGAAGATCGCCCAAGGATCGCTCACTCCGTGGGTCCGGCATCCGGCCGAGCTGAACGAGTTCTTCCCGCGGCCGAACATGCTGCGGTACACCGTCGTCTTCGATCGCGGGGGCGCCCTGCCCGGGTCTCCGGCCGCTCTGATCCAGGGGATCACCGGCCTGATCGTCCACGCCCAGCCGGACTGATCCGCTCGGCGGCTTCGGTCGCGCGGGGAGGGCACGGGCCTCTCCCCGCGAAGTCGAATCCAACTCCATGGGAGCGACCCTCCTCAAGGCCCGCTGGGTCTTCGCGACCGCCCGAGCGAGATTCGAGCGAGGCGGCGTGCTCCTCTCCGGGGGCCGAATCGTCCGCGTCCTCGAGAACGAGAGCGCCACGGCACGCTGCGCACGATCGGGCGGCGTTCGCGTCCTGGACCTTCGAGACTGCGTCCTCGCGCCGGGCTTCGTCGACGCGCACGTTCACCTCGACCTCACGGCCCTCGAGGGCCGTCTCGAAGGGCGCGGCACCTTCGCGGCATGGATCAAGGCTCTCGTGCGCGAGCGATCGAGAATCTCCAAGCGCGCTCTGAAAGAAGCAGTCCTGCGGGGTGCGGACCGCCTCATCTCGAGCGGGACCACGTGCGTGGGCGACATCGATTCGAGCGGGGTCGCCGAAGTCGCCCTGCGCACCCATCCCCTGCGCGCCGTGATCTACCGGGAGGCTCTGGATGCGGGACGATCGGAACGCGCCGCCGGCGCGCTCGCTCGGGCTTCGCGGCCATTCGCCAGATCGGCGCGCGTCTCGCCGGGGATCTCGCCGCACGCGCCCTACACCGTCTCGCGAGAGCTCCTCGCGTCGCTCGCCGCGCTCTCGAAGCGGCGCCGTTGGCCCGCGTCCATCCATTGGGCCGAGACGAGGGAGGAGGTGGACTGGCTCGCGCGCGGGGCGGGTCCGTTCCGTGCGCTCCTCCGGGGATCGAGATCGCCGCGCACGAGCGGCCTCGACGCGATCGAGGCCTCGGGTCTCCTCGGTCCCGGCCTGACCCTCGTCCACGGAAACCATCCTTCACCCGGGGACCTCTCCCGGATCGCCCGAGCGGGGGCGGTCCTCGTCCACTGTCCGGGCACGCATCTCTACTTCGGACGCGAACCGTTCCCGCTGCGCAGGTGGCTCGAGGCCGGCGTGACCGTGGCGCTCGGCACCGACGGCCTCTCGAGCAACGCCGAGCTGGACATGCGACGGGAGATGTCGCTCCTGCGCCAGGCGGATCCGGGGCTGCGTCCGGAAGTGGCCCTCGACCTCGCGACGCGGGCCGGCGCCCGGGCCCTGGGGCTCGCCGGGCGCGCCGGCGAGATCGTCCCCGGCGCCTTCGCGGATCTCTGCGCGCATCGGTTCCCTGGATCGCCCGCGTCGGGCCGGCGCGGGTCGGGCGAGCTCCTCGACGCCCTGACCTCGGGCCGTTCGAGCGTCGCGGGAGTATGGATCGGGGGCAGACCGGTCGTGCCTCCCCGGGAATTCCGGCGGCAGACCTCGGAATCCCGGCGAGCGAACGCAGAATAGCGCGCCTCGTCCGCCGGACCAGGCGGGCACCCCTGGATGGAATCCGATCTGCCTAACGAAGCTCCCGCGCAGCGCCTCCGACCCGGCGACCTGCGGGCGCTCGAGCTGTTGCGGCGCGGCCGGAGCTTCCTGCTCTGCGGTCACGTGCGTCCCGACGGCGACTGCCTCGGGGCCGAGGCCGCCCTGGCGAGCACGCTCGCGAGCCTCGGCAAGACCGTGACGATCGTGAACCCCGACCCGGTCGAGAAGCGGTTCGAATACCTCTCGCGGGACTGCTCGTACGGGACCTGGCGCGGATCGCTCCCCGAGCACGACGTCGCCGTCCTGCTCGATTTCTGCGAGCTCGAGCGGACCGGGCCGATGGCGAAACCGCTCGCGGCGGCTCCGTCGAAGAAGCTGGTCGTCGACCACCACCTGCACCACGGAGACGCGTGGTGGGACGAGGCTTTCGTCGATCCGGGCGCGGCCGCAACGGGCATCCTCGTCCACCGGATCGCGAAGGCCCTCGCGGTCAGGCTCGACCCCGTCGCGGCGCGCGGCGTGTTCACCTCGATCGTCACGGACACGGGGTGGTTCAAGTACAGCAACACGGACGCCGAGACCCTGCGCGTGGCGAGCGAGATGGTGTCCCTCGGCGTCGACCCGAACCGGATCTACTCAGCGCTCTTCCAGACCCGCCCGCGCATCCATCCCGTGTTCGTGGGCCGTCTGCTCTCCCGGGCCGAGTTCCTGGCCGGCGACCGCCTCGCCGTCGTCGACCTGCCTCTCTCCGAGGGGCTGAAGAGCGAGGAGCTCGACAGCGACGACGTGCTCGACCTCCTGCGCTCGGTGGGGGCCGTCGAAGTGGTCCTCTACCTGCGCGAGCTCGCCGACGGAACGTGCAAGCTCTCGGCGCGCAGCAAGGGGGACTACGACGTCAACGCCCTGGCCCGCCGCTTCGGCGGGGGAGGCCACAAGAAGGCGGCAGGCGCGACGCTCGACGGTCCGCTCGCCCAGGTCCGTCCCCGCGTGGTCGCCGCCGCGCTCGAGGGGTTCCGTGCGCGTGAAGCCGACGGAGCGCTGGAGCCGATCCAACGATGAAGGTCGCGATCATTTCCGACCTGCATTCGAATCGTGAAGCACTGGAAGCGGTCTTCGCCCACATCCGTTCGCTCGGGATCGCGACGATCTACTGCCTGGGCGACGTGATCGGCTACGGTCCCGAGCCGGAGTTCTGCGTCGACCTCGTCCGCGGGCACGCCTCGCTGTGCCTGCTCGGGAACCACGACGAGGCGCTGTTCCGGGACGCCTCGGACTTCAATCCGCACGCGCGTGGGGCGATCGAGTTCACCCGCGCGCGGATGAAGCCGAACTGGTACAGCTCGAGCGACAAGAAGGCCCGCTGGAGCTGGCTCCAGGGCCTCCCGCTCCAGCACCGGGAAGGCCGCTTCCTGTTCGTCCACGGCAGCCCGCGCGACCCGGTCCGCGAGTACGTGCTCTCGACGGACGGCTTCCTGAATCCCGAGAAGCTGCGCTCGATCTTCGAGCACTTCGAGGGCGTCGCGCTGGGCGGCCACACGCATCATCCCGGCCTGCACGACGAAGAAGGGCACTTCCACGGCATGGCCGGACGCGAGACGCTCACGCTGCCGCTGCCGGAGGGTAAGAAGGCCTTCGTGAACGTCGGCTCGACCGGCCAGCCGCGCGACGGCGACAACCGCGCGTGCTACGCGGTGCTCGAGGACCACCAGGTGACCTGGCACCGCATTCCCTACGACTACCGCGCGACGATGCAGAAGATCCTCGACACGGGCGTGCTGTCGGAAGTGCTCGCGCGCCGTCTGGCCGTAGGCAAGTAGCCGCGGCCTAGCGCAGTCCGAAAGCGTTGCGCATGACGTGCCGGAGCACCTGCGGGTTCTTCCGCAGCCGGCGCTGGCTGTAGGCGCGCCACTCCGGGCCGTAGGGGACGTAGACCCGCACGCGCAGTCCGGCGGCCTTCCATTTCGCCCACAGCTCCTCGCGGACGCCGAGAAGGACCTGGAACTCGTAGCGCCCCGATTCGATCCTCATCTCGCGCGCCACGGCCAGGCAGCGCTCCGCGATCGCGTCGTCGTGCGTCGCGAGCGCCACGCGCGCTCCGCGCGCGAAGAGGCGCCGGGCGCAGTCCACGTACGCGACGCGGATCGGCTCGGGGTCGACGTGGGCGATCGAGGAGGGTTCGAGGTAGATGCCTTTCACGAGGCGCACGTCGACGGGGCCGGCGGGCAGCGAGTCGATGTCGGCAGGTGTGCGGAAGAGCCTCGACTGGAGCACGATCCCGACGTTTCCGTGGAGCGCGCGGAGGCGAGCGAATACCCGCAGCGTCGCATCGGTGGTCGGGTGGTCCTCCATCTCGACGCGCACGAACAATCCGCGCTGGCCGCAGTGCTCCGCCAGGCCGGCGTAGAGCTCGAAACACAGCCCTTCGTCCAGCAGGAGGCCGAAGTGCGTCGGCTTGACCGAGATGTAGGCGTCGAGTCGCGCCTGCGCAACCGCATCCGCGGCTTGCGTGTACGCACGCGCGGCCTCGCGCGCGGCCTTCTCGTCCGCCACGTGCTCGCCCAGCACGTCGAGGATGCCTGGATGGCCGCGCTCCGAGAGGCTGCCCAGCACGGCGATCGCCTCCTCGAGCGTCTCTCCGGCGATGTAGCGCGCCGAGAGGCGTCGCATCAGGACTCCCGGGACGTACGGCAGGCTCGCTAGGACGAGTTTCTCGATCACCGTGGGGCCGTTCGCGGGCGATGCCCGCGGCGATGAGGCGGGGATTCTATCCTGCCTTCCCCGCCGTACCATGCGCCCATGGGGTCTCCTCGGATCGTCCTGACGACCGCTCCCGACCGCGAGACGGGGACCGCGATCGCGCGCGCCCTGGTGGAGCGCGCTCTCGTCGCCTGCGCGAACCTCCTGCCCGGCGCGAGGAGCATCTACCGCTGGGAGGGGCGCATCGAAGAGTCCGACGAGATCCTGATCGTCCTGAAGACGAGCGCAGAGCGGATCGGAGAGCTCGAGCAGGCCCTCTCGGAGCTGCATCCCTACGAAGTGCCGGAATTCGTCGTGGTGGCGCCGTCCCACGTGGGGGCGAAATACCTGTCCTGGCTCCTCTCCGAGACCTCCGGGGGTTCGGAGGGGCCTCAAGGGATCCCGAGGTCCTCCCGATAGGAACCTCGGACCCTTGAACACGACCTTGCTCGCCCTCGCTCTCGCGTTCCTCGCTTCGCCCCCGGCTGGAGATCCGAGGACGCAAACCCTTCCGCGCGAACCCGGGCCCAGGACCGAGCACTTCCTCCTCGAAACCTCCGAGGATCCCGCGCGGTGCGTCGGTGCCGTGGTGCTCCGGCGCCGAGCTTCCGAGGGCGGGTTCCAGCTCGAGGCCGAGTGGCAGTTCGATCGTGCCGAGGAGGAAGGGGGCGACGAGCAGGTGCTCCACATCGAGCAGCTCGCGGCTGCCGGATCCAAGCTGATCTGGCGCGAATGGGGATCGTCGCGCGCGCGCTCCCTCGTCGTCACCCGCAACGCCGAAGGCCGGGAGATCGCCTTCGTCGACACTTCGCGCGGGGGGTCGCGGAAGGACACGATCGCCGCCGACACTCCCTGGTTCCCCCTCGAGCTCTTCGAACGGCTCCGGACGGGCGCTGCGCCGCCGGGCGCATGCGCGCGTTTCGACCCGCTCTCGCGCAGCATCGAGAGCGTCGACCTGAAGCTCGTCCCGAAGGGTCTCGAGCCCGCGGCGCGCGCGTACGAACTCGTCCGCGCCGATGGAACTTCGGCCGGGAGCTGCGAGTTCCTCGGCACCGAGCTGCGGTCCTTCCGCTGCCATCAAGGCGGCCTGGTGGCACGCCGCGTCGACGAAGCGGAGTATCTCGCGCGGTCTCCGCGCACCTCGGTCACGATCCGGCGCCCCTGACGGCTGTTCGACTTGCGAAAACCGCGGCGGGGACGCTGCCGTTTCGCGCGCGGCCGCCGCCCGCGCTTCTCGGGGCCGGCCGCCCGCGATACGCTGGCGCTCTTGCGAGGGCCCTGCGCCTTCGGACCCGATGACCCAGAGATCGAAAGCCGTCCTCCTCTGCTCGCTGGCGGTTTTGGGCTCGGGAGGGTGCCGCTCGACCGAGGGCTGGCGCGAGGATGCCGACGAGGACGTCTACCGGCTCGTCCAGGCGCGCCGGGCGCAACTCGGGGCCGGCGACGGGACCTTCACGATCGAGCCGGACCCGAGCAGCCTGCGCCAGCGCCTCCTGCGCGGCGAGGTCGCCGAGCCCGCTCCGCTGACCCTCGTCCAATGCCTCGAGATCGCGGCAGGGAACAGCCGCGAATACCAGACGCAGAAGGAGTCGCTCTACCTCTCCGCCCTCGATTTGACGCTGGAGCGCTGGAACTTCCAGGTCCAGAAGTCGGGCGTGATCGCTGCCTCGGTGGATGGAACGGGGGACACGGCCGAGACCGCGACGGGTGACGCCACGCTCGGGCTCTCGAAGCTCCTCGGGACCGGCGCCGTGATCGTCGGGGACATCGGCCTCAATCTGACCCGCACGTTGACGACCGGGGACGACTGGAACCCCGTGAGCGACCTCGGCCTGGCGATCACCCAGCCGCTCCTGCGCGGCGCGGGCTCCAAGGTCGTCGAGGAGAACCTGACGCAGGCCGAGCGGGACCTCCTCTACGCGGTGCGATCCTTCGAGCGCTTCCGCCGCACCTTCGCTTTCGAGGTCGCCAGCCGTTTCTACGCGGTTCTCGAGTCGCAAGACGCGGTGGCGAACCAGGAGACGAACTACAAGAACATCCAGGCTCTGTCCCAGCGCAACGCCGCGCTGACCGAAGCCGGCCGGCTCTCGGACATCGAAGCCGGCCAGGCTCGGCAGAACGAGCTCCGCAGCCGGGACAACCTCCTCCAGGTCAGTGCGCGACTCGAGCGGCAGCAGGACGACTTCCGGATCTTCCTCGGACTGCCTCCGGCCGTTCCGATCACGTTCGACATGGGGGAGCTCGAACACCTGGCCGAGCTGGATCCCGCCCCGGTGGAGATCGACGACGCGACGGCGACGGCCTACGCGCTCGGCGCGCGCCTCGACCACCTCAACGTCGTCGATCGGAGCGAGGACAGCGCCCGCAAGGTCGCCGTCGCCGAGGACGCCCTGCGGGCCGGCCTCAGCCTGGCGGCCGAGTGGCGGAGCTCGAGCGAGCCGGACTCGCCCGGGGAGCTGGGCTTCAACGATTCGACCTGGACGCTCTCGGCCGTCCTCGACCTGCCGATCGACCGACTGCCCGAGCGCAACGCCTACCGGGCCGCGCTGATCCAGCGCGAAGTCGCGCGCCGGGCAGCGGAGCAGTCGGCGGACCTCATCTCCGCCGAGCTGCGCGACGAGCTCCGGGAGACGCGGAGCCGGCTCGAGAGCTGGGTCATCCAGAAGAACGCCGTCGAGCTCGCGGCGCGACGGATCGAGAGCATCGATCTCAAGATGCAGGCCGGTCGAGCCGACACGCGCGATCTCCTCGAGGCCCAGGAAGCGCTGCTGCAGGCGAAGAACTCGGCCAGCACCTCGCTGATCGACTACAATGTCTCGCGGCTGGCGCTCTTCCTCGACATGGAACTCCTCCGCGTGGACGAGAACGGCTTCCACGTCGAGGAGCTCCCCCCCGCCACGCCGGCGGAAGGGAGTCCGGGCGCGGCGGAACCGCCCCAGGCGGAGGCGGGCGGGCAGGATGGATCACCGGCCGAGCCGGAAAGGGTGGGTGCGTGAAATCGTCCGGAATCGCAGGGAGCAAGGCCTTCTGGCTCGGCCTGGCCGCCGTCGTGGTGATCGCGGCCTATTCCATCGCGCCCGCGAGCTGGTTCGGTCCCGAGGTCGAGGCCGAGGTCCGGGGAGCGAAGGTCCGTCGCGGTCCGCTGCGGATCACGGTGCTCCAGCGCGGCGAGCTCTCCGCCAAGAACAGCACCAGCATCAAGTCCGAGATCGAGGGCCAGACCACGATCCTCCAGCTCGTCACCGAAGGCACGGTCGTGCAGCCGGGTGACCTGCTCGTGAGGCTCGACTCCTCGGACCTCGTGGAGAAGGAGCTCCAGCAGCGGATCTCGTCCGACAACGCCGACGCCGCGTACAAGAAGGCCAAGGCGCAGCACGACATCCAGGTCAGCCAGAACCAGAGCGACATCGAGGCGGCCGAGCGGAGGCTCCAGTTCGCGGAGATGGACCTGAATAAATACAAGGAGGGCGATCTCGAGCAGCTGCGCAAGGAGGCCGAGGACAGGATCCTCCTCGCGCGGCAGAAGCGCACGCAGGCGGAGAACACGCTGACCTGGTCGAAAACTCTTCACGAGAAGGGCTTCCTCACCCAGACGGAGCTCGACCGCGACGACCTCGAGTTCCAGAGCGCCGACGTGCAGCTCGAGCAGGCCGATCTGGCGCTCGAGCTCCTGAAGAAGTTCGACGACCCGCGCAGACAGAGCGAGCTCGAAGCGGACCTCAAGGAATCGCGGCGGGGCCTGGACCGCGCGCGCCTCGAAGCCGACGCGCGCATCGCGGATTTCCAGGCGGCGCTCACGACGAGCGAAGCGCGCTGGCAGCTCGAGAAGGAGAAGCTCGCCAAGTACCGCGACCAGCTCGAGAAGACGAGGATCACGGCCCCCGTGGCCGGGATGGTCGTCTACACGCGGACCGAAGGCGGCCGCATGGGCGGCGGCGAGACCATCCAGGAAGGCTCGCAGGTCCGCGAGGGGCAGGAGATGCTGACGATTCCCTCGACGGGCGGGATGATCGCCGAAGCCTCGATCCACGAATCGGTCCTGAACCAGGTCGCGATCGACCTGCCGTGCGCGATCACGGTCGACGCGATTCCGACCCAGCAGTTCAAGGGCAAGGTGCGCTTCGTCGCGCCGCTCCCCGACAAGGGGAATTGGTGGGCGAACCCCAACCAGCGGCTCTACCGTACCGAGGTGTCGATCGAGGACGCTTCCCCCGAGATGAGACCGGGGATGAACTGCAGCATCGAGATCCTGGTCGAGGAGATCGCTGACGCGATCTACGCGCCGCTCCAGGCCATCGTGCTCTCGAAGGGGAAACCGATCGCGTTCGTGACGCAAGGCAGCCGCGTCGAGGAACGCAGCGTCGTGGTCGGCAAGCAGAGCGACAAGTGGGTGCAGATCCTCGAGGGTCTGGCCGAGGACGAGGAAGTCCTCCTGACTCCGCCGGCGGGATTCACGCCACAGAAGCAGGAGACCGAGGGTGCCAAGCCCGCGGATCCCCGAGGCGGGGATTCTGCCTCCGGCGCCGGCCGCCGTGCGGGCGCCGCGAACAACGCGGGCAGCCAGCCCTCCGCGGAGAGCGGCAGCGGCGGAGTCCCGGGAGCGGGCCGTGGCGGTCGCGGGCAGCGTCCCCCCGGCGCCGTCCGGCCTGCGCAGGGGAGCGAGGGGGCGCCGGCAACTACGCAGGGGCCGGCCAAGCAGGATTCCGCGAGCCCCGGCGGTGCCCAGTCCAGCAAGCCGTGAGCCAGCCCGTTCGCGTGGGGGAGGGACGCAGCGAGCGCGAGCCGGTGGCGGAACTCACCGAGGTCTCGCGCGTCTACCGCATGGGGACGAACGAGTTCGCCGCACTGGATCGCTTCTCCTTCACGTTCCGGGCCGGCGAGTACTGGTCGATCATGGGAGCTTCGGGTTCGGGCAAGTCGACGCTCCTGAACATCCTCGGATGCATCGATCAGCCCACCTCGGGGTCCTACAAGGTGCGCGGCGTCGAAGTGGGCAAGCTCTCGGATGACGAGCTCTCCGACGTGCGCAGCCAGACGCTCGGGTTCGTCTTCCAGTCCTACAATCTCATCCCGCAGCTCGACGTCCTCGAGAACATCCTCGTCCCGCTGTTCTACCAGGACGATCCGCCGCCCGACGGCGAGGCTCGCGCGCGGAGGCTGGCGGAGCGTGTCGGCCTCGGCAACCGGCTCGGGCACAACCCGACGGAGCTCTCCGGGGGCCAGCAGCAGCGGGTCGCGATCGCGCGCGCTCTCGTGAACGATCCCGCGCTGATCCTGGCCGACGAGGCCACGGGCAACCTCGACAGCAAGACGGCGCTCGAGATCCTCGACCTGTTCGACGAGCTCCACGCGGAGGGGAAGACGATCCTGCTCGTGACGCACGAGCCGAGCGTCGGAGCGCGCGCGGAGAAGACCCTGCGGCTCAAGGACGGCAAGATCGAGGAGATCGTCGACCGGCGGAGCGGCGCCGGGGGCCACGAGGTCGTCCGCGAGGGTTCCCCTTGAGGCTCGATCTCCGCCGCACGGTGCGCCTGGGCGTCTCCAGCCTGCTGCTGCACAAGCTCCGCAGCGTCCTCACGACGCTTGGAGTGCTCTTCGGCGTCAGCAGCGTGATCGCGATGCTCGCGATCGGCGAGGGAGCGAGCGAGGAGGCGCAGGAGCAGATCCGCCTGCTCGGGAGCCGCAACATCATCTTGCGCAGCCTGAAACCGCCGGACGAGCCCTCGAGCGGGCGCGAGACGACGCGGGTGAACGACTACGGGCTCAAGGACGCCGACTTCGCACGCATCGCCGAGACGTTCCCCGCGGTCCGTCGCGCGGTGCCCGTGCGGCAGCTCCAGCAGGAAGTGCGCCTGGGCGCGCGAGCGCTGAACCCGCAGGTCCTGGCGACGATTCCGGAGTATCTCGAGGTGACGGGCCGGATCGTCTCGGAGGGCCGCTTCTTCTCCGAGCAGGACAACCAGAACGTCTCGAACGTGTGCGTGCTCGGCTACGAGGTCGCGCGGTATCTCTCGCCCTTCGAGCCCGCGCTCGGGAAGAACATCAAGGTCGGCTCGGACTACTTCACGTGCATCGGCGTGATCCTCCCGCGGGTGCCCCTGGGGAGCGACCCGCCGAAGGTCGGGGCGGACGTGACCGGCGAGGTGTTCCTCCCGATGGAGACGGGGCGGAAGTGGTTCGGGGACATGCAGGTCAAGATCCGGAGCGGCTCGCGCGACATGGAGATCGTCGAGCTGCACGAGATCATCATCGGAGTGGACACGGACGAGCACGTGGAGCTCGTCGCCGACGCCGCGCGCGAGATGCTCGGACGGCAGCACCGGCAGATCGACTACCAGGTCGTGGTGCCGCTCGAGCTCCTCCGCCGCGCGCAGGAGACGAAGCGGATCTTCAACATCGTGCTCGGGAGCATCGCGGGCATCTCGCTGCTCGTCGGCGGGATCGGGATCATGAACGTGATGCTCGCCACGGTGACGGAGAGGACGCGCGAGATCGGGATCCGCCGCGCGCTGGGCGCCAAGCGCCGGCACATCGTCGCGCAGTTCCTGGTCGAGACGGTCGTGCTGTCGGTCGGCGGCGGGATCCTGGGGATCCTGCTCGGCCTCTCGATCCCGCTGGCGGTCGAGCACTTCGCGAACATGCGAACGATCGTGACGCCGGCGGCGCCGCTGATCGCGTTCGGGATCTCGGCGGCGACGGGGGTGATCTTCGGGCTGTACCCGGCCTGGCGCGCGGCGACGATGGATCCGGTCGAGGCGTTGCGGCACGAGTAGGGAGAGGGGGGCGGATGCGACGCTCGGCACTGCTCGTGCTCGTCGTCCTCGCGGCGCTCTTGGCGATCGGGGGAATCGCCCGCCTGCGCTCTCCTCGCGATTCCGAGCCTGAAGGCAAGCCTGCGACCGCCTCCGACGATTCGCCCATGATGTCTCTCGAGCGGGCGCGAGACGCGGAGGCAGCCGTTCGGCGCGTGATCCCTTCCGAACCGGCGTCCTCCGGTCCGCTCGCCTCCGCGGACAGCACTGACCGCTTGCTGTCGTTGCGGAGAGCCTTCGAGTATCTCCACTCGGCGAACCTTTCGATTCCGCCCTTTCGCGGAACCACTTTCTCCGACGTGGACCTGAGTCCTCTGCGCCGGCTGGTCCGGGAGAACGCAGTGGAGGCCTCCGATCCCGTCGCTCTCCTCGAGTCCGTCTCCGCGACCGAGCCCGTCCGACCGCTCATGCTCGCGGCGTTCGCGTACGCGGGGGACGTCACCGAGAGCGACCGCGAGTTCCTCCTCGGCGCCATGCGTGACGATTCCCGCGCGGCCGCGGCCGGGGGAGAAGCATCCGTGGAGTGGTCGAGGTTTACTTCCGCGTTCGCAAGCGTGTTCTCGTTGAGCATACTTGGGGCCGCCGAGCAGCTCGAGACCGCGGCCTCCGAGGTTCTCGCGATGCCGCGGGAGCGCGACACCTACCTCGGACAGGTGCTGCGCGACTTGACCCTGCTCACGGTGTCGGGCCTCCCGCGCGACGCGCCTGAGTCCGTGCTCGGGCCGTTGCGCGACATCGCCGCCGCGCCGCCGGAGATGGCGCTCACTTCGGGCGCGTGGCAGGCCCTAGCTCGATCGGGGAGCGCCGGAGACCGGATGGCCGTGCTCCAGGAGGCCGAGCTAGTGAATGGCCACGCGCGCGAGGGGATCGAGCGCATGCGGGATCCGCTGCTCGCCCCCACGCTCGAGCGGATGATCCTCGGCGAATGGAAGGGAGTCTACGGCAGCTACCTCGCGTCCTCGTCGGCGCGCGGGCCGCTATCGATCGACACGGAGGAGTCCTTGGCCGCTTTCGAACGACTCTTCGCGTCGCCGGAATCGCGGGCGTGCGAGGCGGCTCGGGCGGCGTTGGCTCCGATGCTGGATCCGCCGCCGAGCGCGGCGGCGACGCTGTTGCGGATCTCGGCGCAGCCAGGTTTCGCCGCAGGGGAGGGCGGCACCGCGTTCGAAGTCGAGGAAGCGGTTCGCCTGATCCGCGAACGATTGGGGCGCGCCACGGTCTCTCGTCGTGACGTCGAGCGCACGCTCCAAGGCCTGCGCGAGGCGCTGCCCGACCTCGCCGCAAGTCCACTGGCCCTGCGCCGCGGTCTGGAAGTGCTCGCGCTCGGAGGAGACGAGACGGATCGATTGACGCTCGAACGCTACCTCCTCGATCTCACCGAGGCCGACCGCGAAGCCGTACGAGGGGCGTGGAACGGGATCGGCGCCATGCAACCGCTCCGGTGAACCACCATGCGCTGCAGCGAAGACGAGTCCGGCTCTAGTGCCGGCAGTCGTCGAACCACTCCTTCGAGAGTCGGATGAACGCATTGCAGGCTCCCTGGAGCATCACGCCGCGTCCAGGGGATGCCGCGAAAACCTTGCGGCCGGAGGAGCGGACGGCGGCCACGGCGGGGGTGAAGTCTCCGTCCGTGGAAAGCAGGTAGGCCACGTCGAAGCGATCCTGCTCGGCGAGTACGACCATGTCGACGGCAAGCATGACGTCGACGGCCTTCTCGACGAGGACCTTCTGTCTCGAGTAGGTCCGAGCCAGCGCGGTCAAATCCTGGCGGAGAATTGGATCGATGCCGATCTTCAGCTTCGCGAGGAAGGCCTCGATCTCCCGCGCGGCTCGACTCTCGATGATTCTCGACTCGAGCCGGCCCAGATGCACGGAAACCCTCGCGTCCATGCTCCGCAGTCTTCTCAGAAACTTTCGCTGTCCTGCGTAGAGACGTGGATCCGACATGAGCTGGATGAGGCCAACGTAGTAGCGCGTACCCAGCCAAGTCCGGGTTCCGACGAGCTTCCTGGACATCAAGCCGAAGTCGAGCCGCCCGATTTCCTTCACCCCGGCGTCGCGGAGGGCGTGGTACCAGTTGCTGCCGTCGACGAAGACGATCGCGCGCTCGGGACGCTGGGGGACTGGAGCTGAAAAAAAGTGCCCGGGTTGTGGCGCTGCCAGAACCCGGGCGGGGTTAAAGCCGGCGCGCCGTGACGCGCCGGTGTGTAGAGAAGCAACGTAGCCGATTCGCGACGCCTGGGTCAAGAGTCTGGACCGCGTGCCGAGGGCCATGCTCACCCGATCTCCGCCCTCAAGGCGATCGCCTGGGCCAGGTGCCGCGTGCCGATCACTCGCGCGCCCTCGAGGTCGGCCACCGTTCGCGCGACGCGGCGCAGCGACTGGATCGCGCGAGCCGATAGCCCGCGGCGGCGCGCGGCGGAGCCGAGCAGCGCGCGGGCGTCGCCGTCGAGCTCGGCGAAGCGGTCCAGCTCGTCGGAGCCGAGCGCGCCGTTCTTTTTTTCGCCTTGGCGCTCGCGGCGGAGCGCGATCGCGCGCTCGACGAGGCTGCGCAGTTCGGACTCGGCCGATCCGGGGCCGTTGCGCGGGCTCTCCGCGCTCTGGCTGAACGCCAACTCCTCGATCGCGGGCGCGGGCACCTCGACCACGAGGTCCATCCGGTCGAGCAGCGGGCCCGAGATGCGTTGCTTGTAGCGCTGCACGAACAGAGGCGGGCAGCGGCAGGGGATGCGCGGGTGCCCGCGGTAGCCGCAGGGGCATGGTCGCGTTGCCTTTCTGCCAGTTCCGAATTCAGGCCATCAGGGCACCTCCGGCTGGGTATCCCAAAGCCCTCCGGACCCTCGGTGATCGCCTTAGGGCCCGTAGGATGGACCTAGGGCTCACCCAGCGAGCTCTGGCCTCCACACTTGGGGTCAACCCCTGGACGCTGCTCAACTGGGAACTGGGGCGTACAGCCCCCCAGCGTCGCTTCCTGCCACTCGTTGAGACATTCCTCGATGGGGATCGAGAGGTGGCCGGAATTTGAGATGGTACCCAGCCTCCGAATTAGGTATCCGTTAGCGAGATGTCAGGCGGCCTTAGGGCGTAGTGGCCCGCCGCCAAATCAGCCAGATCCGAAGGAGGAATCACATGTCCAAGCATCCGCCCATGAAGCCAGGTCAGAAGGCTCCTGTCAGCGCCCAGTACCAGGAAAAAGGTCCTCGTGGGGGCAACATCAAGGAGGTTACCGTCCCGAAGGGCCATCCCCTGCCTCCGACAGAGACCAAGGGAGGGAGTTACACGGTCAACGATCGCACGAAGAACAAGTCGGGACGAGGTTAGGGACTCGAGCCTGCTCGTCGCGGGGATGAAGACCCTCGATGCGGGACTGAATCCTCCGGTCGAGGGAGATTAGTTCTGCCGAGTAGGCAGAGTGGACGTGTGAGTCCTGGAACCGCGCCGTTCGGGAGTTGACCGCGGGCTCAGAGGTCCACCTGTATTGTGGCTCCCGCTTCGCAGAGTTTGAACGGAATGGAGAGGGGCATGAGTAGTGAGTTGTTCCGAGAGGGAGGTCCACACAACATCCGCCGGGTTGGGAGGGATCAGTACCAGTTGTCGGTCAACATTCCGGAAGACTCGGCAGGACTCATGGCGCGGGAGTGTCCCGACGACGACTGCACGCCCGGCTACTTCAAAGTAAGGGGCGGCACTGGACTCACGGGCGAGAGCTACACGGTGGCCTTCTGCCCGTACTGCCGCCGCGAAGCCGAGCCCAACGACTTCTACACGAGGCAGCAGCTTGAGTACGCAAAGCGTGTGGCAATGCGCGAGGCTGAGCAGGGCGTTGAGCGGATGGTCAAGCAGGCATTCGGGCTTGGACCGAGCGGCAAGAAGACGCTTGGTAAGGGGGGCTTTCTGTCGATCGAAATGTCGTACAAACCCTCGTATCACCCGCCCGTGGGTCGACCTCTTGAGGAGGAACTTCGGCGGGACCTTCGCTGCCCGCACTGCGGGCTGGAGCACGCCGTGTTCGGCATCGCGATGTGGTGCCCGGATTGTGGTCAAGATCTATTCCTGGCTCACGTTCGCGAGGAGTTTTCCGCGATCCGAAAGATGCTGGGTGAGATTGACTCTCGCCGAGAACGGCTCGGCGCTCGGGTTGCCGCTCGCGACATCGAGAATGCCCTCGAAGACATTGTCTCGATCTTCGAGGCCGTGCTTAAGCTCATCACCCGCTCGGTACTTCGTGCGCAGGGCAAGCAGGACGATGAAATCACCATGATCCTAGATCAACAAGTCCGCAACGCTTTCCAGAGCGTTTCCCGCGGTGCGGAGAAGTTCCATGTGCTAGTCGGCCAGGACTTGCTAGGTGCTCTCTCCGGTGTGGAACGGGAAGAGCTAGAAGCGACATTTGAGATGCGTCACCCGATCACGCACAACCTCGGCGTCCTAGATCGGAAGTATTTGGCTAAGGTTCGATCGGGGGAAGTCGAAGGCAGCGAAGTGAGAGTCGATGCTCGGCACGTTGAGCGGGCGCTTTCGTTCGCCGAACGGACTTTGATCCACGCGTATGGGTTTGTGCCGGCCGCTCCCGACACGACGGCATCGGACTCTCAGGAGCATCCCGGCACTAGTGACGAGGAAGGGTAATGGCATCAGGGGGAAGCAATGCACGGTAACAGTCAGAGCGTTGACCAAACGCACCGCTCAACTCTGCTCACATGGCAGCAGAGGAGGCAACCTCGCGGACCTGAGTGGTGCTGAGGCACTAACTCGTGAAGTACTGCGTCCCGCGCTTCCGCCCTTTCGTCTTGAGCTTCTTCGCGGCCATCAGCTTCGCAATCGGCAGCTTGAGTCCCTTCGTCGGCAGCTTCATTACCTTGGCGATCTGCTCCAAGCGCTGACCCTGCTTCGAGCGGACCTGGGCGAGCACACGGGCGGCCATCGCATCGACCTGCTCTGAGGAGCGCTTGGCCCGCTGGGCCGGGCGTCCGGTCTTTCTGGGGCGGCCTGGGCCGCGCTTGCCGGATCCGCGCGGGCGCCCCGGCCCGCGTCGCCTGGTTGTAGCGCCGCCAGCGAGCGTCATCTGAACGGCCTCGAGCGCAGACTTCTTCACAAGGTCCGACAGCTCGGCGAGGAAGGACTGGATGCGGGACTGGATCTCTTGATCGAGAGGTTGGGTGGTCATGGTGGAGACATTGAATCGTTTGCGGGAGCCAGAATCGAGGGCTAGCCCGCATCTCTCACCAGCGCATTTAAGCCGACCGCGAGGTGTGGCATAAGGCTGTTACCACACAGTCCTTCGAGCAACACCCCGCGGAGCGGCGATGAAGACAGAGCGTACGGAGAGCGAGCA
>JBJXFB010000005.1:0-51319 GCA_046155895.1 Planctomycetota bacterium | reverse complement strand
ACGCGGTGTCGCTCCGTCAGGCTTGCGCCCATTGCGGAAGATTCTCGACTGCAGCCTCCCGTAGGAGTCTGGGCAGTGTCTCAGTCCCAGTGTGCCGGACCGTCCTCTCAGACCCGGTAGCCGTCATCGCCTTGGTGGGCCGTTACCCCGCCAACTAGCTGATAGCCCGCAACCCCCTCCCACAGCGGCAGCTTGCGCCACCGTTTGCCTGTTCGGAGATGCCTCCGTTCAGGAACATCCAGCATTATCCACCGTTTCCAGTGGTTATTCCGGTCTGAGGGGTAGGTTGGTTACGTGTTACTCACCCTTTCGCCGCTCTACTCGCCTTGCGGCTTTCGCGCACGACTTGCATGCCTAATCCACACCGCTAACGTTCGTTCTGAGCCAGAATCAAACCCTTCATGATTCGAAGTTGTTTGTTGGCTTCTCTTTTGGAGATGGACGTCGCCTCTCCTCGAGGCGTCCGTCCTGCTCGCACGGATTCAAGGGCCACCCTTGTTTTCAAAGAGCCAGCCGTTCCGTCCGCCCCGAGGGCGCGGACGATTCCACGGCTCTTGTTCTGTTCCCAACGCGGTGCGCCTTGCGGCGATCCCGGTGATTGGGGAGGGGGATGATAGAGCTTCTCCCCCCCCCGTCAACGATCTCGGTGGCGATTCCATGGCTGGCAGTACATTGAGGATGTAAAGACCTATCTGCAAGCGACTTACGGATTGCTCACTGCGTAGACGCAGGTCTCGAAACCGCTCCGTCGGCCATCAAGGCCGAACGCGGATCACCGCTCCACGAGGAAGGATCTCGTAGAGCTCCTCGATGGCGTCCTTGCGCATGCGGACGCAGCCCTGGCTCCTGTCGTCCCCGATGCTTCCCGGGTCGCTCGTCCCATGGAATCCCAGGCCGCTGTTCCTCCCGTCGAGGAGCTGCCAGGCGATCCATCTGGTTCCCAAGGGGTTTTCGGGGTCCCCGAACGGCACAGGCGGTTGTCCTTGCCGGAACCACATGGGCTCCTTCGTCTTCTCTCCGGCCCGGTAGTCCCCAGGGATCGTCTCGCTGCCAGACTTGCCGATCCCGATCTCCCAGGCAGCGACGACCTCGCTGTCCATTCGGAAAAGGAGCCAGTGGGCGTCGAGATCCACCAGGACGTTGGCGTGTGCCGTGGGGATCTTCAGGACATCACCGGGATGAATCGTCTCCCCCTGCAGGCGGTTTGCACGTGCGATTTCTCCCGTGCAAACCAGCAGCTCCGGGTGGGTGTCCACGGCGCGTTTCCTGACGCTGATCAGGCTGTCGCCCCGCTCCACCCTGACTGTGATGGAAGGCCAGTCAGCCTTGGGGTTCCAGCGGTAGGCGGCCTGGGCGCGCATCAGGGCCTCGCTCCAGGACTGAAGTAGATCTCGATCGGTCTTCCAAGGGGCGTCGAGTACCGCGAGAAGCAGATCGCTGTAGGCGAGCGCGGCCTCTCGAGTTCGCCCTGCAGCCATGTGATCGGCAGCATCCCGCGCCAGTCGCGAGAGCCAGGCCGCAAGGATCATGGGCGATGCTCCTGCGGCGTCGGTCGCCGAACCGGACGCCGAGGAACCGAGCGCCCCGCGAATGAACTGGACTTCTTCGGCCCGAACCCCGGCTTCAGGATCGAGGTCTTCCGTGATCCGCCGCACCTCAGCATCCGACCCGAGGACGAGGTGATGCAGCGCGAGGGCGAGCTGCTTCCGGCCCTTGGGGAGGGAGCGGCCGGGCCCGTCGAGGAATTCCGGGACATCCCCGGGTCGTTGGAGGATCAACCTGGCCAGGCCCATCTCGTCCGGGGCTGGCGCTCCTCCCAGACCGTCCCGTGGAGAAGCCGGTTTCGCCGTCGGAAGTGGCTTCGGGGGAGGAACCGCTTCGACCAACGGAGTCGGTTTCTCGGGGGATAGGGTGATCTCGGGTCGGGCCTTCGCTGCCTTGGGCTCTTTCTCCGAGGGCTCGGCCCCAGTTGGTTGCGCCGGTGCGGCGACTGGCTCCGGATCCCGCGGGGGAATGATGAACCCGGCTCGCGGCGGTGCCGGCAAAGACTCCTCCTCGGCGCGGACGGACCGGAAACCCTGGAGCGCCAGCCAGAGGAGGGCGCCGGCGAGAACGAGGATGGCTAGGGCACGCATCGAGATGAACTCCGGATCCGAACGCCAGGAATGGCCGCGGATGGGCCGGATCGGATCATATCGATCGCCCGGTCAGCGTCGATCCGACGATGCACGGTTTCCCCGCTGTCCTGCGGGGGATCCGGGGGCCCCGGCTGCGCCGTGCGGGTCAGTGCCCGGAACCATGGGTTCCAGGTGGGCCCTTCAGATCGCGGAGGGTCTCCGCTTCACCGTTCAGGGCCCGATGAAATTGTTGTTCGGCTCCAGGGAGCTGAACCAGTCACCTGCGCACCAGGGTGACCCCGGGAAGGCAAACCTACCTCTCCCTCCCGGGGTACACAATCACGATCGGGCTGCGAATCGGAAGCGGGACCCGCGTCGAGGATCAACCGCCGGACTCCGACTGCGCCCTGGCGAGTTTTACGTGCAGAGTTCGCCCCTCATCGATGGGAAAGGCAGCCCGGCCCGCCTCGCTGCCCCCGGCGCTCGGTGTGGCATCGACCGAGAGATGGACGGCGAGGGTCTCGGACTGGATGAGCGTCCGGTACTCGGCGAAGGCCCGGTTCAGGAGCGCGTCGTCTCCGCCGTCGAGATGGAGGTCGATCCTGTCCTCGACCGCGAGACCAGAGTCCTTCCTCAATCCGTTGACCCGATTGATCACCTCGCGCGCGAGGCCTTCGACGAGAAGGGCCTCGTCCAGCTCCATGTCGAGGAACACGACGAAACGCCCGTCGGTCTCGATGGGGAAGTCGGCGCGGCTCTCCACCATGACTTGGACGTCCTCGGGCGAAATCTCGATGTCCTCCCCGTCGATGCGAACCAGAACGGGTATTCCCGAACGCAGGCGATCGATTTCCTCGGCCGGAAGAGCCTGGATGGCGGCCGCCGCGGCCTTCATCTTCGCGCCGAGTCGCTTGCCCAGGCGCGGCCAGTTCGGCTTGGGCTTCAGCTGGCACAACGCGCCATCATCGGCGGCGAGGCTTCCCCACTCCTTGACGTTGAGCTCGCCCAAGACGAGATCACGGGCAAAATCGGTCTCGAGGAGACGCAGCGCCGCCGGTTCCGAGGACCGTACGTGGATCGCGCGCAGGGGCTGGCGGTTCTTCACGCCGGCGCGCTCCCGAAGCTTGCGGCCGAGTTCCACGATGCGCGTGACGGTGCGCATGCTGCCCTCGAGGATCCCGTCGATCCGATCCGCGTCGGCAACGGGAACGCTCTGCGAGTGGACCGATCCCGCGCCGGCTGCGAGTGACGCTGCGCCGGCCAGGCGCTGCCACAGCGATTCGGCGAGGAAGGGCAGGATCGGCGCTGCGAGCCTCGTGGAGATCTCGAGCGCGTCATGAAGGCTCGAGAAAGCTGCCAGCTTGTCGGGCCCCGTCTGGCTCTTCCAGAACCTCCGCCGATTGCGGCGGATGTACCAGTTCGAGAGATCGTCGACGACGAAGGTCTCGAGGGAACGGCAGGCTCCCGAGAGGTCGAAGTCCCCCATCCTCGCGCGCACTTCGAGGATCAGGCTCTGCGCGCGCGAGAGCAGCCATCGATCGATCTCCGGCCTCGACTCCGGGGGGGGTATGCGCGGATCGGCCGGATCGAAGGCGTCGATCCGGGCGTACTCGGCGAAGAACTTGTAGCTGTTGGTGAGCGTGCCGAGGAACCGCCGGCGAACCTCGAGGACGCCCGCCGGATCGAAACGCTTGTTGAGCCAAGGCTGACCGCTGCCCAGCAAGTACCACCGGAGCGCGTCGGCCCCGTGCTCCTCGAGCACCTTCCACGGGTCGACCACGTTCCCGAGGCGCTTGCTCATCTTGACCCCGTCCTTGTCGAGCACGAGGCCGTTGACGACGCAGGTGCGGTACGCGGGTCCGTCGGGCAGCCCAGCGTCGGACGAGGAAGTCAGGAACGCGCCGATCGCGTGCAGGGTATAGAACCATCCCCGCGTCTGATCGACGCCTTCGGCGATGAAGTCGGCCGGGAACTGGTCGCGGACGGCCGCCCGACCCTGCCCGAACGGCCAGTGGAACTGCGCGTAGGGCATCGCGCCCGAGTCGAACCAGCAGTCGAGGACGGATCGGGTCCGCCGCATCGTCCCCGCGCAAGTCCCGCAGGCGAACACGATGTCGTCGATGGACGGCTTGTGGAGGTCGAACCCCTCGGGGAGTCTGCCAGCCCGTTGCGTCAGCTCGGCCAGACTGCCCACGGCGACCTCCGCGTCGCAACCGTCGCAGACCCAGAAGGGCAGGGGCGTCCCCCAGTACCGGTCGCGGGAGATGTTCCAGTCGATGTTGTTCTCGAGCCATTCCCCGAACCGCTTCTGCCCGACTTCGGGTGGGACCCAGCGGATCCGGCGGTTCAACTCGACCATGCGGTCCTTGTAGCTGCTGGTGCGGATGTACCAGGCCGGCGCGGGGAAGTAGTAGAGAGGTTGCGAGCACCGCCAGCAGTGCGGATAGCTGTGCGTGCTCCGTGCCTTCTCGAACAGGAGCCCGCGCGACTTCAGGTCGTCCATCAGGGCGTCGTCGGCGTCCTTGAACCACGTGCCAGCGCGGACCGGACCCACGTCGGCTTCGAAGCGTCCATCCGCCCCGACGGCGAGTCCGATCGGAAGCTGCTCGCGCCGGGCGAGCTCCCAGTCGTCCGCGCCATAGGGCGCCTGGTGCACGATGCCCGTGCCGTCCTCGACAGTCACGAACTCGGCGGCATGCACGGAATGAAGCGTCGAAGGCTCGCGTGCCTGCCATCCGGCCACGACCGGCTGGCCGGAAGCCGTGAAGAGCGGCAAGTACCGCTTCCCGACGAGATCCGCGCCCCGCTTGCGCTCCAGCACCTCGAATCCCTTCGGCAAGACGGCCTCGGCGCGCGGTTCGACCACCCAGACGATCTCGTGGCCGGCGCCGAGAGGAACGCGGGCGCGTACGTAGCTCCGCTCCGGGTGCACGGCGAGCGCGAAGTTCGAAGGCAGCGTCCAGGGGGTCGTCGTCCAGGCGAGCAGACTCTCCGGCTCGGTTCCCGCGGGATCCTCGAGGCGGAAACGGAGGATCACGCTCGGATCGTTCACGTCGCGGTACACGCCCGGCTGCCCCAGCTCGTGGGAGGACAGCCCCGTGCCGCACCGCCCGCAGTAGGGCAGGACCTTCTTCCCGCGGTAGACGAGCCCGGCGTCGTGGAAGCGCTTCAGGAGGTTCCAGACCGACTCGACGTACTCGGGCTCGTACGTGACGTAGGGGTGCTCGTAATCGAGCCAGTACCCGATGCGCTCGGACAGCTCCTCCCACTCCTTCCGGTAGGTCCAGACCGACTTCCGGCACTCCTCGTTGAACGCCGCGATGCCGTAGCGCTCGATCTCGGGCTTGCCGTTGATGCCGAGACGCTTCTCGACCTCCAGCTCGACCGGCAGCCCGTGGGTATCCCAGCCGGCTTTGCGCAGGACGCGCTTGCCGAGCATCGTCTGCCAGCGGCAAACGACGTCCTTGATCGTCCGTGCCAGCACGTGGTGGATGCCCGGACGGCCGTTGGCCGTAGGCGGCCCCTCCCAGAAGACGAAGGGCTCGGCGTTCGCGCGCGAAGCCTGTACGGCCTCGAAGACGCGATCGCGGCGCCAGGCCTCGAGAACGGCCGACTCCGCCCGATTCGGCGCCGTGGACACGTCCTCGGGGAGCGGTGCGAAACGTTTCGTTTCCGGCATGAGCCGATCTTCTACCAACGCTGCTCCCGGATGTCCGCCGCGATGCGGTCGGCGAGAGCGAGCGCCCTCCTGCCGTCCTGCCCGGTGACTTCGGGATCGCGGCCCTCGCGCACGGCGCGCAGGAAGGAATCGAGCTCCGCCTGCAGGGGCCGCTGCTCGTTCCCGAGCTGGATCTCCTCGACCTCCAGCACGCGGCTCGTGATCCAGTCCTTCTGCGCCGCCAGGGCCGCGGGATCGAGTTCGCGCAACGCGCGCCGGCCCTCCTCCCATTCGGGGCCCTTCCGCACGAGCAGGCCGTAGTTCTTCACGAAGTCCAGGCTGACGTAGCCTTGGCCCGAGAACATCCGGAAGCGCCGCATCGGGGAGAGCGAGGCGCGGCTGGCCGTCACGTTCGCCCGCGCTCCGTTCGCGAAGACGAGTCGCACCGAGGCAACGTCCTCGCGCTCCGTCAGGATCGCGCCGCCCGCGGCGTCGAAGCTCGCGATCTCGGAACCGACCAGGTCCAGCACGAGGTCGAGGTCGTGGATCATCAAGTCGTGGACGACGCCGACGTCGAGGCTCCGGAAGCTGAAAGGCGCCAGGCGGTGACACTCGATGAAGCGCGGCCTGATCCCCATCTCGCGCACCTTCCGCAGCCCCGGCTGGAAGCGCTCGACGTGACCCACGGCGACCTGGCAGGACCCGCGCCCGGCCGCGGCGAGGATCGCGTCGGCCTCCTCGAGGGTCCCGGCCAGCGGCTTCTCGATCAGCGCCGGGATCCCGCGCTCCAGCAACGGGATCGCGACGCGAGCGTGGTGGAGGGTCGGCACGGCGATGCTGACGGCGTCGAGCTCCACGGGAACTTGCGACACGTCCTCGAAGGCCTGGCAGCCCGCTTCGCTGGCCACCGAGCGAGCTCGCTCGCCATTCGGATCGACGACCGCGACCAGCCGGCAGGCGGGATGTTCGGCGTAGATTTTCGCGTGGATCCGGCCCAGGTGCCCCACGCCGATCACCGCGACGCGCAGGCGCCCCTCCACTCCTTCCCGGGCCCTGAACGAGCCCGGAGCCGCGGCGCTCATCGCGTCGCGCTCTCTCCGAGCACGCGCTCGGCCCCCGCGCGGCGGAATTCCTCGCGCAGGCTCTCGCGGTAGCGCCCCTTGGCGCCCTTCTCGGTGTTCGCCAGGCTCGCGACGAGGTGGTCGAGGAGCCGGGAGCCGTTCGAACGGCCCCGCAGGTCCTCGAGCGTGCTCCGCCGCGGATCGCCCGACCTCCAGACCAGCCGGAAGGCCTGGCGCATGGCCTCGATCTCCGGCTCGGAGAACCCGCCGCGCTGCAGGCCGATCACGTTGACTCCGCGGACGCGGCTCGGATGTCCCTCCAGGATCATGTACGGCGGCGCGTCCTGGATGATGCGCGTCATCCCGCCGATGTAGCTGAAGGCCCCGATCGTGACGAAGTGATGGGCGGCCGCGCCTCCCGAGATGTTGGCCTGCTCCTCGACCTTGACGTGGCCGGCGAGCAGGACGTTGTTTCCCATGATGATCCGGCTCGCGAGCTCACAGTCGTGCGCGACGTGGCAGCACGCCATCAGGAGGCAGTCGTTGCCGATCCGCGTGAGGCCGCCGCCCTTGACCGTGCCGCGGTTGATCGTCACGAACTCGCGGATCGTGTTGCGGTCGCCGATCGCGAGCTCGGTCGGCTCGCCGCGGTAGGAGAGGTCTTGCGGCGGCGCCCCGAGGCTCGCCTGGCCGACGATCAGGTTGTCCTCGCCGATGCGAGTCCGGCCATCGATGACGACCTGCGGGCCGATCCGGGTCCGGTTCCCGACGACGACGGCCGGTCCGACGACCGAATGGGGGCCGATCTCGACGTCTTCCCCGAGCTCGGCGCCCGGGGAGACCACGGCGGTGGGATGGATCAGTGTGGTCACGGTTTCCTCGCTTCGCGCCCGATCATGGCTCGCTAGGCCTCGATCATCGTGAACATGAGTGTGGCTTCGCAGACGATCTTCCCGGCGACCGCTCCGGTCGCGCGGACCTGGGCGGACTGGTCCTTGCTCCGCAGGGTCTCGACCTCGAGCCGCAGCTGGTCCCCGGGGACGACCGCGCCGCGCAGCTTGACCTTGTCGATCGACCACAGCACGGCCAGCTTGCCGGTGTTCTCGAGCTTGCGCAGCAGGAGCACGCCGGCCAGCTGCGCCATCGCCTCGAGCTGCAGGACGCCGGGCATCAGCGGCGCGCTCGGGAAGTGCCCCTGGAAGTACGGCTCGTTGATCGAGACGTTCTTGATCGCCACGGCGCGCTTGTAGCCGTCGAGCTCGAGCACGCGGTCGATCAGCAGGAAGGGGTAGCGGTGGGGCAGCATCCTCAAGATTTCGCGGACGTCCAGCCCCGACTCGCGCCTGATCAAGCCGCCGGTCTCGAGCGTCTGCATGAGGTCGTGAAGGCGCCGCACGAGCTCGGCGTTGGTCGAATGCCCCGAGCGCGTCGCGATCACGTGGGCGTGCAAGTCCGCGCCGAGCAGGTAGAGATCCCCGAGCAGGTCCAGGAGCTTGTGGCGGATCGGCTCGCCGGGCAGGCGCAGCGTGACCGCGGGGTCCCCCAGGACGACCGTGTTCTCGCGCGTCGCTCCCTTGCCGAAACCGGCCTTTTGCAGCATTTCCACCTCGGAGGCGAGGCAGAAGGTCCGGGCGGGAGCGATCTCGCGGCCGAAGGTCTCGGGCGTCAGGTCGAGCTGGAAGGAACCGCCGTCGACGCCGGGCTCGTCGAACGAGGCCACGTACTGGAGGGTCAGGCCTTCCTTGTCCGTGGGCAACGCGACGAGCGTGGCGTTCCCTTCGCGCACGTAGACGGGCTGATCGAGCCGCAGAACGAGCGCGTCGGCGGGCTGCTCGACGATCCCGGCCTGCTGGACGAGCTTCATGAGCTCGAGCGCGCTGCCGTCCAGCCCCGGCATCTCGGCTCCCGAGAGCTCCACCGTCAGGTTGTCGATCGAGAGACCGCGGCACACCGCCAGCAGGTGCTCGACCGTGTCGACTCCCGCGCCTCCGCGCTCGAGGCGGGTCCGGCGCTCCTTGGCCGAGTGGTAGGCGATCTTCGCCGGGATCGGGAGCGCGTCGGGGAGGTCGGTGCGGATGAAATCGACGCCGTGGTCGACCGGGGCTGGGAGGATCCTGGCGCGCACGGTTTCGCCCGAATGGAGGCCGACGCCCGAGAACTCGGCCACGGTCCGCAGCGTCCTCTGCTTCCGCGTCATGAGGTCCTCCCTTCGAGCTCGGCCAGTCGCTTCTCGAGCGCCTTGAGGCGTCCGTGCATCTCGGGCAGGCGCTGGACGAGGGCGTACTGGCGCAGGGCCTCGGCGCGCGGACGTGCGGGCCATCCCAGGTAGTCGGCACCCGCGGGAACGTCCCCGAAGACTCCCGCCTGACCGGCGATGCGGGCCCCGGCCCCGATCTCGAGGTGACCGTTGATGCCGGCCTGGCCAGCGAGGATCGCTCGTGCGCCGATGCGGGTGCTGCCGGCGATGCCCACCTGGGCGATGATCAGGGCGCCGTCTCCGATGACGACGTTGTGCGCGATGTGCACGAGGTTGTCGATCTTCGATCCCCGACCGATGCGCGTCGCCCCGAAGCGCCCGCGGTCGACCGTGACGTTCGCTCCGATCTCCACGTCGTCCTCCACGACGACCGTGCCGCACTGCGGGATCTTCCTCCAGGGAGCCGCGGGGTCGGAGCTCGGCTCGAATCCGTAGCCGTCGGACCCGATCACCGCGCCCGCGTGGAGGATGCAGCCGTCGCCGATCCGGACTTCGGGGTAGCACACGACCCCGGAATGGATCACGCTGCGCGCTCCGATCCGGGCCCCGCGCCCGATCGACACCGAGGCGTGCAGGATGGCCCCCTCGCCGATGCGGGCCTCCGGGCCCACGGTGCAGTGCGGGCCGATCGACGCGCCCGCAGCGATCCTGGCTTCGCGGTCGACGACCGCCGTGGGGTGGATCCCCGGCCGGGGGAGCGGCTCGGGAGCGCTGAACGCCCCGACGACGCGCGTGAACGACGCGCTCGGGTCGGCGCAGAAGAGGAGCGAGAGATCCTCGCGCGGGCTCGAGAATCCGCGCGGAACGAGGACGGCCGCCGCGCGAGTCGCCAGGAACTCGCCGCGATAGCGAGGGTGAGCGAAGAAGCTCACGTCTCGTGCGCCGGCCTCCGAGAGCGAGGCCGGTCCATCGACGACCCGGCTGGGATCGCCCGAGAGTTCAGCACCGCACAAAGCGGCCAATTCCGCGAGAGTCTTCGTCGTCATTCCGAGAACCCAACCTCTGGGCCCGTGAGGCGTCCTACCGTGCGGACAGCCCGGGATGGTGTAGCGCAGGAGCGCTCGCCGTGTCAAAGGGCGGCGCTGGTTCAGAAGCTCAGATTCATGATCCGGAAGGAGAAGGTCTGTTCCTGGTCCCCCTGCCCCGACTCGATCGGGAACCCGAAGTTGAAGATCACCGGGATCGGGTGCGTCAGCGCGAACCCGAAGCCCACCGAGGCGCGCAGCTCCGAGAGATCGAGGCTCCAGGGGTCCGGATCGAGCACCCCCGCGTCGACGAAGAAGGTCGCCCGGAAGATCTCCTGCCGGCGGTAGCTCCCGGGCTGGAGCACCGAGTAGAGCGGGATGTGGTACTCGACGGTCGCGTCGACCGCGGTCGCGCCTCCGATGGGCACTCCGCCGATGTTCGGGCCCACGCCGCGGTACTTGAACCCGCGCAAACGCTTGCTGCCGCCGAGGAAGAAGCGCTCGGTGTAGGGAGCGTCCCCCGTGTCCCCGTAGCCGTCCGCCACTCCGATCCCCCCGCCCAGATGGAAGCCCGAGCGCACTTCCTCCTCCTCGCTGCCGATCGGGATGAACCAGTCCGCGTCGACCTCGGTACGGACGAAGTCCCAGTCGCCACCGAAGGGTCCGCCGTGCACCCCGTTCTTCCAATTGACCTGTACGCCTTCACGCGGGTTCAGGAACGTGTCCACCTTCCGGTAGGCGAGCCCGAAGACCGGTCCCACGATGTCCGTGCTCCCCTCCTGCTCGTAGATCCCCTCCGGGATCGGGAACTCGGAGGGATCGTTGATGCCGGTGATCGGCACATCGATGTCGCTGACCCTCACCTCCTGGAGGGTGTAGCCGCCGAAGATCGAGAACTTGCGGCCGAAGGCGCGGCCCACCTTGACCGTCTGGTTGAGCCGGTCCTCCAGGTACTCGTCCAGGTTGTGGCGGCTCCGGTACATCTCGAGATCGAGGCTGTAGGGATCGAAGTGACGCCCGAAGACGTCCGGTTCCCGGAAGTGCACGCGCCAGGAGTTGATCTGCGTACCCGGCGACAGCGTCAGGTCGAGGAGCTGCCCCGCCCCGTGGAACGCCTCCTTGCGGTAGACCTCGCCTGGAGCGCTCCAGGGGCTGCTCGGCAGGTCGGCGAGGTCGAAATTCTCCATGCGCATCGTGAGCCGGCCGAACAGCCCCGTGTTCGAGTCGACCCCGCCCTGGATGTTGAAGTTGATGACGCGTCCCTCCTCGACCTGATACTCGAGATCGACGAGCTCGGGATGCTCGGGGTCGGCGACGGGCAGGAACCGGTACACCGGGTCGCGGTGCTCCCCCTGCGCGTAATCGTCGAGGAAGTAGCTCGTGGAATACAGCCGCGAGAGGGAGCCCGTGATCTCCTCGATGTCGGCGACCTCCCCGGGAAGAACGCTGATCTCGCGCCGCAGGACGCGGTCTCGCGTGTGCTCGGCTCCCTGGAAGAGGACTTCCCGCACGACCCGCTTCCGGCCCTGCATGATGCGGTAGCGGACGTCCACCTCGTGGCTCTCCGGCCGGTAGGTCAGCTCGGGATCGAGGAAGTCCCAGGAGGAGACCTGCAGGCTCGGATGCGCCAGATACCCGTCCTTGCCGTAGCGGGTCTTCAACGCGCGCTCGTCGTTGCGGACGGTCGAGCGCTGGAAGCGCTTGCCGGGCTTCAGGTCGCAGAGCCCGAGGAGCTCGGTCTCGGGGAAGAGGAGCTCCGCGGGCGCGCTGCCGTCCAGGTCCTTCTCGAGGTCGACGCCGACGATCGAGAGCTTCGACACCTTGTAGGGTGTGCCCTCGTCGACGATCACGTGGATCGTGACCTCGCTGCGGTCCGCGCTGTAGTCGAGTCGGTCGACCTCGACCACCGCGTCGAGGAAGCCCTGGTCGCGGTACACGTCGCGCATCGCGAGGAGGTCGGCGTTCAGCGTGTCCTCGACGAACTTCTCCCCCTTCCAGTTGAAGAGCCACGGCCCGCCGAGCTCCACGCGCGCGAGCTTCTGCAGCCCTCCACGCCAGAACCACATGCCCGTGTCGGGGTAGGTCTTGCTGCCGTGGACGATCACGTCCTGGACGCGGACCTGGGGGCCCTCGCGGATCTCGAAGATCACGTCGGGCGGCAGCGTGTCGCTCGCGGTCTCCTCGGCGCTGCCGCGCGTGACGACGTCGATCTCGGCGAAGGCATGGCCTTCGCGCCGGTACCCCTCGAGCAGCCGCTGACGGACCCGCGGCGCCTGGTAGAGGTAGAGCTCGCTCCGTTCGCCGATCTGCGCCCATTTGCGGAGGGTCTCGACGTCGATCTCGGCGTTCCCCACGAAGCGCGGCTCGAGATCGACGGCCATCTCGACCACGTCGAGGAGGATCTCCACCCCGCCCTCGATCTCGCGCGTGCGCGTGTGCGCGCGGACCTTGAAGACGTCCCAGAGCGTTTTCAGGCCCTGATCGATCGCCCCTGGGTCGAGCCGCGCGCCGACTTTCTGGCCCAGGGCGTCGAGGAGCTGTTTCTCGGTGTACCGCTTCCGGCCCTGGACGCGGATCGCCACGACGATCGGCAGCTGGGCCTGCTCGCCCTGCGCCGAGGGCTGCGCGGGCGCGGGCGGCTCCTGCGGCGCGGCCGACCCCGGGCCGGAGAGAGCGGCCAGCAGGAGGAGCGCGCGGGAGATGTCCACGCCGGATCAGGCCTCGAAGGGCTGGTCCGCGCCGGGAGCCCGGTTCTCGAAGCGCATCCACGCGGGCGCGAACTGGAGCCGCACGGTCCCGGTCGGGCCGTTGCGCTGCTTGGCGCAGATCAGCTCCGCCACCCCGCGGTTCTCGTCGGTCGCCTCGTAGTAGTCCGGACGGAAGAGGAGGAGCACGACATCCGCATCCTGCTCGATCGATCCCGACTCGCGCAGGTCCGAGAGCTGGGGACGCTTGTCGTCGCGCAGCTCGACGGCTCGGGACAACTGCGAAAGCGCGACGACGGGCACGTCGAGCTCGCGCGAGAGGTCCTTGAGCGCGCGCGAGATCTGGCTGACCTCCTGCTGGCGGTTCTCGGCGCGCGGCGGCGCCATCAGCTGCAGGTAGTCGACGACGATCAGGTCGAGGCCGCCCTGCTTCGCCTTGAGCCGCCGCGCCCGGCCGCGCATCGACATCACCGTGAGCCCGGGCGAGTCGTCGAGGAAGATGCGCGCCGCGGAGAGCTCCCCGGCCGCCTCGGCCAGCTTGGCGTAGTCCTGATCGGGGATCTTGCCGGTCCGCAGCTTGTGCGCGTCGACCCGGCCGCGCGAGCAGAGCATCCGGCGCACGATCGACTGCTGGCCCATCTCCAGGCTGAAGAACAGGACGACCGGCGAGCGGCCCAGCCACTCGGGAGGGTGGAGCGCGGCGTGATCGAGGATGTTGAGCGCCAGCGCCGTCTTCCCCATCGAAGGCCGGGCGGCCAGGACGATCAGCTCGCCCGCGTTCAGGCCGCACAGCAGGCTGTCGAGCTCGTAGTAGCCCGTCGGAAGCCCCGTCAGCCCGCTGCGGTGCGAAGAGGAATCGATCCGGCGGAACGCCTCCTCGATCGCCTGTCCGATCGGTGCGGCCCCACCCTTGTCCCGGCCTCCCGCGGCGCGGTGGATGCGGGTCTCGGCCAAGTCGAGGAGCTTCTTGACGTCGTCGCCGTCAGGGCGCGTCTCGTAGGCCTCCCCCAGGATCTCGCTCGCCTCGCGGATCAGTCCGCGCAGGCTGGCGGTCTCGGACACGATCCGGGCGTGGTGTCGCGCATGCGCGGCGGAGGTCACGCAGTTCGAGAGCTCGACGAGGTACGCGCGGCCGCCGACTTCCTGGAAGGTCCCGGCGGCGGTCAGGGCCTCGCCGACGCTGACGAGGTCGATTGCGCCGCTCCGCTCGGCGAGCGCGAGCAGCGCCTCGTACACCGCGTTGTGCCTCCTGCTGAAGAAGTCTCCGCGCTCGACGAACTCGGCGACCTCGGGGATCCGATGCGGCTCGATGAGGAGCGCGCCGAGGAGCGCCTGCTCGGCCTCGTCGTTGTGCGGCGGGATCCTTCCCGGCAGGTTTTCTTCGGACATCGCGTTCCGTCCAGGCGGAGCGGGAGGATATCGGGGCTGGCGCCGAGCGCAAAGCCTTCCGCTCGCCGCGCCTTGTGCGGCAAGCGGTTACGAAGTGCTAGCGGAGATCGCTCGCGAACGGGAGCGGTCAGGCGCCCTAGGCTTCCGCCTCGACCTCGACCTTGATCGAGGCGAAAGTCTCGCCGTGGACGTGGATGCGCACCTCGTGCGCGCCCACGGTCTTGAGCGGAGACTCGAGCCGGACGTCGTCCTGGGCGACGGCATGTCCGGCCGCGGCCAGGAGCTCGCAGATTCGGGCCGCATTGACGGATCCGAACAGCTGCCCGGACTCGTCGGCCCGGCCGGAGGTCTTGAGGACCACGCCGTTCAGCACCTCGACGCGCGCCAGGGTCTCCTTCGCCTTGCGTGCCTCGTCGGCATCGAGGCGGGTTCGGCGCCGGAGCATCGCGCGCTTGTTGTCCTCCGTGGCCTGGATCGCCAGCTTCCGCGGGATGAGGTAGTTGCGCGCGTACCCGGGGGCGACCTGAACCACGTCGCCGCAGCGGCCGAGGTTCGAGACGTGTTCGCGCAGGAGCACTTCGACTCGTGACTTCATGGGTGGACCTTCCGGGACTCAGCCGACGAACGGCAGGAGGGCCAGGTGCCGGGCGCGCTTGACGGCCTGCTTGAGCTGCTTCTGGCACTGCGTGCAGTAGCCCGTGCGCTTGCGGGAGAGGAGCTGTCCGTGCGCGCTCAGGAAGCGCCGGAGATTCTCGGTGTCCTTGTAGTCGAGGACGGGGTCGTCGCAGTTCTTGCCGCTGATCGGCGGAGCCGGGGGTCGTCGCATGCTTCCCATGGTCATTCGTCCTTCCCGGAGACGTCTCCGAAGTCGACTTCGTCACGATCCATACGGGGTTCGCCGGTCTCGTCGGCTCCCAGCTCTCCCCCTTCGCGCCGCCGGATGACGGGCGCGTCGGGCGCATCGTCGGGCGGCGGAGTGGGGACGTTGAAGTCGGCCGCGTCCTCGGCCGCCGCGAGCTCGAGCTCGGTCGCCGGCACGGACTCCTTGGCCAGGATCAGGTAGCGCAGCACGTTCTCGTTCAGCTCGAGATCGCGGCGGAGCGGATTGAGGTGCTCGCCGCTCATCTCGTAGAAGGCGAGGCAGAACGTGGCCCGCCGGCGCCTGCGGATCGGGTAGGCGAGCCTGCGTTCGTCGAACCGCCGCGCGGACACGACGTTGGCCCCGTGCTTCTTCAGGGTGTCGGTGATGATCGCCTTGGCCTTCTTCCAATCCTCCCGCACCACCTGGTTGTCGAGGAGGAACATGCCTTCGTACACGGTTGTCAAACGGATCTCCTGTCTAGGGGTGCGGGTCGCCCGGGACGCTCGTCCCGGCTTCGCCCTGATTCCAGCGGCTATGGAACCGCGTCATGCAGGCCGCGAGGTCCCCGGTCGAGAGCCAGGCCTGGATCGCGTCCGCGGCCTCATCGACCGCAATCCCGATCCTCGCCTCCTCTTCCCCCGTGAACGGCTCGAGCACATGCCGCGCCGCGTCGGTCCCCGCCGGGCCGATCCCCACTCGGAGGCGGGGAAAACTGTCGGTGGCGAGCGAATCCACGATCGAACGCATGCCGTTGTGGGTGCCGGGACCTCCGTGGGGACGGATGCGGAGCTTCCCGAACGGCAGGTCCAAGTCGTCGTAGACGACGAGGAGCTGCGACGGGTCCGCTTCCAGCCAGGAGAGGACCGGGGCCACGGCGGCGCCGGAGAGATTCATGAAGGTCTGCGGCTTCTGGAGCAGCGCGCCCTCGCGAGCGAGGAGCGCGAACTCGAACTCCGCTGGACCTTCGAACCCTTCCAGGTCGCGTCCGGATCGAAAGAGCACGCCCGCACGCTGGGCGATGCGGTCGACGACGCGGAAGCCCGCGTTGTGACGGGTCGTCTCGTACTTCGGCCCTGGATTGCCCAGTCCGACCACGAGCTTCGACACGGATCGCATCCCCGGCGTGAGGGGCGGAACAGTCTAGCGGGGGTCTCGGCCCCGGCAAGCGTGCTAGCCCTTCTTCTCCTTGTCCTTCTCGCGGCCGGGGGCGGCGGGAGCCTCGGCGGCCGGAGCCGCCACGGTGCCGGCGGCGCCCGCCTCGGGCGTCGCGGCGGTCTCGGTGGCCGCAACCTCGACCTTGATCGCGACCGCGTTGGCGATCGGGGTCTCGGGCGGGATGGCCAGCTTGACCCCCGCGGGCAGGACGAGCTCCTTCGCGACGATCAGGCCGCCCACCTCGAGGTGCCCGACCGGCACTTCGATCGAGTCGGGGATGATCGTGGGGAGGCAGAGCACCGTCACGTGCGTGGCGAGGTGGTTCAACAGGCCGGCCTTCGGGTGCCCGACGAACTCGAGCTCGACGTCGGCTTCGGATTCGACGTCCGTGCGGACGCGCTTGAAGTCGATGTGGAGGACACCGTCGGCGAACGTGTCCCACTGGAGCTCGCGCACGAGCGCCGTCTCGGCCTTCCCGCCGATCTGGAGTTCGAACACGTGGACGTGGTGTCGCCGCGCCGTCTGGAACTCGTGGGCGGAGATGGCGAAGTCGATCGTCGGGGCCGTGCCGTCGGAGAGGAGGCAGGCGGGGATCATGCCCTTGCCTCGCAGGGCGCGCGCGTGGCGCGTCCCCTTCTTGGTGCGGAGTTCGGTCTTGAGGACTTGGGTGTTGCTCATGGTTTTCTTCCTGGATGGTTCTTCGCCCGCGCGGCTCCCTGGAGGTTTGCGCGGGCACGAACAGGAGGGGTCAGTCGAACAGGGAGCTCACGGACTGGTTCTGGTGGATGTTGCGGATCGCCTGCGACAGGAGCGGCGCGATCGAGACGATCCGGACGTTCTTCGGGCGGCGTTCCCCGAGCGGGATCGAGTCGGTGACGAGGAGCGTGTCGATCGGCGCCGCGTCGAGGCGCTCGATCGCAGGGCCGCAGAAGACGGGGTGGGTCACGGCGACGACGATGCGGCGCGCGCCGTGGCGACGCAGGATCCCCGCGGCCTCGGCCATCGATCCGCCGGTCGAGATCATGTCGTCGACGATGATCACGTTGCGCCCTTCCACGTCGCCGATCACGTGCTCGACGGCGATCTGCGAGCCGGAGATCCGGCGCTTGTCGACGATGGCCAGGTCGGCTCCGTCGAGGGCCTTCGCGTACGCGCGCGCCATCTTGATCCCGCCGACGTCGGGGGAAACCACCACGGGCTTGTCGACCTGGAGCCCGCGGACGACCTCCAGGAGGACCGGTTTGGCGTACAGGTGATCGACGGGGATGTCGAAGAAACCCTGGATTTGCGCGGCATGCAGGTCGAGCGCGAGGACGCGGTCGGCGCCGGTGCCGACGAGCGTGTTGGCGACGACTTTGGCGCTGATCGGGACGCGCCCTTCGTCCTTGCGGTCCTTGCGGGCGTAGCCGAAGTACGGCATCACCGCCGTGATGCGGCCCGCGCTCGACCGGCGCAGGCAGTCGAGGAGCAGGAGGAGTTCGACCCAGTTCTCGTTGACCGGCGGGCAGGTCGGCTGGATGACGAAGCAGTCCGTCCCTCGCAGGTCGTCGTCGACCTTGATGTCGATCTCGCCGTCGGGGAACCGACGCAGGCTCGCGGTCGCGAGAGGGATCTCGAGCTCGCGGGAGATCGCGCGCCCGAGCTCGGGGTTCGCGTTGCCGGTGATCAGCGTGATCTTCTGGCTGTAGGCGGTCACGGCGGGTCCCCCTTTCAACGGGCACCTCGGGCGCCCTTCGCGGTCCGGGCCGCGGACTTGCTTCGCGCCGCGGCCGGCTTCCTGCCCGGCGCAGCGCCCCGCTTCTCGAGGCGCCTGGCGGGGATCCCGATCCACACCTCGCCCGCGGGGACGTTCGAGTTCTTCTTGAGCACCGCGCCGGCGCCCGTGGTCGCTCCGTCGCCGATCCGGTTGGGCGCCACGACGACCGTGCCGCTGCCGAGGAAAGCCTTCTTCCCCACGTGCGAGCGGTGCTTCGCGACGCCGTCGTAGTTGGCGAAGATCGTCCCGGCGCCGATGTTCGTCCCCGCGCCGATGGTCGCGTCGCCGAGGTAGGCGAGGTGCTTCGCCTTCGCGTGCGCGCCCACGCGCGAGTTCTTGCACTCGGTGAAGTTCCCGATCTCCGCGCCGTCCTCGAGGACGGTGCCCGCGCGCAGCTGCGAGAACGGCCCGACCTCGCAGCCCGCTCCGATCTCGACCCCCGACCGGATCACGGTGCAAGGCAGGATCCTGGTCCCCGCACCGATCCGCACCCCGTGGTCGATCGTGGTCGTGCGCGGGTCCTCGATCTGGACGCCGTTCGCGAGGTGCTCCTCGAGGATCCGCATCTGCAGCGCCTCACGCGCCTGGGCGAGATGCGCGAGCGTGTTGACCCCGATCGACTCGGCCTCGTCCTCGACGGGGATCGCGACGACGGGGCTTCCGTCCTCGACGAAGGTCCCGATCACGTCGGTGAGGTAGTACTCGCCCTGGTCGTTCGCCTTGGAGAGCAGCGGCAGCGCGGCGGCGAGCGCACGGCCGTCGAAGGCGTACACGCCCAGGTTGACCTCGTCGATGGCGCGCTCCTCCGCGTTGGCGTCGCGCTCCTCGACGATCCCTTGGACGGAGCCCTCCCCGTCGCGCAGGATCCGGCCGAACCCGCGCGGGTCGCGCGGGCGGGCGGTCAGGATCGCCGCGCCCGAATCGGCCTCGCGCGAGTGCGTGCGGAGCAGCCTCTCGAGGCTCTGCGGAGCCAGGAGCGGCATGTCGCCGTACAGGACCACGACGCGGCCGGCGTCCGAGCCCTTGGGGAAGAGCTTCGGGGCGCAGACCTGGAGCGCGTGACCGGTCCCCAGCTGCGGCTCCTGGCGCACGAGCTGGACTTGGGAGAGCAGTCCCGCGTCCCGCAAGGCACTCTCGACTTCCCCGCCGCCGTGTCCGACGACGAGGAGGATCCGCTCGGGGTCGAGCGAGGCGGCCAGATCGACGACCCAGGCGATCATCGGGCGGCCGCACAGAGGATGGAGCACCTTCGGCCGGGAGCTCTTCATCCGCTGTCCCTGGCCGGCGGCGAGGACGACGATGCTCGTCGGACGCCCCTTCCCCGGGGGAGAGACCTTGCGCGCTCTGCCTTGGGGGTTCGGACCGGTTCCCATGTCGAGACCCTTCGGGCGCATCCAGGGAGCCAGGCTCGGGAGCCGGAAGGGCCGAAGGTTTTATTCCGCAGGGTCGGTCGCTGTCAACCGAGCGGCGTGCGCGAATCGCCGGTCCTGAACAGGCTTTCGAGCGCTTTTCGGGCGGCCGGGAGGAACCGGCGCGCGACGAAGAGGTGGTCGCGGCGGTACCCGCACACGGCGCCGATCGGCACTCCAGCGCGCCCGAGCTCCCCGGTCACGAGGGCCAGGAAGCCCACCAGCTCCCAGGCCATCGGCGTCTCGAACCGTATCCACGCGAGATCGCGCTCGACCCGCGCCCCGGGATGCCGGGCGAGGATCTCCACGGCCGCCTCCGCCCTCACGAGGATCGTCGTCTCGTCGGACTCGCGGATGATCTGGGCGGGGGGATCCTCGAGTGCGCCAAAATCCTCGCGCGCAGGAGCTTCGGGAAAGCCGATCAGATGGAACTCGTCGTGTTCGACGGTGAAGGTCATGCCCGCCAGCGCTTCTCGCAACGATCGAACGGGCTCGGTAGGGACCACGGCGGCCTGAAGAGCCTATAGTGGAGGCGGCGGCAACGCCCTCCGGCCAGCTACCCCTCAAGGATCCTCCGATGCGCATCGCTCTCGTCCTCGTCTCGTTGTGTCTCGTGCTCGCCCTGGGCGCCATCGGGCTCTTCGTGGCACTTTCCCCGGGTTCGACTCCGATGGCCGCGGCCTCCACGGAAGCCCCGCGCGCCGCGACGGCCCGAGGCACGACTCCCGACGGACCGCAGGACCCGGCCGACGAGGTCCTGGCCCGCATGGACGCCCTCGCGCGCGAGGTGGACGATCTCCGCGCGCAAGTCGCCGCCCTCGAGGCGGGCGCGGCGCGCGAGCCGGCCGTCGTCGCGGCTGCCCAGACTCCCCCCGAGGGGAGCGCCGCGACCTACGCGGCCGTCCACCGCGAGGCGATCCTCCAGGTGATCGAGGACGATCGATTGACGCAGCAGAGGAAGCGGGAGGAGGAGCAGCGTGCCCGCGACCTGCAGGCGGCCCTGGCGCGGGCCGAGCGGACGGCCAAGAAATTCGGCCTCGACGCCGAGCAGCAGAAATCGCTGGCCGACGTCTACATCCTCGAGCGGGCGAAGATGGAGGACCTCCGCACCCAATTCCGCGACCAGGGCGGGATGGGCGCGGATCCCGAGCAGGCGCGCACGGCATTCACGGAGCTCCGCGACTGGCGTCTCACCGAGCTGAGCAATCGTCTCGGTGAGGACCTCGCGCAACAGATCAACAAGTCCGAGTTCGAACGCGCGGAGGGGCGGCGCGGGAACCGCGGTCAGAGCGAGGGCGGCGGCGCGGCTCCGGAGAGAGGCGGCTTCTAGCCCTCCCACGCGCGGATGAGGACGCCCGTCCGCTCCGCCCTCTCGCGCGCGGCGGGTTGGGTGGCCGATCGTCGGATCCCCAGACCGCTCCGGTCGACGGTGTACCGGACCTACGCGCGGTTCACGGGCGCCGATCTGGCCGAGGTGCGCGATCCCCTCGCGGACCACGCGAGCCTGGCGGACTTCTTCGTCCGGAGGCTCAAGGACGGCGCCAGGCCGATCGCGAGCGCCCGCGAGGAGCTCTCCTCGCCCTGCGACGGAACCGTGCAGTCGATCGGGGCGATCGAGAAGGGCAGCGTCCTGCAGGCGAAAGGTCGGAGCTACTCGATCGCGGAGCTCCTCGCGGACGAGACCGCCGCGGCGCGATGCGACGGAGGGCAGGCCTGGACGATCTATCTGTCGCCGCGCGACTACCACCGCGTGCACGTGCCGGAGGCCTCCTCGCTCGAGTCGCTCCGGCGCGTCCCCGGATCGCGCTACTCCGTCGCGCCGGCCGTCCTCGACAAGCGCCTGGTGCTCCCCGTGAACGAGCGCGCGGTCTTCGCGCTGCGGTCGTCGCACGGAACCTACTGGCTCGTCATGGTCGGCGCGTTGAACGTCGGGCGCATCCGCATCGCGGGCGAGCGCGGGGAAGGTCCGGGGAGGATCCCGCGCGATTTCGGGCGCGGCGAGGAGCTCGCGCGCTTCGAGATGGGATCGACGGTCGTCCTCGTCACGCAACCCGGCGCGGCGCGACCGCTCCCCGGACTGGCTCCCGGCAGTCCGGTGCGGCTGGGCGAGTCCATCGGGACTTGGCTGGTCCGCCCTTGAGCCTCTCGATCTCCGACGGCCGGCTCCTGCGCCTCTTCGTCGCGTGCGTGCTCGGCGACTGGGAGGGAGTGCGGCGCGCGCGGCGCGA
The DNA here is from genome assembly GCA_046155895.1 of Planctomycetota bacterium. GTDB lineage: Bacteria > Planctomycetota > UBA1135 > UBA1135 > DASYPQ01. Next base: position 29,757 of record JBJXFB010000005.1, on the reverse strand, counting down.
GGCCGGAGCAGGAGAGCCGGACCGGCGCTGGCGCGAGGCCCTGCTCCAGGTCCACCTCTTCGCCGGGATCCCGCGGCAGGTGGAGGCCGCCCAGGTCATCCTTCAGGAAGGCGGCCTGGGAGATCCCGACTCCGACGAGATCGAGAACGCCCCGGGCAGCGACCGGCACGCGCGGGGAGTCGCGCTGTTCGAGCGCATCTATGCGGACGACGCGGAACCGGTCCGAGCGATGCTCGCGCGCGGGCATCCGGAGCTCGAGCGGTGGGTGCTCGAGCACGCCTACGGACGCGTTCTCGCGCGGCCAGGGCTTTCCCCCGATCGCCGGGAGCTCCTCGCGGTGGTCGCGCTCGCCGCGCTCGGCCAGGAACGGCAGCTCGCGAGCCACGCGCGCGGCGCCCTGCGCTGCGGCGCGACCGCCGAGGAGCTCGACGCTGCCCTGGGCTTGGTCGAGGACCAGGTCGAGCCCCACCACCCCGGACGCATCGCCGGCGCGCGGCGCGTGCTCGCGCGGCTCTGCTGACCGGGATCAGCTCGGCGCGCCGAGCAAGTGCAACCGGGAGTCGACCGCTACGCGATCGAGCGCGCCGCTCACGGCGCGGACGAGGAGCCCGGGATGACGCGCGAGGTGCCGCTCCTCGACGCAGCGCAGGACGCCCGTTCTCCGCGCACGGCCCTCGATCTCCGCGTCGAGCGTGTCGACGAGGAGGATCAACGGTCCCAAGCCGAGGTGCGCGAAGAGGGAGATCCAAGTCCAGTGGATCTCGGCCGTCCCGCGCTGGTCGACGACGAGCACGATGCTGCGCGCCGAACTCAAGGCCTCGCCGTGCGAGCTGAACCGGTCCATCGCGTCGCCCGGCGTCGGATACGTCAGGATCTCCCCGACGACTTCCTGCAAGAGCTCCGCCGGCTTCGTCCACGCCCTTCCCTGTCCCACCGGTCGGCCGATGAGCAGGGCCAAGTCCCCCGCCACTCCCATGAGAATCCCCTTTCCCTCGGACCGGGCGCCCCCGCGCCGGCCTCCGCTCCCCTCGTACCCCGGGCTTATCGCGCCGTCGGCGGTCCATCCTGTAGCCCGAGCGGGAGCTCCCCGGGCGAGCCGAGGCTTCAGTGCTCCGCGAAGGGCGTCCGATGTACGTAAGCGATGGACCCCTCGCGCGCCGCTGCCCTGGGGGTATCGGCGAAGAGGCGGTCGACCATGGCCGCACCCCGCGAAACGATCGTCGATCCCGGCTCGCGCCACCCCGATGGAGGCGCGGGTTCCGACCTCATGCGCTTCTCGATGCTCGCGGTCGACGACAACGGCTCCGACCTCGACGTCCTGCGACGGCTGATCCGGCGGATCCCGAACTGGGAGGTCGATCTCCGCACTTCCAGCGATCCCATCGAAGCCCTCGCCCTCCTCCGGGACCGCTCGGCCGACCTCGTGATCGCCGACTACGGGCTCGGAGCCCTGAACGGCGTCCAGCTCCTCGAGCAGGCCCGCAAGAGCGGATTCGAGGGCGCGTGCATCATCATGACGGGGCAAGGGGACGAGCGCGTCGCCGCGGAGGCGATGCGCTCGGGCGCCTCCGACTACCTGCCCAAGGCCGATCTGACGCTCCAGAGCCTCCAGCGCGCGGCGCGCAACGCGATCGAGCGCAGCCGCCTGCAGATCACCCTGGGAGTGCACCGCCGACGGCTCGAGTTCGCCAATCGCGACCTGCAGCGCCGCAACACGGAGATCCAGAGCTTCTACCACACGCTCTCGCACGAGCTGAAGACGCCGCTGACCTCCGCGCTCGAGTTCGTCTCGATCCTTCTCGAGGGGCTGGCCGGCCCGCTGACGTCGAGCCAGACCGAGTACCTCGGATTCGTCAAGGAGAGCTGCGACCAGATGAGGGTTTGCCTGAACGACATCCTCGACGTCGCGCGGATGGAGACCGGCCGGCTGTCGCTGCGCCCCGCGCCCCAGGACCTGACCGCGCTGGTGCGCCGCACCCTGAGGAGCTTCGAGAAACGCGCACGCGAGTCCAAGATCACCCTGCACGAGCGCCTCGCCGCGGACCTTCCCGGGGCGAACGTCGATCCGCACCGCTTCGCCCAGGTTCTCGGGAACCTGGTGGACAACGCCCTCAAGTTCACCGCCGAGGGCGGCGCGGTCGCGATCGAGGTCGAAGCGGACGCGGATCCGCGGTGGATCCGGGTCCGCGTCTCCGACACCGGCAGGGGGATCCCGGCGGAGCACCGCGCCGAGATCTTCGACCGCCTGTACCAGGTCCGTGACGGAAGCGAGCAGAGCACGATGGGGCTCGGGTTGGGCCTCTTCATCTGCAGGGAGATCGTGCGCCTCCACGGTGGAGAAATCACCGTGGAGAGCGAAGTCGGAAAGGGCACGACGTTCCAGTTCACGTGCCCCGCGATCCCGGTCGATCAGGCTTTCAACCCGGAAAGAGAAGCAGGGACCCATGCATAGAATCCTCGTCGTCGACGACGACAAGAAGATCGTCGCGGCGCTCACGCTGCGCCTGGAGAACGAAGGCTACGAAGTCGCCAGCGCCTACGACGGGACGAGCGCCCTGGAGTTCTCGACGCGGGAGAAGTTCTCCCTGATCGTGATGGACATCAACCTCCCGTTCACGAACGGCGTCCGCGCCTTCCGGGAGCTCAAGAAGCTGCCGAATCAGAAGGACACGCCGGTCATCTTCATCACGGCCAGCCGGATGCCCGCGATGCGCGCTCAAGCCGAGGAACTCGGCGCCGCGGGCTTCTTCGAGAAGCCCTACGAACCGACCGAGATCCTGGCCCGCGTCCGCGAACTCCTCGGAGACCCGGTCAAGTCCTGATCCTCCACGCGCGCCGAAAGCACCGAAAGAACCCACATGCCGATCGAGATCCTGCTCGTCGAGGACAGTCTGGCGGATGCGCGCCTCACCAAGCGGGCGCTGCTGAAGTGCCGCGTGGCCAGCAATCTGCACATCGTTCGAGACGGGGTCGAGGCGATGGCCTTCGTGCACAAGCGCGAGCCCTTCGCGGACGCACCGCGGCCCGATCTGATCCTGCTGGACCTGAACCTGCCCCGCAAGAACGGCCGCGCGGTGCTGGCGGAGATCAAGTCGGACGAGCGCCTGCGCTCGATTCCCGTCGTCGTGCTCACGACTTCGGTCGCGCCCGACGACGTCCAGGCCTGCTACCAGCTCCACGCCAACTGCTTCCTCGTGAAGCCGGTCGACCTGGCGGCCTTCACCACCACCATTCTCGCGATCGAGGAGTTCTGGTTGACGCGGGCGACGCTGCCCGGCGCTTGAGCCCACTCCGCCCTGATCGATGGCGTCCCTACCCGTCCGCCCTGTTTCGTTCCGAGCGCGCTGGCGCCCCCGGGCAGAGATGCTGCTCGTCGCGGCGCTCTACTACGCGTCGAGCCGGCTCGCGCTCGAGTTCGTGCCCGGTTGGGGCCACGCGACCGCCGTCTGGCCCGCTTCGGGCATCATGCTCGCGGCCGTGCTGCTCCTCGGGCCGCACGTGTGGCCCGGCATCGTGGCGGGATCCTTCGCGGCGAGCCTCGGGAGCTCGCTCGCAGCGCACGAGCCTGCCCCGCTCTTCGCCGCGATCGCGACGTCGATCGCGATCGCCCTGGCTTCTTCCGCGCAGGCGCTCGTCGGCGCGTTCAGCGTCAAGCGCCTGGCCGGCTACCCGAACACGCTGTCGAACGAGTCCGACGTCCTCCGCTTCCTCGTCCTCGCCGGCCCCGTCAGCAGCCTGATCCGCACCTCGATCGGGGTCGCGGCCCTGTCGATCTTCGGCGTAGTCCAGCGCGAGGACGTCCTCCTCACGTTCGGGATCTGGTGGGTCGGCGACACGTTCGGGACGGCGCTCTTCGCGCCCCTGGTGCTCCTGTGGTTCGACGGCTCGGTCCGCGTCCGCTGGCGCAGGAAGATCTCCGTCTCGGCGCCGCTCCTCCTGACCATCGCTCTGAGCGTCGTCCTGTTCGAGGCGGTCGCGCGGTCGCAGGCGCTGGACCGGAGCTCGTGGCAGGCCTGGTCCGCGCTCGCGGGCGGACTCCTCTTCACCGGACTCCTGGGCGCCTTCCTGATGGTCGTGACCGGCCGCGCGGACGCCATCGAGGAGCTCGTCGCGCGGCGCACGAGGGAGATCGAGCGGGCGAACGAGAACCTGCGCCACGAGATCAGCGAGCGGGCCCGCGCCGAGGCCCAGCACCAGCAGAGCGAAGCGAGGCTCGCGGCGGCGCAGCACATCGCGCATCTGGGCAGCTGGGAGCTCGACCTGCGGATGAACCGCTTCCTGTGGAGCGACGAGCTCTACCGGATCCACGCCCTGCCGAAGCGCAGCGACGAGTGGATCGACTTCGCCACCTTCCTCTCCCAGGTACACCCCGACGACCAGGACTCGGTCGACACGGTCTTCGGAAAGGCCCAGCGCGACCTCAAACCCTTCGGGTTCCGCTACCGCATCGTTCGTCCCGACGGGACCGTCCGCACGCTCGACGGCCGCGGCGAGATCACGCTCGACCCGGCCTCGGGAAACGCGATCCGGATGCACGGCACGGGCCAGGACGTGACGGAGATGGAGCAGGCCGAGAAGGAGCTGGCCGACCGCACCCTCGAGCTCGAGCGGAGCAACGCCGAGCTCGAGCGCTTCGCCTACGTCGCCTCGCACGACCTCCAGGAGCCGTTGCGCGCCGTGGCGAGCCACGTCCAGATCCTCCAGGAGGACTACCAGGGCAAGCTCGACGCCGAAGCCGACGAGAGCATCCGCTGCGCGGTCGAAGGCGCGCGGCGCATGCGCGACCTGATCCAGGACTACCTGGCGTACTCGCGCGTCCGCATCGGGGCCGATCCGCTCGAACTGACGTCCTCGGAGGAGGCCCTCGCCCGCGCGGTGTACGGCCTCGACGACCGCATCCGGGAGACTCGCGCCCGCGTGACTCACGACGAGCTTCCCGAAGTGATCGCCGATCCGGCGCAGCTCGTGGACCTCTTCAAGAATCTGATCGCCAACGCGGTCAAGTTCAAGCGCGACGAGCTGCCGCGCGTGCACGTGTCCGCGGCGAGAGCGGACAAGACCTGGATCTTCTCGGTGCGGGACAACGGCATCGGCATCGACCCCGAACACACCGCGCGCATCTTCCAGCTCTTCCAGCGCCTCCATACGCAGGACCGCTACCCGGGCACCGGCATCGGTCTGGCGATCTGCAAGAAGATCGTGGAGCGGCACGGCGGGAGGATCTGGGTCGAGTCCATGCCCGACATGGGCTCGGTCTTCCACTTCACCCTCCCCTTCGAAGCGGAGGAGCGGGGAGCCAGGGTCGCGGACCAGCATGAAGCCCGGGCTCTGGTCGCGAGTTGCGGGATCGACGCGGGGGATCTGCGATGACCCCGGAAAGACGCATGCGACTCCTGCTCCTCGCCTTCGGCGGGGCCGCAGCCGCCTTCATGGTGTGGAGCCTGTGGCTGATCCGATCGGTCGGCGCCAGCCAGCGGGAGCTCACCGCCACCGTCTCCCTCATGTCGCGCATGCGCGACCTGGAGCCCTCCCTGCGCGAGCTCGCGGACGTGCTCTCCGATGCCGCGACCTCGGGCGCGTCGGCCGTGGACGAGGAGCGCTGGATGCAGGTGGCGAGCACCTACGCGAACAGCGCCGCCCGCATCCCGCGTGAAGGCGAATCCGCCAATCTCATCCTCCGCACGGACCACTGCGCCCAGCGGATCCTGGCGCTCGTCCTGGACGAGCAGCGCACGCCGGGAACGCCCGAGGTGCGCCTGGCCCGGCTCTCGGAAGCGCGCACGCACTTGAACCGGGGCATCGGGGCCGTCCGCGAATCCGTCCAGGTGCTGCTGCAGGTCGCGGCCGGGATCTCGACCGATCTCGATCGCCAGCGCCGGCAGCTGGACTACATCGCATTCGTCGCCTGCCTGCTCGCGGCGCTCGCGACGGCGCTCATGGAGCTGAACCGGCGCGACAACCGCAGGCGCCTCGCGGCCGAGGGCAGCCTCTTCGACGCTCACGCAGCGCTCGAGGCGCACGCGCAGGACCTCCTGCACGCGAACCGGCTGCTCCATGAGGAGATCGGGCAGCGGACGCGGTCCGAGCTGGACCTCGCGAAGCGTACCGAGGAGCTCGAGCGGAGCAATGCCGAGCTCGAGCGCTTCGCCTACGTCGCTTCGCACGACCTCCAGGAGCCGCTGCGGGCCGTGGCGAGCCACGTCCAGATCCTCCAGGAGGACTACCAGGGCAAGCTCGACGCCGACGCGGACGAATCGATCCGCCACGCGGTCGAGGGCGCGGCCCACATGCGCCTCCTGATCAACGACCTCCTGGCCTACTCGCGCATCGGGCGCAAGAACGAGGTGCTGCAGCCGACGTCCGCGGAACACGCGCTCGCGACCGCGCTGCGCCAGCTCGAGGTCTCGATCGAGGAGGCGAACGCCAGGATCGTCCACGACGAGAAGCTGCCGGAGGTCCTCGCCGATCCGACGCAGCTCATCCAGCTCTTCCAGAACCTGATCGGCAACGCCATCAAGTTCCGCGGCAAGGACGCGCCGCGGGTCACGATCGGCGTCGAGCCCAAGGGCGAGGAGTGGGTCTTCTGCGTGCGCGACAACGGCATCGGGATCGCCCCGGAGCACGCCGAGCGCATCTTCGCGCCCTTCGAGCGCCTGCACGGACGCCACGAGTACGCGGGGACGGGGATCGGCCTGGCGATCTGCAAGAAGATCGTCGAGCGCCACGGCGGGAGGATCTGGGTCGAATCCGAGGTCGGGCGCGGCTGCGCCTTCTACTTCACCTTCGGCCGCTCGCTGACGCCGCCTCCCGGGACTTTTGGCGAAGAGCTGGAGATCCCGGGACCGCTGCCCGCGGCCGGCGCCGCGGTCGTCGAGGAATCCGCGCTGCGCAGGTAGCCCCGGATCAGCGCCGCGCGGCCTCGACCGTCGCGGACAAGAGCCGCACCGGCTCGAACGACCGTATCGAGAGCGAGAAACCGCGCTCCTCGCCCTCCGGCGGGATCAGCAGGCTCTGATTCAAGCGCTTCTCATCGAGCGTGACCTCCGCGCGTCCGCCGGCCCGGTTGACGAGGATCCGCAGCTCGTGCCGCCGTCCGCGCCGCAGACCGTCGCAGGGCCGGCCTTGGCCCGCGCGCGCGCGCGCGAGCGCCTGCGCGGCGTCGCGGGTCTCGACGAGGCAGCGCGGAGGGACTCCGCTCGTCAGGACGACCTGGAACCCCGCCACGGAGACGAAGAGGAGATCGGGCGAGGAGTCGGCGGGCTGCTCGAGGAGCAGCGTGACTTCCAGGCTGTCCGCCTGGACCCGGAGCGGATCCCGGAGAGCCAGGGATGGGCCGGCAGACGCGAGCAGGTCCTCGTCGTCGCGCGCGGGCAGCGGCGCGATCCAGCCGATTCCGTCGTGGACCCAGACGCCGGGATCGAAGCTGCCGGCGGCCCTCTCGGCGAAGTCGAAGCGGAGGATCGCTCGCGGACGTCCGCCGGGGAATTTGATCCTCTCGGGCGCGAGGAGGAAGGCCTTCTCGAAGTCCGCCAGGGTCGAGGGCGTGCCCTCGAGCACGAGCGCGTCCCGCAGTCCGCGCAGCTCGGCCAGCTCGTCGGGCAGGAGCCCCTCCTCGGAGGCGAGCAGAGTCTTGATCCGCTCGAGCTTCCGCTCGCGGGAGCCGGGCTCGAGGGTCTCGCGCCTCACGAGTCGCAGCTGCTCCTCGGCCCGGGCGCGCCCTTCTCCCTGCGGCGTCGCGCTGCGCGACAGGGCCTGCAGGATCCGCCGTTCCAGGTCGGCGACCAGCGGATCGGCGTCGGGCAGGGGTCCCGCGTCGAGCGTCGCCTGCGCCGCCTTCGCGGACTCGATCTGCCCGTCGCCCTCGCGCCAGCGGAACAGCGCGAGGAGCAGGCGGTCGGAGGGCTCCAGGTTCTGTGCGCCCGCGAGGCCGGCCAGCACCTCGAGCGCCGCGCCCGGCAGCAGCGACGCCTCGAGCGACGGAGCCTTCAAGGCGAACGCGAGCTCCTGTCCGCGTTCGGGCTGCAGCCGGATTCCCTGTGCCAGCGGATCGGTCCCGGCCTTCATCCTGCCCGTGAACGAGAAGGTCCCGAGCGGCAGCGTGATCGTCTGGCCGTCGCGCGCGCGCGCGCCCGCGGCGGCGCGCGCGAGCAGATCCTCGAGCTTGCGCGCCTCCAGGGCCGGCAGCGTCAGCGCGGGCCGCACGCCGAGGCTCCAGGGTTCGGCCCCCGCCGCTTCGTAGGCGCGCGCGATCTCGCCGAAGCGCCGCTGCTTCCACAACGGCGCCGTGCTCCTCACGTGCTCGTCGACACGCAGCCGCGCATCGTGGTCGGCGAGCTCACGCTCGTGGTCCGCGAGCGCCTTCGCGCCGCGCGCGACCGCCTCGTAGGCCAGGCGCGGCACGCCGAGCGGCATCCGGTCGACTCCCAGTCCGCGGAGGCGAAGCTCGCCGTCCCAGTCCGCGCGCAATTGGGCCTCGGCGTCCTGCTGCGTCCGCTCCACGAGCCGGCCGTGCAAGGTCGCCACGCGCCCTTCGACCCACGCGAGCAGTTCGGCATCGAGCGCATTCCAGGCGTCGTCGAGCACGACGCGGCGCTCGTCGAGGCGCGTCCGGATCGGCTCGGTCGCGCGCGCGAGATCGGCGTCGGAGAGGCCGCGCACCGAGACTCCGGCCTCGGCCGCCCGCGCCCGCGGCGCGAACGCGAGGAGATCGCGCGCGGCGCGCCAGTCGCCCGCGCGGACGAGATCGTCGACCTGCGGCAGCACCGTATCGCTCACGTGGCGCTCGAGAGAGCCCGCGATCTCCCTCTCCGCCGACGCGCGCCCGTCCCGCACGCGCTGCGAGAGCCTCGCGACCCAGCGATCGAAGTCGTGCCGGCTCGCCACCGGAAGCTCGCCGCCCCCGATGCGCATCGACAAGGCGCTCGCGAGGCCTTCCGGGAGGACCTGGCGTTCGGCCGCCTCGAAGTCCTGCTCCGCGATCCGCCGCTCGAGCTCGGCCTCGACGCCGCGCTCGAAGTCCGTCACCTCGGAGGCGAGGCGGCTCTCGAGGTGATCGCGGATCTCTCCGAGCCGCGCGCGCTCGTCGGCGTCGAGCGGCGCCGTGCGCTCGACCGCGGCGACCTCCGCGAACGCCGAGGAGAGGCCGGATGCGGGCCCCGCGACCGCGGCGGCGATGCGGTCGAGGGCGGCGGTCGAGACGGAGGCGGGACTCTCGTCCGCCGCGAGCTCCGGATTTCCTCGGGAGAGGACGGAGATTGCCCAGACTCCCGCGAGCCCGGCGGCGACGAGCCCGACGAGTCCCGCGACGCGCAGGACCGAGCGCCAGTCCCGCACGACGGGATCGAGGCTCGCGCGGGCGACGAGAGGCGAGCGGCGCTCGCGCACGCGCTCGAGATCGGCCAGGAGCTCGGCGGGCGTCGAGTAGCGGCTCGACCGTTCGCGCGTGAGGCACTTGCGCAGGACGAGGGCGAAACCGCGCGAGAGGTAGGGCGCGAGCTGACCGGGATCAGGGATCTTCGCGTACAGAACGCCCGAGAGGATCTCCGCCACGGAGTCGCCGGCGAAGGGAGGGCGGCCGCAGACCGCGTGGTAGAGCGTCGCCCCGAGCGACCAGAGATCGCTCTGCACGTCGGCGGTGCGCGGATCGCGCGCCTGCTCGGGGCTGATGTAGTGCGGCGTGCCCAGCGTCCCGCCGCTCTTCGTCAGCAGCGGATCGTCGTCCGCCACGGCCAGGCCGAGGTCGACCAGCAGCGCGCGGCCGTCGCGCGCGACGAGGATGTTGCCCGGCTTGATGTCGCGGTGGACCACGCCCCGCTCGAAGGCGTGCTGGAGCGCCTCGACGAGCGGGATGAACATCCGCAGCGCCTCGCGCTCGGTCAGCGGTCCCTCGCGGATCCGGTCCTGGAGCGAGACGCCGTCGACGATCTCCATGGCGTACCACCACACGCCGTCGACCTCCCCCATGTCGATCGCGGAGATGATGTTCGGGTGCGCGAGGCGGGCCGTCGTGCGGGCCTCGCGCTGGAGGCGCTGCTCGGCGCGGCGCGCGCCCACGAGCTCGGCGTGGAGCACCTTGAGCGCCACGACGCGGTCGACGGAGATCTGCCGGGCGCGGTAGACGACGCCCGTCGCGCCGCGTCCGAGGACGCCCTCGATGCGGTAGCCGGGGATGTTGGGCGACTGCGCCTTCTCGCTCATTCCTCGCTGGCCGAGTTCTCCGTCTCCTCGGCGACTTCATCTTCCCGCGCGGAGGCGGACCGCGCCAACCCGTACTTGTCCAGCTTGCGCTGGAGGGCGAAGCGGCTGATCCCGAGCTCGGAAGCGGCCTTGCTCTTGTTCCCGCGCGCGCGCGTCAGCGCGACCTCGATCGAGCGCTTCTCCAGGTCGGCGACGGCGGCGCGGATGTCGCCGGTCGAGCTCGTCCCGGGGGCTTCAGCCGCGCCCGCGGCCTCGCCGGAGCCCGGCCCGCGCAGCGAGCGGCGCTCGAGCACGGCGGTCGAGAGATGCTCGGGCAGCGCGACGCCGCTGGCGAGGACCACCAGCCGCCGCATCTCGTTCTCGAGCTCGCGCACGTTGCCCGGCCAGTCGTACGCGAGCAGCGCGGCGACCGCGGCGGGATCCAGCGTCGGCGCGGGACGACCCGCTTCCCGCGCGGCGCGCGCCAGCAGGTGCTCGGCGAGCAGCGGGATGTCGTCCCGCCGTTCGCGCAAGGCGGGCGTGCGCACCGAGAGCACGTTGACGCGGTAGAAGAGGTCCTCGCGGAAAGTCCCCTCCCGCACGAGGTCCTCGAGGTCGCGGTTGCTCGCGGCGAGCAGCCGCACGTCGACCCTGACTTTCTGGTCGCTCCCCACGGGGCGGAACTCGCCTTCCTGGATGACCCGCAGGAGCTTCTTCTGCATCTCGACGCTCATGTCGCCGATCTCGTCGAGGAAGAGCGTGCCGCCGTCCGCCTGCTCGAGGAGCCCGCTCTTCTTCCGGTGCGCGCCGGTGAAGGCCCCGCGCGCGTGCCCGAAGAGCTCGGACTCGAGCAGGGAGTCCGGGAGCGCCGCGCAGTTCTCCGTGACGAAGGAGCGGCCCGCGCGCGGGCCGTTGAAGTGGATGGCGCGCGCGATGAGCTCCTTGCCGCTGCCGCTCTCCCCCTGGATCAGGACCGGCAGCTCGGAGTCGACGATCCGGTCGAGCTGCCGGAAGACCTGGTGCATCGCCTCGGACGCGCCGACGATCGACGAGTAGTCGTAGCGCCCGCGCTCGCGCCCGAGCTCCGCGCGCACGACGGCGAGCTCGCTGTCCTGGTCGCGCACCTTGCGCCCGAGTTCGCTGTTCAGGCGCTCGATCTGCCGGCGCGAGTCGAGCAGGCGAGCATTGCGCGCCCGGAGCTCGGCCAGCAGGCGCGTGTTGCGGATGGCGATCGCGGCCTGGTTCGCGAGGAGATCGACGAGCTCGAGGTTCTCCTGCGTGAACGCTCCGCGCTGGAGACGGTTGTCGACGTAGAGCACGCCGTCGACGCGGTCCTCGATGCGGATCGGCAGGCACAGGACGGAGCGCAGGCGCAGGTCCTCGACGCTCTGCATGCCCGAGAAGCGCTCGTCGGCGCCGGCGTCGACCGACAGGAGCGGCCGGCCGGACCTGAGGACCTGGCCGGCGATGCCGAGCGAGACGCGCGAGTTCGGGAGCGCGATGTCGGCGCGGTCGAAGCTGCGCGCGATGCGGATCGTCATGCTCGAGACGCCGGTCGCCTCCTCGGCGGCGGTTCCGCGATCGGGATCCAGGCCCTCCCCCTCCCCCGGGATCGGCGCCGAAAGGAGCAGGAACCCGCGCTCCCCGCCGACGAGGGCCACGGCCGAGTCGACGATGAGGCGCAGGAGGCGGTCGATCTCGGTCTCGCGCGCGAGCTCGCGGCTGATGCGGGCGAAGACGACGAGATCGTCGCGTCCGTCCGGGGCCGAGTCGGTCATCGTCCGCAAGCCGACGGGGGCGAGATCGTGTTCGGGCTCGAGCGACTGGGTGTCGCCGGCCGAGGGAGCCGCCGGCGCCTTCTCGGGACCGAGGAGCAGACGGGCGGCGCCGACCTGGATGCGATCGCCCGGCTCGAGGAGTCGCCGGGTGATCCTGCCACCATTGACCAAGGTCCCGTTCGCCGAGGAGAGATCGAGGATCCACGAACCCTCGGGACCGGTCTCGATCCGGCAGTGGTGCCGGGAGACTTGCGCGCTCGTGAGGCGGATGTCGTTGTCGAGGGCGCGCCCGATCGATATGACGGGCCGGGTGATCTCGACCTCGGAGGTCGTGCCCTCCTCGACCACGGTCAGTTTCATGGCGGTCCCCGTCTCCATGTCCTCATCGGCAGCCTGCGGCACCCGACTCCGTGTGAAATCGCACAGCGAGGGCGAACTACCCGGAGGGTTCGTTCGGTTACCGCACACTCGGGCGCACAACTTGCGAGCATGAGTCCCAAGCCCTGGTACCACAAGGGTTTGAAGTTCAGCTGCACGCAGTGCGGAAACTGCTGCCGGAACCACGGGGAGTACACGTTCGTGTACCTGATGCCGCCCGAGGTGGCCGCGATCGCCGCGCACCTCGGCCTCCCGCGACGGGAGTTCCTCGCGAAGTACTGCACCCGGAAGGACGGCGCCGTCACGATCCGGACCGACTCGCCCGCGTGTCCCTTCCTCCAGGAGGACAACCGCTGCGGGATCTACCCCGTGCGGCCGAAGCAGTGCGCGACCTGGCCCTTCTGGCGCGAGAACCTCGAACGCGCGGTGTGGGAGGACGAGGTGCGGGCGTGCTGCCCGGGGATCGGGAAGGGCGAGTTCCACTCGGTCGCGGAGATCGAAAGGACGGCGAGCGAGGACGCGCGGTGGTATGGACTCGAGGGCGAGAGGTAGAGCGCCTCAGCGCCTGCTCCCCTCCAGCCCGTGCTGGACGACGATCAGCGGCGGCTCCCCCGCTCCCTCCTCGGGAACGATGGCGAGGAGCCGCTTGCCGTCGCGCGTGACCGAGAGGCGGCCCACGGTCGCCGTGGAGACCTTGCGACCTCCGAACAAGACTCGGTGTTCACCGACGTCGAGCTCGTCCTCGCGAAACGTGACGGGGAGCTCCCAGAGCTCTCCCGTTGGGCCCACGAACACCTGGCGGCCGTCGTCGGTCCACGTGGGTCGGCTCGAGGCCCCGTGGCTCGTCATCGGCCTCACCGCGCCGGGTCGCCCGACGGGCGCCGCGTACATGCGGAACTCACCGCTCTGGTTCGATCCGTACCCGATCCAGCGGCTGTCCGGGGAGAAGAGTCCTCCGACCTCGTCCGCCGCCGTCGCGGCGACGACCTGCGGTTCGCCGCTCCCATCGGCTCGGATCCCGAGAACGTCGAGTCCCGTGGTCCGCGAGTGTCTCATGACGGCGATCCAGGCTCCGTCGCGCGACCAGTCCGTCGGTCCTCCGACGCCGATGCGGCGCGGAGGTTCGGACCCATCGACGGGGACGACGTAGGTCGCGACGATGTCGCCGTGCGCGGCGGAAGCGGTCGAGGAGCGTGCCTCCTCTCTCCCGAAAGCGATGGAGCGGCCGTCCGGCGACCACGCAAACCCGAAGGCGCTGTCGAATCCCAGCAGCGGCAGGCCGAGGCCGGTCTGTCCATCGAGGAGCATGCAGTCGAGCTTGCCGTCGGGACGGGAGACCGTCGCCATGATCCGTCGGCCGTCCGGGGAGAGCTCCACATCCTGATACGCCGCCGGCACACCGATGCGTCCCAGCGAGCGTCCTTCGAGGTCGAACCACTCCAGGCTCGAGTCGGCCGACGACTGGTAGACCAGGGTGCCGTCGGACGAGGCGCAGTAGCGGCCCGACAGGCGCGCAGGATCGAAGGGCACACGCTCGGCGACGAGCCGGGGTTGGCCCGTCAAGTGGCCCGAGGCCAGGTCGAACGACTGCGCCATCAGGTTGCCGCCCCGCAGGAAGACGAGATCGCCGGGCGCGACATACCGCGCATCGCTCGGATCGTCGGAGATCTCGGTGACGGCTCCGGTGTCGAGATCGAGGAGCCGGATCCCGTCGCGCTCGGAATTGCCCTGGCAGAAGAGCACGCCCCGGTCGCCCGGCAACGCGTGCGGCTGCCGGTGCGTGACGGCGCCGTCGGCCTTCGTGATCGCCTCGGGAACGCCGCCGCTCGCGGGAACGCGGAACAGGCCTCCGAACGGGGCCGGGGCGAAGACGATCTCGTCGCGGCTGGTCCAGGTCCCGCCGCGCGCATCGATGGCGGCGCAGACCGTCGTCACGGTGCCGCCGGCGGCGGGGATGCGCTTCAGCTTGCCTTGCGCGAAGAAGCCGATCGCGCGGCCGTCGGGCGACCAGAAAGGGTGGGTCGCCCCGTCCGTGCCCGAGAGTTGCTGCGGCGTCAAGCTGTCGAGCGGACGGACCCAGAGCTGCATGTGTTCCCAGTCGCGCCCGAGGGCGAGCACCAGGGTGCGACCGTCCGGCGAGAGCGCGAGGCTGCCGTCGAGCTCGCGGAAGTGCAGGTCGGCCGGCAGATTGATGTAGGTGCGCACGACCGCGGCGGGAGACGGCGCGGGCCGACCGAGAGCGAGGAAGGTCGCGTAGACCGCGGCGCCGAGGCTCGCCACCCACAGCAGGGCGATCAGCCACCTGCGAGAGCGCGCCGTGGGAACGAGCTCCTCCGCGTCCTGCGTCCCCGCGCGTTCGAGGACCAGGCGAGCCTCGCCGAGGTCGCGCATCCGCAGGCGCGGGTCCTTCTTGAAGCAGCGCGCGAGCAACTCGCGAACGGCGCGCGGCGTCCGCTCCGGCAGCGCCGTCAGGTCCGGGCTCGTGTGCAGCACGGAGCCGAGGATGTCGGTCAGTGTCTCGCCTGCGAAGGCGCGTCGGCCCGTCAGACACTGGTAGAGCACGCATCCGAAGGCCCAGACGTCGACGCGCTTGTCGATGGGCTTCCCGCGGGCCTGCTCGGGCGACATGTAGGTCGGCGTTCCGAGGAGGCGCCCCGCCTCGGTCGAGAAGGCGCTGTCGGTTGCGGTCTCCGTGGCCGCGCTCTCGCGCATGGGCTTCGCGAGACCGAAGTCGAGCACCTTCACCTGTCCGTCCGGCGTGAGGCGCACGTTCGCCGGCTTCAGATCGCGGTGGATCACGCCCGCCTCGTGCGCGGCTTCGAGTCCCTCCGCGATCTGCCGGCCCACGTCGATCGCCTCCTCGACGGGCAACGGACCCCGCTTCAGGCGCTCCTCGAGCGACTCGCCCGGCACGAGTTCGAGCACGAGGAAGCAGGTGTCGCCGATCTGATCGACGCCGTAAATCTGCGCGACGTTGGGGTGATTGAGGGCCGCGAGCGCCTTGGCTTCGCGTTCGAATCGCTCGAGTCGCTCCAGATCGTCGGCGAAGTGCTCGGGGAGCACCTTGATCGCCACTTCGCGATCGAGCTTCGTGTCGCGGGCGCGCCAGACCTCTCCCATCGCGCCGGCGCCGAGCCGCGAATGGATCACGTAGTGGGAGAGCTTGGTTCCGGCGCCGATCACGAGCGGCGAGATCATACAGCCGGCTCAGAGGCGGGCGTACTTGCGCAGGTTCGATTCATTCGCCTTCAGGGCGTCCACCAGGGCCGTCACGAGACTCGGACGGAAGCGGTTCGCAGCCAGGCCGCGCTGGAGCTCGGACAGGGCGGCGCTCGCCGCGGCGCACTCGCCATCCACCGCGAAGGAGACGAGCAAGCCTGCCTCGATCAGGAGCTTCAGGCCGGCGTCGCGCTCATCCGGATCGAGCTTGAACGCGAAGACGTCGTCGAGCGACCGCAGCCCGCCGCGCTTCTTCAGGTTCTCGAGCGACCAACTTCGCGCCCACCACCGGTCTCCCCCTTCGGCGACGTAGGGATCCTGGAAGTAGCGCTCCGCGTAGACCGCGCCACCGTAGCGCAGCCACGCGGGCAGGCGCTTTTCCGCCTCGTAGGCCGCCGCGTAGTCGCCGCCCGTGCCCTTGGAGAGCGCGCGGCGCACGGCCTTGGGGCTCGGATCGAGCGCGTCGACGTAGGAGAGGCCCGCTGCCAAGCGCGCCGAGTGCACGCCGTACGAGTGTCCGTTCGGGATCTCCGGGTCCCAGTACCCCACGCCCATCCCGCGGAACTGCAGCTCGCCCTCGACGCGCTGGAGCCAGCTCTCGGCGAAGAAGGCCGAGTGCACGGCGTGAAGTCGAGCGGCGTGCGTGCCCCGGCGGCGGCCGTCGGGATCGCCGAAGGCGAAGCGGTCGTACTGCTCTTCATCCCGGAGCAAGGCGACATGCATCGGCATCAGGGGCTCCGCGCCGAAGACGCGGCGCATCGCGTCGCAGGCGCGCTCCATCTCCCGTTGCGCCCACAGCGCCACGTCGCGGTTCACCGTCGTGTGCAGGACCACCTGGGGTCCGGGGATGACCCACATGTCGTCGACGCGCGCGCGCCGCCGATCGGCCGACTTCGCATCGAGCCACTCGCCCTGCACCTTGAACAGGCAGAGGTCCACCTTCGGGGCCTCCGCGGGCGCGATCCAATCGAGATCCTGGCGCACCCATCCCGCGTCGAGCCGCTTGCGATCGTCGAGCGAGATCCACAGGCCGGTCTCCGGGTCCTTCGTCCAGCCTTTCGTGAGGAACGCGTTCTCCTCGGGATGGATCCACACGCCCTTGACGAGCGTGTAGTTGCGCGCTTTCGCGACCTCCGGATCCTGGCTGCGCTCGTAGCGCTCGAGCGCCTCCTGGGACGGGAACCAGGCGTCACCACCACGCACGCAGCCCAAGGCCATGCGCGCGCGGTCGTGATCGGGAGCTGCACGCAGCACGCTCCGGAGCACCGACGGCGCGGCAGCTGCGCGCCCGCTCGTCCCGCACCATTCGTACACCGCCCACAGCTTCTCGACGTCGCGGCCCGCTCCGGAAAGCTGCTCGGCAAGCTCGGAATCCTCCGGCGCCGGCCGTGCGAGGAGCTTCGCCGGATCGGTCGCCGTCAAATCGAGCTCCGCGCGCGCGACGTAGACGCAGACGGGATCGCTCGTGCCGTCGTGCAGCAGATCGAGCGCGGTCGAGAGGCTGCGCGTCACCGCGCCGGACTGCTCGATGCCGTTGCACAGGAATCGAACCGGCCGATCCAGGTCGAGGAGCCCGTCGTGGAGGAGCACGGTCGCCTTGTGGGCGCCGTGGCTCTCGATCTGGATCGTGTTCGTCTCGCGCTCGATGCGGCCCGTGACGCGTGCGTCGTGCGCCGAGGGCGAGATCTGCAGCCAGGCGACGCGCGTCGGGAAGGGATCGCCCGGCATGACGGTCACCTTCTCGGGCGCCGAGTGGCGCGCGTTTTCCTGCATCCAGCTCCACAGCTCCTTCTCGCCCCCCTCCGCCAGCAGAGTGACCGTGTCGATGCCCAGGGCCTTCGCCTTGCGCTCGAGCTCGGATCCGCTCGCGCCCGAGCCCAACAGGAGGATCGGCAGCGTGACGAAGTTCTCCGGGCCCAGCTCGCCCGCGACCCCCGCGCGGCCCACCACGCCGGCGAAGCGCTGCGGCGTCGTGTTGCCCGCGGCGAGGGCGGCCGGCACTCCCTTGCCTCGGCCGACCACGTAGATGCGCTCGAAGTCGACGGCGAAGCGCTCGCTCGCGACGCGCACCGCCGTCAGCACGTGAGCGAGCCCGCCCGGGCGGCCGTTGACGGCCACGCGCGCCCAGTCCTCGCGCCTGGAGGGCATCGCCGGGCTCACGAGGATCGCGCCATCGAGGATGGCCGGCAGCTTCCACTGCGCGAGCAGGTGCGCGGCGGGCTCCTCGTCGAAGTCCGGGATGGCGAGGATCAGCGGATAGCGCGTTTTCGCGGGCGCGTAGCCCTTGGGCAGCCGGTACGTGAGCGCGAGCCCCGCGCCGCCGAAGCTCCCCGGCTCGACCACTTCCGTGATGATCTTGTCGGGACGTTCGACCGCGCTCCCGCGCGCGAGCTGCCAAGCCCGGCCGAGAGTCTGGGAGTCGCGCAGCGGATTCCAGCCGGTTCGCTCCTTCGTGAGCTTCTCGAGCTCCGCCCGCGCCGCCTCGCTGCCGCGCCCCGCTTCGCGCGCCTGAGCATGCGCGGCGAGGGCGCTCGCGAGCTTGGTGATCGACTCGTCGTTCTGTGCGGTCGCCGAGTTCACGAGCAGGAGCAGCGGGAGGGTTGCGAGCATGAGGGCTCCTGTAGCCGGGACTGCCGATGGGGTCACAAGGACGACGAGGACTTCTCAGGCATCGAATCGCGCCGCGAGGTGCCGCGGGACGATCGGACAGGCGGTCTTGGCCCGTGCGAAGATCCGATGGCGAACCCGCGCGACGAAGTTGTAGCCGAGATCGAGCACGGGGCGGGGCACGACGCGCAGCAGGCCCGCGGTCAGGCGCCACAGGCCTCCCAGGCGGGCGAGGATGTGCAGCGTTCCGCGCGAACGAAAGAGTGTCGCGCCCTCCGCTGTCTTCACGACGACGCTGTCGGGCAGGCTGGCGCGCTCGCGCTCGTCGAAAGCCTCCCGCGCGGCCTCGCTGTCGAGTGGCGCGAAGCGGATCGATCTCCCGGTCAGGTCCTCGGCCAGGATCAGCCGGACGAAGCGATGGCAGAGCCCGCAGTGGCCGTCGTAGAAGACGCGCGCCGGCCCGGCCGCGCGCGCGGGCGGGATCCAGCCGGGATCGCACGCGGCGAGCGCGAGCGCGACCCCCAGCAGCCAACCGATCTCGACTTGACCGCGCGCGAGGCAGGCGACCGCCGCCACGAGGACGAGGAGCCGCCGCAGCGCGAGATTCCACCGCGGGAGGATCCAATTCCCCCCGGGATCGGCGCGTCCGCGCGCATCGAAGGTCCCGTAGGGCGATCCGCGGGTCGCTGCGTGCAAGAGGAGCATCGGCGCGACGGCCCAGGCTCCAGGCCAGCCCTCCGCGATCGCGACGAGCACGAGGAGCAGGGCCGCCAGCCGGTCGCGGACCCCAGCCGCGACCGCGAGACCCAGGACGAGCCACGCGAGCCTCCCGATCCCGGAGTCGATCCCGCGCAGACCCTCGATCGCGAGCCCGAGACCGAACAGCGCGCGCCAGCCGCTGTACTGACCGCCGGTCCAGGAGTGTTTCAAGCGCGCGCGTTCAGCCGCCGACGTAGCGCGGCTTGCGCTTCTCCGCGAAGGCCTCGAGCGCCTCGACGCGGTCCTTCGTCGGCAGCACGCGCTCGTAGCAGCTCGCTTCGACCACCAGGCCCTCGCCGAGCGGCAGCTCGCACCCGCGGTCGATCGCGCTCTTCGCGGCGCGCACGGCGACCGGTCCGTTGTCCGCGATCGCCCGCGCGAGCTCGATCGCCGTCTCCTCGAGCTTCCCCGCGGGCGCGACGCGGTTCACCAGGCCGATCCGCTCGGCTTCGACCGTGTCGATCCGGCGCCCGGTCAGGATCAGATCCTTCGCGCGCGAGCGGCCGACGAGCCGCGGCAGGCGCTGCGTCCCCCCCGCGCCGGGGTTGATCGCCTGCGTCGTCTCCGTGAGCCCGAACTGCGCGTGCGCGGCCGCCACGCGGAGATCGCAGGCCAGGAGGAGCTCCATCCCCCCGCCGAACGCGAATCCGTTGACCACGGCGATGGTCGGCTGCGGCAGCGCCTCCACGTCGTCCATGAGCCGCCGGATGTGGCCCACGAAGTGGGGCACGCGCTCCTTCGGCATCGTCTTGCGCTCCTTGAGGTCCGCGCCGGCGCAGAAGGCCTTCTCGCCCGAGCCCGTGATCAGGATCGCGCGCACCGAGAGATCGGCGCGGAGCTCCTCGCACACCGTCCGCAGGCGCTTGAGCGTCGCGAACGAGAGGCAGTTCATCACCTCGGGCCGGTCGATCGTGATCCACACGAGGTCCCCCTCGCGCTCCACGGTGGCGAGCTCGGGCTGATCGGGGACGTCGCTCGGGAATTCGCTCGAGACCTTCGCCATGAGTTCAGCCTAGCAACTCGGCGGCGGCCGCCGCGACCCGCGCGGGCTCGATCCGGTGCATGCACGCGTGGCGGAGATCGCCCGCCAGCGGGCAGGTCTCGAGATGGCAGGGCCCGCAGGGGACCTCGACCGAAAGGAAGCGCGTCGTGGCCGGATGCTCCGCCGTGTGCCGGCGGTCGGTCGGGCCGCAGAGCGCGACGCACGGCGTCCCGACCGCCTGCGCCAGATGGCGCGCGCCGTTGTCGGGGCCCACGGCCAGCCTCGCGCAGGCGGAGAGCGCCGCCAGCTCGAAGAGTTCCGGCGGCGGATCGTCGAGCAGGATCGCGCGCGCCAGGACGACGCGCGCCGACGTCTCGCGCGCGCAAGCCTCCTCGCCCGGCGCGCACGCGACCACGACGGGCAGGCTGCGCAACCGCGCGATCTCGTCGAGCGCGGCCGCGAAGGTCCCGGGCGGAATCCCCTTGGCCGAACCCGGGCGCGCGCCCGCATTCGCGAGGATGAACGGCTCCCCGGGCTCCAGGCCGGCCGCCGCGAGGCGCGCCTCGGCGCGCGCGCGCGCGCGGTCGGAGACGAGCATCCTCGGCTCGCGCTCGCTCACGGCGACGCCCAGCCAACCGAAGAGCTCCGCGCAGACGGCGCCGAAGGGCCGCGGGAGGAATCGCGCGCCCCTCCCGGCCCGGCCGATCCCGATCGGCGTGAGCCCGCGCTCCCGAGCCGGGACGCAGGCATGCGTGAGGAGCGCGCTCCGTCCGCCGCGCGCCAGCCCCAAGCGCACGCCGATGCGCGAGCGCAGGGCTCGCCAGGCGCTGGCGAACGATCCGTTCAGCAGGACGGCCACGTCGTGCCCGTGCCAGGACGCATCCCCTTCCGGAAGCCGCCGCAGATCCGGAAACCGACCGTCGAGGAGCGAGAGCAACCGAGCGGGCGCCGCGATCGAGACGGATCCGCCGGACGCCTGGTGCTGGACGAGCGCGCGGATCGCGGGCTCGGCAGCGACGAAGTCCCCGAGCCACGAGGGCGCGCGCACGAGCACGCGCTCTCCGCCGGAGAGCCGCGCGCTCACGCCGCCGTTCCCGTCCTGGCCGGGCGGGAGAGGACTTCCAGGGCGAGCGCCAGGACTCGGCCGGGCTCGAGATCGTTCATGCAGCGGTGGTGGCCGAGCGGACAGCGGCGCTGGAGGCAGGGAGAGCACTCGAGTCCCTCCACGCGCGCGACCGCGGCGAGCTGGAGGGAAGTCGCCGTGACCTCGGGAAAGTTCGGTCCCATCACGGACACGCACGGCACGTCGAACGCCGCGGCGTACCAGCGCGGACCGGAGTCGCCGACCAGGAGGAGCTTCGACTCGGCGACGAGCGCCTTGAGCTGCTCGAGGTCGCGCGGCTCGCGCGCGAGCGAGATCGCGGGGTGCTTGGCGGCCTGCACGACGGCCTCGACCAGCGCTTCCTCCCCCGGACCGCCCGTGACGACCCCGCGCCATCCGCGGCGCTCGTGCAGCCCGTCGAGCACCTCCGCGAAGCGCTCGGGCGGCCACAGTTTCGCGGCGCCGAAGGCCGCGCCCGGGCAGCAGGCGACGTAGCCGGCTCCGGCCTTGAGCCCCAGGCGCGCGAGCATCGCCCGCACCGCCGAGCGGACCTCCTCGCGCACATGGAGCCGCGGGTGGAGGTCGGGCATGAGGATCCCGAGGAGTCCCGCCGCGTCGCGCTGGAGGTGAGCGGTCGGCATCGGGAGTCGCCGACCCGCACGCGTCGGCGGGACGACGGCGTGGGTCAGGAGGCAGCGCCGCCCCGAGAGCGCGCTCCCCGCGCGGACCGGAACGCGCGCCCGCCAGGCCCGCCACGCCGAGCCGAACGAGTTCGGCAGCAGCAGCGCGGCGCGCGGCGCGAGACGGCGGTAGATCGCCTCCTCGGAGTCGCCCCGGGCTAGCGCCACGACCTGCGGCTCGCAGGGGCCGTCCCGGAGGACGCCCGCGAGATGTTCGCGCACGAGGATGCTCACGCTGGAGTAGAGCGGACTCCCGATCGCCGCCTCGAGCACGGGCGTCGACATGACGAGGTCGCCGACCCAGTTCGGCGCACGGACGACGAGGCTAGTCCGCTCGCTCATCCCGGGGTACGTGCCGCGCCATGGCGGCGGCCTTCGCGGCGATCGCGCGCGCCCAGGCGGACCGCTCGGTTCGCTCCAGGATCCCGCGCTGATCGAGGTAGCGCGAGAGGAAGCGCAGCTGCTCCCGCGCGCCCACGTTCGCCGGACACGAGTGGCGCAGCGCGGCGAGGTCCTTCACGTGCCAGCGGCGGCGGGCGCGCGGATCCCGCCGTGCGCGGCCGACGTCGATCAGGACGAGTCCGCCCGCGACCAGGAAGTGCTGGAGGTAGAGATCGCGGTGATGCCAGCCGAGGACGTGGAGGCGGACGACGACCTCCAGGAGCTCCGCCGACCAGCGCTCGCGCTCCCGGGGCGCCGCACGCGCGAGCCGATCGCGGAGGGTCTCCTCGTGCTCGACGTCCTCCATCACGACGAGCGAGCGGACGGGTCCGCCGAAGAGCAGGCGCGACCCCTCCTGCGCCCATGCGATCGGCCGCGGGACGGGCAGGCCGTCCTTCCGGAGTGCCTCGAGGTTCTCGTGCTCCCGGCACCCCCCGCGCCCGGGCATGCGCTTGACGATGTAGCTCTCCCCGGTCGCGAGCTTCCATCGGAACGTCTCCCGACCGGCGCTCCGACGGAGGAAGGCCTCGGGAGCCGCGCGGAAGAGGCCGGGGAGTCGAGCCGAAGCGAGCGGGCCGGCCTCGTCGAGAACGCGCATCGTGCGGGGATCCGTGGGCGATCCTACACCCTCGCCAGGAACACTTTCGCCCCTTATCCTCTCCCGCTCGTTCGGCCCGACTTCGTCGCGGCCGGCCCTCCCTCCCCGCATACGCCGAGTCGAGCATGTCCCAGGCTTCCAGTGCGCCCCCGCTCCAGGCGGTAGCGGACGAGTTCAATCCCTTCCTGTCCATGGCCCGCGGCTTCGACACCGCCGCCGACCACCTCGGGCTCGACGAGGGCGTCCGCCAGGTGCTGCGGATGCCGGACCGCGAGATGACCGTGGCGATCCCCATCGTCATGGACAGCGGGAAGATGCAGGTCTTCACCGGCTACCGCGTCCAGCACAACTTCTCCCGCGGGCCGTGCAAGGGCGGCATCCGCTACGCGCCGGACGTCAACCTCGACGAGGTCCGCGCGCTCGCGGCCTGGATGACGTGGAAGTGTGCCGTCGTCGACATCCCCTTCGGCGGTGGCAAGGGCGGCGTCATCTGCGATCCGCGCCACCTCTCGCAGGGCGAGCTGGAGCGGATCACGCGGCGCTACACGGCCGGGATCATGGACATCCTCGGTCCCGACCGCGACGTGCCCGCGCCGGACGTGAACACGAACGAGCAGACCATGGCGTGGATCATGGACACCTACTCGATGCACGTCCGCCGCACGACGACGGCCGTCGTCACCGGGAAGCCCTTGTCGATCGGCGGGAGCCGCGGGCGGACCGAGGCGACCGGCCGGGGCGTCATGCTCATCTGCCGCGAGGCCCTGAAGAAGATCGGGCTGCGGCCCGAGTCCGCGCGCGTCGTCGTCCAGGGATCGGGCAACGTCGGCGGCATCGGCGCCATGCTCCTTCACCGCGAGGGCTACAAGATCGTCAGCATGAGCGACCAGTACGGGGCGATCCACGCCGAGAAGGGTCTCGACGTGCCGGCCGTCCTCGCGCACTTGAAGGCCAAGAAGCGCCTGGCGGGCTTCCCGGGCGCCAAGGAGCTCGGGAACAGCGGAGAGCAGCTCGAGCTCGACTGCGACGTGCTCGTGCCGGCGGCGGTCGAGAACCAGATCACGACCCGCAACGCCGACAAGATCAAGGCCAAGCTCGTCGTCGAGGGGGCGAACGGCCCGACGACCTTCGAGGCCAGCGAGATCCTCGACAAGCGCGGCGTCGTGGTCGTGCCCGACATCCTCGCGAACGCCGGAGGCGTCACGGTCTCCTACTTCGAGTGGGTGCAGGACCGGATGGGCTACTTCTGGACGGAAGAGCGCGTGAACTCCTCGCTCGAGCACATCATGGTCAAGTCGTTCCACGACGTGGACCAGGTCGCGAAGAAGTACTCGGTCAGCATGCGCATCGCCGCCTACATCCTCGCGATCGACCGCGTCGCGGCCGTGTACCGCATGCGCGGGATCTTCGCCTGATCCGCCGATGATCACGCAACGCACGTTCGGATCCGACTTCGACGACGCCGGCGCGGCGGCGCCCTCCGCGGACGAGAACGCCTTCGTCACGATGATGGCGAGCTTCGACGCGGCGGCGCAGCGCCTGGGGCTCGACCCGTCGCTGTACGCGATCCTGCGCAAGCCCGACCGGGAGATCCACGTGTCGGTGCCGACGCCGCTCGACCGCGGCGGCCTCGCGATCTTCGACGGGTACCGCGTGCAGCACAACACGGGCATGGGCCCCTACTTCGGCCCGCTGCGGTTCGGCGCCTCGCTGACGCTCGACGAGCTCCGCGCGGTGGCCGGCTGGATGACCTGGAAGTGCTCGCTGCTCGACATCCCCTTCGGCGGCTCGGCGGGCGGGATCCGGCTCGATGTGGGGAAGATCTCCGGCACGGAGCTCGAGCGCGCCGTGCGGCGCTACGTCTCCGTCCTCGTGTCCGACCTCGGGCAGGACCACGACGTGTTCGCGTCCGAGCGCATCACCGACTCGCGCGTCATGGCGTGGGTCATGGACACCATGTCGATGCACTCGCGGTTCACCGAGAACGCTGTCGTGTGCGGCAAGCCGCTGGCGCTGGGCGGCACGCTCGGGCATCACGACGCGGTCGCGCAGGGCGTGCGCACGCTGCTGCCCTCCGCGCTCGAGCGCGCGGGGCTCCCTCCCGCCGGCGCGAAGATCGTGATCCAGGGCGCGGGGACGCGCGGGGCGAACCTGCTCCGACTCCTCTCGCCGGAGCACACGATCGTCGGCTTCTCGGACGTGCACGGCGCGATGTACGACGAGGGTGGGCTCGACTGCGCGGCCATTCTCGCCTGGCTCGGCGAGCGCAAGCGCCTGGAAGACTTCACCGGGGATTTCGACTCGATCTCGAACGAGCAGATGTTCGCCCGTCCCTGCGACGTGTTCATCCCCTGCGCGGTCGACACGGTCGTGCGGAAGAACAACGCGCCGACGATCCAGGCGAAGCTGATCCTCGAGGCCGCCAACGGGCCGATCTCCGCGAACGCCGACCGGATCCTGGCCGAGCGCGGGATCACGGTGGTGCCCGACATCCTCGCGACGGGCGGCGGGCCGATCGTGAACTACTTCGAGTGGGTCCAGAACCGCGCGGGCTATTCGTGGCCGCTCGAGCGCGTGCAGAAGCGCATGGCGCGGATGCTCACCGCCGCGTGGAGCGAGGTCGTCGCGACAGCGGAGGCGGAAGAGGTCACGCTCCGCACCGCGGCGCACATGGTCGCCGTCCGCAACGTCGCGGGGGCGGCGCGGCTGCGCGGGCTCTACGCCTGAGCCGCCCGGCTCGCGCGCAGGTCCCACAGGAAGCGCGCGGCGGTGAGGAGGAGCGTCACGGCCAGCAGTTTCTGGGCGAACGCGACGACCGCCGGCGTGTGGATCAGCAGGTCCCCCACGACGCCCCCTCCGAGCGCGCCGGTCGCCAGAGGAATCGCGAGCCGCGCGTCGAACAGCCGGTCGCGGCGGTAGAGCCAGAGGGACTGCCACGAGTTGAACGACGACATCGCCGTGCTGCACGCGCGCGCGCTTGCGAAGCCCAGCGCCGGCACGCCGAACACGAGGCCGGGCACCGCGACGAGCCCGCCGCCGATCCCGAGCACGGGCGCCAGGAAGCCCGCGAGCGCTCCCACGATCGCCACGCTGGCGTACTCCGTGGTCATGATCGTCAGTCCCGGCGGCAGGCTCGTCCCCGTCCCGCCCGTGGTCGACGTCGCGAACACCCGGATCGCGACCGCCACGAGGAGAACGGCGAAAACGACCTTGAGCGCGCGCACGCCGATCCGTCCTGCGACGAAGTAGCCGGCGCGCGTCCCGGCCAGGCTCGAAGCGGTCATCACCGCGAAGACGCCGAGGTGCAGGGCCGTGTCGTCGCGCGACACCTCGACCAGGCTCGCGGAGGTCGTCGACGCCGCGACGAGCGCCAGGGAGTTCGCGATGGCGGCGCGCAGCGTGAGACCGAAGCCGTAGTGCAGCAGCGGGACCGCGAAGATCCCTCCGCCGATCCCGCACAGCGTGCTCCACGTCCCGATCAGCAGGCCGAGGATCGCGAGCGCGGCGTCGCGGCCCTTCATCGGCGCGCGAGATCGCTCGTCGAACGCACCTTGGGGCCCCCGCAGATCGCGATCTCGATCCCGAGCTCGGCGTCGACGGCCTTCTCGGGCACGGTCTCGGGCGTGTAGTCCGAGCCCTTGGCGTGCACGTCCGGCGCGAGCGCGCGCAGCGTGGCCTCGAGGTCGCGTTCGCCAAACGAGGTGACCGCGTCGACGCAGCGCAGAGCGGCGACGATCTCCATGCGCTCCGCGAGCGGCTGGAAGGGCCGGTTGCGGCCCTTGAGCGCGCGAACGGACTCGTCGGAGTTCACGGCGACGACGAGGAAGTCCCCGCGCGTGCGCGCGTCCTCGAGGTAGCGCACGTGCCCGGCGTGGAACAGGTCGAAGCAGCCGTTCGCGAGGACGATCCGGCTGGCCTTGCCCTCGGCGCGCAGCTCGCGAAGATGCCCGGCGAGCGCCTCCAGCTCCCAGACGCGGCTCATGGCGCTTGCGCGGCGAACCGGACAGCCGGCGGAGCGGTGACGAGCGCCTCGGAAAGCTGCGGCGGGCGGCAGACGGCCGCGCCGTGTTCCATCACGACGACGCCCGAGGCGGCGTTGGCGAGCACCATCGCTTCCGCGGGCTCCGCGCCGGCGGCCAGCGCGAGCGCGAAGACCGACGCGGCCGTGTCGCCGGCGCCGCAAACGTCGGTGACCTCGCCCGAGCCCGAAGCCGCGACCGCGACGCCTTCCTCGGGGATGCCGTCGTCCTGGCTCCCGAACAGCGCCATGCCGAGGTTGCCGCGCGTCACGAGCAGGTACCGGCATGCCGCGCGGCGGATGAGCTCGCGCGCCGCGATGCGGAGCGCCGCGGGATCGTCGAGGCCCTCCGGCACGAACGAAGCGTCGCGCGTGAGGTGCGAGACCTCCCCGATGTTCGGCGTGAGCGCGGTCAGGCCCTCGTAGCCCTCGATCGAGCTGCGCGGGTCGAGGACGACGATGCGGCCGTTCGCCGCGAGCTCGGAGGCCGCCGCGCCGACCTCGCGCGAGGCGCAGCCGTACTCGTAGTCGGAGACGACGATCGCGTCCGCATGCTGGCCGAGCGCGAACGCGCGCGCGGCGACCCGCGCCCGGATCTCCGCCGGGAGCGGCGCGACCGGATCGCGGTCGATGCGCAGGATCTGCTGGAGGCTCCGGCGCGGCTCGGCGGCGAGGATGCGCGTCTTGGTCGGCGTCGTCGCCCCGGGGACCAGCTCGACGCCGCTCGTGTCGATCCCTTCGTCCTCGAGCTGCGTCAGGAGCTCGCGGGCTGCCGCGTCCTTGCCGATCGCGCCGAGCACGGAGACGTCCGCCCCCAGCGAGCGCAGGTTGCGCGCGACGTTGGCCGCGCCTCCGGCGCCCATCCGCTCGCGCTCGTGGCGCAGGACCATGACCGGCGCCTCGCGCGAGAGGCGCCGCGGCGAGGCGTAGAGCCAGTGATCGGCGATCAGGTCGCCGACGACGAGGACGGACAGGGAGCTGAAGTCGGGGACGCGCATGGGCCCTAGCAGACCTCCGCGGCCGCCGCCGCGAGCGCGGCTTCACGCATCTCCGCGGCGGGCTTCGCCGCGGCCGTGTACCACTCGATCCCGGCCTCCTCGGCCAGATAGTAGTCGCTGCGCACGCCCATGAACGCGTTGTAGCGGATCGCGTAGTGCATTTCTTCCGCCCGGGCCGCCGCCGCCGAGAGCTCGCGGTCCACCTCGCGCACGCGCGGCTCGAAACGCGCCCACTCGTCCTGGTCCATCGCGAGCACGCGTTCCACGATCTCGCGGTAGCGCTCCGCCGCGGGCGCCTCGCGGTAGCGGTCGAGCCGGCTGTTCACGAACCACGGCATGCACTTGCCGAGCTTGTCGATGAAGAGGTTCTCCTCCGCGCCGAAGTCGAGGATCGATCCGTCGGTGAAGGTCGAGAGCGCCTTCCCGTCCTCGCGCAGGTATCCGCCCTCCACCGTCATCCGCCACGAGTCCGTCCCCGGGAACGGATAGAAGAAGGAGGTGCGGAAGCGGCCGATGCCGGATTCCGCGAGCAGGTCGACGGTCTCCCAGCGCTCCGCGCGCGTCTCGGTCGGCAACCCGATCATGAGGAAGCCAGAGGTGTGCAGGCGGTGCCGCTCGCCGGAGCGGATCGTCTCGAGCACGTCCTTCTGCGTCATGAAGCGCTTGAGGACCTCCTTGCGCACGCGCAGCGAGCCCGACTCGATGCCGAGCTTGAGGATGCGGCAGCCTGCGCGGCCGAGGGCCTCCGCGACGCGCTCGTCGAGCTGCTTCACGTGGCTGTTCACGACGAAAGGCACGCCGATGCCGGAGCGCTCGTAGGCGTCGCAGAACTCGATCGCGTGCGGCACGTTGTAGGTGAAGAGATCGTCGTCCAGGATGAACGTCCCGATGCGCTCGTAGCGCGCGAGCACGTTCCGGATCTCCGCGATCATCAATTCCGCCGGCCGGAAGCGGAAGAAGCCGATGCCGGCGACGTTGCGGCCGAGCTCGTCCTTGTAGCGGTCGACGATCTTGTGGTTCAGGCAGTACGTGCAGCGGTACGGGCACCCGCGCGACGTGAGCAGGCCGAACCAGCCCTGCTTCTGGTCGGTGATGCGCTGCGTGTCGAAGAGCGCGTAGTCGGGCTCGGGCAGCGTCAGGAGGCTCGGGAACTCGCCGACGGGGTTGTGGACGATCGAGTCGGGACCGCCGCCGCGCCGTCCGCCGCGCCAGGAGACGAAGTTGCGCACGCCCTCGGCCGTCTCGCCGCGCTCGAGGCGCGTGACGAGCTCGCTCAATGCGTCTTCGCACTCGCCGACGCCGACGTGATCCCACACGCCGTCCGCCATGACGTCGAGCGGGACCATCGTCGGATGGATGCCGCCGACGATGAGGGGCGGGAGATCGAGGCCCTCGCGCGCGGCCGCCTCGCGCAGCCAGCGCGCGAGCTCCAGGCCGGGCCGGTACTGCTGCGTGAGGCAGGAGAAGGCGATCAGCCCGGGCCGCCAGTCGCGGACGAGGCCGAGGATCTCCTCGTTCGTCGGCACCGGCGGCAGGTTTTCGTTCAGGTTGACGAGCCGCGTCTCGTGCCCGTCGCGCTTCAAGCACGCCGAGAGCGAGGCGAGGCCGTGGTTGAACCCCATCTGCGTGTAGAGGTTCGGGTAGACGAAGAGGACGCGCATCCTGGAGCGGCCGGAGGATAGCGGAGTCCGGGCTTCCGCTACAGCGCTAGCGCGCGGCGCGCAGCCGCTGGGCTTCCAGCCGGTGCTTCTCGGCCAGTTCGCGCTGCCCGAGGCGCTCGTAGGCCGCGGCCAGCCGCTCGTGCACGGTCGGCCTCGTCGGCGTGGAGCGCAGGACGATCTGGAGGTCCTCGACGGCTCCCGCGAAGTCGCCCGCGCGCATCCGGTTCGCGGCCCGGGCCGAGGCGAGCGCGGCGCTCCGGCCCTGCTCCTCCACTTCCGCCCGCATCGAATCGCCGACGCCGAGCGCTTCGCCGCGCTCGCGCGCGCGCGCGGCGGCCGCGGAGGCGCGCGCCTCGTCGC